>NZ_JBHSBC010000008.1:0-175088 GCF_042650425.1 Streptosporangium jomthongense | reverse complement strand
CGGGCCCCCCGCCGGGTGCTCGCTCTCCGGTTTCTTGGGGTGTTCCCGCTAGAAGGAGATGCTCCAGGAGTTGACCACTCCGGTGTCTCCCTGGAAGTAGTCGCCGACCATGAGCGACCAGGTGCCGTTGCCGAGCCTGGAGGGGTTGCTCACGGTGAAGGTGACCGGCCCGTCGTAGGGGGTGCAGGCCTCGTAGCCCTCGTACTTCAGCACCCGGGCGGACCCGTTCGGCTGGTACAGGGTGATGCGCACGTCCTGCGAGCAGGTGTGCTGGATGTCGGCCGTGACGGTGAACGTGCTTTCGGGTTCCCCGTCGAGGGCGACGTCGATGTCGGTGTAGTCCTGGTATCCGTCGTTGATCTCGAAGGGCGTGTCGTTGGTGAAGGTGCGCCCGCCGCCGGTCCCGCCGACGGTGAGGGTGAAGACGGCCGAGCGGTTGGCGCTCGTCCCGTTGCCGTTGAGGCTGATGGAGTAGGTGCCCGCCGGGGTCGCGGACGAGGTGGTGATGCTGACCGAGGAGCTCTGCCCGCTGGTGATGGTCGCCGGGCTGAAGCTCACGTTCGCGCCGGAGGGCACGCCGCCGGCGTTGAGCGAGACCGACTGGGCGTTGCCCGAGGTGACCTGGGTGCTCAGCGTCGCCGAGGCCGACTCACCGGCCTGGACCGTGGCCGAGGACGGGCTGACCGAGACCGAGAAGTCGTCGGTCGGGGGCGGGGTGTCGCCGCCGACGGCACCCTTCCAGACCGCGTACGCTGCGGCGTCGGCCGCCCGGTCGAGGATGGTGTCGTTGATGTTGCTGGTGGTGTCACAGGAGGAGTGGTAGCAGGAGTCGTACGCCCTGCCCGACGTACCTCCCCACTTGGTGGCCTGGGCCGAGGTCTTGATGTCGCTGGCGCCCGCGGCCACACCGGAGGTGGCGATGCCCGCGTTGCGGAAGGAGGCGTCGTCGGAGCGGTTGGCGCCCTCGACGTTCTCCTCGGTCTGGACGCCGATCTTGGTGTAGAAGGCCTTGAGATCGGCCGCCGCGGCGGTGGCGATGTTGTTGATGAAGTAGCCGCCGTTGGGCGAGCCGACCATGTCGTAGTTGTAGTAGACCTTGATCTTGGAGCGCTCGGCCGAGCTGAGCGAGCCGACGTAGTACTTCGAGCCGAGCAGGCCCTGCTCCTCGTCGGTCCACCAGCCGAACCGCACGTGCTTGGTCATGGTGGGGTTCTTCGCGGCGAGGGTCAGCGCGACCTCAAGCAGGGTGGCGGAGCCCGAGCCGTTGTCGTTGATGCCGGGACCGGCGGAGACGCTGTCGAGGTGGGCACCGGACATGACGACCTGGTTGGCGTCGCCGCCCGGCCAGTCCGCGATCAGGTTGGGACCCGCGCCGCCGCTGCAGCCGGAGGTGCAGCTCTGCCGGGTCACGGTGTAGCCCGCGGCGCGGAGCTTGTTCTCCACGTAGCTGACCGACTGGGTGTAGCCGGCGCCGGTCGAACGGCGGTTGCCGCCGTTGCTGCTGGCGATGCTCTGGAACTGCTGCAGGTGCGCCTTGACGTTGGCGAGGCTGATGTCCGGTGCCTCACCGCCGCCGGGCGGGCCGCCGCTGACCGTGAGCGAGTACGTCACGGTCCTGTCGACGTCGGTGCCGTCCGCGGTGACCGTGATCGACGAGGTGCCGTTCGGCGTGTTCGACGAGGTCGTGACGCTCAGCGTCGAGCTCTGGCCCGCGGTGATGGTCGGCGGGCTGAAGGAGGCGCTCGCCCCCGAAGGCAGGCCGGAGGCCCGCAGCGTGATGGACTGGGCGCTGCCCGCCGTCACCGTGGTGCCGACGGTCGAGGTCGCCTGCTGGCCCGCCTGGACGCTGCCCGAGGTGGGGTTGAGGGAGACCGAGAAGTCGTTCGGGTTCTGGATGGTGCAGGTGCCCTCACCGGAACCGGCGGAGACGTTGACCGCGCTCCAGGCCGCCCTGACCGCGTTCCACTCGACGCAGCTGTTGGGGAAGAGCTGCTTGGCCGCGGCGACCGTGGCGGCGCGCGCCTTGGCGTGGGTCCACGGCGAGGTCTTGTTGTTGAGCCCGGCCATGAAGATCTGGCCGGCCTTCTGGATGCCGATGCCGGTCAGGTTCGACGATCCGGAGCAGACCGGGCTGGTGGGCTTGCCGCCGCCGGGGTTGGTGCCCTCGGCCAGCAGGTAGAACCAGTGGTTCTGCGGACCGGCCGCCGCGTGCACCTCGGTGTTCGGGATCGAGGAGCTGTAGCAGTCCGGGTCACCGTTGGTGCTCGGCTTGTACATGTAGCGGATCGGCCCCTGGCCGACCAGGTTGACCTCCTCGCCGACCTGGTAGTCCGCCGGGTCGTTGGGGTTGTTGGCGTAGCTTTCGAGCAGCGCGCCGAAGATGTCACCGGTCGACTCGTTCAGGCCGCCGGCCTCGTTGCCGCTGCCGCCGTCCCCGGAGCCGGAGAACTGGAAGATGGCGTGGCCGAACTCGTGGCCGACGACGTCCATCGGAGTCGCCTGCTGGTTGTTCGACTGGTTGTGGCCGAAGTTGGTGTAGGACCCGTTCCAGAACGCGTTGACGTCGTTGAGGCCGACGCGGATGGGGAAGGCGCCGCCCCGGCCGTTGAAGCCGTTGCGGCCCAGCCAGTCCCTGAGCATGTTCCACTCGGTCTGCGCCGCGTAGAGGGCGTCGACGCAGGCGGTCTCAAGGTTGGTGCCGGAGCCGTTGCCCCAGGAGTCGGTGCTCTTGGTGTAGGCCGAGCCGTTCTGGCCGCCACAGGCCAGGCCGCTGCGGGTGGTGTCACGCATGGTGTAGGAACCGGACGACCCCGAGGTCTGGATGGTGACCGGGTTGCCGTTGTAGAAGCTGTTGCCGGTGCCCGCGCGGACCTCGTCGTAGGAGTCCAGCACCGAGCCGGTCAGCGCGTCGACGAAGACGTGCAGCACGCTGGGCGCCTTCTCGGTGGCGCCCCTGACCACGACCTCCCAGGCCAGCTTCGGCTGGGTGCCCGCCGCGTGGACCAGCAGGGTCGGGGCGTCGGCGCTCTCCACCTTGGCGAGCTTGGCGCGGGCGGTGGCCGCCGCCGCCGAGGGCCTGACCCTGGGGGTGACCCCGACCTTGATCTCCGCCCGCTGGCCGGAGGCGACCTGGCCGAGCTGGTCACCCGCCCGGTCGGTGGTCACGATCACGTCGCCGCCGTAGACCGGCAGCCCTCGGTGGGTGCGGGCGTAGGTCAGGTACTGCAGGCCGTACGCGCCGTCGATGGTCTTGGCCAGGGTGAACTTGTCCTGTGCGCTCTTGCGCAGCGTCCCGGACTCCGCGGCCAGCGCCTTGCCCGCGTTCGCGATCGCACGCTCGCGGCCTCTGGCGTTGGGTGGGGTGAACGCCCTTTCGAGTTTCTGCGCCGCTCCCACGGGGGTGGGCTTCGCGTCCGCCGCGGGCTTGGCCGCGTAGGCGCCGGGCGCGTTCGCGAGCGTGGAAGCCGCCAGCGCCGCTGTCGCCAGTACGGCGACGGCACCTGTTCTGAGCTTGGATCTCACTCTGGATGACTCCTCTCACAAGTCCCCTGGGGGGAAAGGGACCAAGGAGCCGTGGCCGGCCAGGGCTGGACCAAAGGTGCCATTACTACGACATGTCAGGAACCCTCCAGCTGCCCATAGCGCCTTGCTATGGGGAGTCCATAGACCAGGCCTGCCGATGCCGACCTGGGCTTTTCGCTGGTTACGGCGGTCTTTCTGGAGTGGCCGGAAAAACCGCAGGTCGCGCATTGGTGAAACACCCCATAGTGCTCTCAGGCCGTGATAGTCAAAACGGGAGTTTCCATGGTCAAAAACGACGCCGCGTCCGCCGAAGTTATCCCGCTCGCCACAGGCCGGGTCCGGCGGAGCCGCCGCGTCTCCTCCGCCCCCGCCGGCACTCCCCTGCCCGCGATGATCGACTCGTTCGAGCTGTGGCTCATGTCGAAGAACTACTCGGAGAACACGAGGCTGGCGTACCTCGGTGCGGCCCGGATGTTCACGGAGTTCCTGGTCGCTCAGGCGTTGCCGTGCGACACCGAGGGGGTTAAGCCGGAGCACGTCCGCCTGTTCCTGGTGGCACAGCAGAAGCGGGCCAGTGCTCTCACCGTGTCCCACTACCACCAGCGGCTGCAGGCCTGGTTCACGTGGATGGAGGGCGAGGGGGAGCGCACGGAGTCGACGTGCCCTGTTCTGATGGCCGACAAGCCGACGTTCCCGACGAAGGTGAAGATCCCGCTGACCGAGGAGGAGCTGGCGCGACTGCTGGCCACCTGCAAAGGCAACTCGTTCCTTGACCGTCGGGATACGGCGATTCTGCGGGTCCTGATGGACAACGGCGTCCGGGTCAGCGGCTTGACCGGATTGCACCTCGACCATGTCGATCTGCGCGGTAAAACCCTGAAGATCATCCTGAAGGGCGGCGACGAGCACCTAGCGCCGATCGGGGCGCGGACCGTCGCGGCGCTGGATCGGTACCTGCGTGTCCGGGCCCGTCACCCTCTCGCTGAGCTGCCGTACCTGTGGCTCGCAGAACGCGGCCCGAACCCGACGGTGGGACTCACCAGGAGTGGGGTGCAGTACCTGTTGGAGCAGCGCGGCAAGCAGGCCGGGGTGGCGAACGTACATCCGCACCGGTTCCGCGCGACCGCGACCCACCACCTGCTGGCTGCGGGGGGCGGGGAGTCGGACGTGCAGAGGATCATGGGGTGGAAGACGCAGTCGATGGTGCAGCACTACAGCGCGGGGCTGGCGCATGAGCGGGCGCGGGCGGCGCATGCGGGGTTGTCCTTGTCGGACAGGCTCTGAGGGTTCTCGCCGGGGTCCTGGCCTTCCTGGGCAGCGTCACAGGGGGCTGGGGTCCGGCGGGGGCCGCGCTCACATCATCACCTGTGAGCGTGGCTGGCGGGGGCGCGGTGTCGGTCGCGCGGGCGCCGCCGGGGTCAAGCGGCGTTGCGTTCGCCGTCCTCGTATCCGTCGCGGTAGCCGACTCGGTACTGCAGACGCGGATGGCGCAGGATCCAGGCGAGGGTGATGGTAGCGCTGGCAGCGAGCAGCAGGTGATGGAGAGAGATCGGCAGGGAGTGGCCGGGTATGAGGGCGTCCAGCGCCACGTAGGCGACGCTGAGGGCCCATAGGGCGATGGTGACCAGTGCGAGGAGCATGGAGCCTCCTGAGGGGGGACTGCTGACAGCACATGGCCGGGCGGCGTTAGGGCCTGCACGACGCTGTGCTTACGGCAGTCCTATATAACACTGCACCAGAAGAAAAATCCGCCTCCTGAGTGACAAAAATCCCTGCCCAAGTGGCAGTTTTTCCCGTCTCCCCTGGTCACGCTAGGAATAGCGCATCGAAAATTTTTTCGATGATCGCCCGTTTCGGGCGGCGCATTCGTGGTCAGCCGAGCTCGTCACGCAGGATCTTCTCGATTCGGGAAAGGCCCCGTTCATAGTCCTCCCGGGCCCGCTCGTAGCGCTCCCGCTCCTCTTCCCGCCACTTCTCCAGCTCCCGCCGGCGCTCCTCAGGCAGGCGGGCGAGCAGTTCGTCGAGGGTGTCGTCGGTTGCGGTCTCCCCCACGGCGGCCGCCTCCGGGTCGAGACCCGCCAGGGCGAAAGCCTCGTCACGCGGGATGCCCAGGGTGTCGGCGAGCGCGACCACTGTGGCCGGCCGAGGGCGTCGGCGCTGGGTCGCCAGGTTGTTGATCGTGCTTCGGGCTACGCCCGATCGGCGATGTAGGTCTGTGGCTGTCCAGGTGCGGGCGATGCGCTCCGTCTCGATGCGTTTCCAGAAGGGCAGACCTGGTGGACCAGTTTCGTGCTCCATGAAGCATGTTGTAGCACGGTGGAGCGTATTGAGCATCGGATCATGACGTAAATCACGGGAAACTCTTGACTCCGACTGTAGTGATATGCCTTGAGATGTAGCGTATTGAATCGAGATGTAGCATCTTGTAGCGTATTGGCAGTGAAGGAAGGAGGTCAGATGGACAACCTCACATCCGAGACCATGCTGACCGTGGAGGAGGCTGCTGCCCGCTTGCGGGTCAGTCAGTGGACTATCCGCCGCGCTATCCGACGCGGTGAGTTGAGTGCGACCAAGACGTCCTCGGCCCGGAACGGACGGTGGCGGATCCCCGCCTCCTCGTTCGCGACGTACACGGCGCCGAGCAGCTGATGGCCACCCCCGAACAGCGCAGCCGTGCCGCCCGGATCGCGGCTCACGTGCAGTGGGCGCGCACTCCTCACCGGGGTGAGCGGACGGAGGCGGCCCGCCGAGCGTCGCCAGTGTCACTGGACTACTGGATCGCCCGCATCACTGCTGAGGGCAAGGTCCGGAAGCAGGACATCCCGGCAGCGGCGGAGAACGCCCACACCGCGTACATGACGCAGATGTCGCTGAAGGCGGCAGCCGCGCGTAGCAGGAAGGCCGCCGAGCGCAGCGTGCGCCGGTCGGCGTAACCGGGCGGCCCGGGCCGGGCCAACGGCCGGGCGCCCGTAGACCCAACCCCACCAATCCGATTCCACGAAAAACGAAGGGTCAGGCCATGCCTGAACACTACAGAACTGATGAGCTCGTCCGCGTCATCGTCGAGGGCCGCGTCACCCACTTCGTCGCCGACGAGGCCCCGGGCGAGCTGACCGTCGCATTGCAGACCGCGACCGGCCTGTACGACGTGACCGTCCCGACCGACGTCGCGACCATCGAGCGGTTGGTCCCGGCCGACGGCGTCCCCCGGCTCGGGGAGATCTGGCGAGACCGTTACGGCTGCGACTGGTTCGCTCGCCGAGACGCAAACACGGTCGCCCTGCAGGCCGCGACCGGCCCGGCAGAGCCTTGGGTGCACGTCAACCAGACGTGCGGCCCGTTGACGAAGGTCTACCCGGTGTCCGTCATCGTGCTTGACGGCGGTCAGCCTGTCGAACCGGAGCAGCCCGCCGTCGAGGTGGCCGCCGACGTCGAGACGCCCGAGCTGCGTGTCGGCGACCGGTGGCGGGACCGGGAGAGTTGCGTGTGGCGGGTAGTCGAGACCTACGGCCAGCTGATGCTCGCCTGCGACTACACCGGAGAGCAGCAGTGGTGGGAGGGCGTCAGCGCGGGATACGGCCCCTTGGAGCGCGTCACCGACACCACCCCCGGCGGTGAGGGATGACGTTCGGCGACCTCACCCCCGGCCTCCTCGCCCGGATCCCGGCCCCGCCGGACACCCTCACGCCCGACAGCGTCCTGCCGCCCGCGGTGCAGATCCTGACCCACCCCACCCCCTGCCGCCGCCGCGGCTGCCGGGCGGTGGAGGTGATGGCGCGGCTGCAGGACGGCGGCCGCCCCCGCCTGTACCACCGGCTCCCCGGACGGCCGGTCGTCCTCATCACCATCGCGCAGACCGAGGAGGTCTGACATGTCCGACACCCCTGACCGCCTGCTCACCCCGGCCGAGGTCGCCCGAATGTTCCACGTCGACCCGAAGACCGTCGCCCGGTGGGCGCTGGCGGGAAAGCTCACGTCCTTCCGCACGATCGGCGGCCACCGCCGGTTCCGCGAGGCCGAGATCCTCGCCCACATCGCCTCCACCCAGCAGACCAAGGAGTCCTGATGTTCTCCCCCCACACCATCACCCGCATGACCGAGCAGCTGCGTCAGCTGCAGGACGAGGTGAGCGCCACCGAGCAGGAGCTGGAGAAGAAGAAGGCTGCTGTGTCCGAGTGGTCGGAGTTGCTCGCGTACGCCGAGCAGCACCCGGCGCTGCTCCCGCCTTCGGTTGACCGGTGGAAGGAGGCGTTGCACGGGGGTACCACTCCCCCGGCTGCCCCCGGCCCGGACGACCAGCTCGTCGCGCCCCAGCAGCGGGGAGGACCGTGGTGCGCGTGCGGCCTCCCCGGGCTGCCCGGCATGCGGCACACCGACGGGGCCGAGTGCGTCCCGCTCGCCCCGCGGCTGCCCGCGACCGCGGTCCTCCCCACCCCGGGGCGGGCGCCGTTCGAGCCGTACGTCCCGTCGGCTGACCGGGAGCAGGCGTGACCACCCCGAAGATGCCCGGCCGCCGCCCGCTGGCGTGGCTGCTCGCGACCGTCATGGTGCACCTGCTCGCGGCCTGGGCCCTGACCCGGCTGACCCGTGCGCTGCACGACTGGTCCCACGCGATCCCCCCGATCGGGTACGGCGCGGCCCTCCTGGTGCTGGTGCTGCCGGTGCTCACCCTCGCCGCCGTGGCCTACACGTCCAAGGACGCGTCGTGACTGCCGCCCTCCCCCTCATGCTCGCGCTGGCCGCCGCCCTCCTCGGGGTGGCGGCGGCCCGCCGCGGCCACTGGCTCCACGCCACCCTGTGCGGCACCGCCTGCCTGCTCGCCGTGTACGTCGTCCTGCTCGTCGGCCTGCCGGTGCTCGCCTTCGCTGCCGAGGAGGTTGGTCGTGGCTGACCTGTCTCCTGTCGAGCAGATCCGCGCTGCCGCCGCCTGGCTCCGCGCGCAGGACCAGCAGCTTCCGGGCGGCCGGTGGGACTTGCACGAGGACCTCATCCTGACCGGCATCACTTCGCGAAGCGTCGTCCTCACCGACGCCGCCGACCGCGACGGCATGGACGCGCTCGTGCTGTCCGGGGAGTGGACCGGGGAGGAGCTCGCCACCATCCGTCTGCTGACCGTCTTGCGCGGCGCGCTCGACCCGTTCGGCGAGGTGCTGGGGCAGATCGCTGACGGCATGGACGACTACGGCGCTTACGAGCGGTACGCCGGGACCGGCCTCACTGGCCCGGACCGGCAGCGGGTCGTCGCCGACGAGAACGGCAGGGTTCGCCACGACTGGACCGCTGCTCTCGCTGTGGCCCGGACGATCCTCGGGACCACCCGATGACCGCCGCCGACCTCACCACAGGCCCGGCGGCGGGCGCCCGCACCTGGACCATCACCCTCCCCGCAGGGCTGCAAGTCATGAACGCCAACAAGCGGATCCACCACATGCAACGGGTGAAGCTCACCCGCACCCTGCGGGAAGCCGGAAAAGCCGCGGCCGAAGCCGCCCAGATCCCGCAGCTCGCGCGCGCCCACGTGTTCGGTGTCTTCTCCCCGCCGGACCGGCGGCGCCGCGACGTCGGCAACCTCTACCCGTCCTTCAAGGCCATGATCGACGGCCTGGTCGACGCCGGGGTCCTGCCGGACGACGACGACCGGCACCTGGTCGGCCCGGACATGAGGATCGGGCCCGTCGTGAAAGGCGGCCAGCTGCAGCTGCTCGTCATCGAGCTGCCTGCCCCCGAGGCGGTGGACCAGTGATCCCCCTCATTGCCGACCTCGTCGCCCTACGCCGTACAGCACAGATCCAAGGCCAGGAGCTCGCGCACACCCTCGGGTTGGGGGCGAGTGCCGGTCCGTCGATGGTCAGCCGGTGGGAGTCCGGGCAGGCGATTCCTGTCGTCGGCCACGTCATCGGGTACGCGCACGCCGTCGGCCACCAGCTCGTCGTCGTGCGTGACGGCGAACCGGCAGGCGCCCTCGACGAGGTGCTGTCCGACCTGGCCGGGCTGCGTACGGCGGCCGGCCTGTCGCGGGCTGTCGTGGCTGAGTGCCTGTGGATCACCGCCCCGTCGGTGGCCCATCTGGAGCGTACGGCCGGGCCGCGCACTCAGCTCACCTCTCTCCTGCGGTACCTCGGCGCGCTCGGCTGCACTCTCGCCCTGGTGCCGTTCGAGGCGGTGGAACGGTGAGACGCCCACCACGCATTATCACCTGCGTCTGCTGCGGTCAGCAGGGTCCCTCGCAGGGCCGCGGCCTGATCCGGGCGTGCTACCAGCGCCACCGCAGCACCGGCGTCCTCGACCGGTTCCCCATGCTCGGCAAACCGCCGGTCCAGGCCGGGAAGGCGGCTCGGGAGGCGCGGCTCGCCCGGCTGGAGGACTACGCGGACCTCCTCGCCTGGGGTGCCTCATGGAAGGAAGCGGCCGCCCGTGTCGGGGTGTGCCGCCGTACCGCTGAGCGGTACAACGCCGCCCTCCGAACCCTCGAATCCGAATCCCCCGAAAGGAAATCAGCGTGACCACACCCGAGCAGGTCAGGCCGTTCGCCGACGTCCTGCGTGACATCCGGAACGGGCAGGTCTCCGACGAGGCCGCGGCCGCGATGCAGCAGCTCGTCGCCGCGGTCCGCGAGCACGGCAAGAAGGGCACCGTGACCCTCACTCTCACCGTGGAGCCGATGAAGGGCAACGAGGCGGCGCTCATGGTGGTCGGCGAGGTCACGGTGAAAGCCCCCAAGGCACCTCCGCGGGCGGCCGTCTTCTTCGCCGACACCGCCGGAAACCTGCTGCGCGACGACCCCCGGCAGGCCGCGATCCCGGGCCTGCGCGTACTCGACAAGACCACCGACCAGCCGAAGGACATCGCCAAGTGACCACCCGTACGGAGAACGACGCCCTCATCGACGCCCTGACCGACGCGCAGATCTCCGAGCAGCTGAACCCCGGCGGGTTCTACGCCTTCAAGCTGCGCGACCGGGTCGAGACCATCGACCTGCGTGACCCCGACGAGACGCGGCCCGCCCGGAAGAAGGGCACCGTCCGCGTCGACGACCTGGCCAGCTTCGTCCACTACTACCGCAAGCACTGCGACGCCCAGTCCGAGGTGTACGTCGACATTCAGGCTGGGGTCATCACTGCCGTCCTCGACGCCCACGAGGGGTGGGTCAGCGAGGAAGAGCGCGGTTACATGCCGCGATGGGGTGAGCACCGCCTCACCCTGCGCCTGGCCGAGACGGACGCGTGGCGGAGGTGGGCCGGCCTGGACCGGCAGTTCCTCAAGCAGGCCGCGTTCGCGGACTTCATCGACGACAACCGCGCCGACATCCGCAAGCCGACGGCGGCGGACATGTTGGAGCTCGTTCAGCAGTTCCAGGCCAAGACCAAGGTGACGTTCTCCTCGGCGACTCTCCTGGCCAGCGGGGACAGGCGCCTGACGTTCGAGGAGGAGACCACCGCGGGCGGCGGCGCGAAGGGCTCCATCGAGGTGCCCTCGACGCTGGAGCTCGGGATCGCGCCGTTCGAGGACAGCGAGCCCTACGTGGTCACCGCGCGGTTCCGGTACCGGATCCAGGGCGGTGCTCTCTACATGGGCATCTGGCTCGACAACGCGACCGACGTGCGGCGTGACGCGATCCGGACCGTCGTGGCGAAGCTCCAGGAGGAGCTCGGCATCGTCGTGATGCGGGGCACGCCCGCGTGATGAGCACCACCAGCACTCTGCCCCCCACCGGCCTGCTCGGTGGGGGGCTTCCTCCTGCTCTACCCAGAGACGCGCAAATCACTGTCGCGACTCGCGTCGGCACCCGGGTCACGACGACCACGTGGCCGGTGTGCGTCGGTGTCGCGGACTTCATCACACGCTTGCTTGGAAAACCTGGAGACCCTGATGATTCGTGACTGGTTCCGCACCCGGGCCGCCCTGATCCGCCGCCTCGACGCGGCCGACCGCCTCCTGGAAGAGGCGCGCGAGGAGGCTGCCAAGGAGGCCTCCGTCTCGGGCTCGCATCGGAAGACGGTCCTGATGCAGGCGGCCACGATCCGCACCTTGGAGGCCCGGCTCGACCTCTTGCAGCGGGCGAACATGGCACGCGACCGTGTCCGGTAGGTGTTGGCCGTTCAGGCACCGGTGGGTGTCGGTCCCGATCGTGGCCGGTGGCCGGCCAGTGCAGCAGCGGTGCGCGCGGTGCGGCAAGACGAGGGTCCGCGTCCAGTAGTGCCCGGTTTCGCACATCCATCCGTGTAGCAGGATGTAGCAAGTTGTAGCGTCTTGAATCGTGTTGGAGCGTGATGTAGCGTGTTTCCTGCAGGCGCCGATCAGCGCCTCCCTTCCCCCGGATCCCAGGAGCCCGCCATGCTCGCGCAGCGTCTCACCGTCCCCCAGCTGCTCGCCTCCGCGCCTGTCAGTCGGTACGCCGCCGAGCTGACGGGATGCGCCGAGTACGGCGTCAAGGGCATCTTCCGCGACGGCGACGGAGTGCTGGAGGTGCGGGTCTACACCGCCCCCACCGGCGCCACCCCCTGGCGTCGTGAGCAGGCCGTCCAGCAGGTGGAGACGGCGCTCCAGCACCAGCGGGCCCGGGGCCTGCTCGACGACGCGCAGCTCGTCACCCGGGTGCAGGGCGGCCCGTGGCGGCCCGCGATCGCTATGTGACCCCACCTTTGGCACGGGGGGTTTCCGGGGAGCACGAGACCCCGCCCCGCAGACCCCCGCCCCCCTTCTTCAGCGAACCCAGGAGCCCAGAAGCAATGACCACCACGACCAGCGGGTTGGAGTACGCGGCCCGCTACACCCACACCTACCGGGACGGCCGCACCGTCACCATCACCAGCATCCACCACGAGACCCCCGACGACCAGGAGTGGGCGCTTGAGCGGGTCGCCGAGATGGTGCGCGCGCAGCAGGCGCTCGGCCACCCCGTGAACGCGCACCTGCTCGTGCGGCGCGCGGCGACCGACTGGAAGCCCGCGCAGATCACGCCGATCAGCATCGCGGACCTCACGAAGTCGCAGCACGACGGGTGGGCGTGCGTCACCTGCGGAAAGCAGCGCGTCGTCGAGGAGCCGATGGTGCCCGCCGGGCAGGTCCCGGCCGTGGACGGCGGCCCGTCGTGGACGTTGTTCCGGTGTGTGGACTGCCCTCCGCGTGAGGTCATCGGCACGCTCCCCACCCCGACGGCTGTCGACCCGGCGAGCGTCCCTGACGAGCTCGTCGAGGTGGTTCTCCGGCAGCGCGGCCTGGCCGCGCTGTTCGCCGACACGGGGAAGATCCGCGTCGAGCTCGCCGAGATCCTGACCGTCGCCCACCGTACGGCCGGTGTCCGATGACTGCCCGCAGCATGATCACCCTGACGGAGATGCAGCCCGACGGGTCCGGAGTCGTGGTGACGTGGCTGATCTCGACGCACGACAAGGAGGGGTTCAGCACCGTTCTCCGGGACCTCCTCGGCGCCCCGGACGCTGAGACGATCGTCTCCGCAGAGTCGGCGGCGACGTACGCGAAGACCGTGCAGACCACGCCGGGCACCATCACCACGTTCCGGGACCCGGCGTGAGCATCCCGCCGCGCGTTCAGGCGCTCGCCAACGAGCTCGACGGCCTCATCGAGGGTGCCATCAACAACCAGCCACGCACCCTGCAGACCCGCATCGGCCCCAGCGAGTTGGGCATCCCCTGCGACCTGCGCATCGGCTACAAGCTCGCCGGGCACCCGGCCGTCAACACGAACCAGCCTCTGAGCTGGAAGGCGTGGATCGGCACGAACGTCCACAACGGTCTGCAGGAGCTGCTGGAGCGCGCGAACTGGGCGTTGCCGAACTGGCACACCGACGGCCAGTCCCGGTACGCGCTGGAGGAGCGCGTCACCGTCGGCCAGATCAACGGCGACGACATCTCCGGCAACTCGGATCTGTACCTCGACGGGGTCGTGTGGGACTGGAAGGTGCCGGGCGGCAACACCCTTCGCGAGTACAAGAAGCGCGGCCCCGGCGAGCAGTACCGCGTCCAGGCGCACACGTACGGCCTCGGGTGGGAGCGTCTCGGCTTCCCCGTGACCGACGTCGCCATCTACTTCCTGCCCCGCGACCAGGAGTGGAAGCAACGCTTCCTCTGGTCGGAGCCGTACGACCGGACGGTCGCGGAGGCGGCCCTGTCCCGCGCGGACGGCATCGCCAAGCTCGTCCAGGCCCTGGGCCCGGCCGCGTTCCCGCTGTTGAAGCGCCGCGAGGCCTGGTGCCGGTCCTGCCCCTGGTTCCGGCCCGGGGCCATGAACCTCCCGGACGGCTGTCCGGGTGACCCCGACGCCCTCACCGAAGCCGCGTCGGAACTGCAAGACCTCATCGCTCAGTAGCAACGAATCCAAGGAGCACAGATCATGACGACCCCGTTCACGATGGACGCCAACGCCTTCCTCATGGGAGGCGGCATCCCGTCCGCGCAGTTCCCCAACCAGGCGTTCGGCACCACCGTCAGCGGCCCCATCACCACCCCGCCGACCGTTGAGCAGCAGAAGGACCTCGACAGCGGCGAGCCGAAGGTCTGGTCGGACGGCAAGCCCATGATGCAGATGGTCGTCACCGTTCAGACGTCCCTGCGTGACCCGCAGATCGTCGACGACGACGGCCAGCGGAAGTTCTACATCAAGGCCAAGCTCCTCGACGCGGTGCGTACCGCTGTCCGCCAGTCGGGCGCCCGGGGCCTGGAGGTCGGGGGCGTTCTGTCCATCACCTACGTCGCTGACGGTGAGGTGAAGAAGCGCGGCCACAACCCGCCGAAGATCTACACCGCGACGTACATGCCGCCGTCGGCCGTGCAGGCAAGCGACTTCCTTCAGGGTGCCCCGCAGGCTCCGGCTCCGGCTCCGCAGTACGCGGCCCCGGCGCCCGCGCCCGCCGTTCCGGCCCAGCCCGCCCAGCCCGCGCCCACCCCGGCGGCGGGCGCCGCGTGGACGCCGCCGCCCGGCCTGGCCCCCGAGCAGGCCGCCGCGCTGGCCGCGCTCGACCCGCAGCAGCGGGCCGCGCTCGGCTTCGCCTGACCCTCCTGAAACCCCGGTGCCCGCCCTTGTGGCGCGCGAGGCCGCGGGGCGGGCACCGGCCCCTCCCTTTACAAAGAAAGGTTCCACCGTGAGCGACGTCCCTGAGTGGGTGGCTGGCCTGACTCCTGAGGAGCTCGAGGCGGTCCACGCCGAGGAGGAACACGACGAGTGGGCGGAACGCGGCGAGGACATCGAGGTCGACGACTTCAACGACGACTACTACGACCGGCACGCCTCCTGACCCTCCTGATCAGCCCCCGCGCGCCGAAAGGGGAAGCGGCGCGCGGGGGCCTCTCCGCATCTCTCCCCTGCCCGACCAGCAGACGCCCAGGGTGCGAGTCCCTGGGGCGGGCACTCAGCACCACCCGCACGACCGAGAGGGGCCCACCATGCGCACCACCCACAGGACACCTCTCCACGGCGAGGCGACCGCGTGACCACACCTCCCCCTCTCCTCACCACCGCCCAGGCCGCGCACACCGCAGGGCTGTGCGTCATCCCCACCGCAGTCGACGGCACGAAGCGGCCGTACCCAGGCGGCGGATCCTGGGAGCACTACAAGACCACCCGGCCCACCCCGGAGCAGCTCGCCGAGTGGTTCGGACAGCCAGGCCTGTATGACGGTCTCGGCTACGTGTGCGGCACCATCTCCAGCGGCCTCGAGCTCCTCGAGCTCGAGGGGCGGGCCGTGCAGGAGGGCTACCTCGGCCGGTACGCGCGCCTCCTCGAAGACCACGGCCTGGCCGAGCTGTGGGAGCGCATCACCGGCGGATACCTGGAGATGACCCCGTCCGGAGGGCTCCACATCCTTCTGCGCGTCGACGGCGCCCCGAGGAAGAACACCCGGCTCGCCCGTCGGCCGGCCACCCCTGCGGAGCTCGCCGCGTGGCGGGTCGAGCAGCAGGCCAGCGTCGACGCCGAGCAGGACCTGCAGGTGCGGGCCAAGCGGCAGGCCCGCCTCGACACCGTCACGCGGGGCGAGCAGGTCCCCCAGGTCCTCATCGAGACCCGCGGTGAGGGAGGGTTCGTCGTGGCCGCGCCCAGCGCGGGCCGGACGCACTCGAGCGGCCGCCCGTGGGTGCTCGCCCGGGGCGGCCCCGCGACGATCGCGGTCGTGACCGAGGACGAGCGGGACGCGCTGCACGCGGTCGCGGCCATGCTCGACGAGATGCCCGTCGCAGCCCCGACCGCACCCGCGGCCTCCTCTGCGGGCGTGAACCGTACTGCGGACCACGGTGATGTGGTGCGGCCCGGCGACGACTTCAACGCCAAGGCGTCGTGGCGGGAAATCCTCGAACCGCACGGGTGGAGGCACACCCGCAACTTCGGGCGGTCGCTCGGCTGGACCCGGCCCGGCAAGTCCCGCGGCATCTCGGCGACGACCGGGACTAACGACGGCGACAACCTGTACGTGTTTTCCTCGTCGACGGAGTTCGACACGGAGACGCCGTACTCGAAGTTCTCCGCGTACGCGCTCCTCGAGCACGGAGGGAACCACGCGGCCGCGGCGTCCGCGCTGCGCGCGCAGGGGTACGGCGGAGCGATGCCGGAACGGGACGAGACGGCCGAGCTGTACGCGCTGATCGCCCCCACCACGCCGAGTGCCTCGGGGCCGCCCCCTTTCGCAGGGGGCGCTGAGGGGGCGCTGGCCACCGTCCACCACCTCCCCGGCGCGGCCCCGGAGCAGGAGGAGCCGATCACCGCCGAACAGGCCCAGGCGCTCGCGTTCGAGCGGGAAGTCGAGGCCGAGCTCCGGCGGCTCCGCGTCCGCGAGGAAGCTGCCCGGCGGGCCAAGCGTGCCCGCGCGGGCACCGTAGCCCGGCCTCCCATCGTCGCCCTGGACGAGTTCCTCTCCGTCCCAGACGAGCCCGCCCAATACCGCCTCGACGGCCTGTGGCCGATCGGCGGCCGCGTCGTGCTCGCCGCCCAGTACAAGGCGGGCAAGACGACCATGATCGGTAACATCCTGCGGTCCCTCGCCGACGGCGTGCCGTTCCTCGGCCGCTTCCCCGTGCAGCCGGTCACCGGCCGCATCGTGCTCCTGGACGACGAGCTCGACGAGCGCATGGTCCGCCTGTGGTTGCGTCGCCAGGGCATCGAGAACACCGCGGCGGCCGCGGTCGTGTCTCTCCGCGGCCGCCTCTCCTCGTTCGACATCCTCGACCCCGAGACCCGCTCCGAATGGGCGGCCGACCTCCGCGCCTTCGGGGCGTCCGTCGTGGTGCTCGACTGCCTCGCCCCGATCCTCGACGCCCTCGGCCTCTCCGAGGACAAGGAGGCCGGTCGATTCCTCGTGGCTTTCGACGAGCTTTTGAAAGAGGCGGGCGTTTCTGAGGCCATTGTTGTGCACCACATGGGGCATTCCGGTGAGAGGTCCCGGGGAGCTTCCCGGTTGCGTGACTGGCCGGATGTGGAATGGCGTCTCGTCCGCGAGAAAGGCGATGACGGGGAAATGGATCCGGCGGCGCCCCGGTATTTCTCGGCGTATGGCCGGGATGTTGAGGTGCCTGAATCTCTGCTCGCCTACGACCCGTCGACGAAGCGCCTGGAGCTCGCCAGTGGCAACCGGCGTGACGCCAAGACCCGGGGCACCTCGGACGCCATCATCGAGGTTCTGACGCTCTCCCCGGGCTCCTCCGGGCGGCAGATCGAGGACGCGATCGCGGGTGAGGAGCACCCGCAGAAAACGATCCGTGAGGCGCTCAAGGCGCTCGTCTCCGCGGGCCGGGTGCGTAAGTCTCCGGGTGCGCGCGGTGCTCATCTCCACTGGCTTACGGCCGGTTCGAGCGCGTCACAAGATCACCAATCCGGGTCTTCGGCATCGAGTGTCAATAGTGTTTCCGCAGGTCAATCCCAGTGCGTCAGCGCGTTGATCTTCGATGCGTCAATAAGCGAAAACGATCTTCCCTCCAAAACGAGTGCGTCACAAGATCAACGCACTAAAACCGCAGGTCACAACGCCAGTGCGTCAAGCGCGTCAGCAGTGCGTCACACACTGGGCGGTGAGTGCGTCAGTGCGTCCCCCCTAAAGGGGGACGACGCACTGACGCACACTCCACCGCCCGCCCCCGATCCCCGAGACCCCAGCGACCTCCTCGCCCAACCCGCCTGGGTCCTCATCGACGGGCAACGCGTCAACCCCACCACCGGCGAGATCCTCAACCCCGAGGAGCGCCCGTGATCCCGGCCTGGCTCCTCGCCCGCTCCGGCGGCCAGCTGCGCACCGCGGGCATCACCCAGTGCCCACGGTGCTTCGCCCCGGTCCTCCGAGGCCTCGACGCCGAAAAATGCGCACTCCCCGTCCGAGCCGATATCGGCCCGATCGACGAAATGGGCGAAGCGATCGCGCTTCTCCAAGGCCGCGCGACGTACGACCTTGTCGGCAACGCGCAGAAAAAGGAGCTCGAGCACCGCTATGAGTGGCACATAAGAAATCCCCGCCGATATCCGGTACTCGCCGCACATAAATGCGGCTCACCCCTGCCCGCTATTCCTGCCCGCGCGCCTGAAATCCTCACGGAGGCCGAAAGCAATGACGCCCCCTTCTGAACCCCCACCACCCCGACGGTCGTAGGACGCGACGTTAACCACCGCCGCCCGCCACCATCGCTCCCGTCCGATCCGAACCATCCAGGGGGACCTCCCGTGCACCACCTGCCGACCGTCGTCGCCACCGACCTCGAATGGGCCTCCTTCTACGCGGCCGACCTCGTCGAGGCACGCTTCCCCGGCACCCCCAGGCCACCCCGCCCCAACCTCATGACCGCCGAGGCCCGAGAGCTCCGCGACCAGCTCGCCCGCGTCGAGCGCATCGAGCGCGTCGCCGTCATGCCCGGCGAGCACCCCGCCCCTGTCGACCTCGACGTGGTGACAGCGCTCAACAACCTCGCCATCGAGGCCTACACGTGCGCCGCCATGGTCGCCCAGGCCATCATGTGCCCCAGGCCCGCGCCGCCGGCCACCCTGCAGACCAACGTCGGGCCGCTGCTCGACTTCGCCGCCCGCCACCTCGTCGAGGCCGACTTCGTCGACCCGGGCCTGGCCGAAGACCTCGCCCCCCGAGCCCGCCGCATCGTCAACACGCTCGCCCACCACCTCGACCTCTGGCCCGACGGACACGTCCTGCGCATCACCTGCCCCTGGTGCCCCAAAGACGGCCCCCAGGCGGTCGGAGACGGCCAGTGGACGCTGCGGGTGCGGATCATGCCCGGCGATCAGATCGCGATCGTCTGCGAGGGTTCCTGCGAGCCTCCGGGCAAGGACGTGACGACCTGGTGGGGCGGGCGGCCGTGCTGGCCGTTGTGGGACTGGGCGTGGCTCGCCAAGCGACTCCAGGCCGCCTGAAATCAGATCCCCGAACCCCGCACACTCCTTATCCGACCTAGGTAAGGTAAGGGGTGTGGAAGGAACCAGCGGACCCGTCCGCGTCACCAAACCCCTGCTCGACGTCCTCGAAGCCCTGATACAAGCCCACCGTCAGGGCTACGAACTGCACGGCTGGGCCATCATCAAGGCCACCGGCCGAACCGGCCCCACGATCTACGGCGTCCTCGACCGCCTCGAAGACCTGAGGTGGATCGAAGGCCACTGGGAAGACAAGAACCCCGACCCCACGAAGCCGCCCCGCCGCTTCTACACCCTCACCGGAATCGGCGCCCCCGCCGCCCGCGCACTGCTCGCCGAGCGACGCCCTGAAGCCCTCCAACCGCGACCCGCAACTGGCAGCGTTTTCCGCGGCCTACTCGGCACGATTTTCACTGGAGGAACCCGGTGAGCGGCTGGGAAATCTTCCTCGGCATCGCCCTAGGCCTCATCGTCAACGAAGCCTGCGAACTGTCTCCCTGGGCGGCCCGGAGACTGGTTCAGTGGTCCGCCCGCGTGCGCTACCCCAACCCCGAGCGCGCCGAGACGCGCGCAGCCGAACTAGTGTCATTGATCGAGGAGCGCCCTGGAAAGCTTTTTAAGCTTTGTACAGCCCTCGGGTTTTTCGCCCAAGCAATAATCGCACTAACCCGCCAAACGAAAGCAAAAAACATCCCCCTTGCCATAATTGCAATTACATTAAAGAGGTTTCCATTTATCCTAATGGTCCTACCAAAAAGGCTCGAAAAGCGCACAATAGATAGAGTAATTACACACGTTATCACCACCTCTCTAGAAAGGTTCCCAATAGAAGAAGCGAGCAAGGAATACTTTGCCTACCGGAAGATTTTTATAAAATACTCCAAGCTAAGGGAAATTCGCTAAGCGTCGATGGCCAAACAGGCTTGACACCATGCCTGGGGATAACCCATGATCGGAGGCACGCGCAGCATGCGCACACACGGCCCCGCCACCACACGGGGCCTTCGTCATGTCCGGGGGTGAGCACGTGTGCCCCCACCCATCGACCCCACCACCCGCGCCGCCATCCTCAACGACATCCGTGCAGGCGAGAAGTCCTGCCGAGGCATCGCCCGCCAACACGGCGTCAGCGATGCCACCGTCCGCAAGATCGCCAAAGACGAACAGATCGTAGACGCGTTCTCGCGCGCGCAGACGGAAAAAGCTACGCGTGCGCGCACGGCCGACATGAAGACCCGCCGCGCCGAGCTCGCCGAGACACTCCTCGCTGACGTCGACCGGCTCCGGGCCCGCGCCTGGTCGAGCTACCGGTACTACGAACGAGGCCCCGAAGGCCCCGAACTCGTCACCCTCGACCTGCCGCCGCTCCGGGAAACCCGGGAGGCGTACACCGCGCTCGGCATCGCGATCGACAAGCACGACAAGCTGATCAAGATGGACTTCGATAACGGCGCGTCCGAAGCCCGCAGCATGCTGGGCGCCCTCGCTGAAGGCCTCCGCATCGCCTACGAACAACTCCCGGCCGATGAGTGACATCGACCTGACCCAAGTCACCAGCGCACTGTCGCCGAAGCAGATCCGCTCCGTCGTCGAGGCCGAGGCCCGCATCAACCTGTGGGAAGGCTCAGTTCGGTCCGGTAAGACGATCGCGTCCCTGCTGAAGTGGCTGATGTTCGTCGCGAACCCGCCCCGCGGCGGCGAACTCGTCATGGTCGGCCGCACCCGCGACTCCATCTTCCGGAACGCCTTCGGGCCCCTCACCAACCCCGACATCTTCGGCACCCTCGCCTCCCAGGTGCACTACAACAACGGCGCCCCCACCGCCACGATCCTCGGCCGCACCGTCCACGTCCTCGGCGCCAACGACGCCAAGGCCGAACCGAAAGTCCGCGGCATGACCGGGGCCGGCGCCTACGTCGACGAAGGCACCACGATTCCGAAGGACTTCTTCGACCAGCTCAACGCCCGCTGCTCGGTGCCCGGCGCGCGCCTGTTCGTCACCACGAACCCCGACAACCCCGCCCACTGGCTCCGCAAGCAGTACATGCTCCGCCCCACGGAGACGAGCCTGCGGTCCTGGCATTTCCAGCTGGACGACAACCCGCACCTGCCCGCCGAGTACGTCGCCACCCTCAAGTCGACGTATGTCGGCCTGTGGTACCGGCGGTTCATCCTCGGCCACTGGGTGCAGGCCGAAGGAGCCGTCTACGACATGTGGGACGAGCAGCGCCACGTGGTCGACGTCCTGCCGCAGATCGTGCAGTGGATCAGCGTGGGCGTGGACTACGGCACGACGAACCCCTTCGCCGCGCTCATGCTCGCCCTGGGCGTCGATGGCCGCCTGTACCTGACCCGTGAGTACCGGTACGACTCCAAGCTCGCTCACCGCAGCCTGACCGACGCCGAGTACTCCCAACGCCTCCGGGCCTGGCTCGCCCAGGGCGAGCACCCGCAGTACGTCGTGGTCGACCCCTCCGCGAAGAGCTTCCGCGTGCAGCTGCACAACGACGGGATCGTCTCGACGCTCGGCAACAACGACGTCGTCGACGGCATCCGCACCGTCGCCAGTCTCTTGGCGACTGGCCAGCTGCTCGTTCACCGCTCGTGTGAGGGGTGGATCGAGGAGGTCGCCGGGTACGCGTGGGACGACGAGAAGGCCGAGGACGGCGAGGACGTTCCGATCAAGGCGGACGACCACAGTCTGGACGCGGGCCGGTACGGGATCTTCACGACGCGCGCGGTCTGGCAGCACCAGTTGCGCGAGCCGGTCCTGCCCGCAGCGTGAGCACTGCTCTACTCAGCCGTAACTTGTGGGAATGTCCATTCCCGTGGCTTTACTTTTCCATCCCCCTTCACTGATGGAGCACCCATGAGTCAGACGCCGACCGTCGGCCAGACCGTTCACTACGTCAGCTACGGCACTCCGGGTGGCGAGTACCCGAGCGTCTGCCGGGCCGCGATCGTCACCGAGGTCTCCAGCTACGCACCGCCCCAGCACGCCGACGACGACATGCAGGCGCGCTGCCACCTCGCCGTGATGAACCCGACGGGCATGTTCTTCAACGAGGTGGACTACGGCCCGCAGAACGTACCGGGCACGTGGCACTGGCCGGAGAGCGTCGACGAGCCGGGCCAGGTCGAGCCGGAGCCCGAGGTGTGGAATCCGTACCGGGAGCGGGCCGCGCTCGTCGCCTACCTCGCAGCCGTCTACCCCTCGGCCATCGTGCCCAACGCCGACCCGGACGAGCCGAACTGGCCTGTCATCTACGTCACCACCCCGCAAGGCCAACTGTCCTGGCATCTGTCCAGCGACGATCTCGACCTGTTCCCCCACGTCCCCGTACTGGACGCTGATCAGTCCCCGGCCTGGGACGGTCACACGACGGCGGAGAAGTACGAGCGCCTGGCGCGCCTCGTCGAGGCCGTGTCGAACGTCCCAGGCAAGGCCTGAGAGATGGCACCCGACTGGGCTTCCCTCGGCGAACCCACTGAGCTCACCGACCTCCCACCCGAAGTGCGCGCCCTGGTCCACGCCGTCGACCAGATGCGTGCCCAGTGGGCCGAGGCTGACGACACCGTCCGGTACGAGCTGTGGCGGACCGTGCACGAGGCGAACGACGTCGTGTGGGATCGTGGGGCACACCGCCGTGAGCGCGACGGCGTACCCCACGACTCCGACTAGACCGGCCAACCCCCCTTCGGGTGCAAGTCCTCGGTGACCTCGATCACCCGGGTGGGGGTGTCGATCGGCACCGTGCGGACGACCTCACCGTGACGCAGGAACCGGCGAAGACCGGCCGCCGTGTCGAGGACGACGCGATCAGCACGGACGCTTTCGGTCCGTCCCGGGATTTCCTGGATGTAATACGTTTCCAATTTGTGAATCTCCGTAGTTCGGATTTTTCGGGTTACTAGAATTCTCTCACGGCGATTCCGAGAAACGTTAGCATCGCATGTTTCAGCAGGTCAGAAGGCATGAGAATGCGAAGGGAAGTCCGCGATGCCGCTGCCGAGCGGCGGCACATGGCCGCCCCAACACCTCAACCCCATCTACCAGCACTACGGCGTCCTCGACGCCTGGTATCGGGGCGACGACGACGAGCTCGCCGACCTGTACGGAGCGCAAGGCGTCGGCGCCCGGCCAGCTAACCGCCCCGGCCAGTACCGCGGGGGCGTGGTCGGTGCCTTGAGCCGTTGGTTCTGGGGGCAGCCCACCCCGGCCGGGGAGAAGCGCACGAAGCTCCACGTGCCGGTCGCCTCGGACATCGCCACCATGTCCAGCGACCTCCTCTTCTCCGAACCCCCGTCGCTCACCGTCGAGACCGTGGCCACGCAGGAGCGGATCGAGGAGCTCGTCGAGGACGGGCTCCAAGCCACGCTCCTCGAAGGGGCTGAGGTCGGGGCCGCGCTCGGCGGCTACTACCTGCGCGCCGTCTGGGACACCCAGGTCGCCGAACGGCCGTGGCTCGCCGTCGTGCACGCTGACGCGGCCGTCCCGGAGTGGCGGTGGGGCCGCCTGTCCGCGGTGACGTTCTGGCGTGTGGTGGAGCAGGACGACCAAACCTGCCTCATCCACCTGGAACGCCACGAGCCCAAAGTCATCCTCCACGGCCTGTACCGTGGCCGCCCCGGATCCCTCGGCGACCCCGTGCCGCTCACCGACCACCCGGAGACCGCCGGACTGCAGCCCGTGGTCCAGACCCGCATCGACAAGCTCACCGCCGTGTACGTCCCCAACATGAGGCCGAACAGGACCTGGCGGAATTTCCCGGCGGGCGCCAACCTCGGCCGCTCGGACTTCGACGGGCCGGTCCTCGGATTGATGGACGCGCTCGACGAGACGTACACGTCGTGGATGCGGGACGTGCGCCTGGCGAAGGCCCGCCTGATCGTGCCCTCGTCGTACCTGCAGTCGAACGGCCCCGGACGAGGCGCGTCCTTCGACCTCGACCGCGAACTGTACGAGACCATGTCCGTGCTCGGCGGCGACGACCGCATGGAGATCTCAGCGCAGCAGTTCGGGATCCGGACCGTCGAGCACCGGGACACGGCCGCCGAGCTGCTCGCCGCGATCCTCCGCTCCACCGGGTACTCGGCGCAGTCCTTCGGGCTCAGCGGGGACGTGGCCGTCACCGCGACCGAGGTCTCCGCGAAGGAACGCCGGAGCTTGACCACCCGGGGGCGGAAGGCGGTCTACACCGGCCCCGCGCTGGCCGACGCCGTCGAGATGCTGCTCCTCCTGGAGGCCGCGCTGTTCTCCTCCGGCGTCGCTCCAGAGCGGCCGACCGTGGTCTTCGGCGACAGCGTCTCCCCCGACCTCGCGCAGCTCGCCACCACCGCCGAACTGATGAGGCGCGCGGAGGCCGCCAGCGACGAAACCCTCGTCAGAATGCTGCACCCCGACTGGGACGAGACCGAGATCACCGCCGAGGTGGAACGGATCGCCGACGCCCGACCGGACCCGGTCGCTGACCCGTTCGCCTTGCCGGGCGAGATGACGGGCCCAGACGACGGCGAGGATCCGGAGGCGGAAGGGCAGGGCGGGCCTCCTGGCCAGCAGGGCAGGCCCGGGGAGTGATCCCCGGGCCGTGGCCTGATCTCCTACTCCTCCAGGGTGGCGAGGGCGGCAGCGATGCCCAGTTCGGGGGTCGCCCAGGCGGTGCCCTCCTCGTCCTTGATGGTGGTGACGTCCACGTCGTCGTAGCTCATCCAGCACCCCTCACCGTCGAAGATCATGCGGGTGGCGGGGTGGCGGATCCGGATGCCGCCGTGGTCGCACGGCGCGATTTCCAGCTCGCCGACCATCTCGATGTCGGCGAAGGGGTCGTTCGGCCGACGGTCGCGCTGGTTGGCGGCGGCGTAGATGAGGCGCAGCTCGACGGGCGACAGAGTGTGGCGAAGACTGGCGAAGAACTCGTCCCGGCTGCCCTCGTCCCAGCTGATCAGGGCGGCGATCATGGCGGCCTGCTGGGCGGTGGTGAGGGCCTCGGTCTCGGTGGTCATTTCGTGCTCCCGGTGTGGTGTGGTGTCCCTGCCGACACCCATGACACTACCAAATTTGGTGGAGCGAGCAACCCAGATCTGGTGGAGCCGAGAGGATGTTACCTACTCGTGATCAACCCACATTCGGGTTGACCACGCCACCAAATTTGGTACGCTCACCGCGTGACCAAGAGACACGACATCGTCGGATACGCCGAGATCATCGAACGCGTCGCCGCCGACTACGGCACCGACCTGGGCATGGACACCGTCCGCTCCTGGGAGAAAGCCCGCCGCGCCTGGGACGCGAAAGGCCGGCCAACCCGCTCCGGCGCCCGCCCCCGCGAGATCCCGCTCCCCGACCCCGTGACCACCGTCAACGGCGTCCCCGCCTGGAGCTGGAAGCAGGTCTCCGACTGGCTGATCACCAGCGGACGCGTCACCCCCCAGGAGTAACGCCCCGAAAAGGTCCTCCGACCCGTTCGCCTGACCTTTTTCCCGGATCCGGGAAAAAGGCAGGTCAGGACCATTTTCGGGACCTCCCGAAAATGGTGGCCAGCTTGTCGAGGAGGTTCTCCTCGTGGCTGTGGACCAGGACCTCCTCGACCA
The DNA here is from genome assembly GCF_042650425.1 of Streptosporangium jomthongense. Classification (NCBI taxonomy): domain Bacteria; kingdom Bacillati; phylum Actinomycetota; class Actinomycetes; order Streptosporangiales; family Streptosporangiaceae; genus Streptosporangium; species Streptosporangium jomthongense. The sequence goes on along the minus strand of NZ_JBHSBC010000008.1, from coordinate 149,618 downwards.
AGTCGCCTCCTCCGTCGCCGACCTCTACCGGGAGGTCGAGGCCTCGCTGATCCGCACGGTGGCCGACGAGCTCAAGCGCGACTTGATCGCGCCGACAGCCGAGGTGAAGTTGGACGCGGTCCGGAAGCTCCGGGCCGCCGGCCTCGCCGTCTACGAACGGCTCCAGAAGACCAAGAGCGCCACGATCCGGGAGGCGATCCGGCAGGCGTACCGGGACGGCCGCGCCTCCGCGCTGACCGGCCTGCCCGTCAGCAAGACCACCCGCGACGATGCCCGCCAGGCGCTCACCCAGACGCCCGGCGCCGCCATCATCGAGAACATCGCGGCCGCCCTCCACCGTGACCTCGGCGTCGTCGAGGGCAACATCCTCCGGAGCGCGGAAGACGCGTACCGACGAGTCCAGGCCGCGACCGCAGCCCGGATCGCGCTCGGCACCGCGACCCGACGTCAGGCGTCACAGGCCGCATGGCAGCGTCTCGTCGACCAAGGGATCGTCGACTTCACGGACCGCGCGAACCGCCGATGGAAGCTCAGCAGCTACGCGGAGATGATCGGCCGCACCAACGCCCAGCGCGCCGCCGTACAAGGCCAGATGGACCGCCTGCAGACAGCCGGGATCGACCTGGTGGTCATCTCCGACAACACGCAGGAATGCCGCGTGTGCCGTCCCTTCGAGAGCAAGGTCTTGAGGCGGAACCCCGGGCCGATCGGGAAACTCCGCATCCCGCACGCCACGAAGGACGGCGAGACCGTCGAGGTGACCGTCGTCGCGACACTCGACCAGGCCCGCGCGAAGGGCCTATTCCACCCGAACTGCAGGCATTCGGCGTCGGCGTACCTTCCCGGCGTCACCAAGCTCAAGACCGCGACCGCCGACCCCGAGGGCGACCTCGCCCGGCAGAAGCAGCGCTACCTGGAGCGGCGCATCCGGGCCGCGAAGGAGCAGCAGCTCGCCGCGCTCACCCCGGAGGCGAAGAAGGTCGCGGCCGCCAAGGTCCGCACCGAGCAGGCTCGGCTCCGCGAGCACCTCAAGGCTCATCCCGACCTCAAGAGGTTGCCCTACAGGGAGCAGGTCGGAGCAGGCAACACCCCACCCCCCGGCGGACCGAAGGGCGGCCCCGTCGCCGACATGCCACCCACCCCGCCGAACATCCCGGCCCCGCCGAAACCCCCCGCGCCCGCGCCCGCGCGGCTCACCCCCGACGAGGCACGCCGCATGCAGAACGACATGACCCGAGACCGGGCGTGGACCGCAGCCGAACGCGAGGCCCTGGAGGAGTACACCGCGGGCTGGGCGGGCGAGATCAACGGCCTACTGCGGTCCGGCCGCGGCAAGGACCCGACCGTGAAGGCGTTCACCCGGGCGGTCGCGTCCTCGATGCGGCCCCTCCCCCGCCCCGCACTCCTCTACCGGTACGTCGCCCCCGACGCGTTCGGCCGCGGCCGCACCCGGGCCGACCGGCTCGGCGACCTCGTCGGCAAGACGCTGCAGGACAAGGGGTTCATGTCCACCTCCATCGCGAAGGACGGCCACACCGACCCGGCCGGGCAGATGCGGCTCGCCGCCCGCCGGCCAGTCCTCATGGAGATCTCCGCACCCGCGGGCACCCCGGCCGCCTACGTCGACGACCTGTCCGCCCACCCCGGCCAATTGGAGATGATCTTGGCTGCGGGCACGAAGTACAAGGTGGTCGAAGTGGTTGAGGAGGGCGAGCACACCGTGGTCAGGGTAGAAGTAGTGCCATGACGACGACGCCCCGCCCGCACGGTGACGGTGAGTCCGCCCTCACCAGCGACGAGCCGGAGCTGCTCGACGTCGACGAGCACGGCGACGCCCTCGACGACCCCGAGTACCGGGAGCTCCTCGGCCTCGACGACCTCTAACGGCACCAGGCCTTCACGGCCTCGACGATCTGCCGCGCCTGCTCCTCGCTCACCGTGACCGCCCCGGTGAAACGGACCTTGGCGTTCGCCGCGACCTGCGCTGTGGTCTTCTTCTCCAGGATGTCCAGGCAGGTGTCCCGGCCACGACGGACTGCCTGATCCTCCTTCTCCACCAGGCCCGGATCCACCGACCTCAGCGCAGCGAGGTAAGCGTCGCGCTCGGCGCCGTCCGGCGTCGGAACACGGGGCACCGTAGGCAGTGTCGCGCTCGGCGAGGCGTTCACCGGCGGCGGCTCTTCCTGGCTGTTCCCTCCGAGGAGGAAGACCAAGAGCACGAGGACGGCGAGGGCGCCGATGAGCACCGCGCAACCCATCAACCTCGTGTTCGGCGCCTTCGGCGGCTGGCCGTACGGCTGTGTGCGCGGTAACCCAGGCGGAGGCCCCTGCGGGGACTGTTGAGGGTGCATGCCGCGCACCATACGCCCCACTTCGAACTTCCCGTCGTCATCTCATGGCGACGGTTGCTCAACCGAGACCGCCCGGAGCGGTCCACCACCACCCCGGTCGGCCAGGTGCCGGCCATTCCCGCCCCGCGCTCCCCAGGAGGGTCCGCATGACCACACCCACCCCGCCCCCGGCCACCGACCCGGGCCAGCCCGCACCGCCCACCCCCGGCCAACCGGCCGCGCCCGCGGTCCCCGCGCTGACGACTCCCCCGGCCCCGGCCGCGCCGCCGGTCCCGCAGCCACCCACGTGGATGCCGCCCGTACCGAACGCTCCGGCCGACGACGCCGAGGACCTGGCGAAGCTCCCTCAGAAGTGGCAGAAGCACATCCGTGACCTACGGGACGAGTCCGCGAAGTACCGGACGACGGCCCGCTCCGAGACGGTGCTCCGCCACGCGTACACCACCGCGACGGCGCACGGCGTCAACCCCGACGCCCTCCTCGGCTCCGTCGCCTTCAGCGACCGCGCCAAGCAGCTCGACCCGAACGCCGAGGACTTCCCGACCCGGCTCGCCGAGGTGATCCAGGCCGTGCTGCAGGCAAACCCGTGGATGGCCGCCCAGCAGGCCCCGGCCACTCCGACCGCCCCGCCCGTGCCGCCCCAGTCCGGCGGCGACTTCTCCGGCTCCGGCGGCAGCGTCCAGACGACCATCGACCAGCAGATCGCCGACGCCGAGAAGCGGCGCGACTTCGTCACGGCGATCGCGCTCAAGCGGCAACGCGCCGCCCTTCAGACACCACAGTAAACGATCTAGGAGACCACCATGGCGGGCACGATCACCGGCCTCGCAACCAGCTTCGACCTCCCCAACTACACCGGGGAACTTTTCTCTCTGACGCCGGATGACACCCCGCTGCTCTCCTCGATCGGCGGCCTCACCGGCGGCGGCCAGACCACCTCAACCGAGTTCGAGTGGCAGGAGTACGACCTGCGCGACCCCGGGCAGCGCACCCGGCTGGAAGGCGCCGACGCTCCCACAGCCGAGGAGCGCAAGCGCGGCAACATCACCAACGTCGTGCAGATCCACCAGGAGCAGGTGGCGCTCACCTACACCAAGCAGGCCGCCACCGGCCAGCTCGCCTCCCCCCAGTCCGCGCCGTTCAACCACCCGGGCGGCGGCCCGAACCCGATCACGTCAGAGCTGGACTGGCAGGTCGCCCAGATGCTCAAGCAGATGGCGCTCGACGTCAACTGGTCGTTCATCAACGGCACCTACTCCAAGCCGAACAGCAACAGCACGGCCCGCAAGACCAAGGGCCTCCTGCAGGCGATCCAGACGAACCGCATCGCGAAGGGCACCGCAGTGACGGGCGCCACCTCCGCGACCGACACCGTCACCTCGACCGGGCACGGCCTCGTCGACGGCGACAAGATCGTGTTCACCGCCGTGGGGGCCGCGACCGGCATCATCCCCGGCCGCGCCTACTACGTCGACCAGCAGACGACCGACACCTTCAAGGTGTCCACGTCCAGCGGCGGAGCGGCGATCACCCTCGGCACCGCCACCGGCATCGCCTTCACCAAGCCGTGGACGACCGCCCTGTCCGCGGACAACATCAACGACGTGCTGCAGCTGGCCTACGACAACGGAGGCATCAGCGAGCAGGCCACCGCGACCCTGCTGTGCAACTCGATCCAGAAGCGGGCCATCACCAAGGCGTACGCCGACGCCTACGGCAAGTTCCAGGAGAGCTCCCGCACCGTCGGCGGCGTCAACGTCACCACCATCGTCACGGACTTCGGCACGCTGAACGTGATGATGGACCGGCACATGCCGCAGGACACCATCGCCGCCGTCAGCCTGGAGCAGCTGATGCCGGTCTTCCTCAACATCCCCGGGAAGGGCGCCTTCTTCGAGGAGCCGCTCGCCAAGACCGGCGCGGCCGACAAGGTCATGCTGTACGGCGAGGTCGGGCTCAAGTTCGGTAACGAGCGCGCCCACGGCCTCCTGACGGGCCTGAAGATCTGATGGCCACCTACATCCGTACTTCCGGCGGGCACGTGGCCGAACGTGTCCAGCCGGAACCCGGGTCCGCCGAGGAAGCTCGCCTCGACGAGCTGGTCGCGGACCCGACGTCCGGGTGGCGGCGGGTCGAGGTCGTCGAGCCGCCCCGGGACCCCGAGGTGCTCACCGGCCGCCCGGCTCAGTCCGCGCCCAAGGCGACGTGGGTGGAGTGGGCGGTCGGGCACGGCATGGACCGGTCGGTCGCTGACGGCCTCACCAAGACTGACCTCATCGGCCTGGCCGACCAGATCGACCCCGACCCTGAGGAGGACTGATGGCGCGTACGGCCATCACCGCCAGCACGGCCCTGACCGAGATGGGCGTCGATCCGACCGCGGTCGACGGCCCCATCGAGGCCACCGACGGCAACAGTTTTCCCTGGCGTGAGCACCGGCTGCTGTATGTCATGAACGGCGACGACGCCTCGGTGACCCCCACGTTCTTGACCCCGGGCACGGTCGGACGGCAGGCGCTGCCGATCGGCGACCTGACCGCCAACGCGATCCCCGCCGGCGCCTACCGGATCTACGGGCCGTTCGGTCCGGAGTTCCGGCAGTCCGACGGCACCGTGCACGTGGACTGGGTGGGCACCACCCCGGCCAGCATCACGGCGGCGGTGCTCGACGCCTGACAGGCGTCCCCTAATCGCGCGGGTGGGCGGTGCTGGAGGGGGGCCGCCCGCCCGCGTACCAACCTCCCCCTCGAATCCCGAAAGGACGCTCTGTGCGCCTGACCGACCCCGTCTCCACCATGGTCGCCACCGCCATCACCAACCAGGCCGCCCCCAGCGAGGTGGTCGACCACGAGGTGATTTTCGGCCTCGCGGGCAGGCCCGGCGGCGTGGACCCGGAGCTGACCATCGTCATCGTCGGCGAGGACGACGGCGTGCGGGTGATGGCTCCGCCCGCGACCATCCACAGCGCAGTCACCACGCAGGCTGCGATCGACGACATCGTCGAGGACGCGCTGGCCTGGATCCGCGCCCGGTAACACCCGACTGGAGGTGTGCGGTGACCACCATCACCAACACGGTCAAGGACGCCAGCGGGGCGCCGGTCTCCGGTGTGCAGGTGACCGCGCACCTCGTCGCCGCGTCGGGCTTCCTCGCCGGGGGCGGGGAGATCGTCAAGGAAGTCTCGACGGCCTCCGGCCAGGACGGCGCGTGGAGTCTCACGCTCACTCCCACGGAGTCGCTCGCCTACCCGGACGGCGCCCACTACGTGGTCAGCGAAGGCCTTCGGCGGCACACCATCACTGTCCCCGCCACAGGGGACCACAACCTTGCTGACGTGCTCGTTTCGATCCCTGGCGTCCGGGCCGACGTGGGTCTCACCGTGTCTGCGGGAGACGCCCGGTACGAGCTGGCGGCGCGACGCGGACAGCCCTCCGGGTATGCCTCGCTGGGATCAGATGGTCTCGTTCCCACGAGCCAGCTGCCCGCCGGAAGCGGAGGCGACGCGGTCTCCTCCGTGAACGGGATGACTGGCGTCGTCACCCTCACGGCCGCCGATGTAGGGGCCGCAACCGCAGGTCACACGCATAGCGGGCTGTATGATCCGCTCGGCGCAGCCACGACGGCGGTGACCACACACGAGGCCGCCGCTGACCCTCACCCGCAGTACGTAACGGCCTCCGAGGGGGCCACCGCGTACGCCCCGACGGCCCATTCCCATGCAGGTGGGGACATCACCTCGGGGATTCTCGCGGTGGCTCGGCTCCCGGTCGGGACGACCTCCGGGAACGTCGCTGCGGGAGACGACTCGCGGATTATCGGCGCCGTGCAGCGGTCGCTCGTCACCGCGAAGGGTGACCTCCTCGCGGCGACCGGGAGCGCGGCGATCGCCCGTCTTGGCGTCGGCTCGGACGGGCAGGTGCTCACCGCCGACGCTGCGCAGACGTCCGGCCTGAAGTGGGCCGATCCCCCGAGCGGCGGTGGCGGGTCGGGTGGCGGCCCCGTCTACCCCTTGTCCGCGTACGGTCTGCTCGCTGCGACCGGCGACCCCGAGACCTTCATGTTGGGGTCCAGCGCCTCAGCCAACACCATCCTCGGCGGCCGGTTCGAGATCCCCGCCGGGGTGACCCTCACTCGCCTCTGGGCGGCTGTGCGGGCGGGCGGCACCTACACCCCGTCATCCGTCCCGAACCGGATCGGCCTCTACACCGACGAAGGGGTCCTGGTCGGCGCGACCGCCGATGACTCCACGTTGTGGACGGCCGCCGGATGGCGCGGCGGTCCCATCGTCGGAGGGCCTATCGCAGCCCAGAGCACGCCCCGCATGGCCTACATTCTGCTGATCTTCGGAGGTATGGCCGACTTGGTCATGCCGTACCCGAGCTCGGCAAACGACGCGCAGACGTCGTGGTTCTGCCGAGGCCCATCCGCGTCGGGGCCGCGCCGGGCTTTCTATGTGGGCGCGGGCGGCGGAGACCTCCCCGCGAGCTTCAACCCGGCCAGCTACGGCACGGAGACCACTTACTTGTCACTCGCAGGGGGGAACTGATGTCGTACGCGACCGTGGACGACCTCGCCGCCTACCTCTCCACGCCCCCCACCAACGCCCACCTGCTCCTGACCCGAGCGTCGCGCGTGGTCGACCAGGCGCTGCTGTGCGCCGTCTACGACTCGGACGACGCCGCGGTGCAGGCGGCGCTCCGGGACGCCACGTGCGAGCAGGTCGCCGCGTGGGTCACGGCTGGGGAGGACGGGTCCGGCGTCACCCCGATCTACAGCACCGTCACGATCGGGTCGGTGACCCTGGGCGGCCGATCTTCGGGCGGCGGCACGAACAACGGAAGCGCCTCGTCTGGCCTCGCCCCGCAGGCCTACGCCGTACTCCAGGCCGCCGGGCTCACCGGCCACGCACCCCAGACCTGGAGCTGCTGATGGGCGCCATCCCCGACTGGCTCCTCCGCCACCAGGTGCTGATCGAGCCCCTCACGGGGGAGGGCCCGTTCGGCCCCGAGTACGGCGAGCAGACCCTCGTCCGGTGCTTCGTCGACGCCAAGCGCCGCCTGGTGCGCGACGCCGAGGGCGCCGAGGTCATCAGCGAGACGACCATCTTCATGCCGCTCGACACGACCTGTCCGGCCGGGTCCCGGGTCGTCATCGGCGACCGCGCCAGCACCGTCATCACGGCGGCGCGGCGCGACGGCGGAGGCCTGCCGACCCCGGACCACCTTGAGGTCGTACTCCAGTAGGGAGGCCCGTGATGCCGCAACGCTCTCAGCTCAAGCTGGACGGGCTCGGCAAGGTCGACCAGGCCGTGCACGAGGCCGCGGCCGACGGCCTGGAACTGTGGATGGAGCACAACCTTCAGGTGAGCCGCGATCAGGTGCCCCACGAGGAGGGGACTCTGGAGCGGTCGGGAGTCGCGTCCGTGGATCGGGCCAGCCTGACCGGCGCGGTCTCCTACGACACCCCGTACGCCACGATCCAGCACGAGCGCCTCGACTTCCAGCACGACGGTGGCCGGAAGGCGAAGTACCTGGAAGATCCGTGGGACTCCGAGCAGCAGACCGGCCTGGAGATCGTGGCTGCGCAAGTTCGGCGGGCCATCCAGTGAGCTGGACCACGAATCTCCTCACCGCGGTCGCCGAGCAGCTGCACGCCGCGGGCGCCGGCGTCTGGCGGCTGAACGGGCCAACGTACGGCTCCGGAGAGGTCGCGATCGTGTTCGGCCGCCTCCCCACCGAGCCCGATCGGGCCATCGCCCTCGCCTGCTACGGCGTGGACCAGGACGCCGACGACCCGGTCAACACCGACGGCACGATCGGCGTACAGCTTCGGTTCCGCGGCACCAAGGACCCCCGGGTCGTCGACGACATCGCCGACGCGTGCTTCGACGTCCTCCAGGGCTGGACGGCCCCGGCCGCCGGGATCCTCCTGTGCACCCGCCGTATCCAGGCCCCCATGGGGGTCGACGGACTCGACCGGCGGGAGCGGGCCGACTCCTACCGGCTCCTCGTCCACCGCCCCACCAGCAACCGCCCCGGATAGGGAGAGAGATCACACCATGGCCACTCAGAGCCTTCTCGCCAGCGCATGGGCGCTGGAAGTCAACACCGGCACCAGCGGCGCCCCCACATGGACGCGCGTCAAGGGCATGACCAGCTTCAAGGAGACGATCGAGTCGACCGTCGAGGACGACTCCGACTTCGACAGCAACGGGTGGGGCAGCGACCAGGTCACGCAGCGCAAGTGGAAGCTGGAGTGCGAGGGCAAGCGGAAGCGCGACGCCGCCTCCCCGAGCAGCTTCGTCGCCGACCCTGGCCAGCAGGCCATCCTCGACGCCGGAAACTTGGTCGGTGTCGGCTCCAACATCGAGATCCGGTACTACCGGCGCGATGGAGCCCCTGACGCGTGGCAGGGCCTGGTGTCCGTGCAGTACGGCGGTGGCGGCGGACCGACCACCGGCCTGGAGCCCTTCAACTTCACGCTCGGCGGCCAGGGCGCCCGCACCGCGATCACCAACCCCGCAGCGTAAGAAAGGCCCCCTCCTATGCCTCGCTTTCCCGAACTCGACGCCTCCCTGGGCGAGACGCTCGACCTGCCTGTCCCCCTCCCCGCCCGTGGATCCCGCCCGGCGGGGCAGACCAAGGTCTACCAGGTCAAGCCGATGGACGCTGACACCTGGGCGCGCTTCACCGCGCACTTCACCGGCGTACGCGACAGAGCCGCCGCTGCCCAGAGCGACGACGAGGAGATCCTCGACGACCGGTCTGAGGCCGCTTTCCTCCGGCGGTCTCTCGGTGCCGTGTATGACGAGCTGGTGGCCGACGGCGCGGCGTGGCCGCAGATTCGACGGTGTGGCGCGACCGCCCTGAACTGGCACCTGCACGGCGAGGAGCGGGCCATGGAAGTGTGGCAGGGCGGCCTCCCAAAACTGACGTCGACCTCGGAGACGACCGACGAGGAGACCCCGGCGGCGGCCCCATCGACCCCGTCACCGGCATCCGGGAGTGGTACGACCCGGAGCCGCAGGACAGCGGGATCACCTGGGAAGATCTCCTAACCCGTTGGGCCCTGATCGAGGCTGACCTCCACCAGACGTACGGGGTGGATCTGGGCGAGCCTGGCCTGCTCCGTGCCCGGACCGGGGCATGGCTGCGCGTCCGCGTCTTGGGTCTGCTGACTGAGCCGAAGAGCCGCATCTTCCGGGTGTTGCGCGCCGAGCGCGAGCCTGGCGCTTCCACACCGCCCTCTACGGCGGAGTTCGACGACGACTGACCTCGAGGGGGTGATCCCTCGTGGCTCTGACCGTCGGCGAGCTCGTCGCTTACGCCCAGCTCGACAAGAGCGACTTCACCAGCGGCACCAGGGCTATCGGCCAGGACCTGTCCAAGCTCCAGTCGAGCACGACGTCCTCCATGGCCAGCATGGAATCCACCGTCGTCCGATCGCTCGACGAGATTGAGCAGGCGATCCGCGACGGGCTCGACCCCTCCGAGGCGATCCGCGAGCTCGACCGGTTCGAGTCCGCGCTCGACGCCAGTTTCGACGAGATGCTCGACGAAGCCGATGCCTTCGCGGCCGAGCTCGACGCCGCGATCGACGCGGCCTTCGACGAGCTCGACGACGTCGCCCAGGAGGCAGGGAAACGTACGGGCGATCAGCTCGTCAACTCCCTGCAGGCCGGGGTTCGGGACGTCGACCGTGTCGGCCGGGAAGCCGGGGAGCAGCTCGTCGACGGCCTCGACGACGGCCTCGACGAGGCCCGCCGGGTCGCACGCCGTCGCGGCGAGCAGTCGGGTGAGGAGTTCGGCGACGGCACGGAGGACTCCGGCCGGCCACGCGTCGCCGCCGCTGGGGACGGCTTCATGTCCACCCTGAAGGGTCTCGGGTGGGCGGCCGCGGGCGCCGCGATCGGTGAACTGCTGATGTCCGGCTTCGAGTCGGCGCTCGACGCGGAGGACGCCAAGGCCAAGCTGATCGCTCAGTTGGGGGCGACGGGTAAGGAGTCGGAGAAGCTCGGCAAGGCGGCCGGCGCCTTGTACGCGCAGGCGTACGGCGACAGCATGGACGAGGTCGCCGAGGCCCTAGGCGCGGTCGGATCCACGCTGGTGGACGTCGGCAAGGTCAGCCAGGCCAGCCTGCAGGCCACCACCGCCAAGGCGCTCGACCTGGCGAAGATCTTCGACATCGACGTCAACCGATCGGTCGCGTCGGTCGGGATCCTGATCAAGACCGGGATGGCGAAGAACGCCTCCGAGGCCTTCGACCTCATCACCGCCTCCCTGCAGCGGGTCCCGGCTGCGGTCCGCGAGGACCTCCTCGACGCCGCCGACGAATACTCGGTGTTCTTCAAGGGCCTCGGAATTTCCGGCGAGGAGGCTTTCGGCATCCTGGCCAAGGCGGCCGAGGGCGGCACGATTCAGCTCGACAAAGCTGGCGACGCCCTCAAGGAATTCCGCATCCGGTCGGTCGACATGTCGGCCTCCAGCGTCGCTGCGTACAAGACGCTGGGCCTCAACGCGGAGGACATGTCGAAGAAGATCCTCGCCGGTGGCCCCAGCGCGAAGAAGGCCTTCCAGCAGATCCTCGACGGCATCCTCAGCATTCACGACCCAGTGAAGCGGGAACAGGTCGCCGTCGCGCTTTTCGGCACGCAATTTGAAGACCTCGGCAACATCGACGCGTTGGCCGCGCTCCGCCCGGCATCGAACGCCTTGGATGATGTCGGTGGAGCCGCGAAGCGGGCCGGTGACGCGCTGCACGACACAGCGTCGAATCGCATCGAGGAATTCAAGCGAGGCATTTCCCAGAACCTGACCAATTTCCTCGGCGGGGGNGGGCCCTCCCCCGACAAGGTCAGCGCGGGGTTCGAATTTTCTGGCGCTCTGGACAAACTTCAGGAGTGGGCCGGGAAAGGTAAGGAAATCTGGGATTCCGTCACTGGGGATATTCAGGAATGGGTGACGGAAAATCAGGCGACGATCCAGGAATGGGGGGCCACCCTCCAGGAGGGGATGGCGTCAGTCGGCGAAACCGTAGACGACGCCCTCGCCATTGCGAAAGAGCTGTGGGACGAGTACGGCGACGACGTGATCGCCACCGTCACCTGGCTGGTAGACACCTTCCTCTCGATTTGGAATGGCTTCTGGGGCACCGTTTCCGGGGCGATAAAAATTGCCAAAGGCCTCCTCACCGGGGACATGGAGGAGGTGAAAGAGGGCCTCCGCAAAATCTGGGACTCCCTATGGCAGATGGCGGAGGACCAGGTAAAGCGCAGCATCGCCGCAATCAAGTCGAGCGCCTCGAAGGGCTGGGAAGACCTGCGCTCCGACACGGTCGCCGTGTGGAATCGCATGACGAAAGCCATTAATGACGGCGTGCAGGACGCCATCAAGTACGTGCAGGGCCTCCCCAAGAAGATAAACACAGTTTTCGCGAATGTCGGGAATTGGCTTCTCCAGGCCGGGCGCGACCTGATCCAGGGCATGATCAACGGTGTCCGGGCGAAAGCCGGGGAGCTTGCGGACTCCGCGAGAAACGTCGTGAACAGCGCGGTCACGGCCGCGAAGAACGCACTTGGAATCCATTCCCCGTCCAAGGTTTTCGAGGAAATCGGCCACTGGACCGTCAAGGGTCTCATCGTCGGCCTGACGAAGGAAGGCGAGAACGCCAAGTCGGTCGTCGAGAAGATGGTCGAGGACATCAAGAAGGCCTTCAAGGGCAAGCCTGAGGTCGCCGATGGCCTGCTCGACTTCGTGAAGGGCGGCAACGACTCGCTCGCGGCCCTGGCGAAGCAGCGCGAGGAGCTCGTCGCGAAGCTGGCGGCGGCGAAGGAGTACGCGAAGACCGTCGCCGGGTCGGCTGAGGAATGGGCGTCGATCACCGGCCTGAAGGCCGAGGATCTCACCGGGGCCGGGGACATGGCGTCCCAGCTGCAAAGCAAGGCGTCCGCGATAAACAGCTTCGCGAACGACATTCAGGCTCTCGCCAAAAAGGGCCTGAACAAAAAAGTCTTGCAGGACATCATTGACGCAGGCGTGGAAAAGGGCGCTTCTTTCGCGGAAATGCTGGTCGGCAGCGACGGCTCCGAAATCAAGGCGCTCAATAAGGCGCAAGCTGCGGTGGACAAGGCGTCCAAGAAGCTCGGGAAATCGTCGGCTGACGCCCTGTATGACGTCGGCAAAAAGTCGGGCGAGGGATATCTCAAGGGCTTGCAGGATTCCCTGAAGAAGCTCGACGCGGAAATGGCGAAAATCGCGAAAGCCCTTGTCGCGGCCATCAAGAAGGAACTCAAGATTAAGTCTCCGTCGCAGGTGATGGCGGAGATCGGCGGCTACACCGTGGACGGCCTGATCCAGGGCATCCAGGCCCGGGAGGGGGCGGCCACGGAGACGCTCACCGCGCTGGTCACCAAGGCCGTGGCCGGCGCCTCCGCAGCGTCCACGCTGGGCGGGGACTCCGTCGCGAAGGCCGCGAAGGCGTCGACGACGAAGATCCCCATCAACAACATGGTGGCCGGATCCAACGCGGGCGACTACGCGGTCGGCAAGGACGCCGGTTCCCCGACCGGCACGTACGGCGGCGGCGGCGTGAAGGTCGAGATCAACACCCCGTCCATGACGGTCCGCGAGGAGGCCGACGTCCACAAGATCGGGGCGCAGGTCGGCTTCGATTTCCTCTCCCGAGGCAACATCTGAAACCCCCAAGGAGGTTCGGCGTGGCCGGACTACAGGCGTACACCCCCGCCGACCTGGCTCGGCTCCGGTCCGTGCAGGCCCGCCCCCGAGGGTGGTCGCACCGGGTGAAGCCGAAGGCGCGTGAGTACCGGGACACCCAGACCGGGCACTGGATCAAGGTCATCACGAACGAGGACGGCAACAAGATTCGGATGCGGTGGGCGGGCCAGGACGCCCACGTCATCCTCCCCCACATCCGATTCAACCCGTGGACCGGTCTGGTCCGTGAGGAGCGCGACTGACCATGGCGAAACGAATCGTGAGGCGCGGCAGCCAGCAGATACGCGCCGAGCTGGAGCTGCTGGAGGCGCTGGAGCCGATCGCTGATGAGCACCAGGAGGCGAAGGAGGCGTACCGGGCCGCCCTCGCCTCCGGTGACCGGGAGGCGATCGAGGCGGCGAAGGAGCGCAAGCTCCAGGCGTCGAACCAGCTAAACGAGACCCGCACCTGGCTCAGACGAGAGCAGGAGATTGTTCATCTCGCCGCGACGATCGTCGCGATCGAGCAGCGGCTCGCCGGGCCGATCCTCGACCAAGACGGCGAGGAAGACGCCGCCCAGCGCGCTGAGCTGGAGGCGGCGGTGGGGCAGGCGCGCTCCCAGCTGGAGCGTGCGCAGGCTGAGGCGGCCGTGGTCCGGCGGGAGCTGGCCGCACTGACTGGGGCGGAGGCCTGACATGCCGAGTGGGATCTACCTCCCGACGATGGAAGACATCTGGGACAGCACCCAGCTGGCGCTGGATTTCGACGCTGAGACGCATAAGTGGGCGCTCTACACGTCGAGCCGGTCGCCTGACTACAACGCCAACACCGCGTACTCGTCGACGAACGAGATCAGCGGCACGGGGTACACCGCGGGCGGCAAGGTCGTCACTGGGACCGCATTCTCCCGGCCAGGCGCCGGAGTGTCGAAGTACTCGACCGACGCCGTCCAATGGACCAGCTCCACGCTCAGCGGCGTCCAGCACATCGACATGTACGCCGACGCCCTCGCCGGGGACAACCTCATGGTCGGCATCGCCCTCGCCGTCCCCGTCAACACGAGCGACGGGACCCTGCTGGTCACCCCGCACTCTTCAGGGCTGTTCACGGTCGACTGGACCCCGTAGCTTCGCCGAACTCTGCTCATCGCTCATCTCAACGTGAAGGAGGTGGGGGATGACCGTCGGCATCGCCACCAGCCCCGCACTTGTGCAGCGGTGGACCACTGGAACGCTCACCACCGCGGCCTTCAACGCGGCGGCACAGACGGTCCTGGTGGCGTGTGTCGCGGCGTTCAACGCCGCCCCCACCGTCACGTCTGGTGGCGGCCTGACCTGGACCCGACGCGTTCAGCGCGTCTACTCCGGCGCCTACCACGAGATCTGGACAGCTCCCTGCGCGGCCGGGGCCTCCGGTATCACCGCGTCCGTTACCGGGTCCTGGAGCGGGGCCGCGCTCAAGGTCTACGTCGTCACCGGGGCGAGCCTGGCCACCCCGGTGGGGGCGACCGGAAACAACTCGACGGCCGTCAACAACTCGAACGTCGCCGCCTACACCTCAACAGGTGCAGGAAGCCGGGGCTTCCTGGTCGCCGTCGAATACACAACGGGCAGCCCGACTTCGACGGATGATTTCACGGCATTCGGCGACTCCAGCCACTTCTGGGGGCTGGTCGCGGCCAAGGCCGCCAACACGCCAACGGCTGGGACCAGCGTCACGTTCAACCTCGACGCAGCCGGATCCGGGACGGCCGACTGGCAATGGGCCGCCATTGAGGTCCTCACCGGCTCCGTGGACGCGAACGTCACCCCGGACCCCGTCACCGCAACCGCCTCCGTGCCTACCCCGACTGTGGCATATGGTGCGGGCGCCCACCCGGACCCCGTCACCGCCGCGGCGACGGTCCCTGACCCGGGAGTGTCCGCAGGGGTGAATGCTCACCCGGACCCCGTCACCGCGACCACCACGGTCCCGACGGTGTCCGTCAGCACGGAACCGACCGAGCTCGTCTCGGCCGGCCCCGTCACCGCGACCACAACGGTCCCGGCCCCGGGAGTGTCCGCAGACGCGAGCACCACCCTCACCGCCGTCACCGCGACCACGGCGGTCCTGGCCCCGACAGTGCGGGTGGACGCGACCGTCATCATGGGCGTCGTCGCGGTCTCCGCCTCAGTGCCCGGCCCGGTCGTGGATGCGCCGATCCTTCCGGGCGACAAGGTGACCAGGGCGGGCCAGGCTGAGTGGCAGGGATTCCTGCTTGGGTCCGGAACGCCGTACAGCTGGCAGGAGCTGACCGGGTGGCGCACCCTGCCCCCAGTCGTGTCCGGCAACGTCGACCAGCCGCTCGGCCACGGCAGCTATGACGGGCAGCCGTACCTGGCCGAGCGCACCGTCACCTGGGCGACGCTCATCAAGGCGGCCCGGACCGAGATCGGCCGGACCGTGCGGGACCTCGAGCTGGCGACCGGCATCTCCACCACGGAGGACCCCGGGTCACTGGTCATCTGGGACTTCGATGATGACCAGCCGTACCTGGTGTACGGGCACCTGACGCAGCGGGAGCCGGGCCCCGTCAACCGGCAGGCGAGGCTCGGATTGTCCCGGGGCGTCATCCAGTGGGTGTGCTCGGATCCGCGCCGGTACTCGGTGGTCCGGTACTCGGCGGTGATTCCGCTTGACGTCGAGACGGCGGTGCTGAACGACGGCAACACGGACACACCGGAGATCCTCCGGATTCCGGGGCCCGCGACAACGCCGCAGATCGACAACCTGACGCTCGACCGCGTGGTCGGGTTCGACATCACGGTGCCCGACGGGCAGACGCTGGAGATCGACACGAAGCACGGCACGGTCGTCCTGAACGGGGACGACGAGCTCTCCACCCTCATCGAAGGCTCCACGTCGATCAAGGATTTCGTGCTCGGTCCCGGCCCCAACACGCTCCTGTACTCGACCGCGTCCGGCGGCACCGCAGGTGCCGCCGTCCTGTGGCGCCACGCCATCGCCTGACCTGGAGGAGGTGTCGTGTCCGCTGACCCCCGCGCCATCAAGGTGACCGAAGTGGCCGGCCCGTACGACCTGGCCGACGCCCCCACTGGTATCCAGGCGGGGGACCTTCTTGTCGCGGTCATCACCGTGGAGAGCCACGCGACAGCGCCCACCATCACCGGGGGCGCCCCGTGGGTCTCGGTCCACCAAGTCGATGAGCGCGACCTGAAGACGTATCTCTTCACGCAGGTCGCAGGCCCCACGAACCCCTCGGCCTACCAGATTACGCAGGATGCGTCGTCGAGCGGGCTCGCCACCATCCTGCACCTGCGCGGCGCTACACCTGCTGGCCTCACGCTGGTGTCCGACACGTGGAACAGCACTTTCACCTACGTGGGGGTGTGGGGTCGGCCAGCATCTCCTGGGGCGGCTGGAGGAGTGGAGGTGCGGTATGCCGCCACGTACCGTATCTCCACCCCTGGCCCGACGTGGATCGTGGGGAGCGGCTACGAATCCCGGCAGTCCGGTAGCGGCCCCATATTTTCCTGGGTGGGCGCGAAGGGGCTGGTGTCCAGCGCGGACCTGCCCCAGCTGCAGTTCTCGTCCAGCACTGTGTCAGCGTGGACCACGTACACGCTGGTGGTGCAGCCCGGCGCCACGGTGCCGTCGACGCCGCCTGTTCCGGCGTTCACCCCGGGGCGCGGGTCCGCGCTCTACAGGTATACGGCGCACGACTTCCTGACCGGCGAGTACCGCGACGACCTGTACCCGCAGGGCGTCACCTACGACAAGAGGATCAGCGAGGCCGGTGCTTTCTCCGGGACCCTGCCGGTCCCCAACCGCAGGGTCGCCCAGGCCGTACGGCGCGTCATCCCCCTCACCCGCTCCGACCTGACGACCGGGCCCGGCCGGATCGAGATCCGCATCTGGCGGGACGGGGTCTTGGCCGGGAGGTATTGGCTGCACGGGGCGAGGGTCGCGCGCGGCAGGGATGGGAAGGTCTCCGTGCATCTGCGCGCCAGCACCTTGGACTCGTACTTCTTCTCCGTCCGCGTCCGCACATCGCTGTCGTACTCGGGCAACCAGATCACCAACGCGAGGGCGTTGCTGACGCACGCGCAGGCGCAGCCCGGAGCCAACATCGGCTTGCAGCTGCAGGGCGGGACGGGCGGCGGGTCCCGGGCGTTGGAAGTGAAGCCGGACTCCGGCACGTCGTACGGCCGCATCCTTCAGGAGTACGCCAGGACCAGCGACGGGTTCGAGTACACCCTCATCGAGGAGGTCGGTCCGGACGGAGTCACGTCGACCTGGGTGTGGGGCGCACCGAAGATCGTCAGCGACACGGTGCACGTCTTCACCGAGTCCCCGCACGGCGGGGAGATTGACCAGTGGTCGATCGACATCGACGCGCTCAGAGGCGGTACGGACTGGGACGTGCGCGGCGGCACCCCTGAGGGGGACGCGACGGAGGACCGGGCCCCGGTCTACTCGACGACGAAGACCACCGCTCACCGTGCGGCCGGGTGGCCCCGCATCGACCACCTCGTCGACCACCCCACCCAGTCGACGGACACCAGCACGCTGAACGCGTACGCGGATTACTGGGCTGACCGTGCGGGCGGCGCCGTGTGGGTCCGGTCCGTGACCGTCATCCTCGGCCGTCACTCCAGCCTGAACATGAACAGCCTCGGCGACCTCGCCCGGCAGGTCATGACCAACGTCTGGCACGAACGCGTCGACGGAGGCGCCGGATACGACGCGTCGGAACGCATCATCGGCATCGCCGTCACGCCCGCGGAGAAGGGCGTCGGCAAGGACATCGTTCAGCTCATCTTGGAGAGCGAGGCCACATGACGGACCTGTACGGCACGGACCTGTCGCGCATCATCCAGGACCTGCTGAAGCGCATCGAGCGCCTGGAGGCCGCCCAGAGGTCCGGGCCGGGCCTGACGGTCGGCAAGGCGTCCGGCCCGTTCAACCTGCCGTCGGGCAGCGCAGCGACTCCGCCCAGCGGCGCCAATCTCATCTACGACGGGTCGATGGTGCGGTACGTGGACTCCTCCGGCACCAACCGGCCGCTCGGGATCGTCCAGACGACGACGCCCCAGTACCCGACCTCCTTCACCAGTCCGGCGTCGATCGTCAGCGCACCCACCGCGTCGAACTACAACGCGTTGCGCGCGGACGCGGCGATGCTGCAGGTGTGCCTGCGGGACGTCATCAACCGGGGCGCCGCGATCCCGCTGTGGCCGTCCCCCTGAGCCGGGAGGGCGCCCGTGTGGAGGGTGCGCTTCCGAGGGATGCGCGGGCGCTCTCCCACCCCCGATGACAGATCTGTCATCGGCCTTTCACACCGTCTGACCTGGCGGAATGCCTTCCCGGGGCCATCCCCGATGACAGATGACAGATCTCCCCCTGTTATCGCCCCACGTGCGCGCGCACGCGTACGCGTGAGGGGGGAACCCGGCGGAACCTGTCATCCGTCACGGCCACCCTGGCATCCGCGCGTTCCTGCACGTCAACCCACTTACCACCGTTGTGACGGATCGCACGGATCCGTCACCCCCTCCAAACGGGAGCCCATGTGACCGAGATCCTGGCCGTCTGCGTGGCACTGGCCACCCTTGCCGGGGGCGCTGCCGTCGTCGTCAAGTTCTTCGGCCTGGTCAAGCGCGTCCACGACTGGCTGGACGACTGGCAGGGAGAACCGGCGCGCCCTGGGGTCCCGGCCCGGCCGGGCGTGATGTCCCGCCTGGAGGCGATCGAGGCGCGCACCGAGGTGATCGAGGCGCAGTTGAAACCGAACGGCGGCTCCTCGACGCGCGACGTCGTCAACCGTGTGGAGGCGAGCGTCCGCCGCGTCGAGCACGCCCTCACCACCCCCGACTTCCCTCCGGAGGCATGAACCATGGCCCAGATCATCAGCCGCGCAGGGTGGGGCGCCCGACCGCCGTCCCAGCGGCTCGTCCGCATCGCTTCCACCCGGGGCGTGAAAATTCACTACACAGGCGGACACGTCCCTACTGACATTGTGACCGACCACCGTCGGTGCATTGAGCTCGTCCTGTCGATCCAGCGGATGCACATGGCGGGTGGCAGGGAGCAGCCGTACTCGGACATCGGGTACTCGATGGTGGCCTGCCCGCACCGGCGGGTGTTCATCGGTCGTGGCCCCGGCTACATCCCGGCTGCGAACGGGCCTGGCCTCAACAGCCAGCACTACGCGGTGCTCGCCCTCGTCGGCAGCACGGGTTTCACGCAGCCGAACGACGAGCTGCTGCACGCCGTACTCGACGCCGTTGACTACCTGCGGGAGCACGGCGGCGCCGGCCGCGAGATCCGAGGTCACCGGGACGGTTACGCGACGTCGTGCCCGGGCGGCCCGCTGTACGCGTGGGTCCGCGCTGGGGCGCCGCGGCCCGCCGAGAAGAAGCCCGCCCCCACCCTTGAGGAGGCCTTGGTGAAGAAGCTCCCCGTCCTGAAGAAGGGCGACCGCGGCTGGGACGTCAAGACCATGCACTACCTGCTGCTCGCGAGGGACTACGCGCTCGATCCGAAGATCGACGACACCACGTTCACCTCCGCCCACGAGCAGGGCGTCCGCGGGCTGCAGGCCGCGGCCGGGATCACCGTGGACGGCATCGTCGGCCCGGCGACGTGGCCGGTGCTGCTCCGCATCGCCTGACCATCCATTCCTGGCCGTCGAGGTGGCGGCCACGACCTCCTTGGAGGGCTTCATGAAGGACGCGAACAAGCGGTCCATCCGGACCGTCCTGCAGACTGCGGTCGGCGTCGCCGTCGCGCTCCCGATGATCGTGGACGCGTCCGGGGTGCCGGAGGCGCTGCCCTGGGTCGCCGGGGCACTCGCGGTCGCCGGTGGTTTCGCGCGGGTGATGGCGCTGCCGAGCGTGCAGGCCCTGCTCCCGTCCTGGCTGCGTACGGACGGCGGTACGTCGGGGTATCACCCGGGTGTGCATTCCGATCGGGATCTGCGCGGCCTGTAGTCTTGGCGGTCGGGGTCCGGCTGTGCGGCCAGCTCGCCGGGCCCCACTGAGTTCTGTACAACTGAATGATTTCGAGGGTTGTGGCCTGCAAAGCCGCAGGTGAGCAAGTGTGGTCCCCGCGTATGCGGGGATGGTCCCTGCTTCTTGGTCAGCGCGTCCACTGCCTTACTGTGGTCCCCGCGCATGCGGGGATGGTCCGATCGTTGCGTCTACCCAGATCGCGTGCTTGCCGTGGTCCCCGCGCATGCGGGGATGGTCCCTGCTTGTAGTAGTCCGTGATCTTCTCCAGCTTGTGGTCCCCGCGCATGCGGGGTTAAAGCCCCCGCCCGTTCTCCTCGTGAGAGCGGGCGGGGGCTTTTCGTCGTGTTGGCCGCCGTTGAGCAGCGCCGCGTGGGATGCTCCCGATCAGGTTCCTCTACGTTCGGGAGGCGTCACATGAAGATCACGTTCCTCGGCAAGGACCCCGAGAGCCAGGACGATGAATGTCCAAGCCTGTACGACACCGACGCCGGCACCTACCTCGTGCAGGGGTGGCAGACCTCGAACCCGGCTGTCGTGGAAGTGCCGTGCCGCCTGATGACCCGCATGGCCAACAGCGGCCAGCTCGACTCCCCCAGCGACGGCCAGCCCGTCGAGATCGTCCGCACCAGCCAGGACACCTACCTGATCCGTGGACGCCAGGTGACGGACCCCGAAGCGCGTCTCTCCCTGCAGCCGGTCGCGGAGTTCGAGACCGTCATCGAAGTGGCCCTAGGGCTGCGCGACAAGGTTCGGGAGGAGTACGCCGATGCAGCTGGAGCGTGACGAGTGGCGGGCCCGGTTCGCCAACGTGAAGCACGGCGCGTTCCACCTGGAGCTGCGCGACGTCTACGGCGTCCCCGCTGAGTCGGGCCCCTTCACCCGGTGGTTGGCCGGGATCCCGGAGACAGACGAGGAGATCACGGCCCGCCGGAGCGGGTGGGGGGCTCTCGTGCAGGGCATCACCAGCACGGGCCGCACCGTCCGGCGCGTGAGGGTGGTCACCGAGCCGCACACCGACTACATCCGGTGGGAACACGAGGGAACCGCCTTCAACGTGGAGTTCGGCGAGGACATCCGGTGGCTTCCCCGCCACCAGTTCCCGACCGACCTCGCCCTGCCCGTGGAGGGGCACGACTGGTGGCTCCTCGACGAGACCTCCGTCGTGGTCAACCTGGTCGACGCCGAAGGCCGCGCGGCTGGGATGGAACTCGTCGAGGACCCAGCCGTCGTCGCTGACTGCGTGCGGGTACGTGACCTGTTGTGGCCTCTGGGGATCCCGCACGCCGACTACAAGCCGGTCACCGCCTGACCCTGATGTCCAAGCAGGCTGAGCAGGCCCGGCAAGCGCTCGGCGCCCGCCTCCGGGAGATCCGCAAGGACGCGCACCTCACGGGGCGGGCGCTTGCTGCATTGGCCGGGTGGCACCCGTCCAAAATTACGCAGCTGGAGCTCGGCAAGCGCGGGCCGTCCGAGAAGGACCTGCGCGCTTGGGCCCTGCACTGTGGTGCTGAGAATCAGCTGGCTGACCTGATCGCCACGGTGCGCGGCATCGACTCCGCCTACGTCGAGTGGCGGCGGCAGCTTCGCACGGGCCTCCGGCGCCGTCAGGAGGCGAGCGCGTCGCTGTATGAGCGGGCGGCCCTGCTACGGATCTACCAACCGGGCGTACCGCCCGCACTGCTACAGACGGCCGAGTACGCGGAGGTG
This sequence comes from Streptosporangium jomthongense, assembly GCF_042650425.1. Taxonomy (NCBI): domain Bacteria; kingdom Bacillati; phylum Actinomycetota; class Actinomycetes; order Streptosporangiales; family Streptosporangiaceae; genus Streptosporangium; species Streptosporangium jomthongense. The sequence continues at coordinate 127,835 of NZ_JBHSBC010000008.1, read as the reverse complement.
GTTCTCCGGTCCCGGCAGCGGTTCCGGGACCTGCCTGACGACGTCATGGCGGCGGTCGCGGCACGGATGGACCGGCAACGGGTGCTGTACTTCGGGGGGCGCCGGTTCCTTGTGGTCCTGGAGGAGCAGGTGCTCCTCACGCGGTTCGGCGACGACAAGGTGATGGCCGGCCAGTTGGACCGTCTACTGGACGTCATGGGCATGCAGCGGGTCAGTCTCGGCATCATCCCTGCGGCCGGGCCGCGGCTGATCGGGCCGGGCGAAGGGTTCGTGGTTTTCGACAACGAGCTGGTGCGGGTGGAGACGACGAGCGCTCAGTTGACGGTCACGCAGCCTGCGGAGGTCGCCGTGTACGCGCACGCGTTCGCGGCGATGCAGGCGGCAGCGGTGTATGGGGCGGAGGCCCGGGCCCTGGTGGAGGTTGCGCGGGCGAGGCTGTCAATTTAAGTCAACGTCCTTCAGGCCGGACGCCTCCCGGCCGTAGCGTCCTGACCATGGGCGATGACCTCCAGCACCCCCAGAAATTCCACGGCCGTCGGCGCCGTACACGCGACCTCCCGGAGCCCCCGGCCCCAACCGACCAGAGGTGGCCGGCCATCCACGCGTCGTGGTCCGGGATCGTGACCATCTGGGCCCTGCCCGTTCCCCGTCAGGAGTCTGCGCCGTCGGGTGAGCCCCGGTGAGCCGGGCCGACGACCAGGAACGGTTGCGGCTTCTCCTGGGGCCGTACGACCCGTGGCGCGCGTACAAAGTTCGTGTCCCCGACGACCTCTCGCAGGTCCCAGGCGTCCGGAAATGTAAGCACTGCGGGCGGAAGATCGTGTCCTCGTCCTCGGCGCTGGGGCGGCTGTGGGTGAGCGCCCGCGCCGTGGCCTCCTGCTCGACGTCCCCGGACGGGGGACACGAGCCCGCGCCCGACTGACCAGACTCCCGGCTCCTGTCTCGCTTGCCAGGGCCGGGCGGCGCCCTGGGCTCTTCTGGAGGGGAGACCCCCGGGGGCGCCTCATGCGGCCCTCCGTGCAGCATCACCTGCACGGGGGCCGCACCTTTTTGACGGTTTACTCCCCAATATTTCGGTGCGTACTGGTGGGGGCGACCAGGGGGTATTGTGGGTCGCGCATAGGTGGTGGTACTGATAGCGCCTTGCTATGGAGTGACCAGGCGTTCATCTCTTGACAGAGGACGGGCGCGTATTCACTGGTCAGCGGACACCCGTTACCCATCGGATGAGCGGCTGAAATCATCGGTGTCATATTCCGGCCGACGGTCGCGCGACCAGGCCGTTCTTGAGTGTCCGCAGGTCATTCCCCATCCCGCGAACATCAGGGGTGGCGCCAAAGACCTCCGGCACAACCGGAGTCAATGTCGTTGTCAGGCCCGGTCATCGCCCACGGGAGAACGACCGGGCCGGTCAGCGCCCCGAGGCCAATGACCACACGAACCACCGGGGGGTACGGCGGAGCGGCCGGGATACGGAGAGACTGCGCCCCGCACCGTGGACACGCCGCGTTGACAACAGTATTAAATAGGAAACCTTCCTGTGCAATGAATAACGGCGGTCCGTTTCGGACACACCTTTTCCATCCGGGCCGACCACCGCAAAGACGGGCGCCGTTTCCCGGGCCGGGTTTTCCCCGGGCCGTCCGGGCGGCCTCCACGAAAAGGTCCGCCCGGAGGAAAAGAGAAGAGGGCGGCGCCGCACGGTCGCGGGCCGCCCTCTCGAATCCGGCTAACGACAGGTTTCGTATTCCAGCGCCGGAGCGTACATCCAGGCCAGACGGCCACCGGCCAGGTAGACGGCACGTCTGCCATTGACCTGGTTGGGCTTCATCACATAGGAACTTGGCCCGGTAACGGGGGAATCATCCGCCTTCGGATCCTGATAGACCAGCTCGGCGCCCATGTAACTGACGTACACACTCGACCCGCCATGACCTGTGTTGACCTTGTAGATGTTGACGGTGCAGGGGGCCGCCTGGGCGGGAATGGCCGATACGGTGGTCAATCCGCTCCCGAGAAGCGCCGCGACGGCGGCGGCCGTCGCGGCGCTTCGGAGCGATGAGCGATAGAGCTTCATTGATCCTCCGGAATCGTGTTCTGAGCCGCTGATCACTGCGGCGTTTCCACGATGTCAGAACATGAGCAGCAGCGGTCTAATCCCATGGTTTGTGGCCTCAAAAGCATCGGCCACATCCTTCTCGGCACGCTCATCCGGAAGATGAAAATCTTTCCCCTTGATATGATACGTCTTCACTTTTCCAATTTTTTCACTCGAACCAGATTTGCCGCATGAACCCCATCAAGACGACCGGCATGGGACACTACGGAAAACGCAGGGGCTGTCCGTGGCGTTCGAGCCAGGCCGCGTAGACGGGGACCTTCAGCGCCTCGCTCCAGTACCTGCGGATCGCACTGCTGATCAGGGAGACCACGTGCTCGGCCAGCGGACCGTGCCGGGTCCAGGCGATGATGTAGCGGAACAACATGGGGGTGCCCACCAGCGGGCGGACCACGATCCCCGGGTGCGGCTGGTAGATCGCCTGGAACATTCCCACACACCTGCCCGCTCTGATCAGGTCGTAGGCCAGGGCGGGACTGACCGAGAAGTTCAGCCTGGGGGCGAAACCGTGCTTCCTGCAGGCGTCCCAGAAGTGCTCCCTGTGACCCACCTCCGCCTGCGGGGGCATCGCCCAGTCGTCGCCGGCCAGGTCGGCCAGGTCGATCTCCTCCTGCCGGGCCAGCGGATGGGACTCCGCGAGCCCGATGAAGATCGGTTCGATCACCGGGATCTCGTACACCACCCCGGGCGGCGGCGTCAGCTCGTAGCCCGGATAGTCACCCAGGACGGCCAGTTCCAGCCTGCCCGTCTCCATGAAGGAGTGCAGGGTGTCCATGCACTCCTCGGTACGGATGGTGAAGTCCACCCCGGGCACCAGGTCGTACATGCAGTTGCTGACGTATCCCGCCAGCGACATCGGCGCACAGCCGACCCGCACGAGAGGTTTCCCCGTACCCCGCTCGACGTAGTGGCGCGCATCCCGTTGCAGGGTGCCGAAGGCGTGCAACAGCGAACTCGACCGCTCCAGCATCCATCCGCCGAGCGCGGTCGGGCGGCTGCCCTCGTGGGCCCGTTCGAACAGCTGGCCGCCGAGCATGCGCTCTATGCGCTGCAGCTGACCGGCCAGCGCGGGCTGGGACAGTCCGAGGGAGGAGGCCGCCTTGGAGATACTGCCGTGCTCGGCGATCGCATGGATGACCCGAAGATGGCGCATTTCCATGTCCATGCGGCGATGATAGGGAGAAACCCTACCATTTTAAATCAAAATCCAATAGCGATTTCACAGGGTTCCAAGACTGTGCACATCTTTCCGGGTCAAACGAGAGAGCGCTCCCCTGTCCGCCGCCGCCCCGCGCGCCCCGGCACCCCCCCACCGCGCGGTACGGCGGCACCGCCACCTCGCCCCCGCCGGGCCGTACCGGGACCCGATCCGGGCGGCGCCCCTCGGGGCCACGGGGCGGCACCCAAATGAAGTTCGCGTTCTCTCCATAAGCCTTATATGGCGAACTATCCGCTCTTTTATGGTTTTTCCCTTTCGTACGGCCTCGCCAACGCGATCGGTCCCCGGGGGACTTTCTTCCGCGAAAGGGGGAACTCTCCCTCCTCTCATGACCGTTTCTGTCGGAGACGTCGTTCACACTCACTGCTTCGACCCCCTGACGACGGGAGCTGACACGATGGCGGACCGGCGACCGGCCGGAAGAAGACGACCCTCGGGCGCGGGAAAGCGCGGGAAGGGAGGCGAGACCGGTCTCCTGCTCTGGCTCTTCGGCGCCGCGCTGGTGTTCCTGCTGCTCAGGGCGGCCCTGCCCTTCCTGCAGCGGAACTGGCCGTGGTTCGTGGCCGCCGCCGTCGCCGCGCTCGTCCTGGCCACGGCCTTCGCCGTGGCGCGCGCCAGGGCGACGGCCGAGCGGGAGCGCAGGTGGTTCCGGGAGAACTCCGAGCTGGAGCGGGTCGACCGGCTGACGGGGGCGGAGTTCGAGAGGCTCACCGCGGAACTGCTGCGCCGGGACGGCTTCCGTCATGTCAGGCTGCTCGGCGGCGCGGGCGACCGGGGCGTCGACCTGACCGCGATCGGCCCCGGGGGCCGCCCCTTCGCCTTCCAGTGCAAGCGCTACACCGGCAGCGTCGGCGCCCCCCAGGTCCGCGACTTCCTCGGCGCGCTGGCCCACGCCTTCGCCGGGCACACCGGCGTCCTGGTCACCTCCGGCCGCCTCACCCGCCCCGCCCTGACCGAGGCGAACCAGGGCGGGCTGATCCTCGTCGAGCGTGAGCGGCTGGCCGCCTGGCTCGGCGGCGAGGCCCTCCTGCCCGGCCGTACGGCTCGCGGGGGCTGAGCCCTCCCACCGGGCGTGACTCAGGCGCTGTATGCCTTGGTATATGTCATATTTCTCACTTCGACTGGCGTAATGATCTATGTTAGTCAGGTCGAAAAGTAAGGACATAATGGGATTTTGACGCGTTCATATCACGGCGAGACCACCCCGTTTCCTCGGTGCCGGGAAGGGCAACCATGATCGCGGTTTCAGTGGTCGACGACGACCGGATGCTGCTCGACGGACTGACCGCCTGGTTCTCCGGAGTCCCCGACATACGCCTGGCGGGCACCGCCCGCACGGTCACAGAACTGCTCTCCAGAGGACACGCCCCCGCCGACGTGGTGATCCTCGACCTGCTCCTGGCCGACCGCTCCGACCCGATCGGCAACGTACGCAGGATCGTGGCCACGGGCAGCCGGGTGCTCGTGGTGAGCGTGATCACCTCACCGAGCATGGGCTCCCAGGTCGTCAGGGCCGGGGCCGGTGGATACCTCACCAAGGACCACGACCTGAGCGTGCTGACCTCCGCCGTCCGCGAGGTCGCCACCCGGGGAAGCACGCACTCCCCCGAACTGGCGCTCTGCTGGCTGTCCGACCGCGCTGCCGACCGCCCCGTGCTCTCCCCCCAGGAACGGGCCGTACTGCTGGCCTACGCGTCGGGGATGACGCTGTCCGCGGCGGCCCGCAGCGCGGGAGTCCAGCCGGGAACCGCCAAGAACTACCTCGACCGGGTCAAGGAGAAGTACCGCAGAGCGGGCAGACCCGCCTACACCAAACTCGACCTCGCCACCCGGGTGAGGGAGGACGGCTGGTTGAGATAGCTGTGTCTCTTTGCTCCGCCTTCGGCGGCGCGGGTTGTGTCTCTTTGCGACGCCTGGCGGCGTCGCGGGCTTGGGCGCCCCGAGTCGGCGCTTTCCCTCGTCGCTGTGTCTCCTTGCTCCGCCTGACGGCGTCGCGGGGCTTGGGCGCCCCGAGTCGGCGCTTTCCCTCGTCACTCCGTCGCTTCGCTCCTGCGTTCCTCAGTCCAAGCACCGACGCGCCCAAGCCGGACGCTCCTCATACTTGGCGCCGGTAAAGCACAAGGTCAAACCCTCGCGCACGGCACCGGTACGGCACAAGCCGACGCTCCTCACGGGCGAGGGGATCTCTTGAGGGTCCGTCTGGAACGCGGGCCACTTGGTGGGGGCGCGACGGGGTCGTGCACCGCGGGTCAGCCGTGTGCGCCGCGGTCACTCTGACGCCCGGCCCCTCCGGGCCCGGTGGGGGGCCGGGCTCCGTCTCGGTTGACGTGACCGTCGAGGACCGGCCCCGCCCCGCTCCCTGCCGGGTCACCGGGCCAGACCAGTTCGACGCAGGTGCCCTCGCCTTCGGCGGACAGGACGGTGACCTGACCGCCGACCTCCCGCATGCGGCCGGCGACGGAGGAGGCGAGCCCGAATCCCGGGGCTGTGGAGGCCGGGTCGAAGCCTCTCCCCCGGTCCACGACGCGCACGGTCACCCGACGGCCCCGGCCGTCCTCAGGAACGTTCCCGTGCGCGTCCTCGCCGATGACCGTCAGCCAGGCCTCCTTCGTCGCCGAGTGCAGGGCCACGTTGTTGAGCGCCTCCTGGGAGGCGTCCGCGAGAGCGGAGACGACGGCCGCGGGCACCCGCTCGGGCAGGCAGGCCGCGGCGTAGCGGACCCGCAGCCCGAGCCCGGAGGCCCTGGTGATCACCTTGGCCAGGCTGTCCTCCAGGCGGGCGGCCGTTCCGGTGCCCTCGCGCCCGATGAGCAGCCTGACGTACTCCGCGTCGGCGGCACAGCGCAGCCGTACCTGCTCCTCCCTGTGGTCGAGACCGCCGCGGGCGATGGCCGTCAGGGTGGTGAGCACCGTGTCGTGCAGCCGCCGGTAGTGCGCCAGACGCTCGGCGGAACGCGCCTGGTCGGCGACGTGGCCCGTCTCTGTGGCCAGCCGCCGGTCGGCCAGGTCGTCCAGGCGGTTCGCCTGCGCCCGCAGGTAACGGTGGATGAAGCAGACGATGACCGCGAACCACAGGTAGGAGTTCAGGCGCACCGCGATGTCGATCGGCAACGGGTACCTGCTGCCGAGGTCGCCCGCGTGCGCCACCAGGTAGGCCAGTGCGGGCGGCAGCAGCGCCCACGCCCACGCGAGGGACTCCGCGACCGCCCCGGTCAACGCCCCCGTGGCCATGAGGGCCGACGACGACCAGTTCGCCGGGGCTCGGGAGTCACCGAGGCAGTTGGCGCCGACCGCCGGCAGGAGCCCGCAGGTCACCGCGACGTCCGCGGCCACCGCCCAGCGGGCGAACCAGCCCCGGCGCCGGGTGGTCACGACCAGTGCGGCGTTCCAGGCGACCGCGACGGCCAGCAGGACCACGTTCAGCGCGGCGCTCCGGTAGAGGCGGTCGGCGCTGAAGACTCCCGCGACGGCGGGCACCAGGTAGCTCGCGCGCTGCAGGACCAGCAGCATCACGACGAACCGGTTGACCCGATCCCGTCCCGGCCGGGCCGCGAGGTACTCGGAGTCACGCCAGCCAAGGGAGCATGAGCGCCGCACCCGTTCTCTCCACTCTCCCCGGCGCCGTTCCGGGGTCCGCCGACCGTCACACCCCCCGTCACACCCCCGTGTACTTCCCCGTCAGTCTTCACCGAAGACGCGGCCCGCGCCATGCGGAGGGCGTGGCCACCTCAGGCCGCGCCGCCCGCGGAACGGTGCGAACCCACGGTTGTCCCGGTCCGGGCGTGTCCGGACGGCGCGGCGGGGTCAGCCGTTGAGCAGGTCGTTCCTGGCGTGGCGCAGGTCGTCGAAGGAGGACAGGTCGGGGACGGTCCAGCCGTTCAGGTCGTACTCCCCGAGGCACCGCTCGACGAACGCCTTGTAGTCGTCGATCTGCCCCGACGCGCCCTGCCCGAGCAGCAGCTCGACGCGGGTGCTCTCGTGGTTGCCCGCGTAGTTGAGCTCGTACAGCTCGTGCCGGCCGCCGAACTCGGTGCCGACCGCGTCCCACAGCAGCTTCATGACCTTGACCCGCTCGACGGCGTCCACCCCGTTCGAGCCCCGGACGAATCTGTCCAGGTAGGGACGGATGTCCGGGTTCTTGAAGTCGTCGGCGCTGGAGTTGACGTAGATCAGCCCGCTGGCGACGTCCTTCAGCACGATCTCCCTGATCCTGGGGTAGCCGACCTGCATGAACCACCGGTAGGCCATGCCGTACTGGGGGTTGGGCAGCACCGCGCCGTTGCGCCACGGGACGGGGTTGCGCGCGGCGGCGTCCGACAGCGCCCAGAAGAGGTTCCGCCAGGCCAGGACCTCGCCCATCCTGCTCTGCACGCCCCGGAAGTCCCTGGTGCCGGTGATCTCAAGCGCCTTGGCCAGCAGGCCCGCGATGAACTCCAGTTTCACCGCCAGGCGGGTACAGCCGTGGAAGGTGAAGCGCTCGATGAAGCCGGAGTGCCCGGTGAACAGCTGGACCTTTCCCACGTCGCCGTAGACGAAGACGTTCTCCCAGGGGATGAGGACCTTGTCCAGCACCAGGATGGTGTCGTTCTCGTCGAGGCGCGAGGAGAGCGGGTAGTCGAAGGGACTGCCCATCACCGCCGCGGCGGCGGTGTAGGAGGGGCGGCAGATCAGCTTCATCCCCCGCGCGCCCATCGGCACCGTGGCCACCAGCGCGAACTCCCGTCTCTTGATCGGCAGTCCGTAGTGGGCGATGAAGTTGTAGTGGGTGAGCGCCGAGCCGGTGGCGACCACCTTGGCCCCGCTGACGACCAGGCCCGCGTCGGTCTCCCGCTCCACGTGGACGAAGACGTCGGCGACCTCGTCCGGCGGGCGGCTGCGGTCGACCGGGGGATGGACGATGGCGTGGTTCCAGTAGAGGACCTTCTCCTGCGACTCGGCGTACCACCGGCGCGCGTTGTCGGCGAAGGGCTCGTAGAAGTCGGCGTTCGCGCCGAGCGTGCCGAGGAAGGAGGCCTTGTAGTCGGGGCTGCGGCCCATCCAGCCGTAGCTCATGCGCGCCCACTCGGCGATGGCCCGCTGGTCGGCGACGAGGTCCTCGGCGCTGTGCGGCGTGGTGAAGAACCTGTGGGTGTATCCGCCGCTTCCCGTGTCGGTCGGCGCGGTGAGGACCTCGCGCCTGGCCGGGTCGTGCAGCGCGTCGTAGAGCCGCGCCGTCATCCGGATGGGGTTGCGGAAGGCCGGGTGGGTCGTGGGGTCCTTGACGCGTTCGCCGTACACGTAGATCTCACGGTCGTCGCGCAGGCTCTCGATGTACTCCTCACCGGTCAGCGGGCGGGTCACGGGGCCTGTCTGCTCGTCTCGCACCTCGACTCCTCGGGGAAGTTGTGGGCGGCGCCGCGGAACTCAATGGTGACACCCGGTGGTGGCGATGCCTTTCTCCCAGATTGCGCTGATCACCGCGGTTCTCCCGGACAGCGCAATCCGAGAGATGCGGGGCCCCGGGGCCGGGTGGGACGGTCGGAGGGTGAGCACACCGGAGGCGGTCGCCGCCATCGCCGGTGGATGACAGTGGATGACAGGGGCGTCCGGCTCCGGGCGGTTCCCGACCGTCTCATGGGGACCACCGTTCTCCCGCCTTCCGTGACCGTACGAGCGGCACGCCTCCCGGTTCTCATCCGCTAGTTCCCAGCTGGTTCCCAGGAGGAAATGGTGCTGACCGCCGACGTTCCCGCATCAGGACGGCCGACCGGCCGCGTGTCCGAGTCGCCCCCGGCCCGGCGGGAGGACCCGTCCTGTCCGCCGGGGGACGACAAGGAGACGGAGGGTGTGACCTGGACCCTGGCACGGAGGAGGGCGGCGCGTGCCCGCGCGTGCCCGTCCCCCGCCTGGGAGATTCCGGACGAGGCCGCCTGAGACTTCCCGACGACCATCGGACAGCCAGGAGAAAGGGAGAAACATGACAACGACCAGCCCCTCGGACGCTGACAGGGCCGCCGTGGCGGCCGTCCCCCAGCGCGTCGTCGACGCGTGGGCCGAACACGACGCGGAGGCCTTCGCCGGCGTCTTCACCGAGGACGGGAGCATGATCCTGCCCGGCCTCTACCGCAAGGGCCGTCAGGAGATCCACTCGTTCATGGCGGAGGCGTTCGAGGGCCCGTTCAAGGGCACCCAGGTGACCGGGCGCCCGATCGACATCAGGTTCCTCGGCGAGACGACCGGGGTGCTGATCACGCAGGGCGGCGTGCTGGCTCCGGGTGAGACCGAGGTCTCCCCGGAACGCGCCATCCGGGCCTCCTGGCTGGTCGTCAAGGAGGACGGCCAATGGCGGCTCGCCGCCTACCAGAACAGCCCCGTCAACCCGGCCTGACCCGCTCGCGCGGACGCCGCCCGGCCCCACGGCCGGGCGGCGTCCTCGTGCCGGGGCCGGTCAGGACCAGGCGAGCATCAGGAGCGGATCCTCCAGCATGGCGCCGATCTCGCGGAGCACCGTGGCGCCCAGTTCGCCGTCCACGATCCGGTGGTCGAACGACAGCGCCAGCGTGGCGACCCTGCGTACCGTGACCCGTCCCTCGTGTACCCAGGGCATGTCCCTGATCTGGCCGAGCGCGAGGATCGCCGACTCACCCGGCGGCAGGATCGGGGTTCCGGCGTCCACCCCGAAGACGCCCGTGTTGGTGATCGTGACGGTTCCCCCCGACAGGTCCCCGGGGGTGGTCCCGCCCGCCCGCGCGGTCTCGGTCAGCTCCGTCAGGGCGCGGGCCAGGGCGGGCAGCGACAGGTCGTCGGCTCCCTTGACGTTGGGGACGATCAGCCCGCGTTCCGTGGCGACGGCGACGCCGAGGTTCACCCGCCGCCAGAGCGCGATCTCCTGGGCGGCCTCGTCCCACGAGGAGTTGATCATCGGGTTGCGCCTGACCGCGATCACCAGCGCCCTGGCGACGGGCAGCAGCGGCGAGACCCTGGTCCCGGCGAAGTCGGCCAGCCCGCGCAGCCTCGTGACCAGCTCCGTCATCGCGGTGACGTCGACCTGCAGCCAGGTGGTCACGTGCGGGGCGGTGAACGCCGAGCGCACCATCGCCTCCGCCGTGCGCCTGCGCACCCCCCTGACCGGGATCCGCTCCTGCCCGCCGCCGGGCTCCGGGTCCGGTACGGCCGCCGCCCGCCGGACGTCCTCGTGGGTGACCGATCCTCCCGGGCCGGTCCTGGCGAGGGCGGCCAGGTCGACGCCGAGGTCCTTGGCCAGTCTGCGGACGGTCGGCTCGCCCGCGCCACCGTCTCCGCTCCCTCCGGGCCTTTCGGATCTTCCGGGCCTTTCAGGGGCGGTCCGCCTGCGCGGTCTGCGGCTCGTCGCGCCCGGCATGGCCCCGTACCCGACGAGCACGGGAACCCGCTCCTGCTCCCGAGAGGCGACGGGCGGGGCCACCCGGGGGGCGTCCCCGCCGACGGCCACGGTGATGAGCGCTGTGCCGACCTCGACCGTCGTGCCCTCCTCGACGAGGAGTTCCCCCACGACGCCCGCGAAGGGGCAGGGCAGCTCGACGACGGCCTTGGCCGTCTCGATCTCAAGGATGATCTGGTTGACCCGCACGGGCTCGCCGGGGCACACGTGCCACCTGACGATCTCCGCCTCGACGAGCCCCTCACCGACGTCGGGGAGCGCGAACCGTCTCAGCTCACTCATGCTCACCAGGCCATGGTCCGGTCGACGGCGTCGAGGACGCGGTCGAGGTCGGGAAGGTAGTGCCGTTCGAGGCGCGAGGGCGGGTAGGGCGTGGAGAAGCCGCCGACCCGCAGCACCGGGGCCCGCAGGTCGTAGAAGCACCGTTCGGTGATCCTCGCCGCCAGCTCCGCGCCGTACCCGCTGAACACCGGGGCCTCGTGCACGACGACGCACCGGCCGGTCCTGCGCACCGAGGACAACACCGTCGCCTCGTCCAGGGGACTGAGCGAGCGGACGTCGACGACCTCGACGGAGCGGCTCCCGTCGGCCTGGGCGGCTTCGAGACAGGTCCGTACGGCCGGGCCGTAGGCCAGCAGCGTCACGTCCCGCCCCGGGCGGGCGACCACGGCCCGGCCGAGGGGCACCGCCCCCGACGGGTCGAGCTCGACCGGCGCCTTGTCCCAGTAGCGCCGTTTCGGCTCGAACAGGATCACCGGGTCGGGGCAGGAGATGGCCTGCTGGATCATCGTGTAGGCGTCGGAGGGGTTGGAGCAGGCGACCACGCGCAGGCCGCCGGTGTGGGTGAAGTACGCCTCGGGGGACTCGCTGTGGTGTTCGGCGGCGCCGATGCCGCCGCCGAACGGGATCCGGACGACGACGGGAAGTTCGAGTGTGCCGAGGGAACGCAACCGCATCTTGGCGAGCTGGGTGGTGATCTGGTTGAAGGCGGGGAACACGAAGCCGTCGAACTGGATCTCGCACACCGGGCGGTAGCCGCGCAGCGCGAGCCCGATGGCCGTGCCGACGATGCCCGACTCGGCCAGGGGCGTGTCGATGACCCTGCTCTCGCCGAAGTCCTTCTGCAGGCCGTCGGTCACCCGGAAGACACCGCCGAGCCTGCCGACGTCCTCCCCCATGACGAGGACCCTGGGGTCGCGTTCCATGGCCTTGCGCAGGCCCTCGTTCATCGCCCGGGACAAAGACAGGGTCTCAACGCCCACCGTCGTGCCTCCCTTCGCGTGTCTCCCTCATCGCGGCGTGTCCTCGAAGGAGGCGAGGTAGGCGGCGAAGGCGGCGCGCTCGTCCTCGACCAGCGGGTGCTCGGCCGCGTAGACGTTGTCCCACAGCTCGTCGAGGTCCGGATCGGGCAGTTCCCGGCACCGGGTGCGCAGGTCCGCCCCGATCCGTTCCGCCTCCGCCTCGACCTCGGCGAGGAAGGCCTCGTCCGCGGCGCCGCAGGCCAGCAGGTAGGTCCTGACCCGTTCGACGGGGTCCTTGAGCAGCCAGGCCTCGGTCTCGGCGCGCGGGCGGTAGCGGCCGGGGTCGTCCGTCGTCGTGTGGGCCCCCATCCGGTAGGTGAACGCCTCGACCAGCGTCGGCCCCTGCCCGCTGCGCGCGTTGTCCAGCGCCCTTGCGGTCACCGCCAGGCAGGCCAGCACGTCGTTGCCGTCCACCCTGACGCCGGGGAAGCCGAAGCCGTCCGCGCGCCGGTGCAGCGGGACGCGTGACTGCCGCTCGGTGGGTTCGGAGATCGCCCACTGGTTGTTCTGGCAGAAGAACACGATCGGCGCGTTCTGCACGGCCGCCCAGGCGAACGCCTCGTTGACGTCGCCCTCGCTGGTCGCGCCGTCGCCGAAGTAGGCGATCACCGCGTCCTCCGCGCCGTCGCGCTGGACGCCCATGGCGTAGCCGGTCGCGTGCAGGACCTGGCTGCCGATGACGATCGTCGGCAGGTGCAGGTTGTGCTCCCTGGGGTCCCACCCGGCGTGGTTGATCCCCCGGAAGGAGCCGAGTTCCCGCACCGGGTCGACGCCCCTGCACCAGGCGACACCGTGCTCGCGGTAGCTGGGGAAGGCCATGTCCCCGGGATGCAGGGCGCGGGCCGAGCCGACCTGCGCCGCCTCCTGGCCGCGCAGCGAGGGCCAGACGGCCAGCTCTCCCTGCCTGGCCAGGGCCAGGGCCTCCTCGTCGAGTCTCCTGACGATCACCAGGTCCCGGTAGAGGCTCCTGACCTCCCGCGCGGTGAAGACGGCGTCGTAGTCCGGGTGCTCGACCCGCCTGCCGTCCGGGGTGAGCAGCCGGACGGGTTCCTGCGGGGTCGGCGGGGGCGGGGGCGCTGTGACGGTCCCCGGGGGCGTACCGCGCGCGGCGTCGATGGTCACGTGCCACTCCTCGTGCGTTGCGGTGGTCGGGAACCGGCGCGCGGCCGGTTGCCGGTGGTGTCCGTGGGTGCGGGCCCCCGCGTGTCCGCGGAACCCGCGAACGGCCGGTGAGGGACCCGTGCGGATCGCGGCGTACGGCCCCGGCCTGGGCGTTCAGCGCGGGGTGTCCAGGTGGGCGGCGAGGTCACGGGCCCGGGTGTCGGTCCAGTGCCGCCTGACGTGGCCGAGGCAGTCCTCACGCCCCGCGGGGCCGTGGGTGACGGCCCATCCCGCGGGCACGGCGGCGAAGACGGGCCACAGGGAGTGCTGGCCCTGTTCGTTGACCAGCACGAGGAAGGTTCCGTCCGGGTTCTCGAAGGGGTTGGCCATCTCGTTCTCCTTCTCCGTTACCGGGCTTCGGACGCGAGGGCTCGAAGAGCTGACAAGCCGTCAGGCGCCACCGAACCGCGCCGCCAGGCCCGCGACCGTCGGGGTGTCGAACAGGGCGCTGATCGGCAGGTCCTCGCCCAGTTCCGCGTGGATGCGGCTGATGAGCCGCATCGCCAGCAGCGACTGGCCGTCGAGGTCGAAGAAGCTGTCGTCGACGCCGACCCGCGTCACGCCGAGCACCTCGGCGAACAGGGCGCACAGGGTCTCCTCAAGCCGGCCGCTCGGGGCGCGGTAGGCGGGCAGGCCCGTGAAGTCGGGCGCGGGCAGCGCCGCGCGGTCCAGTTTCCCGTTGGGGGTCAGCGGCAGGGTGTCGAGCACGACGAACGCGGCGGGCACCATGTAGTCCGGCAGCGCCCGCGCCGCGTGGGCGCGCAACGCCTCCACGTCGGCGCCACCGGGTCCGGGCACGACGTAGGCGGCCAGTCTTCTCTCTCCGTCCTCGGCCCGTCTGGCGACGACCGCGACGTGGGCGAGCCCGGGGTGTCTCGCCAGGACCGCCTCGATCTCGGCGGGTTCGACCCGGAAACCCCGGATCTTCACCTGGTCGCCCGCGCGGCCGACGAAGTCGAGCTGTCCCCTGGCGGTCAGCCGTACCAGGTCGCCGGTGCGGTACATCCGCTCGCCGGGTCCCGCGAACGGGTCGGCGACGAAGCTCTGCGCGGTCAGGTCGGCCCGGCCCGCGTAACCGCGCGCCAGGCGGGTGCCGCCCACGTACAGCTCGCCGACCGTGCCGGGCGGGACGGGGGTGAGGGCCTCGTCGAGGACGCGCAGCCGTACGTCGTCGAGCGGGCCGCCGACCGGTACGGCGCCCTCCTCGGTGTAGGGGGCGGTCATCGGGCCGTGGGTGACGAACAGCGCCGTCTCCGTGGCGCCGTACATGGCCCTGACCACCGTGTCCGGGCAGGCGTCGAGCACCCGCCGTACGGCCTCGGGCGCGATCACGTCCCCGCCGGTCAGCACCTCGCGCACCCCGGCCAGGCACTTGGGCGCCTCCTCGGCGAGCACCCGGAACAGCCCGGCCGTCAGGTGCAGACCGGTGATCGCCTCCTCGGTCACGAGCCTGCCCAGGGTGGCCACGCCGAGGACGCCGGGGGGCGCGACGACGATCCGGCCGCCGTTCAGCAGCGGCACCCACAGCTCGTAGGTGGAGACGCTGAAGGCGTGCGGCGCGACCATCAGCACCCGTTCGTGCCGCCCGCCCTCCCAGCAGGAGTCGAAGGCCAGCCCGAGGACGCCCCGGTGGGTGACGCCGACGCCCTTCGGCTCTCCCGTCGAGCCCGAGGTGTACATCTGGTAGGCGAGCTGGTCCGGGTGGGAGTCCACGCCCGGGTCGGCCGGGGACTCCCCCGCCGACTCACGGCCTCCGTCGACGACGACGAGCGGGCCGCCCTCCGGCAGGCCGCGCCCGAGGGTCGTCGCGTCGGCGAGCAGGATCGGCGCGCCCGCGTGGTCCATGATCCACTGGATGCGCTCCGGCGGGTGGGAGGTGTGCAGCGGCAGGTAGAACGCCCCGGTCTTGAGCACCGCCAGGATGGCGGCGACCATGTCGGCCGAACGCTCCATCAGCACCGCGACCGGCCTCTCCGGACGGGCTCCCCGTCCGAGCAGCAGGTGCGCGAGCCGGTTGGCCCGTTCGTCCAGCTCCCGGTAGGTCAGGCGGAGGTCGCCGAAGGAGACGGCCGTCGCGTCCGGGGTCAGCGCCGCCTGGGCGGCGAAGCGTCCCTGGACGGAACCCTGGGTGGAAGGGGAAGCCATCGCGTACTCCAATCCGTTCGTTCCGCCTGAGCCCGCCGTGCGGGCCGCCCGCGCGGCCGGGAACCGGGGGCCGGGGGCGGGGCGGATTCGCGGGCACGACGGGCACGGGCGGGCGCCGGCGGCCGGGGCCGTCACCCCCGCCGTGGACGGCCGCCGTCGCGTCCGGTCACGCAGTCAGCGTCACATCCGCCCGCTGTACAGCGCATCTCCCGGATTGCGATGCTCTCCGGCGCTCTCCGGTGCTCTCCGGCGCTCTCCGGTGCGGCTCTCCGCCGGGGTCAGGCGGGCAGCCAGGCGGCGCGGCCGTAGGCGGGCGGCGGGCAGGGGACGTGGACGACGGCGTACGGCCCGGCCGCCAGGTCGAGCGCGTCGAGCACCAGCAACCCGCCCTCTCGCCTGGCGTCGTCCCGGACGAAGACGAGGAGCCAGCCGTCGCCCTCAGCCGGCCCCCGGGGCACGAACACGGGGTCCCCGGCGCGCTTCCCCGCGCCGAGCCGGTGTTCCCGGAGGCCGCCGGTCCTCAGGTCGTACCGGACGAGCGCGGCGCCCTCCCGCGGGTCACGGGAGCCGAACACGTGGCGGTGCGCGCGCCCCGTCGCCCGCTCGTCGGCCAGGGCCGTCTCCGCCCCCGGTGCCAGCTCCCGTTCCCCGACGGCGCCGGTGACCGGGTCGAGTGTCCAGCGCCACAGCCGCGGCGACCCCTGCGGGCCGGGGGCCCCGTCATAGGCCCGGGGGTGGCGCACGGCGTCGACCACGACCTTCCCGTCCTCCTCGTAGGCGTTCACCGCCCGGGAGACGTGGCAGGGGCCGATCTCGAACCAGCGCGGCTCCGGCGCCCCCTCGCGGGGCAGCAGGCCGACGCGCGCCCTCGCGCCCGGCCGCCAGGAGTACGGCGGGCGGGTCCCGGCCAGGGCGGCGGCGCGGTCGTGGAGGACCGGCGGGTCGAACACGACGACGTGGTGCCCGGTGAGGGCGGCGGCGCTCATGAGGGGCGCGCCGTCGAGGGCGAAGGGCCGGGCGTGGCGGACGGCGCCGCCGGAGTCGGCGACCAGGTGCTCGGCGTGTCCCAGCCCGGGGTAGGAGGCGACAGCGTGCCACCGGCCGGTGGCGGGGTCGCGGACGGGCCTGGCGAGCGAGAGGGACCCGGGGACCCGGCCGCCGGGGTTCGCGGGCCGTACGGCGGGGGCCAGGGCGGGCACCGGCCCGAAGGGGCTCGCCGGAGGGACGGTCGTGCGGGCGCGGTGCCGGAAGGCCTCTCCCCCGCGCAGGCCGACGCCGGACAGGAGGGTCCTTCCGTCGCCGAGAGGATGCGGGAAGGCCTGCAGGAAGCACCCGTCGAGCCCCTCGGGAAGGGCTCCCTCGACGGGGAGCCGCAACGGTGACGGCACCCAGGTGGGGGCCGGGCCGGACGCGCGAGCTGGGGCGGCCATGAGGCGCCTCCTCCGGGCGGGGTCAGCAATACCATAACGGTGTTGTGCTTAGAAACATATCGGCGTTATGTAATACTTGTCAACATGAGTCCCCGCCGAGCAGACCCCAGGACACGTCCCGCACTGGTCGACATCGCCGCCCGGCTGCTCGCCGAGGAGGGACCGCAGGCCCTGTCGACCCGGCGGCTCGCCACCGAGGCCGACAGCTCGACGATGGCGGTCTACACCCACTTCGGGGGCATGAGCGGGCTGGTGCGGGAGATCGTGCACGAGGGGTTCGCCCGGCTGCAGCGCCATCTCACCCACGTGCGCCAGACCGGTGACCCGGTGGCCGACATGGCGCTGCTCGGCAGGGCCTACCGCCACAACGCGCTGGCCAACCCGCATCTGTACGCGGTGATGTTCGGCGGGGCGTCGCTGGCCGGCTTCTCCCTGACGGAGGAGGACCGCCAGCACGGGCGCTACACGCTGGGCAACGTCGTCAAGTGCGCCACCCGCTGCTTCGAGGCGGGCCGGTTCAGGGCGGAGGACGCCGAACTCGTCGCCCACCAGATGTGGAGCGCGATCCACGGGCTGGTCACCCTGGAGCTCGGCGGCTACCTCATCGCCCCCTACGACGCCGAGCGCTGCTTCGAGGCCCAGCTCACCGCCCTGATGGTCAGCTCGGGGGACGACCTGGACAGCGCGAGGAGATCGGTCGCCCTGTCCGGGGACCGGATGCGGGCCGAGGTCGAGGAGACCGGAGGTCAGGGCCTGTTCCGCGAGGCACCGCCTGCGTGACCGCGGCGGGCGTGAGGCTCCGCGGAACGGAACCTAGAGGGGGATGTTGCCGTGTTTGCGCTGCGGCGGCGTCTGGCGCTTGTTGCGCAGCATGGCCAGGGCGCGCGCGACCGCGGCGCGTGTCTCCGCCGGGTCGATCACGTCGTCGACCAGTCCCCGTTCTGCGGCGTAGTGCGGGTGCATGAGCCGCTCGGAGTACTCGGCGACGAGTTCGGCGGCCAGTTCGGCCGGGTCGGCCGCGGCGGCCAGTTCCTTGCGGAAGATGACGTTGACCGCTCCCTGCGCGCCCATCACGGCGATCTCGTTCGTCGGCCAGGCCAGGGAGAGGTCGCAGCCGATGGAGCGGGAGTCCATCACGATGTAGGCGCCGCCGTACGCCTTGCGCAGGATGACCTGGACACGGGGCACGGTGGCCTCGCAGTAGGCGTACAGCAGTTTGGCGCCGTGCCTGATGATGCCCGCGTGCTCCTGGTCGGGGCCGGGCAGGAAGCCGGGGACGTCGACCAGTGTCACCAGCGGGATGCCGAAGGCATCGCAGAAGCGGACGAACCTCGCCGCCTTCTGTGACGCCGCGACGTCCAGGACCCCCGCGAGCACCATGGGCTGGTTGCCGACCAGGCCGACCACCTCGCCGTCGACGCGGGCCAGCGCGCACACCACGTTCGGCGCCCAGCCCTCCTGCAGTTCGAGGAACTCGCCGTCGTCGACCAGTTCGGCGACGACCGAGCGGATGTCGTACGGCCTGTTCGGCTCGACGGGCACGATCTCGGCGAACCCGGGCCGGTGGTCGGTCGTGGCCTGGCGCGGCGGCCCGGCGGGCGGCGGCTCCAGGTTGTTGCTCGGCAGCAGGGACAGCAGGTAGCGCACGTCCTCAAGCGCGCTCTCCTCGTCGTCGTGCACGAAGGTGGCCACCCCGGAGCGACCGCCGTGCACCTCGGCGCCGCCCAGTTCGTCGTGGGTGACCCGCCTGCCGCTGACCGCCTCGACGACGTCGGGGCCGGTCAGGTACATCCGCGCGGTCTCGCGGACCATGAAGGTGAAGTCGGCCAGGGCCGGGGAGTAGGCCGCTCCCCCGGCGCAGGGGCCGAGGATCACGCTGATCTGCGGGATCACGCCGGATGCCTGGACGTTGCGGCGGAAGATGCCGCCGTAGCCGTCCAGGGACATCACCCCCTCCTGGATACGGGCGCCGCCGCTGTCGTTGAGCCCGATGAGGGGCGCTCCGGTGGCGATCGCCAGGTCCATCACCTTGTGGATCTTCGCCGCGTGCGCGTGGCCCAGCGAGCCGCCGAAGATCGTGAAGTCCTGGGCGTAGACGAAGACCCGGCGCCCGTCCACCGTGCCCGAGCCGGCGACCACCCCGTCGGTGTGCGGGCGCCGCTCGCCCATCCCCAGGTCGTTCGCCTGGTGGCGGCGGTACATGTCGATCTCGGTGAAGGAGCCCTCGTCGAGCAGCAGGTCGAGCCGCTCCCGCGCCGTCCGTTTGCCCAGCGACCGCTGCCGCTCGACTGCGGCCCGGGAGCCCGCGGCGATCCGGCCGCGCAGCCTGCCGTGCCGCTCACGCAGCAGGTCCATCGAGCGCGGCGGCTCGCCGGGCCCGTCCTCCCCTCGCGCGTCGGAGGGGGCGGGCACGTCTTTGACGTCGTCCCGCAGGCCGGTCCGCCTGCCTGCCGGGGTCACGACGCCCTCACCGGCGTCAGGTCCCCGCGCGCCGTGCCCGCCTGCCGGTCCGACAGCGACCCGTTGGCGTGCAGCCAGCGCACGGTCTCGCCGACCGTCTCGGCGACGGGCCGCGGGACGACGCCGCCGGTGCTCGCCCCCTCCGCCACCCGTGTCGCGCAGGCGCACACGTAGACGGCGCCGTACTGCGCCGGGATGTGCCAGGGGCACACCCGCTGCGCGAGGTCGGCCAGCAGCCCGGCCGGGAGCATGGCGCGGGCGGGCAGGAAGAGCGTCGGCAGGCGGCGTCCGGTCACCTCGCGCAGCACCTCCACATAGCGCCGGGTCGTCAGGTAGTGGCCGGGCCCGAAGTGCCTGGCCGGGCCGCCGCCGTACGGCGTGAGCAGTTCGGCGTGCAGCGCGGCGGTGTCCCGCACGTCGCCGAGGGGCAGCCCGCCGAGCGGCCAGACCGGCAGCAGGCCCCGCAGGACGTCACGGAGCCTGGCGGTCTGGTCGCCGAGCCTGGGGTCGTGCGGGCCGAGCAGGGCCGGCGGGTAGGTGATCACCACCGGAGCGCCCTCCCGCTGGTGGCCCCGGGCCACGGCCTCGGCCGCCGCCTTGCTCGCCATGTACGGCTCGCGGGGCCTGCCGACGGGGGTGTCCTCGCGGACGACCCGGCCGGGGGCGGGGAACAACGCCGCGACGCTGGAGACGTGGATGATCGGGTCGGCTCCCGCCGCGCGCGCGGCCCCGAGCACGACCTCGGCGCCCCGCTCGTTGGTCCGCCGCACACTCGCGCGCCGTCTGCTGTCGAAGGTGTAGACCGCCGCCGCGTGCAGCACGGCGTCCGCCCCCCGCACCGCCCGGCCGACCGCCTCGCCGTCGGTGACGTCTCCGGTCACCACCTCGACGGCGTCCCCGAAGGTGTCCGCGAAGGTGTCCTCGTCGGCGTTCCCGCCCGGCGCCGGGCCGGGCAGGAGAGGGGCCAGGGCACGGGCGACCCCGGACGGCTCGCGGACGAGCAGGCGGACCCGGTGCCCCGCCCGCAGGAACGCCGCGACCGTATGGGCCCCGACGAATCCGGTGCCGCCTGTCACGCTCACCAGCATCAGAAATACCTCGCTCATGGCGGAATCACTGGGCGTTTCGCAGCAAGCGTGCACGAGTGAAGATCCCACTGTCTTCTCCCATTGTGCTTTCAGCGGACCGGCGTTATCGTCCGCGTAAGGCGAATTCGGCAATCCAGGAGAAGAAGCGGCCGATTCGGCACCGCTACGGTTGACGACGTTGTCGTCGCAACGTCAGAGAAATTGTTCGGCGCGAGAGCGGAGGTTTCCGCATGGCTTCTGAGGCGGCTTCGGCGGGTCGCTTTCCTGGAAGAATGGCAATTGTCAACGGACCCCGGCACAGGACCTGGCTGAACGTCTTCCTCGTGCTCGTCGTCGCCCACTGGGCAGAGCACGTGGCGCAGGCCGTGCAGATCTACGTCCTCGGCTGGCCGGTCCCGCAGGCGCGCGGCGTGCTCGGGCTGCCGTTCCCGTGGCTGGTGACCTCCGAGTGGATGCACTACGGCTACGCGTTGTTCATGCTCATCGGTCTCGTCATGCTCAGGAAGGGGTTCACCGGCCGTTCCCGCACCTGGTGGAACATCTCACTCGGCATCCAGGTCTGGCACCACTTCGAGCACCTGCTGCTGCTCCTGCAGGCGATGACCGGCAACCACCTGATGGGCAGGCCGGTCCCCACGAGCGTCCTGCAGGTCTTCTTTCCCCGGGTCGAGCTGCACCTGTTCTACAACGCCGTCGTCTTCGCCCCGATGGTGGTCGCGATGGTCCTGCACCGCCGTCCGAACGAATCCGAGCGGTCGGCCATGGCGTGTGGCTGCGCGACGGCGCGCACCTGAGGGCCCCGGAAAAGGAAAGCTTTCTCGAATGTCCGGCCGCGGCGCGTTTCCCGTGCCGCGGCCGGGCGTTTTCCACCGGCCGGGGAAAGGGGTTCACGGACTTTCCCCGCGCGTCCAGCCGCCCACCGTCCTGGCCGCCGCCATGCTCGCCCACGCGGTCAGTTCGACCAGTTCCCGGTCTCCCGTCCCACGACTCTCCCTGAAGGCGTCCACGTCGGCCTCGCCGACCCGGTAGGAGGCGAAGGCCGTCAGCAGGGCCAGCCGCCCGGCGGGGCGGTCCTCGGCGGCCAGGTCCGCGACCGCCTCCTCCGCCCACGCCCCGCCGAGCCCGGGGTGGCCGCCGTCCCAGGCCGCCAGCCTGGCCGTCAGCAGGTCACGGACGGGGCCCGGCACCGAACGGCGGCCCGCCGCCTCGATCGCCGAGGCCGTGAGGGCGAAGGCGCCCGCGACGCCCGGCGCGCCCGCCGCCCAGGACAGGTCGCCGGGCAGCGGGGCCATGGGCAGCAGGTCGAGCGAGCCGCCCGGCTCGACGCCCCCACCGGTCGGCCGCATGAGCCGGCCCAGCGTCCGCATGAGGGTGCCGCGTGCCATCCCCGGTGTCCGCGGCGGCAGCGGCGTCTCGTCGAGGAACACGTTGACCATGCGGTTGAGGTAGTGGAAGGTGACCGCGACCCCGACGAGGACCCCGACGGGCTCGGCGGCCTGTTCCCCGGGGAACGGCGTCGCCCGCCCGCGCGTCCCGCTCGCCCTGGCCCACTCCTCGACCGGCGCGAGATCACGCCGCGCGCCGCCCTCCGGGGGGACCAGGCCGCCCAGGGCGGCGCCGTGCACGCCCGCGCAGTAGGGGCAGGCGTTGCCGAGCGAGACGCCGGTCGCGACCGCCTCCCTGACCGCCCGGCCCGGTCCGCCGCCGGTCAGCAGCGTCTCCCGCAGCATCATCCAGCAGGCGGCCAGGATCTCCGGGGCGGGCGAGTGCAGGGCGACCGGCGGCGCCAGCATGCCGAACTCCCGTTCCGAGCGCGTGTACACCTCGGCGACCAGGCCCCGCGCCCGCGCGGGCGGCACCGGGCGGACGTGCCTGACCTGGCGGAGCGAGCCGCGCAGCGGTTTCCTGAGGACCCGCCGCAGGAGTGTCGTTTCCATCGCGCGCTCCCTGAGGTCGGCCGGGCGCGGGCTCACCCGCCCGCGCCCGGGGGGCTACTTGTGCGTCAGGCTGGGCACGAACGGCAGCGCGGCGCGCCTGCCGCTCGTGGCGCCGTCCGGGGAGGGGGCGCCGTAGGTGACCTCGACGCCGCGCTGCCTGGCGGCCCGCACGATGCCCGGGACGGCGCGTTCGGCCAGCGCCGCGATGGTCATCGCCGGGTTGACCGTCAGCGCCCCCGGCACGGCCGAGCCGTCGGTGACGAAGATGCCCGGGTGCCCGCGCAGTTCGTGGCGGTCGTCGAGCGCCGAGGTGCTGGGGTCGTCGCCGATGCGGCAGGAGGCCAGCGGGTGCACGGTGTAGGCGCCGACCACGTCGTTGGTCCACGGCATCACCCTGGACAGCCCGTCGCGCTCCAGGATGTCGCGGACCTCGGCGTCGGCCAGTTCCCAGCCGCGCAGCGTGTTGGCGGTCGGGCGGTACTGGATGGGGCCGCGCCCGAGCATCTGCTGTGAGATCCGTACGGCGTTGCCCGTCGGCGGAGGCGGTCCGAAGACGCCCTCGTTGTCGTCCTCGCTCATCGTGAAGACGGTCAGCCACGACTGCCAGCGCCGTACGATCTCCTTCTTCTCCGCGCCGAACCAGGTCGGGCCGGTGGCGTCGGGCACCTGGGCGAGGATGGTGCCGAAGCCGGGCGGGAAGTAGAGCTGCTCCAGCGAGTAGCGGGAGTACTCGGGCAGCGTGCCGTCCAGGCGGTCCCAGCTCGCCACGCACGGCCCCTTGCCGATCTGGGAGGCCGCGTAGGCCGGGCCGTCTCCGCGGGACAGCCCGAGCAGGTCACGGACCCTGTCCTCGTTGAGGATCGCGGTGTTGAGCCGCTCGCCGTTGCCGGAGAAGTACCTGCCGACCGCGTACGGCATGGCCCCCAGGTCCGGCGCGGAGCGCTGCAGGATCACCGGGGTCGCCCCGGCGCCCGCGGCCAGGATCACGATCTTGGCGTCGATCGTCCCGCTCCCGGTGTGCACCCGGTAGTCCTCGTCGTCGACGATGTCGTAGTGCACCCGGTAGCCGCCGTCGTCGTTCCTGGTCAGGCGCTGCACCTCGTGCATGGGCCGTACCTGGGCGCCGTGCGCCACCGCGGCGGGCAGGTAGTTGAACAGCAGCGACCGTTTGGCGTCGAAGCGGCACCCGGCCATCATCCAGTTGCAGTTGGTGCACCTCTCGCCGTCGATGGCGACCGGCACCGGGTTGGCCGTGCGCCCCGCGTGCGCGCACGCCGCCGCGAACAGGCCGCCCGAGTAGGTGACCGCGTCCCAGTCCTGCCTGGTCACGGGCAGTGCCTCGGCCACCCGGTCGTACCAGGGCTCCAGGGTGTCGCGGGTGACGGCCTTGGGCCACATCCTGCGGCCGATGGCCCCCCTGCGGTCGAAGACGAAGCGGGGGGCGCGGGGCATGGCGGCGAAGTACACGACGCTGCCGCCGCCGACGCAGTTGCCGCCGAGCAGGCTCATGCCGTCGCCGACCACGAAGTCGAAGATCCGCGTGTAGCTCGACCCGAGTTTGAAGTCGTGGTCGAAGTCCTCGCCCTGCAGCCAGGGACCGCGTTCGAGCACCACGACCCGCGCGCCGCCCGCCGCGAGGTGGTAGGCCGTGATCGCGCCGCCGAAGCCGCTGCCGACCACGAGGACGTCCGTCGTCTCGGTCACGGTCATGCGGGGCTCCCCGTTGAGGTCGTCGCCGGGTGGAGGCGGGCCAGTTCGCGGCCGTAGGAGTAGACGGGGAAGCGCCACAGGCCGTCCTCCTGCGGCCCGGAGAAGCCCATCGCCGTCAGCCCCGGGTGACCGGCGGCCAGGGCGTCGAGGGTGTGCATGTGGGCCGCGGTGTCGAAGGCCATGTTGCTGAACAGCGCGACGCTGACCCACACCTCCCGCTCCGGGTGACCGGGGGAGGTCAGTATCCCGACCAGGGCGGTCCGATGCGGGAACGGCAGGGCCACGAACGGCGGCAGCGCCGCGGTCAGGTCGATCCCGTTCTGGTCCGCGTAGGCCCGCGCGTGCTCGTTGAGCAGCCGGGCGAGGTCACCGAGCGCGGGCGCCAGCCCGGCCGCGGGGGTTTCGAGCAGTTCGACGGCGCCCGCGGCGACCGCGCCCCCGCCCGCCGCCGCCCCCGCGACCGCCTCGTCGCCGGGTGAGCGCTTCTCACCGGGGACGATCGTGTCCGCGAAGGCCTCCAGCGTCATGGTCCTGGCCTGTTCTTCGTCTGGGATACCCGGTTGCACCGGCGTTTCCTCCTGTCGGCGAGGGGGTGCGGCGTGGGGGCCGGAAGCCGGCGCGTCGGCCGAACCCTCGTTTCACGGACCGGCCCGGCAGCGGGCACGGGACGTCGAGGCCCTGGCCCGGCACGGCGGGATCTGCGACCAATTGGAACTCACATATCGAATTCAGTTCCGGTCTGATCCATCGTCCGAGCGGCACCCCGTCCGACGCATCTTCTGAATTGCCGTCCTGTCAAGCCTCATTCTTCAGGGTTTTCTGTGGCGCACTAACACCCAATTAACGCCGCTCACAACCTAGAGTAGCAGCTCAGACACGGTGAGCACGCTTCACTAGCACAGTTGACAGCAGTCAGATGTTGATTTAGAAATATTGATGCCGATCTTTTTTATTAGTCGTTCGACTGGCACATACAAGCCCCGGAAGGGGCGAATGAATATGGGAGTCGAACTCTCCGAGACGACCAGCCGACTACAGGCCGACCTTTCCCGTCATTCATATTGATGAATATTCAACACACGGAGAGGAATGATGGAGGAAGTTCTTGAGAAAGCTGTGAGACGAGTTATCGAGACCATGCGTGAGCATCTCGGCGACGAGCTCACCATCGATGACATGGCCCGCACCGCCATGTTCAGCAAATTTCACTTCTCCCGGGTCTTCAGACAGGTAACCGGTATCTCACCTGGGCGTTTCCTGTCGGCGTTGCGGCTGCAGGAGGCCAAACGGCTGCTCCTGTCGACCTCGCTGAGCGTCGCCGACATCAGCATCCAGGTCGGCTACTCAAGCGTCGGCACCTTCAGTTCCCGTTTCAAGAGCTGCGTCGGTCTCGCGCCGACCACCTACCGGCAGCACGGCGGTTTCGCCCCGCTGATCCTCACTAGCGGCAGGAACGACGGTGAGGAGACCCGGCTGACGACCGTCCAGGGCAAGATCTGGGCTCCGACCACGGGTCAGTGCGGCCTCATCTTCGTCGGGCTTTTCCCCACCTGCATCCCACAGGGGCCGCCGGTCCGCTGCACGGTGCTGCGCAGGCCCGGCCCCTACGTGCTTGAGAGGGTGCCCCAGGGCACCTGGCATCTGCTGGCCCACTCCGTCGCCCCGGGAAATGAGAAGATCATCAGCAGTCTGGGCAGGGACCCGTCACTCTACGTCGGGAGCTACGGACCGATCACGGTGCGGCGCGACGTCGTGGTCAAGCCCGCCGACGTACAGCTGCGGCCGATGGGAACCCTCGACCCCCCGGTGCTGCTCGCCCTGCTCGACGTGCGCCTGGTGGCGCTCAACTCGGTGGCGAGCTGACCTCCCGCGCCATCGGAAACGGCCGCAGCCATGAAGGCCTGCGGCCGTCGCCGTCCCGTCCCGGGAACCTCCCGCCCGAAACCCCCCTCACCCGGCCGGGCGCACCGTCATCGGGAGCCCTCCGCGCATCCTGAGCGAGAGCATGGGCTCGGCGACCACCCGGTGGCCGGGAACCCCGGTCAGGCGCAGCTCCCTGGCGACCATCGCGACCACGAAAACCGCCTCCATCATGCCCAGGCTGTTGCCGACGCAGAAGCGGGGACCGGCGCCGAAGGGAATGTAGGCGTACCTCGGCCGGGAGGCGGCTCCCTCGGGGGCGAACCGTTCCGGGTCGAAGCGCTCAGGGTCCCTCCAGAACCCCGGATGCCGGTGCAGCGTGTAGGGGCAGATCAGCACGTCCGCCCCGGCCGGCACGTGGTAGGCGCCGACCAGGTCGTCCCGCTGCGCGCTGCGCGTCAGGATCCACACCGGCGGGTAGAGCCGCATGGCCTCCTCGACCACCATCGTGGTGTACCTCAGCCGGTGCAGGTCCTCGTAGCCGGGCAGCCGGTCACCGAGCACCTCGACCGCCTCGGCGTGCAGCCCGTCCCACACCCCGGGGTTGCGGTCCACCAGGTGGAAGGTCCACCCCAGGGTGCTGGCCGTCGTCTCGTGCCCGGCGAGCATCAGGGTGATCAGCTCGTCCCTCATCCGCCTGCCGCCGACCCGGGGGTCGGTCTCCTGCCCGGTCGAGACGATCAGCCGGGACAGCACGTCGTCCCCCTCGGCCGCGCCGCGCGCCGAACGTTCGGCCACCAGGCGGTCGACGACCCGCTGCAACTGCTCACGGGCCCGGCGGAAGCGCAGCTGCCTGGGCAGCGGAAGCCATGTCGGCACCGCGCCGAGCGTGACCATCTCGAACATCGCCTGGTCCTGCACGGCCTCGAAGGAGTGCGCGACCGAGCCGAAGGCGCCCAGGTCGGCGTCCAGCAGGGTACGGCCGAGCACCCCGAGCGTCAGGGCGGTCACCTCCCCCAGCACGTCGACCGGCTCGCCCTCCCGGTGCGCCCGCAGCCTGCCGACCAGTCCCGCCGCCTCCTCCGCGACGGCACCCGCCTGCTGGGCGATCCGCCGGTGCTGGAAGGCGGGCTGGATCATCCTGCGCTGTTTGCGCCACAGCTCGCCCTCGCTGGTCAGCAGCCCGTCCCCGAGGGCACGGCGCGCCTGGACCAGTCCGATCCCCTTGTGGTAGCCGGCGCTGTTGTCGGCCAGCACGTGCTTGGCGTGGTCGGGGTGGTTGAAGAAGTAGAGCGTCTTCGGCCCGAGGGAGATCCGGACCGCGTCGCCGTACCGCTCGGCGGCCGACGTCATCAGCGAGAGCCGGTCACGGGCCAGTTTCAGGAACAGGCCCATCGCGGCTCTGCGCGGCGGTCCGGGCGGTCTCAGCCGGCCGGGCGCCGGGGACGACGCCCCGCCGCCCGGCACGGCCGCAGCGCCTCCTCCGGTGGGGTTCAAGCTGTCACCTCGCTTCGATCTGGGATGATCCGGCGGAACCTGCCGTGGAAGAACAGCAGGCCGTCCCGGTCGTCCTGCTGTTCCATGGAGAGCACCCGCCCGACGAAGATCGAGTGGTCGCCTCCGTCGTAGGCGCGCCACAGCTCGCACTCGAAGCGCGCGAGTGTGCCCGCGAGCAGCGGGGCGCCGGTGAGCGGCCCGGGAAGCCAGTCGACGGTGTCGAACTGGGCGGCTCCCAGGGGCCGCCACCGGTTGGAGAAGTGCCTGGCCAGGGGCTCCTGGCCGGCGGCCAGGACGGAGACCCCGAAGGTCCCCTCCGCGGCGAGGCAGCCGTGCATGATCGCGCCGCGGTCGACGCAGACCAGCACGAGCGGCGGGTCGAGCGAGACCGAGGTGAAGGAGTTGGCCGTCATGGCGTGCGGACCGCCGCCACCGACGGTCACCACGGTGACGCCGGTGGCGAACATCCCGAACGCCCTGCGCATCGCCTTGGGGTCCGCCACGGCGCTCGTCCCGGTTTCCGGCTCCGGTCCGGCGGAACCCGTCTCGTGGGACGGCTCAGGATTGACGCTCATACTGATCTCCCCGGTTGGCCGTTCCTAGGACAGGTATGGTTCGAGCGCGCGGGTCAGCGGCTCGGGGACCCTGGCCGGGACGGTCCGGCTGTTCGGGCCGCGCATGCACGCGACCCGCTGCCTGCCCCTGGCGACCAGCGTCTCCCCGCATGGGGCCTCTCCCGGGTCGAGCCGGACGTAGTCGAAGCCGAACTCGATCTGGGTCTGGGCGAGGTCCACCAGGCGCATCCTGATGGACAGCTCGTCGAAGGCCGTGATCTCGGCGAAGAACTCGCAGTCCACCCGCAGCGTGAACAGCTTCAGGTCCTCCTGCAGCTCGCCGAGCACGTCGGGGGCGTGGAGCTTGAGGAACATCTCCCGGCAGCGCCCCTGCCAGCGCAGGTAGTTGACGTAGTAGACGTTGCCGACGAGGTTGGTCTCCTCGAAGCCGACCGTGTGCAGATACTCGAAGTAGTTGCCCATCACCGCCGCCCCTCGGTGAGGATCGCGAAGACCACCGGCTCCACGGCGTCCCGCAGCGTCGTCACCAGCGTCGCGACCCGCAGGCCGCCGGAGGCGAGGACCGTCCACGCGTCCCTCCGCTCCGAGGTCCAGGTGAGCGGCGCCCCAGGGGGCAGGCCCGCCTTGCGCAGGCACTCGGCGGCGGCCCACACGCGTGTCGCCGCGGCGTCCAGGCTGCCGCCCAGCTCCATCGCGACCAGCTCGGCGAGCCCGAAGTGCGGGCCGAGCAGTCCCCGCCAGTCCTCGACCGTCCGTTCCCGCACGGCCTCGACGTCGCAGCCGGTCGTGCCGACGGCCACGACGCACAGGGTCAGCCCGGCGCCGTGGGAGGCCGAGACCGTCCTGCCGCCGTCCACCTCGGGCCGCCCGTCGGGGCGGTGGCGGACCTCGACGGGACGCCCGAGGGCGCGCCCGGCAGCCACGGTGGTCATGGCCCTGCGCTCCGCCGTGCTCCCGGTCCGTTCCGGCAGGTGGGGCAGGTCGGGCAGGCTCCGCAGGTCGGGGCCGGGCCCAGGGGCAGGCTCGGCCGGGCCGGGTTCGACGACGACGGCGACGGCGGCCCCGGTCAGGTCCTCGACCGTACGCTCCAGGTAGGGGCCGAGCAGCGGCGCGACCCACGGCCCCCGCCCGTCCCCCTTACGTACGGCCCGCAGCCGCAGCCCGTCCCAGCGTTCGACGACCCGGCCCGCGCCGTCCCGCACGGCGATGTCGTAGACGTAGGTGTCGCCGTCGCGCAGCCGTTCGGTCGCGCAGTAGCGCAGCCCGCCCGCCTCGGTCAGCGCGGCGCCGCCCGGCTGGAGGCGTTCGATCCCCGAGGGCAGCAGCGTCGCGTCCGGCACGCAGACCTGGTTGCCGTGCATCAGCGCGTCGCGTACGCCGGGGTCGCCGAGCAGCAGCTCACCGGAGAGGAACCCGGCGAACCAGCCGGTGTCCCCGTCCGCCGCCACGTCGGCGTCGACGTGCCTGGCCGCGGCCCTGTGGTAGCGGCGCAGCCGCTGGAAACGCCCGCCCTGGAACAGGATCTCGCCGTACAGGTCGGCCGCCGGGTCGAGCGGCACCGGGGGCAGCCCCTCGGCGACCTGCTCCGGCGGCCCGTCCTGGGCCGCCTCCCCGTCGAAGCGCAGCCGCGCCCTGAAGTGGTCGGCGTCGAAGCCGGTCTCCGCGCTGCGCACGGCCACCTCGACGGTCTCGTCCCCGGTGACGGCGGCGGCGATCCTGATCGTCGTCGTGCCGTCCGGCGGCACCACGATGGGCCGAAGGAACTCGGCCTGCTCGATCGTCGGCGGCCTCTCCCGGGCCGTGCCGAGGGTCGCCACGGCCACCTGGGTCATCGCCTCCATGCCGAAGACCGCGGGGAAGAGCAGGTTGCCGTCGAGGTGGTGGTCGGCGAGGTAGAGGTCGGTGCCCGCGTTCAGCTCGGTCTCGACGACCAGTTCGACGCCGTGGTAGCGGACCAGCGGCCTGCCGACGAAGCGCAGCAGCGGCAGCGGGGGCAGGTCGTGGCGGACGGTGCCGACGCCCTCGGTGCGCCCGCTGACCACCACGACGGTGGGCGTCTCGGGGTCGGCCAGCAGCCTGCGCATGATCCTCACCCCCTGGTCGGGGGTGATCGGGGTGACGCCGTCCCGGGACAGCGTCTCGACGACGTCGAGCCGCTCCCCCATGCCGACACCCGACCAGACCGACCACTCGACGCACAGGGCACGGCAGCCGGGGTGGTCACGGGCGACCTCCTCGGTGAGGCAGGCCAGCCACTCGTTCGCGGTGGCGTAGTGCCCCTCCCCGCGCAGTCCCGCCCGGCCGATGATGCTGCCGAACGTCACCAGCAGGCGCAGCGAGCCGGGATCGACCGCGTCGAGCACCGCCCGCAGCCCGTCGACCTTGGGGGCGAGGGTGCGGTGGAAGGCCGCCATGTCCAGGCCGGTGATCGCCCCCGGCTCGTTGCGTCCCGCGCCGTGCAGCACCGCGGTGACCGGCCCGGTCTCCGCCGTCGCCTCCGCCACGGCCGCGCGCAGCCCGTCCGCGTCGGTGACGTCGGCCCTGGCGTACCTGACGGTCACCCCGGTGTCGGACATCCGCCGCAGGTTGGCCGCGAGTTCCTCGTCCTGCTCCGGGTCGGAGCGTCCGACGACGACGAGGGCGGCGCCGCTGTCGGAGGCCAGGGCGAGCGCGCACTCGGCGGTGATGCCCTTGCCGCCTCCGGTCACCAGCAGCACGTCCGTGCCGTCCAGCGGCTGGACGACCCGGGTGGGCCGTACGGGCATGGCGCGCAGGGTCGGCACCCGGCGTGTGCCCTCCTCGTCGTAGTGGGCCTCCGCGTAGCGCGTGGTCGCCGCGACCTCGCCGACGACCCAGCCGACGGCCTGTCCGGTCACCGGCACGTGCGCGACGGTCGTGCGCAGATGGGGCGCCTCAAGGAAGAGCGTCCTGGCCAGTCCGGCGGCGCCTCTGCCGTGCTGTACCAGGACGAACCGGGTCCCCGGCTCGGCCGCCAGGGCCGCCTGGGCACCGAGCAGGGCCTGCTCCAGGTCCTGCCGCGCGCACTCGGGCGGCAGGCAGACCAGGACTCCCCGGCCGACGCCCGCCCCTTCGAGCTCCCGGCGCAGCGTCTCGGCGAAGGGGTGCTCCCCCGCCGTGTGCAGCGTCCAGCGGCCGTTGTCCTCCCGTACGCGTGCGGCGGGCGGCGGCACCTCGTCGAGGTCCACCGAGAACGGCCTGGCCCAGGCGGCGGCGCCGGCGACCGTCGCCGCCGTCTCCTGGCCCTGTCCTGTCTCGGCGAGCGTGCCCAGGGCGTCGGCCAGCTCCATCACGGTCGCCGTGGCGAAGTTGGTCGGCGCCTGCGCCGAGGACAGGCCCATCCGCCGGGCCGCCTGGTTGACGATCTGCCCGACCGTGATGGAGCTCAGGTGCAGGTCGTCGAGCAGGTGGCTGTCGGCACGCACCATGTCCATGGGCAACTCGGCGCGCTCCGCGGCCAGCCTCCGTAGCATGTCCAGGGCGCTCTCCCCCTCGCCGCCCTCCTGCGGCGGCTGCGGGGCCCGCGGGGCCTCCCGCCGCTCCGCGGGCCGTACGGCGGGGCTCAGCAGTACCTCGGGGGCCCGCTCGCAGGGGCTCTCGAAGAACGACAGCGGCGCGCCGAGCCGCAGCGGCCTGACCAGCCTGCCGTGGAAGAGCGCCTCGTGCGCGACCGGGGCTCCGGCGACGTAGGCGGCGGCGACCACCCGCAGCAGCCCGGCCGACGACTCCTCGTCGGTGTCCAGCGCGACCGCGGGCACGTCGGTCACCGCGGCGGCCAGCCCGCTGAGCACCCGTCCGGGGCCGACCTCGACGAACAGGTCGATGTCCTTGGCCGCCAGTTCCACCGCCTGGGCGAACAGCACGGGGTCGGTGACCTGCCTGCCCAGCAGCGCCGGGATGTCGGTCTCCGGCGTCAGCGCCTCCCCGGTGACCGTGGAGACGACGCGCGCCCCGACCCGGTCGAACTCCTCTCCGGCCAGCCGTTCGCCCAGTTCCCGCGCGGCGGGCGCGACGAGCGGCGAGTGGAAGGCGTGCGACACCCGCAGAGGGGTCCACTGCAGCCCCTCCGCGAGGGCCCTGCGCCCGGCCTCCCGTACGGCGTCGGCCGGCCCGGCCACGACGGTCTGCCGGGGGCCGTTGTATCCGGCGATCACGACGGGCAGGTCCCCGGTCAGGGCGGTGACCGTGTCCGGGGAGGCGGCGATGCCCGCCATGGTCCCCGAGGCGGCGTGCTCGGACATGGCCCTGCCCCTGGCCTCGGCGACCCGCAGCAGGGTCTCCTCGTCCATCGCCCCCGCCCAGTGCAGCGCGGACAGCTCGCCCAGGCTGTGGCCGACGGCGACGTCCGCCTCGACGCCGAGGACGGCCAGGGCGCGCAGGCCAGCGACGGAGCCGGTGACGATGCGCGGCTGGGCCACCTCGGTCGCGACCATGTCGCCGCCAGAGGGCAGGTCCGCCCTGAGGTAGACCTCCTCGGCCTCGGCGAAGCGCCTGCGCAGGGCACCGCCGCTGGTGCCCCTGCCCGAACCCTGCCCGGGGAAGAGGTAGCCGATCCTGCCCGGCCCGCTCACGTGACCGAGGAAGCCCCTGCCGTCGGCGGAGAACAGCGGGATCTCCCCCGCGTCGAGGGCCGCGAGCACCCGGCGCAGCCCGCGTTCGGCGTCCTCGGGCGAGGAGACGACGACGGCCGCCCGGTACGGCAGGCCGCGCAGCTCACGCTGGAGCGTGGCGGCCAGGTCGCCCAGCTCCGCGTACGACAGGGCGGGCACGAAGTCCGCCAGCTCGGCCAGGCGTTCGCGCAGCTCGGGCGGTGAGGCGCCGTCGAGCATCAGCAGTTCGGCGTCCTGGGCCGAGGAGGCGAGCGCCCTGGTCCTGCCGTCGAACCTGGCCTGCCTGCGCGGGCCGGGCTTCTCAAGGACCACGTGGGTGTTGATGCCGCCGAAGCCCATGGCGGTCACGCCCGCGCGCACCGGCGTCCCGCCGGGCCACGGCTCCGCCTTGCGCAGCACCCGCAGCCGCGCCGTCTCCTGCGTCAGCACCGGGTGCGGGTCGACGCAGCCCGTGGTCGGCGGCAGCACCTGGTGGTGCACCGCCAGGGTGGCCTTGATGAGCCCGGCGACCCCGGCCGCGGCCTTGGTGTGCCCGATCATCCCCTTGATCGAGCTGATCGCCGCACGCGGGCCGCCGGCGTGGGAGAGGGCCTGGGTCAGGGCCGTGAGCTCAGTCCTGTCGCCGACCTCGGTGCCGGTGCCGTGCCCCTCGAACATGGCGACGGTCTCGATGCCGAAGCCCGCCCGTTCGTAGGCGCGGCGCAGCGCCAGCCGGTACCCGCTGACCTCGGGCCTGGTGATGCCGCCCCTTCCGTCCGAGGAGACGCCCCACCCGGCGACGGTCGCGTAGATCCGTCTTCCGGCCTCGACGGCGTCCCGCTCGCGCATCAGCACGACCATCCCGCAGCCCTCGCCGGGCCAGAAGCCGTTCGACCCGCGGTCGTAGAGCCGCATCTCCCCCCTGGCCAGGGCGCCGGTCTTGGCGAAGCCCACGATCTCGAACGGGTCGATGGACAGGTCGACCCCGCCCGCGACGGCCACGTCGAGGTCGCCGTCGGCCAGGGCCCTGGCCGCGGTGACCACCGACAGCAGTGAGGAGGAGCAGGCGCCGTCCACGGTGTAGCCGCCGCCCTTGAGGTCGAAGTGGTTGCAGATGCGCCCGGCGATCGTGTTGGAGAGCCCGCCCGCCAGGGTGTCCTCGTCGGGGACGGGGAAGGGGCTCTTGTAGGCGGCCTCCAGGTCGTCGAGGAAACCGGCGAGCCGTTCGTCGTCCCAGTCCCGCTCCTTGAGCGCCGCCGCGACGGTGCGCCGCACGTACGGCCAGCGCAGCCGCATCAGGTTGGCCCTGGCGAACTCCCCGGTGAGGGTGTTGCCGACGATGACGCCGGTGCGTTCCCTGGCCAGTCCCTCCGCGCCGGGGAAGCCCGCGTCGGCCAGGGCGAGCGCGGCCGTGTCGAGCGCCAGCCAGTGGGTGAGGTCGGTCGAGCGGTAGGTGCTTCCGGCGATCTTGTAACCGATCCGGTCGAAGGCGTAGCCCTCGATGACGGCCGCGTTGCGCGCGTAGAAGCGGTCGGGGGCGGCCGGGTCGGCGTCCCAGTAGTCCTCAAGCCGCATGCGCGTGTCGGGCAGCCTGCGGAACGCCCGCCGTCCGGCCAGGACGTTCTCCCACAGTTCCCTCGGCGAGGCGGCGTCGGGATAGCGGCACGCCATGCCGACGATCGCGATCCTGCTCATACCGAGGCGACCTCCTTGCCGGTGCTCGCCAGGCCGTCCTGGGCGCGCGCGGTCAGGCGCGCCAGGGTCTCGCGCTGCTCGCGTCCCTTGTCCACGAAGTGGAGCGACCACAGGAAGACCCCGCGGACGAGGCAGACGGCCGCGGTGGCGAAGAAGATGCCGTAGGGGATGTGCACGGCCGTGAGGAGGCCGTACGTCAGGGCGACGCCGCCGCCGAAGAGCATCTGCGCCGCGGGTCTCGACGGGCTCGTCCCCGGGTCGGTGACCATGTAGTTGGTGAAGAGGATGAAGGCGACGCCGGTCATCATGCCCAGCGCCCCGGAGATCGAGGTGCCGAAGAACAGGCCGCGCAGGACCGCCTGCACGGCGAAGCCGCCGACCCAGGCGGCGATCAGCCACATCCGCCCGGTGAGCTTGCCGTTGATCATGCTGCCGCCGAGGATGATGATCGCGGGGATGAGCCAGTCGATCCAGGTGTCGACGTTCTCCGTGAAGTGGTACGGCGGCGCGATGCTGGCCCAGGGCAGGATCAGCAGGATGACGGCGATGCCGAAGTTCGACGGGTTCATGAAGTGCCGCATCTTCCCGCGGACCGGTGCCCGCAGCACCCACTTGGCGCCGACCGCGACGACCACCCCGAAGATCATCACCAGGATCTGGTCGTTGACGTAGATGAGCATGTTCATGGCCAGGCTGGTGATGTGCGCCGGGTAGAGGAACTCCACCAGGCCGCGCGGGCCGTTGCCCGTGTAGCGCGGCGCCCGTCCCTCGGCCCTGGCCGAGACGAACTCGAGCGCGATCTCCACCATGTAGCCGGTCGCCACGGCGACGAAGGGCCACAGCCACGGCTGCTCGAACCCGAGGAGGATGTAGCCGACGGTGTTGAAGACCGTGATGGATATCGCGAAGTTGCGCAGTGCGATGGTGACCTTGGGGTCGTGGCGCGGGGGGTTGTGCGTCCTGTCAGACATCTCGGTCATCTCTCCTTGGCCTGGCCGCCGAGTTCGAGGCGGTGCCTGCCCGGCGTCAGCTGAAGATCCTGGTCGTGTACCTGTCCGGCCCGGTCGCGCCAGCGCAGGTTGACCCGCACGGGACCGGTGACGTTCCTGCCGAGCCCGATGTGCACCTCGCTGCTGCGCTTGCCCGAGTGCCCGCTGCCGCCGTCCACCCTGCCGAGGAGCCTGCGCCCGTCCGGCGTCGTCACCGTGACCTGCGCGCCGGTCACCGGCGAGCCGGGGGCGGGCAGCGCGCCGGGAACCGGGGTGGCCTCGCGGGTCAGCCGCAGTTCGAGGAAGGCCCCGGGTGAGGGGCTCTGGTTGCGGTAGAAGACGGGCTCGCCCCACTGCCTGGCGACCGCGAAGTCGAGCCTGCCGTCGCCGTCGGCGTCACCGGTCGCGACCCCCCGCGTCGGCACCGGTACGGCCAGCCCGAGTTCCCTGGCCACGTCGACGTAGGTGCCGTCGGGACACCTGACGAAGAAGTGCAGCGTCTGGGTTCCCGCGACGTCGTCGCCCGCGCGCACGTTCGGCCACCAGTAGGGGTTCTGCAGCAGCTGGTCGTTGGCCGTGGCCAGTTCCTGCAGCTGCGGCCAGCGGTCGACCTCGCCCTTCACGAACCCGGTGGCCTGGACGATGCTGAGGTCCCCGCCGTTGTCGAAGTCGTCGATCTTGACGTCCCAGCCCCAGCCCGACCAGGCGGTGCGCGCCTGGGCGCTGCGGTCGGTCCACGGCGCCTCGCCCCGGCTGAGCCTCTCGCGCAGGGCGGCCTTGTCGCCGGAGGCGGACATGAACTGGAAGTTGCTCTCCTCGATGCCGAAGGAGGTGGTGATGTTGCTGACGAACATGTCGTAGACGCCGTCGCCGTTGAGGTCGCCGAAGTCGAGGCCCATGCCCTTGAAGGAGTCGTGGCCGATCGTCTTCGACTTGGGGATCAGCGGCGAGCGCACCCCCTCGACGAGCGAGAGCCTGATGTGGCCGGGCGTCGAGCGGTTGTAGAACATCCGGTCGGGGCCGAAGTCGTTGGCGAGGTACAGCTCGGGCAGCTGGTCGCCGTCGAGGTCGGTGGCGGCGGCGGCGAGCTCCCACCCCTTGGAGGCCGTCTCGGGCAGGACGTCGTCGAGCCGCTGGTAGGTGACCGAGGGGTCGGCTCCGGTGACCGAGCCGGTCCAGCGGAAGAAGAAGTCGTCCCCGCCGTTGTGCGCGTCGGACATGGAGTGGTTCATGCGCACCAGGCCGGTGCCGCGGGAGTCGAGCACCGCGCTCTGCGGGAAGTAGTTGCCGATGAAGACGTCGTCGTGTCCGTCGCCGTCGAAGTCCGCCACGGTCGCGGCGTTGGTGTTCCACTGCGGGCCGCTGTAGAGGCCGCCGGTGGCGTTGGGGCCGGGCACCAGCTCGACCGGCCGGTAGGCGCCGGGGCCGAGCCTGGTGGCGCCCGGCCTGGCGAGGTAGAGGATCGGCGTACGGCCCCACATGTAGACGAGCAGGTCGAGGCGGCCGTCCTCGTTGAAGTCGCCGGGGACGCACCCCATGGGGGCGATGTGGTCGTTCATGGGCAGCGCGCCGGGGTCGAGCGCGAAGGGCGCGTACCTGTCGGTCTTCCCGCCGGGGACGGGGGTGACCACGGTCTGGTCGATGCGCGGGTCGACCAGGCACAGGTCGTTGGACAGGCCGTCCCCGTCGAGGTCGTTCATCGCGATCGCCGCCCCGACCGAGGAGATCCACGCGTCGATGTGCGTGTAGTCGGGGTGCACCCCGCGGATCTCCTGCTGCCGGAAGCCTCCGGGCAGGGCGATGGACATCGGGGCGAAGGAGTACCTGCTCGCCATGCGGGCCGTGTCCGCGGCCGAGGGCGTGGGAATGCGGGCCACCACGAACGCGCTCACGATCAGCACGAGCGCGAGGACTCCGGGGAGCTGCCTGCGCAGCCAGCCCGCTGTCGCTGTCACGTCCTAACACCTCCCAAGGGATGCGAACTCGTCGGCGATGCGCCGCCGCCACACCTCGTAGGCGGGCACCTCGCCCTGGACGGGCCCGTCGGGACGGGCCTTCTCACTGATCCGCGCCGCCTGTTCCGGGGTCATGTCGCAGAAGACCCGGGTGGCCAGGAGCGTGTGCGGCACCACGAGGCCGGCCCGTTGCCTGGCCTCGGCCGCGAACGCGCAGCCCTGGGCGATCTGCGGGCGGTATCGGCCCGCGCGCTCCCAGAAGGCCAGCAGTTCCCCCTCCTCCGCGCCGCCCGCGTAGCTGGCGGCCAGCCCGGCGCCCGCGTACAGGTCGGCCCTGCGTTCCTCGGGGAATCCGTCGATCATCGTGGCGACGAGTTCCACGTCCGTCCCGCCGACGAACCACATGGCCCGTCCCACGCCCTGGTCGATGGCGTGCCCGGCGTACCAGCGGAAGCGGTCGGCCGTCCAGGGGAAGTCGGGGTCGCGGAAACGGGCGTGGACGTATCGGCCGGTGTGGAAGTAGGCCTGGTGGAAGCCGTACCCGTCGAGGACGAGCCAGCGCAGCAGCGGATCGTAGGCCGAGACGTCGGGCCACAGGAAACGCGGCAGTCTGGCCATCGCCCAGCCGACCCCGACGTAGACCATGTAGAGGTGGTCGTCACCGCGCCCGGCGAGGAGGTCTCCCGTTCTGCGGCCCCCGGTGAACGGCAGGGCGTCCAGTACGGCGGAGCCCATGCCCGCGCCCTCGTAGGCGAAGCCGCGGAAACGGGTGGGAATCGTCTCAAGCCGCTGTTCCGCCTCACGGGCCGAGCGTGAACCGGCCACGTGCGCGTAACCGGCCAGAAACGATTCACCAATCGTTTCCAGCAATTCCCTCGCCTGTGGGCTTTTCTCATTGAAACCGCGCGTCCCGAGTTTCGTGGCCGAGACGCCCGGGGTCAGAATTCGGCGCCTCAGCGCCCTCAACGCATTGGCCACTTGCCGCCTCACGCCCCTTATTCCGGATAGATTCGTCTCCTCGCCCATCTGACGACAAATCTACACAGGCACCTTGACCGACTGTCTACTTCAAACGTGCTCACGGAAACGCAAAGGAAGTCTTCCTGCAATCGGGCGCATGATTAACGGCGACGACAGCGGATGGTCCCGCGCCATCAATTCACAAAAAGGCCGCAACAATTACGCGGAAATGCGGCGTCCGCCGTCAGCCCGTCCGCAGGGACAGGTGGGCGCGCACCTTCCCGCGCCACAGCTCGTAGGCGGGCAGCCCGCCGGAGCCCCGCTCGACGGCCGAGTCGTCCGCGAGCGCGACCGCGGCCTCCGCGGTCAGGTCCGCCAGGGCCCGGACCGCCGTCTCGGTGTGCGGCGGCACGAACCCCGCGTAGTGGCGGGCCTTGGCCGCGAAGACCGCGCCCTGGGCCAGCTCCGCCCCGTGCCCGGCGGCCTCCTCGCGCAGCGCGGCCAGATCCTCCGCCTCCGCCCCGCCCGCGAACGCCGCCGCCAGCCCGACGCCGCTCCACAGGTCGGCCCTCCGGTGTTCCGCGAAGCGCCCGACCGTGGCCGCGACGTCGCCGGGACGGCCTCCGTGGACGAACCACAGCGCCCGGCCGACCCCCTGGTCCGCCGCCCTCGGGAAGTAGTCCGGCATGCCCTCCCACGGGTAGGGCGCGGCCACGCGCTGCCGGCCGACCCAGCGCGCGGTGTCGAAGTAGGCGCGGTCGAAGCCGTACCCGTCGACGGCCAGCCAGCTCATCGTCGGGTGGTACGGCAGGCCCGTCAGGTCGGGAACCGCCCTGCTCCACAGCACCCTCGGCAGCCGGGCGAGCGCGAACCCGATGCCGATGTAGGTCAGGAAGAGGTGCGGCCTGCCGGGGCCGAGCAGGAGGTCGCGGGTGCGGGTGCCACGGCCACCGCCCATCGCGTCGAGGACGGCGCAGGCCATCGTCGCGCCCTCGTAGGCGAAGCCGCGCAGTTCCCGGTCGACCATCGCGAGCCTGCGCTCGACCTCCCACTGGTCCCGCGCGTTGACGCCCCACTCGAACCCGCACACCACCGCCTGGGGGATCGCCTCCAGGCGCCGGGTCGCCTCGGAGGGGACGACCTGGAAGCCGCGCCCCGCGAAGGTCACCTCGGCCAGGGAGGGCGCGAGCAGCAGGCTGCGCAGCGATCCGAAGACGGTGGGCATGGGACCTCCCTGCTCGGGTGACCCTTTCATGCTCCCTTCCCGCGGGTCGTGACGCATCTCTTGGATTGCGCCACCCCGGCGGACGGATCACGTCATCCGCCCCACGCATGCGCGGCCCGGGGCGCGCCCGTCGTGGGCGCGCCCCGGGCCGCGCGGGGTCGTCGTGGAGGTCGTCGTGGGGGTCGTCGCGGGTTTTCCGTCAGCGGGTGGCGAACTGTCCCGGGGTACGGCCCTGGCCTGCGGGCCCCCGGTAGGCCTGGGCGATGTCCAGCCACCGGTCGGCCTCCGCCCCCGAGGCGGTGAGCGCGAGGTCGGCACGGTGCCTGCGCCTGACCACGAGCAGGCAGAAGTCGTGGGCCGGGCCGACGACCCGCTGCCCGGCGTCCTGGGGCCCGAAGGCCCACGACTCGCCGGAGGGCGCGGTCAGCTCGAAGCGGAACTCCTCACCCGGCGGCGTCAGGCCCCGCGCCTGGTAGCCGAAGTCCCTGGTCAGGGTGGCGAACCAGGCCAGGTGCCTGATCCGGTCCGTCGGCTCCCGCCGTACCCCGAGCGCGTCGGCGATGTCCTGGCCGTGCCCGAAGAGTTCCATGTATCCGGCGCAGCCGAGCACGGCGGGCGGAAGCGGCCTGACCAGCCACGGCACGACCTGGTTCTCCGGCACCGCGGCGAGCGCCGCGAGCGAGGCCGCGCGTCCTGCCCGCCAGCGGGCCAGCAGTTTCTCCGGCGGGTCGTCCAGATAGTCCGCGAGGGCGGCGTTCACCGCCCCGTCGAAGTCCTTGCCCGCCCGCGCGGCCAGCGCCCCGAACGTCTCGGGGTCGGAGGCCGCCAGTTCGGCCAGGCGGAAGATGAAGGTGAGGTGCGCGATCTGGTGTCTGATCGTCCATCCGGGCGCGGGGGTGGGAAGCGCCCACCCATCGGCGTCGAGGCCTTCGACCATGCGGTCGACTTCCTCGCCCTCCGCGGCCAGGTCGGAGATCACGTCCTGCAACTGGGTCACGAGCCTGTCCTCTCGCAGGGAAACTCGCAGGGAACCTCCAGGGAAGGAGGTCTGCCGAACACCTCACCGCGGCGGCGCGTTCTGCCCCAGCATGCATCGGTGCGAACCGGCTGTCTTCTCCCTGTGTGCTGTCCGTGGTCACCGGGTGGTCACCGGCAGGGTGGCTCGTACGGCATGTCGGGGAAGTGGTGGCCCCACTCGGCGCGGGTGATCCTGGGGTGCGCGACGGCGCACACCAGGGCGGCGGCACGCTCGGAGTCGATCTCCCACAGCCGCACCGTGCGGTCCCGGCCCGCGGTGGCCAGGGTGTGCCCGTCCGGGCTGAACGCCAGCGCGTGGATCCCCTCGGTGTGGCCGCCGAGGGTGGCCAGCTCCACGGGCAGGCGCGGGTCGGTCGTGTCCCACAACCGCACCGTGCGGTCGGCTCCGGCTGTGGCCAGGATGTGGCCCCGGGGGGCGAACGCCACGGCGTAGACGGTGTCGGTGTGCGGGGTCAGCGTGGACAGGGGCCGCGCGTTCCCCGGGCGGGAGACGTCCCACAGCCTGGCGGTGCGGTCGAAGCCGGAGCCGGCCAGCGCCTTCCCGTCCGGGGAGAAGACCACCGCGCTCACCCCGTCGGTGTGACCCGTCAGCGTCGCCACCGGCTCCGGCCGGACCGGACGGGAGACGTCCCACAGCCGCACCTCGCGGTCGGGTCCCGCCGTGGCCAGGAGACGGCCGTCGGGCGAGAAGGCCACCGCGTTGACGTCGCCGGCGAAGTCCGTGAGCGTCGCCAGGGCCTTCGGACGGAGCAGGTCGGTGACCTCCCACAGGCGCACCGTGCGGTCGCGGCCCGCCGTGGCCAGGACACGGCCACCGGGGGCGAAGGCGAGCCCGCACACCGGGCCGCGGTGCGCGCTCAGCTCGCTCAGCGCCCTGGGCCTGAAGGGGTCGGCGACGTCCCACAGCCACGCCGTACGGTCCGATCCCCCGCTGGCCAGGGCGCGCCGGTCGGGGCTGAAGGCGACGGAGCAGACCGTGTCGCGGTGCGCGGCGAGTACGGGACCCGGCAGGTCCCACACCCAGACGGTGTGGTCGTCGCTGGCACTGGCCAGGCTCCTGCCGCCGGGGGCGAAGGCCACCGAGACGACCGCCCCGGCCTGGCCCGACAGCACGGCGGGCTCCTCGGCGCCGGAGTCGGACACGTCCCACATCCGCACCGTGCGGTCCGTGCTCGCGCCGGCCAGGTCGCGTCCTCCCGGGCTGAAGGCCACCGAGCGCACGCCGTCGGTGTGG
Organism: Streptosporangium jomthongense; assembly: GCF_042650425.1. Lineage (NCBI taxonomy): Bacteria > Bacillati > Actinomycetota > Actinomycetes > Streptosporangiales > Streptosporangiaceae > Streptosporangium > Streptosporangium jomthongense. The sequence continues at coordinate 86,232 of NZ_JBHSBC010000008.1, read as the reverse complement.
CCGCGCAGGACACGCCTCTCCCGGACCTTCCCGGGGTCGCCGGTGTCCCACAGCCGGACGGTGCGGTCCTGGCTCGCGCTGGCCAGCGAGCGGCCGTCCGGGCTGAACGCCACCGCGTTCACGGTGCCGGTGTGCCCGGTCAGGACCGCCGCCCGGGCAGGGGCCCGCGGCCGGGTGAGATCCCACAGCCGCACCGTGCGGTCCTGCCCGGCGCTGGCGAGGGTACGGCCTCGCGGGTCGAAGGCGACCGAGACGACGGCGTCGTCGTGCCCGGTCACGCGGGCCAGCGGTCTGGGGCGTGCGGGGTCGGCGACGTCCCACAGGCGCACCGTGCGGTCGGTTCCCGCGCTGGCGAGCACCCGTCCGTCGGGGCTGAACGCCACCGCGTTCACATCGCCGGTGTGCCCGGTGAGGACGACCGGCGCCGCGGCGCGGCGAGGGCCGCCGAGGTCCCACAACCGCACCGTACGGTCCTGCCCGGCGCTGGCCAGCGTGCGCCCGTCCGGGCTGAAGGCGAGCGCGCCGACGCCGCCGGTGTGCCCCGTCAGGACCGCGAGCGCCGCCGGGCGGTGGGGGTCGGCCAGGTCCCACAACCGCACGGTGCGGTCGCGGCTCGCACTGGCCAGCGTGTGCCCGCCGGGGCTGAAGGCGACCGCGCCGACGTTGTCGGTGTGCCCGGTCAGGCGGGTGGCGTAGGGGGTGGCGAAGGCGCTCAGCAGGGTCCCCCTGGCCTGCTCCGTCGGCACCAGCCGGTAGGCGGCGAGCCCGATCTGGGCGGCCAGGGCGGGGTTGGTCGCGCGCAGCGCGGCGGCCTCGCCCGCGGCCTTCTGGGAGACGGCGATGTTGCGCTGGCGGGTGGCCGTGCCGTTGGCGTCGGCGGCGTAGACGACGGCGGTGACGGCCAGCAGGAGCAGCGCGGTGAGCGCGGCGACGAGCTGGCGCAGGCGGCGGGTGTGCCGCCTGCCCGCGTCGAGCTCGGCGGCCCGCGCGGCCAGGCCGGCGTCGAGGAAGGCGCGCTCCCTGCCGGTGAGCACGGCGTCTCCCGTCTCGGCCCAGCTCTGCGCCTGGGCGAGCCCGACCCCCCGGTAGAGGGCTCCCGGGTCGTGGCCGAGCGACTCCCAGGTGCCGGTCGCCTCGGTGAGCCTGCGGTGGACGCGCAGCCCCTCACGGTCCTCGGCCAGCCAGCCGCGCAGCCGGGGCCATGCGCCCAGCAGTGCCTCGTGGGAGATCTCCACGGTTTCGCGGTCGAGGGTGATGAGGCGCGCGGCCGCCAGGCGTTCCAGGACGACCGGGGTGTCGGGGTCGTCCTGGTCGAGCTCACGGCGGAAGACGGGCCGCTTGGTGTCCTCGGTGCCCTCGCCGAGGGCGGTCAGCCGCAGGAACAGGCTCTTGACCAGCCGCTGCCTCCGGGGGCCGAAGGCGGCGTAGAGCGACTCGGCCGTCTGCGCGAGCGCGCCGTGCAGGCCGCCCGCCGCCTGGAAGCCCGCCAGGGTCAGCGCGTGTTCCCCCTGCGTCTGCGCCAGGTCTCCAGCAGGGCGTGCGAGAGCGAGGGCAGCGTTCCCGCCTGCCCGTTCGCCTGGGCCACGACGGCGGTCAGCAGCGCGGTCTCGACCGTGCAGCCCGCGCGGACCGCGGGCTGCACGACGGCGCGGCGCAACTCGTCGGTGGTCATGGGTCCAACGGCGAGCTGCGCGTCGGCGAAGGCCTCGACCAGGTCCGGGTGGCGGGTGCAGTGGGCGTAGAAGTCGGCGCGCACCCCGAGCACGACCCGGCAGCGGCTGTCGCCCGCGCCGGCCGCGGTGACCAGCGCCGCGAGGAAACGGCCGCGCTCCGTCTCGTCGTCGCAGAGGGTGAAGACCTCCTCGAACTGGTCGACGACCAGCAGCAGCTCGGCCTGTTCCGGCCGGCCGGCCAGGGCCCGGCGGACGATCCGGTGCAGGCCGCGCGGGCCGGCCGCCAGTTCTTCGCACAGCCCGCCCGGGGTGTCCCCGGTGAGCCGGGCGAGCTGGAGCGCGCACTCCTCCAGGGGGCGCGGACCCGGGGTGAACAGCACCACGGGGCCCTGTCCGCCCTCGGCCCTCCTGCGCGGCACCAGCCCGGCCCGCAGCAGCGAGGACTTCCCCGCGCCCGAGGTGCCGAAGAGCGCGACCAGTCTCCGCCGCGCCAGACGGGTCCGTAACTCCTCGACGAGCCGCTCGCGGCCGAAGAACCGGTCGGCGTCCTCACTGCGGAAGGCCGCCAGGCCGACGTACGGCGGTTCCTGCCCGGCCGCCCGTTCCCCTGTCTCCCGCGGGCCGCTCCCCGAGAGTTCCGCGGCCACCTCGTGCCAGCGCCGCTCCCACTCGGTGCCGTCGCCCCCGCAGGCGCCGACGTAGGCCAGGGTCACCGCCAGGCTCGGCAGTCTCCTGCCCGCCGCCGCGCCGGACAGCGTCGCGACCGAGTAGTGCGCCCTGCGTGCCAGCAGCCGGTACGGCGGGCCACCCGCCTTCTCCCTCAGCTCGCGCAGTTCGGCCGCGAACCGCAGCAGCGCGCTGTCTCCCTCGTCCAGTGGTCGCTCGCCACGCGGCAGCGCCCCCACCTCCTCGGTCCGGTCCCCCGGTGCCCGCGCGAGGTGACGCCGGGAGACAGCCGGAGGCGGCCGTCCGAGCCTCCGGCGGGCCCTTCGGCACCGGGAACTCGCCCGGCGATTGTTGCACACGCCCCAACAGGCCGGAAGCCGGTTCTCCTCGCGTCTCCGGCGAGATCATCATCCATCACGACAAGCGCTTTCACGGCATGGCGGCCCGCCGTACCCCTCGTTGCGGGTCATCTTCCGGTCGCCGGCCGAGAACGTTGACGACCTGGACCCGCCGCGCCGCGTCGCGGGTGTTTCCGGGTCGTTCCCCACCGCGTTCCAGGAACGCCGACGAGGAAGGGAGCGAAAATCACGCGTCCGATGAGGGATCTCCTGTCCCGAGGGGCCGGAACCGTCACATTGACCACCGTTGTGCCCGCCGCCGTGTCCTTCTCGGTGGCGTGCGGCCGCCGTACCGCGCGCCCCACCGGCCCCGGATGTCCCGCGCCACGCCGCCCCTGAGTGGCCGCAGCACACCCGTGCAGGACGTACGTTGAAATGCACAGGTGTTTGCCCTGCCGGCTCCATGAAGGATGTGATCGCCGTGACGGCCTCCGCTGAGGAAAACGTGCTGATCTTGGCCGACGACGATGACGAGACGCCCGACGCCCTGGTGACGGTCGCGGGTGCGAGTGTGGACCCGGTCAAGGACTACCTCCGGCAGATCGGCAAGGTTCCCCTGCTCAACGCCGAGCAGGAGGTCGAGCTGGCCAAGCGCATCGAGGCCGGCCTGTTCGCCGAGGAGCAGCTGGAGGTCGAGGGCGACCGGCTGCCGGTCGACGTGCGCGCCGAGCTGGAGTGGATCGCCGAGGACGGCCGTCACGCCAAGGACCACCTTCTTGAGGCCAACCTGCGTCTGGTGGTCTCGCTGGCCAAGCGCTACACCGGCCGGGGCATGCTCTTCCTGGACCTGATCCAGGAGGGCAACCTGGGCCTGATCCGCGCGGTGGAGAAGTTCGACTACACCAAGGGGTTCAAGTTCTCCACCTACGCCACGTGGTGGATCAAGCAGGCGATCACCCGGGCGATGGCCGACCAGGCGCGGACGATCCGCATCCCGGTCCACATGGTCGAGGTGATCAACAAGCTGGCCCGGGTGCACCGGCAGATGATGTCCGACCTGGGCCGTGAGCCGACCTCGGAGGAGCTGGCCCGCGAGCTGGAGATGACCCCGGAGAAGGTCGTCGAGGTCCAGCGGTACGGGCGGGAGCCGATCTCCCTGCACAGCCCGCTCGGCACGGAGGGCGACAGCGAGTTCGGCGACCTCATCGAGGACTCCGAGGCGATCACCCCCGACGAGGCGGTGGCGTTCGGGCTGCTGCAGGAGCAGCTGCACGCCGTCCTCGACACCCTGTCCGAGCGTGAGGCCGGGGTGATGGCCCTGCGGTTCGGGCTGACCGACGGCCAGCCGAAGACGCTGGACGAGATCGGCAAGGTCTACGGGGTCACCCGGGAGCGCATCCGCCAGATCGAGTCCAAGACCATGTCCAAGCTGCGTCACCCGTCCAGGTCCCAGGCGCTGCGCGACTACCTGAGCTGACGGCCGTCCGGCCTACCCCGTCAGGCCGTCGAAGGCGACCCTGAGGTGGCGGGGGCCGCGCAGGACCGGATTCCGCCGGTAGGGCGGCGGGTCTTCGGCGAGCCCGGGGTCGCTGAGCCTGCGGGCCAGCTGGGTCAGCGCGATCTGCGCCTCAAGGCGGGCCAGCGGCGCGCCGAAGCAGTAGTGGACTCCACTGCCGAAGCCGAAGTGCTGGTTGTCCGCCCGTTCCGGGTCGAACCTGTCGGGCTCGTCGAAACGCCTGGGGTCGCGGCTTCCCGAGGCCAGTACGAGCCAGATCGGCGCCCCCTTCGGGATGACGGTCCCGGCGACCTCGATGTCGGCCAGGGCGGTGCGCTGCGGCAGGAACTGCACCGGCGGCTCGAAGCGCAGCAGCTCCTCGACCAGCGGTACGGCCAGCTCCGGCTCCTTGCTGAGCCTGGCCAGGGCCTCGGGGTGGCGCAGCAGGGTGAGCATCCCGTTGGTGATGAGGTTGACGGTGGTCTCGTGGCCCGCGATGAACAGCAGGACGGCCGTTGTGATCATCTCGATCGGTGTCAGGCGTCCCTGCGGGTCCTGCGCGGTGACCATGGCCGACAGCAGGTCGTCGCCGGGTGTACGGCGGTGCTCCTCGGCGAGCCCGGCGAGATAGCGGCCCAGCTCGGCCCGGGCCTGCTGGGCGGTGAGCTGCCGCTGCGCGGGGTCCTCGGACGAACTCGGGTCGATGCCCGCGACGATCCTCTCCGCCCAGACGTGGAAACGCGCCTCGTCCTCGTGGGGCACACCGAGGAGCCTGCAGATCACCATCACGGGGAAGGGGTAGGCGAAGTCGTCGACCAGGTCCGCCTCCCGCCTGTCCCCCAGGTCGTCGATCAGGCCGGTGACCATCCGGCTGAGATCCCCGCGCATGTCGTGGATGCGCCGGGGGGTGTGCGGAGGCCCGAACGGCCGCATCGCCAGCCGCCGCAGCCGGTCGTGCTCGGGCGGGTCGAGCCTGATGAAGCTGGGCGGCAGGCCCGTGTCCTCCTCGGCGTCGGGCGGCAGGCCGCCCGCCGCGCCCGGCAGCCGGTTACGGATGTCGGAGCTGATCCTCGGGTCGTGCAGCAGGCTGAGGATCTCCCAGTAGGTGCTGACCGCGTACACCCCGTCGTCCTGCCGTGAGACCGGTGTCCTGCGGAGTTCGGCGTACAGCGGGTAGGGGTCGGCGCGGTTGGCGTAGTCGGTGATCTGCCGCAGCAGGGTGCCCTGCGTCATGGCTGCTTCCTCACGGTCCTCACGGTCCTCACGGTCCTCGGGCGTCGTCTGGCGCGTCGCCGGTCAGGCGCGGGCCGGGGTGAACTGGAGTCTGCGCTCGCTGGGCGCGTATCCGCTCAGCGTCACGGTCGGGCCGTGGCTCGGCAGGGAGGGGTCGGGGAAGTCGGCGGGGATCGGCCGGATGCCCCCGGCGCGCCTGTCCACGTTGGGGAAGTCGGGCGGGAAGGGCGCCGCCGACTCGATCAGCCTGCGGTAGAAGTCGATCCATCTGGCCTGGTCGAAGGCGACCGCGGCGATGACGCGCCCCTGGAAGCCGTACGTCACGACGAAGCGGTCCTCCTCCAGGGCACCCTGCGTGACGACGATCTCCTCCCCCATGGGCGGGACGCCGATGGACTTGATGTTGACCCCGAACTGGGCGGACCAGAAGGCCGGGACCCACAGGTAGGGGCGGCGGTCGAGCCCTGAGTTGATCATGTTGTGGGCGGCGATCTCGGCCTGCTCGACCGCGTTGCCCCAGTGTTCGAGCGAGAGGAACTGGTAGCCGAAGAGCGGGTGGGGGGACCTGGCGACGTCCCCGGCGACGAAGACGTCGTCGGTGACGATGCCGTGGACGTCGAAGGCGCGGCATCCCGCGTCGCAGGCGACGCCCCTCGGCCCGGCGGCCAGCCCCGATCCGGCGAGCCACTCGGTGTTGCGTATCGCGCCGAGCCCGACCACCGCGACGTCGGCGTCGATCGCGCTCCCGTCGGAAAGGTGGGCGCGCCTGAGCCGTCCCGCGGCGTCGCCCTCCAGGGCGGTCACCGTGACGCCGCAGCGCAGGTCCACGCCGTGCTCACGCTGCAGCCGCGCCGCGACCGCGCCCACGACGCCGCCGAGCGCCCCGACGAGGGGGGCGGGGCCGCGCTCGGCGACCGTGACCTCAAGGCCCCTCTCCCGGCAGGCGGAGGCGATCTCCGAGCCGGTGAACCCGGCTCCGACGACCAGCACCCGGCGGGGGCCCGCCGCCAGATGCCGGTTGAGCCCGGCGGCGTCGTCGGCGGTGCGCAGGACGAACACCCCGTCGAGGGCGGCCTCCGTCTCCTTGAACCACGGCCTGGCGCGGGTGCCGGTCGCGATGAGCAGGCGGTCGTACTCGATCTCGTCGCCGTCGGCGAGGCTGACCCGCCGTTCGGCCAGGTTGAGCCCGGTCGCGGCCACGCCGAGCCGCCAGCGGACGTCGAGGTCGCGGGCGCGCGGCAGTGTGGTCGCCTCCGCCGCCGTCCTGCCCAGCAGGACCTGCTTGGACAGGGGCGGCCTGTCGTACGGCTCGCGCGGCTCGTCGCCGATCACGGTCAGCGATCCGGTGAAGCCTCCGGCGCGCAGCGCCTCGGCTCCGTGCAGCCCCGCGAGGGAGGCTCCGACGACGACCACCCGGCCCCGCCGTCTGAGCTCCCGTGCGGCCGTCTCAGCCGACATCGGTCAGCGCTCCCCCTGGCCGTCGCGCGGTGTCCCACTCGACGGTGATGGCCTGCACCGGGCAGGCCGCCGCGGCCCGCAGGACCTGTTCGCGCCGCTCCTCGCCGGGGCCCGGGTCGTACATCAGGGCCTCCTCGCCGTGCATGGAGAAGACGTCCGGCGCCAGGAAGGCGCACTGGGCGTAGCCCTCACAACGGTTGAGATCGACGACAATCCTCACGGAACCCCCCGGCCCCTTCGGCCGTCCCCGTGGTGGGAACGGCCCTTGGGTGATGTCCAGACTAGGGCGGTGACCTGGGAGGACAAGGTCGGCGATTACCGTGTTACGACCCTTTTGCGGGACCTTTGCCGCTTCCCAGGGGGATAGTGGGACTTCATCCTGGTCGTCATCCGCAGCCGGGAACGGACCTGCCGAGGGCCATGGCGTAGGCGTCGCGCAACAGCGCCGCCAGCGCCCCCTCGTCCTGCGCCTGGTTGACGGTCGCCACGACCGAGATCCGCCGCGCGGGCGCGTAGGCCGCGACGGCGCCCCAGGCTCCGGGGTGGAACCACAGGACCTCGTCGCCGGATGTCAGGCGCTGGATGCCGAGGCCGTAGGTGCCCTTGCTCTGCGGGGTCGCGGTCAGCATGGCCCGCAGCGTCGCCGGGTCGCGGAAGACCCCGCCCTCGAACAGGGCGCGGAAGAAGGTGGTCAGGTCGGCCGCGGTGGAGACCAGGCCGCCTCCGGCGAAGGTGTCGAAGGTCGGGTTCCAGTTCCTGGTGTCCACGGAGCCGAGGTAGGGGTGCGAGAGCGGCGCCCCGCGATGCCGTTCCCAGTGTTCGAGGTAGGTCCCGCGCAGCCCGAGCGGGTCGAGGAGCAGCGTGCGGTAGGCGCGGTGCAGGGGCAGGCCGCTGACCTTCTCGATGACGTACCCGGCCAGGATGTAGCCGGTGTCGGAGTAGTGGTAGCCCCTGCCCGGCCTGAAGTACGGCCTGCCGTGGGCGAGAGCCCAGTCGACCAGCCGTTCCGGTGTCCACGTCCTGCGGGGATGGGCGGCGACCTCGGCGATCCACCTCTCGTCGGCGGCGTAGTCGTACAGGCCCGCGGTGTGGTCGAGCAGCTCGCGCACGGTGATCCGCGCGCCGTAGGAACGGCCGCCGAGCACGTGCACCCGCCCGACCAGGGAAGGGTCGAGATATTTGCTGATCGGGTCGTCGAGGCGTAGCTTGCCCTGTTCTGCGAGCTTGAGCACGGTCGCGGCGGTGAAGGTCTTGGTGACGCTGGCCGCGCGGAAGGCGTCCGTCGGCCGCAGGTCCCTGCCGCCGAGCCGGAAGGCGCCGGCGGCGCCGGTGTAGGCGACCCCGGGGCCCCGGACGTCAAGGATGACCCCGGGGACCGGTGGCCTGGCCGCCCTGCCGACGAGGCAGGCGAACCCGGCCTCGGCGGCGGCCACGGGACCCGCGGTGAGGAGCAGGAACAGCGCGGTGAGAACGGCGACCACGGCCGAGGTTCTGCCGGGCGGACGCATCAGGGGACCTCCAGTGGATCGGTGACCGGCGGGGCCGTACGGCCCAGCCGGGTCCTGACCGTGTACGCCAGCAGCGTCACGGCCAGGATGACGCCGACGCCGAGCACGACGGGCCCGACGCCGGGAGAGACGGAGACGGCCAGCAGGGCCGCGCTGAGCAGGACGAGCACCGTCCAGCTCAGCCAGGGGTGGCCCCACATGCGCACCTGCAGCGTCCCCGGGTCGGTGCGGGCGCGCAGCCGTAGCTGGCTCACCGCGATGAACAGGTAGAGGACCAGCGTGAGCAGGCCGGAGGCGTTCAGCAGGAAGGCGAAGATCTCATCAGGGCTGACCAGGCCCGCGACGGCCACGACCACCAGCGCGAGACCGCTTCCCGCCAGGATCGCCGGGGCGGGCACCCCCGAGGGCCGCACCCTGGCCAGTACGGCGGGCGCGTCCCCGCGCTCGGCCAGGGACATCAGCATTCGCGAGGAGCCGTAGATCCCCGCGTTCAGGATCGACAGCACGGCGACCAGGACGACCGCGGTCATCAGGCCGCTCGCGCCGGGGACGCCGAAAACCTCGATGGCGGTGGCGAAGGGGCTGTCCTCCCCGTTGGCCGGGACCCGGTTCCACGGCACGACCGCGACGATCAGCAGGATCGAGCCGACGTAGAAGACCAGCACCCGCCACACCACCCTGACGGTCGCCCGCGCGACCTCCCTGGCGGGTTCTGCGGACTCCGCGGCGGCGATCGTGACGATCTCCGCGCCGAAGTAGGAGAAGACCACCGTCACCAGCGCGGCCAGCACCGCCGCCCAGCCGTTCGGGGCGAACCCGCCGTGCTCGGTCAGCGCGGACAGGCCCGGCCCACCGTGCGGCCACAGCCCGGTGAGGTACAGCGCGCCGACGGCCAGGAAGGCGACGACCACGACGACCTTGACCGAGGCCAGCCAGAACTCGGTCTCGCCGAACACCCGCACCGAGACCAGGTTCGCCACGGTGAGGACGGCCAGCAGCGCCGGGGCGCCCAGCCACACCGGCAGGCCGGGGACGATGCCGGAGGCCAGCCTGGCGCCCGCGACGGACTCGAAGGCGATCACCGCGACCGCGAAGTACCAGTAGCCCCAGCCGACGAGGAATCCCGCCCAGCGGCCCAGGGCCAGCTCCGCGTAGCGGGAGAAGGACCCGGTGGTCGGGTGCGCCGCGGCCATCTCGCCGAGCATCCGCATCACCAGGACGACGATCACGCCGCCCACGGCGTAGGCGACGACCGAGGCGGGACCCGCCATGGCGATCACCGAGCCGCTGCTGACGAACAGGCCGGCGCCGATGACGCCGCCTATGCCGATCATTGTCATGTGCCGCCGCCGCAGTCCGCGGCGGAGCGCTGTCTCACCTTGCGCCATCGAGGCTCCTTGGTTTCGTGGCCCCCGAGCGGGTTTTTCCGGCGTCACGGGTCCGGGCGCGCGGTCACGCCAGGGCCGCCTGCGGCCACGGTCGGCGGGCAGGCGGGGTGCGAAGGGACGGGGGATCTCCCGGAACGGTCCGCGGGCTTCACGGCCGTTCCGGGAACGGCGCGGCCGTTCCGGGGTTCCTCCGCGCCGGCGCGGCCGTTCCGGGTGAGCGTGGCCGGTCCGGGCCGGCGCGGTCGTGCCGGAGTGACACGGCCGTTCCAGAGCGGGTGTGGTGGAAGGGGCGGCGGCCGGTTCAGTCGCCGTGGAACTCGGGGCCGCGCCCGTCACCGAAGGCGTGCAGCCCCTCGGCGAGGTCGGCGCTGCGCAGGCAGGCCAGGCAGCCCTCGACCTCCAGGGCGAGCACGCCCTCCAGGTCGAGTTCCCAGGTCCTGCGCAGGTGCCGCCTGATCAGGCCGACCGGCACGGGGGCGGCCGACCCGATGGTCTCGGCCAGCGCGACGGCGGTGGCGAGCAGGTCCTCCCCGGGCACGACCCGGCTGACCAGGCCCGCGCCGAGCGCCTCGGCGGCGCCGATCCGCTCTCCCGACAGCAGCAGGTCGGCCGCCCTGCCGTGCCCGACCAGGCGGGGCAGGAAGTACAGCACGCCGTTGGTCGGGTAGAGGCCGCGGCGCACCTCCATGAAGGCGAACTCGGCCTCCTCCGCCGCGATCCGCAGGTCGCTCGCTATCGCCAGCTCCGCGCCCACGCCGACCGCGATGCCGTTCACCGCGGAGATGACGGTCTTCGGGAAGGCGACCAGGCGCCTGGTGACGTCCTGGAAGTCCTCGACGGTCGCGGCCAGGTCCCGCGACGCCGTACGGCTCAGGCGTTCGCGTGTCTCGGTGAGGTCGACGCCCGAGGAGAAGGCGCGTCCGCGCCCGGTCAGGACGACCGCGCGCACCGTCTCGTCCCGCTCCGCCTCGTCCAGGGCCGCGCCGAGCTCGGCGAACGTGCGGTCCCTGAAGGCGTTCAGCACCTCGGGGCGGTCGAAGGTGACCACCAGGGCCGCGCCGTGGCGGGCCGTGAGGATGTCTTTGACGGCGTCTCCGACGGAGTGCTCGGCCGTGTCCTCCGCGGTGTTTTCGGCGGTGTCGCTCACACGGCCTCCCCGAGCGCGTCGTACTCGTTCTCCCTGCCTGAGGGCAGCAGGTGTTTGGCGATCCGTTCTGACGGGGTCATGGGGAACTCCTCGACGTACTCCACGAAACGCGGCACCTTGAAACCGGCCAGGCGCCCTCGGACGAACTCCACCAGTTCCCCTGGTGGCACGGGGGTCGCGACCTGGACGAACGCCTTGACCTCCTCGCCCCGCAGGTCGTCCGGGACCGCGACGACCGCCGCGGCCCGGACGGCGGGGTGCCGGGCGAGGACCGCCTCGACCTCGGCGGCGGCGACGTTCTCACCGCCGCGGCGGATCATGTCCTTGCGCCTGCCCACGAGGTGGATGTAACCGCGTTCGTCCCTGCGGCCGAGATCGCCGGTGTACAGCCTGCCGTCGCGGATGCGTTCCGCGGTGGCCTCGGGGTCGTTCCAGTAGCCGAGCATCATCGGGCTGCCGGTGACGACGATCTCACCGTCGATGATCTCGACCTGTTTGCCGGGTACGGGAACCCCCGCGGCCCCGCTGCCGACACAGGCGTCGTCGCCCGCCGGGACCGCCAGGTCGACGCCGGTCTCGGTCATGCCGTACGCCTCCCGCCAGGGCGCCCCCCAGCGCCGTTCGAACGCGGCGTGCAGGTCGGCGACGATGCCCGAGCACAGGACGAGCCTGACCCGGTGCGCGTGGTCCAGCGGGTCCTCCGGCTGCCGGTACAGGTAGACCGGCATGGTGCCGAGCAGGTAGAAGAACGTGGCGCCCTCCTCACGCGCGGAGCGCCAGAACGTCGAGGCGGAGAACCTCGGCAGGATCACCAGCGGGATGCCCTTCATCAGGCACAGCACGGTGTTCCACTGCGGGTCCATGTAGGAGAAGGGCTGGGCGGTCAGGTCGACGTCGTCCTCACCGGCCCCGACGATGCCCGCCGCCAGCTCCGCCAGGCGCAGCCAGTAGCCGTGGGTGAGCATGCACCCCTTGGGGAACCCCGTCGTGCCCGAGGTGTACTGGAGGTTCGCCAGGTCCTCGGGGCCGACCTGCGGAGGTTCGAGGTACGGCGAGGCGGCGTCGGCCTCCGCTCCCGCGTCGAAGGCGCCGGGGACCGGTTGCCCGAAGGGCCCCGCGCCGGCCGGGTCGAGCAGTCCGACCTGCCCGACCCGGGTGCCGAGCAGCGCCCGCGCGGCCTGTGCCGTACCGGCGAGGGCGAGCACGGCACCCGAGTCGGCGATCACGTGGGCGAGGTCGTCGCTCCGGTAGCCGGCGTTGACCGGGACGGTGACCGCGCCGAGCTTGCCCACGGCCAGCCAGGCGACGGGGAAGCCTACGCCGTTGGGCAGCATGACGGCCACCCGGTCGCCGCGGCGCACCCCGTGGGCCCGCAGCACGGCCGCCAGCCGGTTGGTCCGCTCCTCGACCTGCGCGACGGTGGTGGTGACGCCGCCGAAGCGGAACAGCGGCCGTCGCCCGTCGGTCGCGGCCCGCCTCCTGAGCAGGTCGCCGAGGCTGGTGGCGCTCACCGGGCCTCCCCGGGGGCGCTCGCGCGGGTGGCCAGGTCGAACATGTCGGCCAGTTCGGCGGCGCACCCGGCGAGGTCCACGGCCGCCTCGTCGAAGACCCACTGCAGCATGACACCGTCGATGGCGCCCTGAACGGTCGAGGCGAGCGTGCGGGGGGTGAAGTCCCGGAAGTCGCCGTCCTGCTGTCCTCTGCGCAGGATCCCCTCGATGTGCCTGCGGCAGGGGTCGTAGGCGGTGGCGTTGAAGGCGCGTTTCGCCTCCGCCGTCCCGAAACTTCCCCAGATGTCGACCATGGCGACGAAGTTCTCGCGATGGTCGGCCATGAAGGCGAAGCTCGCCTCGATGTAGGCGCGGAGCCTGGCCGGGCCGCCGGTCTCCCGCTCGACCCTGGACCTGATGAACCGGTTCGACTCCGCCAGCAGGGAGGTGACGATCTCCTCGATCAGCTCGTCCCTGCCGTCGAAGTGGTAGGAGATCACGCTCTTGCTGATCCCCACCTCGTCGGCGATCCGGGCCAGCGACGCCTGGGCGAGCCCCGCGCTGGCGATCGTCGTGATCGCGCCGCCCACGATCTGACGCCTGCGCGTCTCCTCGATGAACGTGGACTTCTTCCTGCCCGGTGTTTTCCGGCCATCCGGCGTAATTTTCGACCGCATGGCCTACATTTAGGCCGTACGGCCGCAAACCCGCAAGGGGCCTGCGCCAACTCTCCGGTTTTCCCTACCTCCAGGAAGACGGTGTGCCATGGATGACCTTCCCCCGCTCCGCCCCCGCGAGAGGGAGGTGCTCGCGCTGATGGCGCAGGGCTGCTCGAACGCCGAGGTCGCGGCGCGGCTGCACCTGTCGGCCGCGGCCGTGGAGAAACACGTCTCCGGTGTGTTCACCAAGCTGGGCCTGCCGCCGACCGCGAGCGGGAACCGCCGCGTCCTGGCGGTCCTGCGTTATCTGGGCCATCAGGGCCTTTCCGGAAACCCCTGACCCGGCCGGAGCCGGGTCAGGGGTGCCTCCGTACCGCGCCGTCTCCCAGGCGGGCCTATTCGTGCGGGAGGATGCTGCCGGTCGGGGTGCTCCGCGGCGCGGGGGACCCGCCCCCACCGCCACCGCCGCCGTTGCCGCCCCCCCCGCCGCCGTTGCCCCTGGCCTGCTGCAACATCTCCAGGTGGGCCTGCACGACGGGCTTGGCCTCCGAGGCGACCTTCTTGACCGCGGCGGAGGAGCCGTCCCTCAGCTCGGTGTTGATGACCGTGAGAGTCTGGCGGTGCCCGGCGATCTGCGCCCTGATCCAGGCGTTGTTGAAGGCCGCGCCGTTCAGGTTCGACAGCTTGTCGAGTGTGGCGCGCTGCTTGGGCGCGGGCTGTTCGGGAAGCGTGACGCCCGCCCGTTGCGCCTCCCGTTTGACGGCCGCGTCCAGTTTGAGGTGGTCGGCCACGATCTTCTTGGCGATGTTCTGCACGGCCTGGTTGCTCGACTTCTTCTCGGCGAGCCTGCCCGCCTCGATCTCGGTCAGGTTCGACCGGTGGGCCTGAGCCAGGAAGGTCTTGTCCTGTTCGTTGAGGCTGGGCTGGGCGAGGACTCTGGTGGCACCGCCACCGAGTACGACGGCCACGGTGGCCAGCAGCACGACGATCCTTCTCATCATTGAAACCCCCGCGGATCACTCCTTAGGAATATTTAGGACCTCCTCACCATATGCACCGATATTCACCGAGATATCAGCATTAATCAGCAAATGAAGTCCAAAGTTCCGCGGAGGACCCCGGCGAGCCGAGCCGTACGGATCGCACGGGCGAGTGCCCCGCTGAGCGGGCCGTCCGGTCCCGGCCCGGCCGTTCCCACCGCCGGGCACGAGCCGTACGGCGGGCGCCCCCGGCCATGTCACAGTGGTGATTGTTTTTGGGCCTGCGGTAAACCCCCGCACGCCCTGCCACGTCGGTTTGACATGCGCACCAAAAGCCGGATTAGCAATCCCAATTCCCGATATCAAATGATTTGCCAGGGTTTAGGGTAATTTCGGGATTCCCGGCCGGGAGCTCCAACGACCGAGAGGACGCCGGCCCTTCGTGACGGAGCCCGCACGGGCCGTCCGCCCCGACCGGCGTGCGATCGATCGTCCCGACCAGACCAGATCAGGAGGGTTCCCCTCCCATGCCCGCGGACGCGGTCTGACATCGGATCGAACAGAAAGCACGGATGTGAAGCGACTCCAGGCGAAGCCACGATTCGTCCCCGCAGGAAGGGTCCTCGACCCGCTCGTCATCGGCGGGCGGCCGATGGCGCGTCCCGTCACCGGGGCGGTCCCCGACGCGATCGGGAAACGACCGGACAGTGAGCTCGACGGCGCCGACCTGCCGGAGCTGTCCGTCAGGGCGGCCTCCGTCAGAGGGGAGGCCAACCGCCGCGACGGGGCTCCCCGCAGGGACGCGATGGGGCTGTGGCAGATCGACGGCTCCCGGCTGCTCGCGTGCGCCGCGGGAGGACTCGCGGACGCGGAACTGTCCCACGTCGGCGCGGCCGAGGCCTGCGCCTCCGCCCGCCGCAACCTGCTCGGCCTGCTGCGGCACGCCGAGGACGGCGCCCCGGTGGAGGACTTCTTCGCCGCCGTCACCCGTGACCTCGCCGAGCGGGCCGAGCGGACCGGCGTTCCCGCCGCCGCCCTGCGCACCACCCTGCTGGCCGCGATCATCGACACCGCCGAGCACCGCGTCCACGTGGCGCGGATCGGCGACGGCACGGCGTCGCTCCTGCGCGAGGGGCACTGGTCCCCGGTCCTGCCCGCCGGGGACGGCGCACGGACGCCGGACGCGCTCCCCGGGGACGGCCCTTCCGGGACCGCGATGGCCGATCTCCTGCGGGGCGACATGCTGCTGCTGTGCACCGGCGGCCTGGCCAGGCCGATGGGCGAGGAGGAGGTCAGCGAGCAGGTCTCCGCCTGGTGGTCGCAGCCCTCGATGCCGTCCCTCCCCGAGTTCTTCTGGCAGCTCAGCTTCCGGGACGAGTCCCACGAGGACGACCGCACCGCCGTCTGCGCCTGGAGACGCTGAGTCCCGTCCCCGGTGCCCCCGGTCCGGCGGGGGCACCGGGGACGGGCGGGAGGACGATCCCGGGCAACCGGAAATACCCTCCGGTTCGTTGGGGTTGCCACTGTCATGGCTGAAGACATCATCCGAGGTGTGGCCCGGGGGGCCGCCGAGGTCCCGCTCTCGATCCTGGAGCTGGCGGTCGTCGGGTCGGGAGTGAGCCCGACCAGGGCGTTGCGGGCGAGCACCGAGCTGGCCAGGAGAGCCGAGGAGTGGGGATACCACCGCATCTGGGTGGCCGAGCACCACGGCATGCCCTCGGTCGCCAGTTCCTCCCCCGCCGTGCTGATCGCCCACCTCGCCGCGGCGACACGGACCATCCGGCTGGGTTCCGGCGGCGTGATGCTGCCCAACCACGCCCCGCTGGTCGTCGCCGAGCAGTTCGGCACCCTGCACGCGCTGCATCCCGGCCGCATCGACCTCGGGCTCGGCAGGGCGCCGGGCACCGACCAGGCGACCGCTCGGGCGCTGCGCAGGAACGGCCCGGACGCCGACGACTTCCCCGAGCAGCTGGCCGAGCTGACCGCCTTCCTCGACGGCTCCTTCCCCGAGGGGCACCCGCTGCGCAAGGTCGTCGCCACCCCCAGGACTCCGGAGTCGGGGCGCCCGCCGATCTGGCTGCTCGGATCGAGCGGCTTCAGCGCCCAGCTCGCGGGCATCCTCGGCCTGCCGTTCGCCTTCGCCCACCACTTCAGCGCGGCCAACACCCTGCCCGCCCTTGAGCTCTACCGTTCCGCCTTCCAGCCCTCCGCGGTGCTGGAGCGGCCGTACGCGATGATCGGGGTCTCCGCCGTCGCCGCGGAGACCTCGGAGCGGGCGCTGAGCCTGGCGCTGCCCGGCGCGCTGTCCATGCTCAGGCTGCGCAGGGGGGCTCCCCAGCCGGTGCCGACGCCCGAGGAGGCGCGGGATCACCCCTACACCCCGGCCGAGCGGGTCTTCGTCGAGGACTACCTGTCCAACGTGGTCCTGGGCGACCCCGGGGAGGTCAGGGAGGGCCTGAACGCGCTGCGCAAGCGCACCGAGGCCGACGAGTTGATGATCACCACGATGGTGCACGACCCCGAGGACAGGATCCGCTCCTACGAACTTCTCGCCCAGGCCTACGACCTGCCCCGCGGACCCGTCGGCTAGCGTCGGCTCAGGAAGTCTTCGGGGAATCGTACGGCTCACGAGGGAGTCACCGTGAACGACCTGCCGATCTGTGTGACCTGTGGTGTTCAGTACGCCGCTCTCAGGGAGAACTGCCCGATCTGTGAGGACGAGCGGCAGTACGTCGGCTGGCAGGGGCAGCGCTGGACGTCGCTGGCCGAGCTGAGCGCGGCCGGCCACAGGGCCGTGGTCGCCGAGGAGGGGCCCGGCGTCGTCGGCCTGGGCACCGACCCGGCGACCGCGATCGGCCAGCGCGCGCTGCTGGTGCGCTCCGCCGGGGGCAACGTGCTGTGGGACATGGTCACCCACTTCGACGAGGAGGTCGTCCGGCAGGTCCGCGAACTGGGCGGGATCAAGGCCATCGCGATCAGCCATCCGCACTTCTACGGCTCGATGGTCGAGTGGGCGCACGCCTTCGACGCGCCGGTCTACATCCACGCCAAGGACCGCGCGTGGGTGGCCCGCCCGGACGAGTCGGTCGTGTTCTGGGAGGGCGAGACCCTGGAGATCGGCGACGACCTGACCCTGGTCAACGCGGGCGTGCACTTCGAGGGCGGCCAGGTGCTGCACCGGCGCGAGGGGGCGCACGGCCCGGCGGCGCTGTTCTCCGGCGACATCCTCCAGGTGGTCTCCGACCGGCGCTGGGTCTCGTTCATGTACAGCTACCCGAATCTCATCCCCGAGCGCCCGAGGACGGTCCGCCGCGCCCTGTCGCTGCTTGAGCCCTACGACTTCGAGCGGGTCTACGGCGGCTGGTGGAAGCGGGTCGTGCGCACCGACGGGGCGCGGGCCGTGCGGCGCTCGGCCGAGCGCTACCTGCGGTTCGCCCTCGACGACGCCCCCGGCGACGCCTCAGCCGACACCCCCGAGGGCGGCTGAGGCTCCTCAGGGTCGTCGACGTCGAGCTCGGGGTGCTCCTCGGGCCAGTCGGCGGGCTCGATCAGACGGCGTACGGCGTCGCCGTCGAAGATCGAGGACAGGACTCCGGCCACCCCCTCCCCCAGCGGCCGCAACGCCTCGACCACGGCCTGGGCGCGGGCGCCCGCCTCCTGCAGCAGCCCCTCGACCAGGGGCGGCAGGGGTGGCGTGGGCAGCGTGAGCCGCGGTCTCGGCGCGGGTTTCTCCGGTGGCGCCCAGCGCATGGAGTCCTCGCTCATGGCGAGCCACTCGTCGACGACTCCGTCGATGGCGTCGAGCACATGATCGGGATCGCTCGGCATGGCGTCTCCCCCCGTGTCCGGGATTCGATACCTCGACGCTACCCTGCAGAAACCCCTCCTACCAGCCAATACTCCCCAATCTGACAGAACACCTCTCATGGAGTAAGCATCACGAAAAAGGGGTAAGACCCGGACGTGGCGGGCCAGATCGGGTCGTCCGCCGCAGTCGTCGTGAGTCGTCGTGCGAGGGGAGCGCCATGGCCAGACTGCGGACGGGAACCGGCCTTCTGCGCCGCAAGCCCATCGAGCACATCGAGGAACCCGAGGGTGGAAGAACCGAACAGCTCACCCGCGTGCTGGGACTCTGGCAGCTCACCGCCATCGGAGTCGGCGGCATCATCGGCGCGGGCATCTTCACCCTGGCGGGCGCCGTCGCCAACGGCATCGCCGGACCGGCCGTCGTCGTCTCCTTCCTGATCGCCGGAATCGCCAGCGCGGCGGCGGCCTTCTCCTACGCCGAGTTCGCCGGGCTGATCCCCAAGGCCGGATCGGCCTACACCTACGGCTACGCGGTGCTCGGCGAGATCGCGGGCTGGTTCATCGGCTGGGACCTGCTGCTTGAGTACACCGCGATCGTCGCGGTCGTCGCCATCGGCATCTCGGGCTACTTCTCCTTCCTGCTCGGCGACCTGGGCGTGAACCTGCCCTCGTGGATGCTCGGCGCGCCGGGGACGGGCGCGGGGCACCGGGTCGACCTGTTCGCCGCCCTGCTGTGCCTGCTGATCGCCTACCTGCTGAACCTCGGCATGCGCAACGCGGCCAGGTTCGAGATGGCGGTCGTCGGCCTGAAGGTCGCCGTGGTGCTGCTGGTCATCGTGGTCGGCCTCTTCCACATCAACACCTCGAACTACACCCCCTTCTTCCCCTACGGCATCGGCGGCGCGTTCACCGGCGCGGCCACGGTGTTCTTCGCCGTCTTCGGCTACGATGCCATGAGCACGGCCGCCGAGGAGTCCAAGGACGCCCAGCGCCACATGCCCAAGGCGATCATCTACTCGCTGGGCGTCTCGATGGTGCTGTACGTGCTGGCCTGCCTGGTACTGACGGGCATGCAGCACTACACCGAGATCGACAAGGAGAGCGGGTTCTCCACGGCGTTCAAGGCGGTCGGCCTGCGGGGCCTGGCCGACGTGATCGCGGTCGGCGCGATCGTCGGCATCCTGACCGTCATGTTCACCTTCATGCTCGGCGTCAGCCGCGTGTGGTTCTCGATGAGCCGTGACGGACTGCTGCCCAGGTGGTTCGCCAAGACGCACCCCACCCGGCACGTGCCGACCCGGGTGACGTGGATCGTCGGCGTCATCTCCGCGCTCATCGCCGGGTTCCTGCCCATCGTCGAGGCGGCCGAGCTGACCAACATCGGCATCCTGCTGGCCTTCGTCGTGGTGTGCGCCTCGGTGATCGTCCTGCGCTACCGGCGGCCCGACCTGCCCAGGACCTTCCGCTGCCCGGGGATGCCCGTCGTCCCGGCGATCGGCATCCTCTTCTCACTCTGGCTGATCACCTTCCTGCAGTGGCAGACGTGGGTCCGCTTCGCGGTGTGGTTCGCGATCGGCCTGGTCGTGTACTTCGCCTACTCCTACCGGCACTCCGCCCTGGCCTCAGAGGAGCGCGCCGGGGAGGGCTAGCCGGGTCAGCAGGTGTGGTGCCCGGAGACGGTGTCGCCCAGGCCGCGCACCGCGGCGTTCACCCGTTCCAGCGCGTCCTCCCGCGCGAGTTCCGGCCGTCCCGGCGGGGTGCCCGCGCGCACGTCCCGCGCGATCCCCTCAAGTGAGGCGACCGCCGCCCCGACCGCCCCGGCCGACGGCCGCGGGGCGCCGTGCTCGGTCCTGGCGACGGTCGCGGCGGTCGCGTCGGCCACCCGTTCGAGGGCGGTCATCGCGGGCATCCACGTGGTGACGCGCCTGCTGACCACGGCCGGTTCCGTCATCGCCCGCTGGAAGACGGTGCGCAGGTCGGCCAGGGCGTCGTAGACGCGGTGGCGCAGCGCCGCCCTGCCGGTGTGCCCGGGGTCGAAGGCGTGCCGGAGATAGTCGGCGGTCGCCGAGACCGCGTCGGCGAACC
This sequence comes from Streptosporangium jomthongense, assembly GCF_042650425.1. Lineage (NCBI taxonomy): Bacteria > Bacillati > Actinomycetota > Actinomycetes > Streptosporangiales > Streptosporangiaceae > Streptosporangium > Streptosporangium jomthongense. Next base: position 66,305 of record NZ_JBHSBC010000008.1, on the reverse strand, counting down.
TCGGCCCGACCGGCGCCTCCCAGCTCGCGGGCCACGGCAGGTATCCCAGCAGCAGGACGATCAGGCACCCGGCCAGCGTGTCGACCAGCCGGATCTCGGCCAGCCTCGGCCCGCCACGGGTCAGCAGGTCGACCAGCAACAGCACCAGCGGCGCCTGGAAGGCCGACATCAGCCCCCAGTTGCGCTGCATGCCGTACGGCAGGAGCGCGGCGAAGACCGCGACCGGGACCAGGAGCGCGGGGCCGTACGGCACGGCGACGAGCACGACGGTGCCGATCACCGTGCCGGCGAGAGTGCCGAGGGCTCGCTGCACGGCGCGGGCGAAGACCGAGCCGAAGTCGGGTTTGAGCACCAGCGCGACGGTCAGCGTCGTCCAGTAGGACCGTTCGACCAGGTGCAGTTCGCTCAACGCGCTCGCGACCCCCACGCACAGCGCGAGCCTGACGGTGTAGACACGGGTCAGCCGGCCCGACCACATCCGTTCCCAGGCCTGTCTGAGGCGCTCACCCCGGTCCCGCCACTCGTACGGCGGGCCGTCGGCGGGCGGGTCCCCGCCGTACAGCAGTTCGACGGCCCCTTCGAGGGCCGAGCCGAGGGCGCGGGTCGCGGGCGAGTCCGGCCCCTCCCCCGGCGTCCTCGCCGGGAGCGGCCCTCCGGCGAGCGCGTCCGCGACGCCCTCGACGGCCGCCTTCGTGCCCTCCGGCGGGTCGCGCCCCTCCAGGTCGAGGGAGATCAGGGCGTTGCGGACCAGCGAGGCCTGGTTCAGCAGGGCGACCGCGCGGGTGCGCCACGGGTCGGTCCCCGCCGACGCGGAACGGGCGCCGAACACGGTGTCGTAGGCGTTCCTGAGGGCGGTGTCGAAGGCGACGACGGTACCGGCGTCACGCCCGGCGGCCAGGGCGCCGAGCGCCCGGTAGGCCGCGATCACCGCCGCCTCCTCCGGCGCCCTCGGGTGCAGCGGCCAGTCGGCCAGCGCGAGCGCCAGCGCCCACGCCGAGCCGAGCAGGAACAGCAGCGTGCCCGCCCCCGGCGGTCCCAGCGGGACGCCGGTGCCGAGTACGGTCATCACGAGGAGCTGGAGCCCGGCGCTCGACCCGGCGGCGCCGGTGGTGCTGACCAGCGCGGACAGCACCGCGACCGCGACGGTGACCAGCACCGCCCACCAGCCGGTCTCCCTGGCCGCGGCCCCGACCAGGAAGCCCGCCGCGCCGCCGAGCGCGGTGGCGCCCATCCTGACGACCCTGGCCCGGTAGGAGCCGCCCTGGTCGGCCAGGGCGGTGCCCATGGCCCCCATGGCGGGCAGCAGCCCCAGGGCGATGCGCCCCATGGCGAGTCCCGCCAGCAGCGGGGCGACCACGGCCAGCGCCGTGCGCAGCATCGGCCACGGGCGGGGCGCCGCGGGCCTGATCCGCACCGTCTCGACGAGCCAGCCGGGCGCCGCGTCCGCGAGCCTGCCCGCGGTGTGCCTGAAGATCAGCGCACGAGCCTGTCGATGCGGATCGGCAGGTCGCGGACGCGGACCCCGGTCGCGTGGTGGACGGCGTTGGCCACGGCGGCGGCGGTGCCGACGATGCCGATCTCGCCGATGCCCTTGGTCCCCATCGGGTTGAGGTGCGGGTCGTCCTCCTCGATCCAGACGGCCTCGACGTCGCGGACGTCGGCGCAGGCGGCCACGTGGTACTGGGCGAGGTCGTGGTTGAGGTAGTCGCCGAACTCACGGTCCATGACGCTCTCCTCCAACAGCGCCATCGACATGCCCATGGTCATGCCGCCGACGAACTGCGAACGGGCGGTCTTGGGGTTGACGATCCGGCCCGCGGCGAACACCCCGAGCAGCCGCAGCACCCGTGTCTCCCCCGTCGCGGGGTCCACCCCGACCTCGGCGAACTGGGCGCCGAAGGCGTGCTGGGCGAAACGCCGTTCCCCTCCGATCTCCCGCGCGGTGTCGGCGGAGACCTCGACGCCGTCCGGGGGCACCTGGCCGTCCCGCTCCCGCAGCGCCGCGGTGAGCGCCTCGCAGGCCCTGACCACGGCCGTGCCCCAGGAGGCGGTGCCCATCGAGCCGCCCGCGAGTGAGGCGTCGGGCAGCGCGCTGTCGCCGATCTCCACGCGGACCAGGCCGGGCGGGACGCCCAGCGTGTCGGCGGCGATCTGGGTCAGCGCGGTCCTGGCGCCGGTGCCGATGTCCATCGCGGCGATCCGTACGGTGAACGTGCCGTCGGCCAGGGCCGTCGCGCTCGCCTTCGAGGGGCGGCGGTAGACCGGGTAGGTGGAGGCCGCGACGCCGGTGCCGACCAGCAGGCCGTCCCTGAGCCTGACGCCGGGGGCCGGGTCGCGGTCCGCCCAGCCGAACCTGCGCGCCCCCTCGCGCATGCAGGCGACCAGGTTGCGGGAGCTGAAGGGCAGACCGCTCTCCGGGTCGGTCTCCGGCTCGTTGCGGACGCGCAGTTCGATCGGGTCGATCCCGCAGGCGAAGGCCAGTTCGTCCAGCGCCGACTCCAGGGCGAACATGCCGGGCGCCTCGCCCGGGGCACGCATCCAGGAGGGCGTGGGCACATCCAGCCTGACCAGCCGGTGGGTGGTGCGCCGGTTGGGGGCGGCGTACATCATCCGGGTGGGTGTGGCCGTCTGCTCGGCGAACTCCCTGATCCGTGAGCTCTGCTCGAACACGTCGTGGACGATCACCCCGAGGTGTCCCCGGGCGTCGGCGCCGAGCCGTATCCGCTGGATGGTCGGGGTGCGGTAGCCGATCACCGAGAACATCTGGCTGCGGGTCACCGCGAGTTTGACGGGCCGCCCGGCGTGTTTGGCGGCCAGCGCGGCGAGCACGACCGGCGACAGCGGCGTGCCCTTCGACCCGAAACCGCCTCCCACGTGCGGGGAGACGACCCGGACGTTGCCCGGCGGCAGCCCGAACAGCGGCGCGACGATGTCACGGACCGAGGTCGCCCCCTGGGTCGAGTCGTAGAGGGTCAGCCCGTCGCCGTCCCACACGGCGACGGTGGCGTGCGGCTCCATCGGGTTGTTGTGCTCGGCGGGGGTCGAGTAGACCTCGTCCACCACCACCTCGGCCGCGGCGAGGGCGGCGTCCGGGTCTCCCTGCTCGGTGTCGGCGGGGTAGACCGGGTTGACCCGTTCCGGACGGTACATACCGGGGTGGTCGGCGCGCAGTTCGACGTCGTGCTCCTCGACGTCGTAGTCCACCCGCAGCAATCTGGCCGCCTCGACGGCGTTCTCCAGCGTCTCGGCGACCACGACCGCGACGTACTGGCCCCGGTAGGCGACCCGGCGCGACTGGAGCACCGAGAGCTCGGCGTTCTCTGCGGGGGCCAGCCTGGGGGCGTTGCCGTACCAGATGGCGGCGATCACGCCGGGAAGCTTGAGGGCGGCGTCGGCGTCGACCGCGCGGACCTCTCCCCTGGCGATGCCCGCCTGCACGGGCGCGGCGTAGACCAGGTCGTCCGGAGCGTACTCGTAGGCGTACTTCGCCCGGCCCGTCACCTTCTCCAGACCCTCGACCCGGTCGAGGGCCGAACCGACGGAGGAGGCGGCACCGGGGCCCGCGAGGGTGGTCATGACGCCTCCGCGAGGTCGACGAGGGTGCGGACGAGCACGTTGCGGGCCAGAGGGACCTTGAACGCGTTGCCGGGCAGCGGCCGTGCGGCGGCCAATTCGGCCTCCGCGGCCCTGGTGAACTCGGCCTCCGTCGCAGCCGCGCCGCGCAGCGCGGCCTCGGCCGTCTCGGCCCGCCAGGGCGCGTGGGCGACGCCGCCGAACGCGATCCGGCAGTCGCGCACCGTCCCGTCGGCCACGTCGAGGACGGCGGCGACGGAGACGACCGCGAAGGCGAACGACGCCCTGTCCCTGACCTTGCGGTAACGCGAGCGGCCGGGGAACGGCAGCGGCGGCACCTCGACGGCGGTTATCAGCTCGCCCTGGCCGAGCACGGTGTCGCGTTCCGGCTCCTCCCCCGGCAGCCGGTGCAGTCCGGGCATCGGCACGGTCCGCGGCCCCTCGGCGCCCTCGACGTGCACGATCGCGCCGAGCGCGGCCAGCGCGACGGCCATGTCCGAGGGGTGGGTGGCCACGCAGTCGTCCGAGTGGCCGAGGATCGCCAGGTTGCGGTGCTCTCCCGCCCTGGCCGGGCAGCCGGTGCCGGGCAGGCGTTTGTTGCAGGGTTTGGTGACGTCCTGGAAGTAGGGGCAGCGGGTGCGCTGCATCAGGTTGCCGCCGACGGTCGCCATGTTGCGGATCTGGCCGGAGGCCCCGGCGAGCACCGCCTGGGACAGCAGGGGGTGGCGGCGCCGTACCAGGGGGTCGGCGGCCAGGTCGCTGTTGCGCACGCCCGCGCCGATCAGCAGGGCGCCGTCCCCGGTCTCCTCGATCGTGCCGGAGGCGATCCCGCTGACGTCGACCAGGACGTCGGGGACGGCGACACCGAGCCGCATCAGGTCGACCAGGTTCGTGCCGCCCGCGAGGTACATGGTGTCCGGCCTGCCGGCGGCCGTGGCGACCGCGCTCGGGGCGTCCGGGGCCCTCAGGTAGGAGAAGGGCCTCATCCCGCCACCTCCCCGATGGCCGCGACGATGTTGACGTAGGCGCCGCAGCGGCACAGGTTGCCGCTCATGCGCTCGCGGATCTCCTCCTCGTCGAGGTTCACGCCGGAGCCGGTGCCGTCGTCGCGGGTGACCGCGCTCGGCCATCCGGCCGCCGCCTCGGCCAGCACGCCGACCGCGGAGCAGAGCTGGCCCGGGGTGCAGTAGCCGCACTGGAAGGCGTCGTGTTCGACGAACGCCGTCTGCAGCGGGTGGAGCCCGTCGCCGTCCGCCAGCCCCTCCACGGTCACGACCCGCCTGCCGTCCAGGGTCACGGTCAGTGTCAGGCAGGACTTCACCCTCCTGCCGTCGAGCAGCACCGTGCACGCCCCGCACTGCCCGTGGTCGCAGCCCTTCTTCGCGCCGGTCAGCCCGAGCCGCTCGCGGAGCGTGTCCAGGAGTGTCTCCCTGGTGTCCACGGTGATCGGGTGCCGCTCCCGGTTGACCGAGAGCACGAGGTCCGCCGTGATCGGGGAGGGCGCCGGTGCCGGTCCTTCTGATCCCGTGATGTGCGTTTCGCCGTTCACGGGCGCTCTCCTACCCACTCATCCGGTTCCTTACCTCCCGGACGCGTCACGCGCAGGGCCAGGTCAGAGCACCCCGACCTCGTCCAGGGTCCGCTGCGCCACGGCGAAGGCGGCGTTGGCCGCGGGCACCCCGCAGTAGACGGCGCTCTGCAGCAGCACCTCCTTGATCTCGTCGGGGGTCAGCCCGTTGCGCAGGGCCGCGCGGACGTGCATGGCCAGTTCCTCCAGGTGGCCCCCGGCGACGAGGGCGGTCAGGGTGACACAGCTGCGGGTACGGCGGTCCAGCCCGGGACGGTTCCAGATCCCGTCCCAGGCGTAGCGGGTGATGAACTCCTGGAAGTCACGGGTGAAGCCGGTGGTCGCGGCCTCGGCGCGGTCGACGTGCGCGTCCCCGAGCACCCGCCGCCTGGTCCTGGCCCCCTCGGCGGCGCGTTCGCCGCCGAGGTGGCGGACGATCGCCGCGGTGACCTCCTCCGGCCGTTCGACGCCCGCCAGGTGGGAGGCGCCTGGCACGACCGTGAGCAGCGCGCCGGGGATGCCGGCGGCGAGGGTGAGGGCGTGCGCCAGGGGCGTCGCCGGGTCGTCCGCGCCCGCGACGACCAGGGTCGGCGCGGCGACCGCGCCCAGCTCACCGGTGAGGTCGTAGTCCGCCAGCGCCTCGCAGCAGGCGGCGTAGGAGCCCGCGTCCACCCCGTACGGCATCCGCCGCACCTCGGTGACGGCCTCAATGACAGCCTCGGTGCCGGTTTCGGGGGCGCTGAACCAGCGGGCGGGCAGCACGTCGGCCAGCGGTTTCATGCCGTCCCGCCGTACGGCGTGCGCCCGCTCGTGCCACGGTCCCGGCTCGCCGAAGCGGGCGGAGCTGCAGCACAGCACCAGGTGGCTGACCCGCTCGGGGGCCGTGACGGCGACGGTCGCGGCGACGGCGCCGCCGAGGGAGATGCCGCCGACCGCGAACCTGTCGGCCTTCTCCTGGGTGGCCAGGGCGAGCACGGCGTCGGCGAGCAGGCCGACGGTGACCTCGCTCACGGGCGCCGAGCCGCCGTGACCCGGCAGGTCGTAGCGGAGCACCCGCCAGGAGGCGGTCAGCGCCTCCATCTGCGGGTCCCACACGTGCAGGGTGGTGCCCAGCGAGGGGCCGAGCACCAGCAGCGGCGCCCAGGCGGGCCCGTCGACGCGGTGGCTGAGGATCGTCAAGACTGCTCCCGGTAGGCGGTCAGAACTCGGTCGATGAGGGGTTGCGCCGCCCCGAGGTAGCCCGCGGGGTCGAACGCCTCCTCGGGGACCTCCCCCGCGAGCGTCCGCCGGAGTGGGCCCTCCTGCGCCGCTGCCCGGTCGAGCCGGTCCCTGCCGAGCAGGGCGGCCAGGCGTTCGGAGACGACGCGGTCGCCGGTGAGGTCCAGGTTGGCCCGCATCCGCTCAGGGAAGACCCGCAGCCCGGCGAGCAGTTCCGCGGTGGTCGCGGCGGCGCCGCCGGTCAGCCGCAGGCACTCGCGCGTCGCGTGCCACTCGGCCTGCCAGGCGCCCGCGGCCCGCTCGTGCTCGGCCAGCTGCGCCGAGGCCAGGAGCTGGCCGTACACCGGGATCTGCAGGGCCGCGGAGCGCACGAGCACCGCCAGCGCGGGGTTGCGTTTGTGCGGCATCGCCGAGGAGCCCCCCGTGGAGGACTCGGCGACCTCGCCGACCTCCGTCTGGGCGAGCATGATCACGTCGAGGGCCGTCTTGCCGAGGGCGCCGGAGGTCTGGGTGAGGGCCGCGCCCAGTTCTGCGACCGGTGACCGTTCCGCGTGCCAGGGCACCGGCGGCGCGGCCAGCCCGAGTTCCTCGGCGAACAGCGCGGGCAGCGCCGGGTCTCCGCCGAGCGCGGCCAGGGTGCCCGCGGCCCCGCCGAGCTGGGCGGGCGTGCGCAGGTCCCGCAGCCGTGCCCGTGCGGCGAGCAGACCGGACAGCCATCCCGCCGCCTTCAGGCCGAAGGTCGTCGGCACGGCGTGCTGGCCGAGTGTCCTGGCCGCCGTCAGCGTGTGGCGGTGGGTCTCGGCGAGCCCGGCGAGGGTGGCCATGGCCCGGTCGAGGTCGGCGCCGATGATCCCGATCGTGTCCCGGCAGACGAGCATGGCGGCGCTGTCGAGGATGTCCTGGCTGGTGGCGCCGTGGTGGACGTACCGCGCAGCCCCGGTGGCCGTCTCCGCGACGGCCCGGCGCAGTTCGGCGACCAGCGGCACGACGGGGTTGGCCGACTGTCTGCCCCGCAGGGCGAGGTCCGCGGGGTCCGGGGTGAGCGCGCCCGCGACCCGGCCGATCACCGCCGCCGCCTCCGGCGGCACCGTGCCCGCGCGGGCCTGGGCGCGGGCCAGCGCCGCCTCCGCCGTCAGCATGGCGCGCAGCCACGCGCGGTCCGAGGTGGCCGCCTCGGCCGCCGTACCCGCCCTGACCGGGCTCAGCAGGCCGGTGTCCTGCTCGGGGCCCGAAGCGGGGCCGGAACTCAAGGAAGGGTCAGAACTCAAGGAAGACCGTCTCCCCTTCCCCTTGGAGCCTCACGTCGAAACGGTAGCCCCCCTCCCCGTCGGGCTCGGCGATCAGGGTGGCCCTGCGCGCGGGGTCGAGCGCGTCGAGCAGCGGGTCGGGGCCGTCCTGGAGGTAGACGCGGGTGGCGACGGAGCGCAGCAGCCCCCTGGCGAAGACCAGCATCGCCAGGTACGGCCCGGCGGGCCTGGCGGTGCGGAACCGGTAGGACCCGTCGGCGTCCGTCGGGCAGCGCCCGAAGCCGGAGACGCCCTCACCCGCGCGGTCCAGCGCCCTTCTGGTGCCCGTCTCGCCGAGCCACAGTTCGAGCATGGCGTCGGGCACGGGCTCGCCCGCCCCGTCGAGCACCCGCCCGGTGACGGTGATCGCCCCGGGGTGCCCCTCCGCGACCAGGTCGGGCCCCTGGGGGTAGGGCAGCGCGTAGCCGAAGAACGGCCCCACGGTCTGCGACGGGGTCGGTGGCACGGCGCTCACTGCTCCTCCGTCGGGGTGCGGCCCAGGACGATGTCGAACCGGTAGCCGAGCGCCCACTCGGGTTCGGTGACGTCCAGGTCGAAGTGGGCGACGAGCCGCTCGCGGGCGGCCGGGTCGGGGATGGACCGCATGATCGGGTCGTAGGGGAACAGCGGGTCGCCGGGGAAGTACATCTGGGTGACCAGGCGCTGGGTGAACGCGGTGCCGAAGACGGAGAAGTGGATGTGCGCGGGCCGCCAGGCGTTGTGGTGGTTGCGCCACGGGTAGGCGCCCGGCTTGATCGAGACGAACCGGTAGCGGCCCTGCTCGTCGGTCATGCACCGCCCCGCGCCGGTGAAGTTGGGGTCGAGCGGCGCGGGGTGCTGGTCGCGCCGGTGCGCGTAGCGCCCGGCGGCGTTGGCCTGCCAGACCTCCAGCAGGGTGCCGGGGACGGGCCTGCCGGCCGAGTCGAGGATCCGGCCGGTGACGATGATCCGCTCACCGATCGGCTCGCCCGCGTGGTGGCGGGTCAGGTCGGCGTCCAGTTCTCCGATCTCGTCGTGCCCGAAGACCGGGCCGGTCAGCTCGACGGCGTCCGGGTCGGCGCGGAAGGCGACCGGTGGCCTGGACGGCGCCCGCAGCACGCTGCTGCGGTAGTCCGGGCTCAGATAGGGAGGGTGGTGGGTCATGACCCTTCTGTTCCTTCCAGGACGAGCGCGAGTCCCTGTCCGACGCCGATGCAGAGCGTGGCCACGCCGTACCCGCCGGTCCTGGAGAGACGGTGGGCCAGGGTGCCCGCGAGCCTGGCTCCCGAGCAGCCGAGCGGGTGGCCGATCGCGATGGCGCCGCCCGCGGGGTTGACGAGTTCCGGGTCGAGGCCGGGCCATTCGGCCATGCAGGCCAGGACCTGGGCGGCGAAGGCCTCGTTGAGCTCCACGGTCGCCAGGTCGCCCAGGGAGAGTTTCGCCCTGTCCAGCGCCTTGGCGACCGCGTGCACCGGGCCGATGCCGAAGCTGACCGGGTCGACGCCCGCCGCGCCGGTCGAGACCACCCTGGCCAGGGGGCGCAGGCCGTGCTCGGCCAGCCCCTCGGCGTCGGTGACCAGCAGGGCCGCCGCCCCGTCGTTGAGCGGGGAGGAGTTGCCCGCGGTGATGGTGCCCTCCGCGGTGAAGGCGGGCCTGAGCCTGGCCAGCCCCTGCGGGGAGGTGTCGGGGCGGATGGACTCGTCGGCGGTCAGGTCGCTGCCCTCGACGAGCGCGGTCTCCGCCTCCAGCGCCCCCGTCCGCCACGCCCGGTCCGCCAGCCGGTGGCTGCGCGCGGCGTATTCGTCCTGGGCCTCACGGGTGACGCCGTAGCGGGCGGCGAGCGTCTCGGTGGCCTCGCCGAGGGAGACCGTCCAGCGGTCCGGCATCCTGGGGTTGACCAGCCGCCAGCCGAGCGTGGTCGAGTGGAGCTGTTCGTGGCCGCGCGGGTAGGCCCGTTCCGGTTTGGGCAGCACCCAGGGGGCGCGGCTCATGGACTCGACGCCGCCCGCCACGACGAGGGAGGCGTCGCCGACGGCGACCGCCCTGGCGGCCTGGATCACCGCCTCCAGGCCCGAGGCGCACAGCCGGTTGACCGTGGCGCCCGGCACCGTGACGGGCAGCCCGGCCAGCAGCGCCGCCATCCGGCCCACGTTGCGGTTGTCCTCGCCCGCCCCGTTGGCCGCGCCGAGGACGACGTCGTCGATCCTGGCGGGGTCAAGGCCCGGGGAACGGTCGAGCAGCGCCCTGACGACCCCGGCGGCCAGGTCGTCGGGACGGACCGAGGCGAGGGCCCCGCCGTACCGGCCGATCGGGGTGCGGACGGCGTCCGCGATGTAGACGTCCTTCACAGTGTTCGTGCTCCTGTCGTTTCCGGGAGGTCACGCTCGTACGGCAGGCCGACGTAGTTCTCCGCCAGCGTGGTCGCCGCGGCCTCGGAGGAGGTCACGTAGTCCAGGTGGGAGATCTGCAGCCGCCGCCCGTAGGCGTCGTCGGTGTCGAAGGTGTGCAGCAGCGTCGTCATCCACCAGGAGAAGTGCTGCGCCCGCCAGACCCGCCTCAGGCAGGTCTCCGAGTAGGCGTCGAGCAGGTCGTCCGAGCCGGTGGCGTACCGGTGCGCCAGCGCCTCGGTCAGCACCCGCACGTCGGCGACCGCGAGGTTGAGGCCCTTGGCGCCGGTCGGGGGGACGATGTGCGCGGCGTCGCCCGCCAGGAACAGGTTGCCGTGGCGCATGGGCTCGGCCACGAAGCTCCGCATGGGCGTCACGCCCTTCTCCAGGATCTCCCCGGTGGTCAGGGTGAAGCCGGGCACCGTCTCAAGACGGGCGCGCAGTTCGGCCCAGATCCGCTCGTCCGGCCAGTCCGCGATGTCCTCCCCCGCGGGGACCTGCAGGTAGAAGCGGCTGATCTCGGGGGTTCGCATGCTGTGCAGGGCGAAGCCGCGCTCGTTCCAGGCGTAGATCAGCTCCTCGGCGGACGGCACGGCCCTGGCCAGGACGCCGAGCCAGGCGAAGGGGTAGTCCCGTTCGTGGACGGTGAGCTCCCCTTCGGGGACACTCGCCCGGGACACGCCGTGGAAGCCGTCACAGCCCGCGATCACCTCGCAGTCGAGCCGCCCCCCGTCGAAGGTCAGGTAGGGGGCGTCGGTCCCGGCGTCGTGCACGGCCACGTCGCCGACCTCGAAGCGGATGTCGCCGCCCGCGGCGAGACGGGCGGCGATGAGGTCCTTGACGACCTCCTGCTGGCCGTACACGGTGATGGCGCGGCCGGGGACCAGCCGTTCGAAGGCCACCCGGTGGCCCGCGCCGCCGTAGCGCAGCTCGATGCCGTGGTGGACGAGGCCCTCCCTGACGAGGCGGTCACCGACCCCGGCGGCGACGAGGGTGTCGACCGTCCCCTGTTCGAGCACCCCGGCCCTGACCCGCCGTTCGACGTGGTCGCGGCTGCGGCGTTCCAGCACCACCGAGTCGATGCCGCGCAGGTGCAGCAGGTGGGACAGGAGCAGCCCGGCGGGCCCCGCTCCGATGATCCCGACCTGTGTCCGCTGGGGATGGGTCATGGGGAGAGCATCGTGGACCCGGCGCGGAAAACCGAGCCCCGCCTTCCACTGGACGGAAGACAGGGGGGAGGATTGTCCTTGGGGGCGCCTTCCGTCCGGGCGCCCCGGGACAGGGGGACGTGATGGCCGGCGGGTCGCGGGAGCCGGGACGTTCGGTGACGTCGAAGGTCCTGGCGATCCTGGGCGCCTTCGACACCGGCCATCCCCATCTCAGCCTCTCGGAGGTCTCCCGGCGCAGCGGGGTACCGCTGGCGACCGCGCACCGCCTCGTGGGCGAGCTGGTCGCCTGGCAGGCGCTGAGCCGTACGGCAGACGGCCGCCTGCGGATCGGGCTGCGGCTGTGGGAGCTCGGCCAGCTCGCGCCGGGCAGGCTGCAGGAGGTCGCCCATCCGTGGCTGCAGGAGCTCTACGCCGACACCGGTGAGAACGTGCACCTGGCCGTGCGGGACGGCCTTGAGGTGCTCTACGTCGACAAACTGCACGGCAGGCGGGCCGTGCGGCTGGTCTCCAGGACGGGAGGCCGGCTGCCGATGCATCCGACGGGGGTCGGCAAGGCCCTGCTGGCCCACGAGCCCGAGTGGTTCCAGGCCGCCTATCTGGGGCGTGAGCTCGAACGGCCGACTCCGCGCACGATCGTCGAGCCGGGGCGGCTGGCCCGGGAACTGGCCACGGTGCGCGCCCAGGGGTACGCGCTGACGTTCGAGGAGATGAGCCTGGGCTCCTGCTCCGCGGCGGCGCCGGTGCTCGTCGACGGCCACGCGGTCGCCGCCGTCGGGATCGTCCTGTCCTCCCGGCGGGCCAGAGGACTGCAACGCCTGGTCGAGCCGCTGCTCAGGGTGACCGCGGGGATCGCCCGCTCCTACTCCGGGATCCCCCCGCAGGACTGAACCCCGCGCGCGCCACGGCGAGACGGTCACCCCAGGACCACCCTGGTCCCGCCGGGGGTCCCGCCCGGGTACGGCCCGGCGGCCAGGCGCAGCAGCAGGAGCGCGATGTCGTCGCTGCGGTGGCTGGTCTGCTGGGCGTGTCTGATCAGGGTGCTCGCCACCTCCTCCAGGGGGCGTTCCCCGACGCGTTCGAGTTCGACGGCCAGGTCGGCGAGCGCCTCGTCGATGTCGACGCCGGGGGTCTCGACCAGGCCGTCGGTGTAGAGGGCCAGCGTCGAGCCGGGCTCCAGCGGGATCTCGGTGTGCGGGTAGTCAACGGAGTGGTCGATGCCCAGCAGCAGCCCGCCGGGGACCTCGACCACCTGTACCCGGCCGTCCGGCAGGCGCATCAGCGGCTGGGGGTGCCCGGCGCGGGCCAGGCAGGCCAGGTTCCTGCGCAGGTCGAGCCGCAGGTAGACGCAGCTGGCGAACAGGCCTGGGTCCAGGTCGACCAGGAGGTGGTTGGTGCGGGCCAGGACCTCGCCGGGGTCGGCGCCCGCGGTGGCGTAGGCGCGAACCGCCGTGCGCACCTGCCCCATGAGGGCCGCCGCGGTGACGTTGTGCCCCTGGACGTCGCCGACGACGGCGGCGACGGTGTCGTCGGCGAGGCCGATGACGTCGTAGAAGTCGCCTCCGATGTCCATGTCCTCGGTGCCGGGCAGGTAGCGGGCCGCGGCGCTCAGCCGGGGCAGCCGGGGAAGGGCGTGCGGGAGCAGGCTCTGCTGCAGGGCGTGGGCGAGTTCCAGCTTGGCGTCGTAGAGGCGGGCCCGTTCGAGGGCCTGGGCGATCAGGCCGCCGAGCGCGGTCAGCAGGGCGCGTTCCTCGACGGTGAAACGGTGGTTCCTGGCGAAGGCGAGCACGCAGGTGCCGACGGACCGTCCCGAGGCGATCAGCGGCAGGAACGCCCAGGAGGCCATGCCGTCGTCCACGGCGACCTCCGGGCCGTAGACCTCGTCCAGCTCCTCCTGGGAGCCGAAGAAGCTGGGCACCCCGGTGACCATGGTCCGCACGCTCGGGGTCGGCGAGGTCAGCGGGAGGCCGTCGTAGTGCTCCCTGAGGTGGGGCGGGTAGCCGCGGTCGCCGACGACGCTCATCCTGCCGTCCTCGGCGACCATCAGCGCCATCCCGTCACCGCCGAAGGCGGGCATGAGCCGGTTGGCGACCAGGTCGACCACGTCCTGCACGCTGGCGGCCTTGGTGAGCGTGCTGGCCAGATGGAGGATGTGGTAGAGGGCGCCGACCCTGGTCGGGAGGGTCAGGCCGGCCTCGGCGACGGGGCCCGGCGAGCCGGTCTCCAGGGGCTGGACGGGCATGTCCGCCGCCTCGACCATGGCCGGGGAGATGCGCATGGTCACCCCGTTGAGCGCCGGGTAGAGCTCGAAGGACAGCCAGCGGTCGGGCGGGCGCAGCGCGACGAACGAGGCGGCCTGCTGGCTGATCATGGCCGCGCGGTAGCGGTCCTCGTAGACGGGGTCGTTCAGCCAGGGCACCCGGGTCCACGGGTGGGAGCCGAGCAGCCGGGCCGGGAGCATGCCGAGCAGCGCGGCGGCCCGAGGGGTGACGAAGGTGACGCGGCCTCCCGCGTCGAGCCCGCAGATGCCCTCGGGAAGACGGTCGGCGACCGCCGCGATCACCTCGGCGGGCTGCATGCTGGGGGCGGGCAGCACGCGCGGTTCCAGGCCGGGGCGCAGCCTGCGGCCCTGCCTGTCGGCCTCCTCAAGCCCCCGCGCCATCTCCGCGGCGGCGCGCAGAAGGCGTTCGCGCTCGTCCTCGGACAGCTCGCACGAGTGCGTGCCCGCCCACAGGGCGAACATCCCCCCGTAGACGGTGCCATGGACGGCGCCGGAGACGGTCGCGGCGCCGAGCAGCGGCACCGCGGCGAGGGAGAACTCGTACGGCATGACCAGCGCCGCCCCCGGGTAGACGCGGGCCATCTCCTTCTCGTCGCCGACCCACACCAGCCGCCGGTGGCGGATCGCGTCGGTGACCGGCATGGGCATGGCCATGCTCATCCGCTCCCAGGGGCGGATGAAGTCGCGGGGCGCCCCCTTCATCACCGCGAGTTCCAGCACGTCGGCGTCCGGCGCCAGCAGGTAGACCGCGCCCAGGTGGGCTCCCACGCTCTCCAGGGCCTTGACCAGGTCGTCGGCGAGCGCGTCGAGGCCGCTCCGCGGGGAACGGCCTTCGAGGAAGGTGGGGTACTCGGGCACCATCAGCGCCTCATCTCCGGCGACCGGCCCGCGGACGGCCGCGCTCCCGGGCCGTGCCCGCCGTCACGTGCCGGTCCGCCCGCCCTTGGCGGACGGACGGGAGGGAAAGCCGCGCCATCCAATAACACGCCTTAATCCGCATATATGGACGATACTCCCCTTGACCAGGGGGTTTGGAGAGGCGCATTCCCAAGCTTGCCCCTGCCCGCTGATTTTGCGGCCCGCCGACGACGTCCTGACGCCGCGACGAACCTCCGGCGACACGCCATTCCAAAGAATGGAACGCGTTTACCGGATATGGCGCGGTTCACATGGTCCACATGGCCATACCTACAGATATGGTCAAAAAAGAATCATGGTACGAAAAATCATGAAGATCGCACTATCCATCGCCCCGCCGTACGGCGAGGCGTCCGACAGCGGTTCCGCCGCCGAACCCAGGGGGTGCCCTCCGTCCATGGACGAACCCGTCAACGACCACACCGGCCCCGACGACCTGCCGAGGCTGCCCTTCGACCGGCGGGACCCGCTCGACGTCCCGGCGGCGTACCGCGCGTTGCAGGCCGATGAGCCGGTGGCCCGGGTGCGCACCGCGACCGGCGACGTCGCCTGGCTGGTCTCCGGCTACGAGGAGGCCAGGCAGGCCTTCGCCGACCGGAGACTCGGCCGTTCCGCGCCCGACCCCGACCGGGCGGCCAGGATCTCCAACTCGGTGATCCTCGGCGGCCCGATCGGCGACATCGAGACCGAGAAGACCCAGCACGAGCGGATGCGCAGGCTGCTCACCCCCGCCTTCTCCGCCCGGAGGATGGCCGCCCTGGCCCCCCACGTCCAGGAGCTGGTGGACGGCCTGCTCGACCGGATGGCCGAGGGGCCGCGCCCGGCCGACCTGCGGCAGGTGCTCTCCCTGCCGCTGCCCGTACTCGTGATCTGCGAGCTGCTCGGCGTGCCGTACGGCGACCGCGAGCACTTCAGGGCACTGGCCGAGACGATGACGGACCTGACGGACCGGGAGCGCTCGGCCGCCGCCCTGACCGAGCTCGGCGAGTACACCAGGAAGATCATCGGCGCCAAGCGGGAGAACCCGGCCGGTGACGTGTTCTCCGACCTCGCGACCATGGACGCGCCCGACGAGGAGATCGCCACGCTCGCCGCCGGGCTGCTGTTCGCCGGACACGAGACGACCGTCAACCGGATCGACTACGGCGTACTGCTGCTGCTGGCCAACCCCGGGCAGCGGGACGCCCTGATCGCCGACCCCTCACTGGTGAACACGGCCGTCGAGGAGATCCTGCGGGTGGCCGCGCCGGGCAACCACGGCATGCCCCGCTACGCGCACGAGGACGTGACCGTCGGAGGGGTCACGATCAGGCGCGGCGAGGCGGTGGTCATCAGCACGACGGCGGCCAACCGTGACGCGCGGGTCTTCGCCGACCCCGACCGCTTCGACGTCTCCCGGGACACCGACGACCCGCACCTGGCCTTCGGCTACGCCGCCCGCTACTGCATCGGGGCGAGCCTGGCCAGGATCGAGCTGCGCGCGGTCTTCGGCACGCTGTTCCAGCGCTTCCCCACACTGGCGCTCGCCGTGCCCGCCGAGGAGCTCGTCACGCGGGAGAACTCGCTCACCGGCGGCTTCGAAGGCATCCCCGTCACCTGGTAGCGGTCACCGGGCAACGGCGGTTGACCCCGTCGAGCCGTTCGGTGAGGCCGCCGCGGTCGAGGTGTTCGAGCAGGGGCACCGCGACCCGGCGGCTGGTGTCCAGGGCCTGCCTGGCCTGGCTGACCGTGAAGGGCTGGGGCAGGCGGGCCAGCAGCCGCGCCGCCGCCGTGTCGGCGCCGGGCAGCAGCACGATCCCCTCGGCGATCCGCAGCAGCATCCCCGCCCGTACGGCCGCCGCCAGCTCCCTGGGGCCCAGCCCCAGCTCCGCCAGGCGGCCCGCCTCGGGCGCGAGGAACGGCCTGGCGGACAGTTCGGCGCGCAGCCGGGAGACCGCGCGGGCGACCGGCTCCGGCAGGCCCGGGGGCGGCCCGCTCACGATCCGCCCGCCCGTGACGGCCAGCGGCGGCCGTACCAGGGCGGCGTCCAGCCTCCGGTCGGGCAGGCCGAGCGCGTTCCTGGCCGCCTCGACCGGCATCCCCGGCTCAAGCGGACGCCCGGCCGCGTGCCGTGCCACCGTCTCCGCCAGCCGTTCGCCCAGCCACGACCAGTGGGCGGGGTCGGCGTACCAGTCGCCGCACACGGGCGCGCCCTCCGGGACGCACCCCATGGCCAGCAGGTCCGCCCCGCGCAGCAGCCGGTGTGTGCGCAGCAGCTCCCCCGCACCGGGCACCGTCCCCGCCCGCCCCGTGCCCGCCTGCCCTGCGCCCGCCAGTTCGGCCGCCCGCAGGCGCGCGGCGCCCCTGCGGCGCAGCGCGGGCGGGCGCACGTCGAGCACGCTCGCCCCGGCGAGCACCCGCACCTCGGCTCCATCCCCCCCGACGCCCTGCCCCGTGGCCCTGCCCGGGTCGCGCAACAGCAGCACGTCCCCCACGTGCAACGGCAGCGGCCCGGCCAGGCGCAGCCGTACGAGACCGTCGCCGAGCGGCCTGACCGCGCACACCACGGCCGCCGAGCCGATGTGCGCGGTCAGCCTGCCCGGCAGGACGCTCTCCTCGCCCGTGCCCCCCACCGGCGAGAGCCGTACGTCGGCCAGGTCGGTCATGGTCCACGCGCCGGGGGTGAACAGCGCCCGGCCCCGCTCCGGGGCGCCGCCGCGCAGGTTGACCGCGACCCTGGCCACACCGGTCACCGAGGTCACCGGCTCCTTCAGGCACTCCAGCGCCCGCACCCGGGCGAGGCCGCCGCCCAGCGCCAGCTCGTCCCCGACGGTCACCCGGCCCGCGGGCAGCGTCCCGGTCACGACCGTGCCGCTGCCGCGCACGCTGAAGACCCGGTCGATCCACAGCCGCACCGGCGCCTCGGGGTCGGGCGCGGGCAGCCGGGAGACCAGCCGGTCGAGTGCCTGCCTCAACGCGCCGAGCCCCTGCCCCGTGTGCCCGCTCACCGTCAGCGCCTCGACCCCGGTCAGGCCCGCCGCCGCGAGTCTGGCCCCGGCCTCATCCACCACCGGTGCGGCGTCGGCCAGGTCGGCGCGGGTCACCGCGAGCAGGCCGTGCCGTACGCCGAGGGCCTCAAGCGCGACGAGGTGCTCCTGCGACTGCGGCATCCAGCCCTCGTCGGCGGCGACCACGAACATCACCGCCGGAACCGGCCCGACCCCCGCCAGCATCGTGCCGAGGAAGCGCTCGTGCCCCGGGACGTCCACGAAGGCCAGGCGTTCCCCGGAGGGCAGCGTCGTCCAGGCGTATCCCAGCTCGATCGTCAGCCCCCTGCGCCGTTCCTCGGCCAGCCGGTCGGGCTCCATCCCGGTGAGGGCGCGCACCAGAGTGGACTTGCCGTGGTCCACGTGGCCCGCCGTGGCGACGACCTGCATCAGCCGACCGCCCCGAGGACCGCGTGGGCCACGTCGCCGTCCCGCTCCCCGGGGACGGCCCTGAGGTCGAGCAGCAGCCGCCCCGCCTCGATCCGCCCGACGACGGGCGGCTCACCGGTCCGCAACGGTACGGCCAGCCACTCGGGCAGGCTCACCGCGGCGCTCGGCAGCCTCACGCCGGGGGCGCCTCCCCCGCCGACGGTGGCCAGGCTCGGCACGGCGACGGCGTCGATCCCGGCCCCCGACAGCTTCTCGGCGAGCACCCGGGCACGGGCGCTCAGCGTGGCCGGGTCCGCGCGCAGCGCCCCGATCACCGGGGGCTCGGGACCGCGCAGCGTCGCCTCAAGGGCGGCGAGCGTCGTCTTGCCGACCCGCAACGCGCGGGCCAGCGGGTGCCGCCGGCAGCGTTCGACCAGGTCGGGGCGGCCGAGCAGCAGACCGGCCTGCGGCCCGCCGAGCAGCTTGTCGGCGCTCGCGGTGACCAGGCCCGCCCCGGCGGCGAGCGCGCTCGCCGCGTCCGGCTCCTGCGGCAGCAGCCGTTCCCCGGTGAGCAGCCCGGAGCCGATGTCGGCCACGACGGGCACCCCCAGGCGGGTCAGCTCCCCCACCCCGACGGAGCCGGTGAAGCCCTCGACGCGGAAGTTCGACGGGTGCACCTTGAGCACGAAGCCCGTCTCCCGCCCCACGGCCCGCTCGTAGTCGGCGTAGACGGTGCGGTTGGTCGTGCCCACCTCACGCAGCCTCGCACCGGTCGAGACGAGCAGGTCGGGGATGCGGAAGCCGTCCCCGATCTCCACCAGCTCACCCCTGCTGATCACGATCTCCCGGCCCGCCGCCAGCGCGGTCGCCGCCAGCACCAGGGCCGCGGCGTTGTTGTTGACCACGTGCGCGTCCCGCGCGCCGGGCACCGCGGCGACGAGCGCGTCCAGGGCGCCCCGTCCCCTGCGGGCCCTGACCCCGCTCGCCAGGTCGAACTCCACGTCGGTGTATCCGGCGGCGGCCGTCGCCGCCTCGGCCGCGGCCCGGGACAGCGGCGCCCTGCCGAGGTTGGTGTGAACGATCACGCCGGTCATGTTGAGCACGGGCCGCAGGCTCGCCGCGTACGGCGGAAGCCCCTCCACGGCCGCGTCCGCGACCCGCTCCGGCTCGATCCCGCCCTGCCGGGCCCGTGACTGCGCCCGGACGACCGCCTCCTTGACGACCGTCCTTCCCAGCCGGCCCTCGGCCGCGACGAGCCGGGGGTCGGCGAGCACGGCGTCGGTACGCGGCACACGCCGACGTTGGTCCATCTCCCGACCATAGGTCGCGAACATACCGAAGCCGAAGCCGACGGGCCGTTGAGTCCGCTTTGGGACGGTGAACGTTTCACCACGACATACAGGTTTCGCCTTCTACGAAACCATCAGAAAATGCCGTCCCTTTTGACGTTGTTCACTTTCCTGCGGGATATCGGCGGCGAACGGCCCGTTCCGATGGGGCGAATCCGGAGTCCTGCCGGGAACATCCTTCCCCGGCCCGCGGGCGTCCTCCGGGGCGGCCCCTCGTCAGGGCAGGACCAGCTCCCGCACCTTGACCGCGACCAGCGCGCCGGTGTAATCGACCCGGACCGGGATCCTGTCCTTCAGCAGTTTCCGCAGGTGGGCCGAGGAACACTTCCTGGTGCCGTAGGCGCTCCTGTCGGAGGTGTCGTACGGATAACCGGCCGAGGGCCTGCCGCACGTCCTGTTCACCTGGCGGAAGTCCAGCCTCCCGGTGTAACGGATCGTGAGAGGGGCTCCGGCCTTCCTGCCCAGTTCCCACGCGAGCAGGCCGCTCTCCCCCACCTGGCCGCGGACGGCCCTGCGCGGGGTGATCGAGAAGGCCGAGTTCCCCGACCGTACGGCCCAGCCGTACACGACCCTGTTCCCGGCGTGCCCGGCGTGCCCGGCGTTCCCCGCCTTCGGCGCGGCGGCCTGGGCCGCCCGGGTCGTGAGCTGGGCGGTGGCGGGCGGGACCACGGTGAACAGGACGGCGAGGCCGGTGGCCGCGCCGAGCAAGACCGATCTCATCTCTCTCCTCGTCATGATCCCGGCACCCGGCCGTCGAGCCGGACGCCGGAGGGCTGTCCTTGGGACCTACGGGTGCTCACGCGTGAAAGGCGCCGGGAGTCCCGGAGGCCGGTGAACCCACGCATCGTCTGACAGACCCCGCCCCGGAAAAGTTCTGAACACCGATGAATCGTGTCTTTTCGGGCGTCGTTTTCCCCTGACGACGACGGCCCGCATCCCGCGTGACGGGCCCGGCCGCCGTTCCGCCAAGCATGTCCGCGTGAGTACGCGACGATCGATCCAGCCTGCCGGAGACCCGCGGTACAGCCCGCGCCACCGTCCCGCCCCGCCGTACGTCGGGAAGGGCGTGAACCTTCCACGGCGCGGGAGCGACGAACCAGGTGACCGATCCCCGAGACGGAGGCCGCCGATGTCAGCACCTTCAGCCCCGGGAACACGCCTGAGACTCCTCGGCGTGCTCCTCCTCGGCGTCGCGGTGGGGGTGGCGCTGTCCCTCACGGCGAGCCTGCCCCGCTCCGAGGTGCTCCACCGTGACGCCCAACCGGCCACCGTGGCGTACGACGACGGCTCGGCGCACCTTCTGGCGCTGGTCCGCAGGAGCACCCTGCTGGGAGAGTCCCGTGAGATCTTCGTCGGCCGGGACCCCGGTCTCTCCTACGGCCACCGGGTGGGCCTCGGGGCGTTCGCCGCCTCGGTACGGACGACCGAGTGGACGGACGCCGGGGTGCGGGTGTTCTTCGACACCGGGCACGAGTTGTTCGTCCCCGCCCGCTCCTTCGTCGGCGGCCGGTGACCCCGGACGGCCACCGCCCGAGACCACAGGCGGCTCCGGGCGGTCAGCGGCCGAGGCGGGCGGTGACGAGGTCGGTGAAGCCGTTGGCGAGCAGGATGACGGCGATCGCGGTCAGCAGGATGCCCGCCACCCGGTCCAGGAGCATCGCCCCCTTGAGCGAGATGCGCCGCTGGACGTGCCCCGACAGGTAGAGCGTCAGCCCGGTGACCGCGGCGAAGCACAGTGCGGCGACCGACAGGGCGAGCTTGTCCCGCACGGTCGAGGCCTCCGCCGAGGCCGCGACGCCGAAGGCGAAGGTGGTGCCGCCCACGGTCAGCGGGAAGCTGAGCGGGGTGAAGAGGATCGACTTGGGGTCCGGCGGGGGCTCGGGCGAGGGCGCGATCTCCGGCCTCTCCTGTTCCTGGAGCCTTTCCAGCTCCTCGACGGCTCCGGCCTTCCCGCGCATCAGCGGGATGGCGGCGTACGCCAGGGCGATGCCTCCGGTGGCGGTCAGCGCGGCGGTGCTGATGCCCAGCAGCTTGAGCAGCGGCTCCCCGACCCACAGGGCCGCCAGGACGAACACGGCGACGTTGAGGGCCAGCCCGGCCGCCAGCCGGTTGACCTGGCCGCCGCCGTACGGCCGGACGATCGGCAGGTAGGACGCCAGGGCCGCGACCGGGCTGTAGAGGCCGAACAGCGCCAGGAACAACACCAGTGCCGGATGCGTCATCGCGGTCCTTCCCGAGAGGCTCTCGTGGTCAGACCGGGTCGCGCAGGATCGGGCAGGTCATGCAGTGCCCGCCTCCCCTGCCCTTGCCCAGCTCGAACCCCTCGATCTCGATCACCTCGACGCCGTGCTCACGCAGCTTGCGGTTGGTGAACTCGTTCTTGTGGTACCCGACCACGACCCCGGGCTCCAGGGCGACGAAGTTGCTGCCGCTGTCCCACTGCTCCCTGGCCCGCTGGTAGTCGTCGCCCCCGGTGGGGATGATGTCCAGTTTGCCGATCCCGAGGGCGTCCTCGAACGCGGCGGCCAGGCCCGGCTCGCGGTGGACCCGTACGGCGGTGCCCCGTCTGTCGGCGGGCCGCAGCGAGTGGACCTCGGCGTTCTCGACGACCGGCGGGTATCCGGTCGCCTTGTCGACGTCGAGCAGCGTGAAGACCGTGTCCAGGTGCATGTAGGAGCGGCTCGGCGGGATCTTGACCGCCAGCACCCGGGTCGCGGCCCCGGCGGTGAACAGCTCCTTCGCCAGGTGCTCGACCATGACGGGGCTGGTGCGTTCGCTGACGCCGACGGCGACGACGCCGTTGCCGATGGGCATCATGTCGCCGCCCTCCATGCAGGCGTGCCCGAAGTCCTCCTCGTCGAAGCGGCCGTCGTCGCCCATCGGGGGGTACCAGTAGGCGAAGCCGTCGTCGGCGAACATCGGGTGGAAGTGGTAGACGATGCTCTGGTTGATCGTCTCAAGCCGCCGGGCGTGGTAGTAGAGCGGGTTGAGTGAGACGCCGCCGTACAGCCAGGCCGAGGGGTCGCGCTGGTAGAGGGAGTTGGGCAGCGGCGGCAGGATGAACGCCCCCCGCTCGGCCATCGCGGCGACCAGGGAGCGCACGTCGAAGCCCTCACGCCCGGCCTGCACGGCGGCGGCGAACTCCTCCTTGGTCAGCCCGCCGATCAGGTGTTCGGCGAGTCTGACCCCGCTCCACGAGGCGAGTTCCGAGCGGACCTCGTCGACGAGGGACGGCCCGACGGTCAGGTGGGTGACCGTGCGCTCGACCGCGTGCCGTTTCGCCTCGGGGGCGGCTTCGAGCGCCTCGGCGAGCAGTTCCTGGTGGTAGAACACCTCGATGCCCCGCCCGCGCATCATCCCGACGAACGCGTCGTGTTCGATCTGGGCGCGGCCGACCCAGAGCACGTCGTCGTAGAGCAGCTCGTCCTTGTTGACCGGGGTCAGCCGTTTCAGGCTCAGGTCGGGCCGGTGCACGATCACCTGCCGCAGCGTGCCGACCTCGGAGTGGACCCCGTACCTCGTGCTCACCGTGTCCCCCTGTCGCTGCCGGTCGCCGTCGGCAACTGCCGGTCGCCGTCGAAGTGGCCGTTCGCGCCACGGCGAACTCACGGGGGACAAACCACAACATCTCCCATCGTTCCCCTGCTTGCCCCAGGGCAACCACGGGGGACCGGGTCAGTTCCCGGCGTCGAGGACGTAACCGGCCAGCTCACGCGCGGAGGCCGCGGAGCCCGTTCCCGGCCTGGTCGCCCCCGCCGCGAGAACACCGTCCACGAGCAGGAGAAGCTGGCCGGCGGCGTGCTCGGGCCGACGGTGTCCCAGCCTGACCAGTTCGTCCTCGAACAACCCGCGCACCCGTTCGCGGTAGTCGCGGGTCACGGCGTGGGCGGGATGACCGGGGTCGGCCAGCGCGAGGTCGGCGGCCAGGTAACGGCACCCCCGGAAGTCCGGCCTGCCGACGATCTCGGCGAGCCGGTCGAAGACGGCCAGCAGCCGGGCGCGGGGATCCTCCCCCGCCGCCCGCATCGTCCGCCGGTAGTCCTCCTCGTCCTCGGCGGTGGTGCGCCGCAGCACCTCGGCGATCAGCCCGTCCTTGCCGCCAAAGTGCTCATACAGCGAGCGGCGCGCCACGTTCGCGGCCTTCAGCAGGGCGTCGACGCCCACCCCGACCCCCTGGGTGTAGGTCAGCTCCCCGGCCGCCTCCAGGAGAC
This sequence comes from Streptosporangium jomthongense, assembly GCF_042650425.1. Classification (NCBI taxonomy): domain Bacteria; kingdom Bacillati; phylum Actinomycetota; class Actinomycetes; order Streptosporangiales; family Streptosporangiaceae; genus Streptosporangium; species Streptosporangium jomthongense. The sequence continues at coordinate 42,975 of NZ_JBHSBC010000008.1, read as the reverse complement.
GTTCGCGGGGGCCGGGTCCGGTTCGTGTCGTCATGGGGACAGCATTCCACCGGTTGACGAGTAGAACAACCGGTCGATATAAACCTGTAGACCGAACGTTCTATCTCAAGGAGTCACATTGTCAGCCCGGACCACGGCCGAGGTCGTCGACCGCTTCAACCAGGCGTTCGTCGAGCACGCCCCCGCGATCCTCGACGACCTGATCGCCGACGACTGTGTGATGGAGGCGATCCAACCGGCCCCCGACGGCGAACGCGTCGAGGGAGGCGAGGGGTGCCTGGCGTTCTGGCGGGCGCTCGCCGAGGACCGCGCCACGCAGTTCAGCCCCGAGGACGTCACGGTCGCGGGGGACCGCGCGACGATCCGCTGGCGTTACCGGTACGGCGACGGCCCCGCCGACTCGGTTCGCGGCGTCAACCTCATGCGGATCCGCGACGGGCGGATCGTCGAGGCCCTTGGCTACGGCAAGACCGGTGCCCCGGTGCCCCTGGCGACCGACGGCGAGGTCCCGGCGTGACGATCCGCAGCTACCACCTCGACAGCGGCGCCGGGCTCGCGAGCCTGAAGGTCAGGGAGCACCCGGACCCGGTCCCCGGACCCGGGCAGGTCGCGGTCGCCGTACGCGCGACGTCGCTGAGCTTCCGCGAGCTGATGATCCTGCGCGGTGACTACGTGCTGCCGGTGAAGCCGGACGTGATCCCGCTGTCCGACGGGGCGGGAGACGTCGTGGCGGTCGGCGCGGGGGTCGATCCCCGGCGGGTCGGCGAACGCGTCATGGCCACGTTGTTCCCCAGCTGGCAGGACGGCCCGTTCGGCCTGGAGCACCTGCCGCAGCGCGGCGGCTCCCTGGACGGCATGCTCACCGAGGTCGCCCTGGTCGAGGAGGAGTCCCTGGTACCGATCCCCCGTCACCTGTCCTACGAGGAGGCCGCGACGCTCCCCTGCGCCGCGGTCACCGCGTGGAACGCCCTGACCGGCATGGGCGGACCGCACCCCGGTCAGACGGTGGTGACGCAGGGCTCCGGCGGAATCTCGCTGTTCGCCCTGCGGTTCGCCAAGGCGCTCGGTGCCCGGGTGATCGCCACGACCAGCGGCCCGGAGAAGGCGGCCCGCCTGCTCGATCTCGGTGCGGACGAGGTCGTCGACTACCGGGCCGTCCCCGACTGGCCCGCCGGGGTCCGCGAGCTGACCGGCGGCCGGGGCGCCGAGCACGTCATCGACGTCACCGGTCAGCTGGAGCGGTCGCTCAGGGCGGCGGCCATGGCGGGGCAGGTGGCCTGTGTGGGCTTCGTCTCCGGCACCGCCGCCCCGGTCGACCCACGCCTGCTGTTCGCCTCCGGCGCCACCGTGCGTCCCGTCGCGGTCGGCAGCCGGGCCCAGTTCCTCGCCATGAACGAGGTCATCGAGGCCAACGGCCTCCGCCCGCTCATCGACAGCGTCTTCCCCTTCGGCAAGGCCCACGACGCCTACCGCCACTACGCCTCGGGCAGGGCCTTCGGCAAGGTCGTCATCACCGTCTGACCTCGGTCCGTCCGGGATGACGGGCTTCCTCCGTCTCGCCGACGTCGTCTCGGACACCGCCCGCCCCGCCACCGGTCGAAACGCCCGGCGGCCGGCACCGCGGAAATCGGCCGCACCGCGATCTCCTCACTCGATTGCGCTCCATGACAATGATTGTGCGCTTATCGACAATGAGCGCGGGCCTCACCTCTCGTAAGATGCCCGTGAATCGAGCTTCAGAAGGCGGTGGCGAGGCCGAAAAATTGATTACGTCCAATCCGGAACGGCGGCGCCCGGATATCGGTTCCCATGACTTCACGGAATCCCGCTCCAAAACCTCGGAATCGACCGGCCGAGGTCCGGTGAACACTGGACGGACCCCGGTACCCGCGCATCCGGGAAAGAGGAGGGAGGGAAACCCGGCGAGACACCCTGGCGACCGATGTGACCTGGGAGAACATCCCATTCCAGATATTTCCCGGCGGGCGAGGCCTCCGTCGCGTTTCGCCTTCCCGGTGGCGCCCCGAGCGGCCCCGCTGAAATTCGAGAGGATTCAACCCCTCGGCGGTCGCGGAGGCGGACGATGAGGCCGTACGGCGACGCCTTCTTCGGCCCGCGGGCCGGATCTCCAGCCGGTCGCCGGCGCCGTGAAACGGCACCGGTTCGGACTATCGGTGTTCTTGTTCCGTGATGTGCGTGCGACGGAACAGGCGAACACTCCGTGAAAACGTGGTTACGCAGATTTTGTGGAGGCCTGGGTGCGGTTTTTCCCCCGCGGAGCGGTCATCGCCATGGTCATGGCGCTGCCGGCCGGTGCATTCGTGACCTTCGGCGCCCCGGCGACCGGAAGCACCGCGGCGTCGGCCCTGAAGGCGCCGACAGCGCCTACGGAACAGGCGGCCTCGCAGCAGGCGCGGCACGACAAGGAGCGGGTCGAGGTCTCGGCCCTGCGCACGGAGAACCGCCAGGTGTTCGCCAACCCCGACGGATCGTTCACCTCGGAGACCGCGGCGCTGCCCGAACGGGTACGGCGGGGCGGCGGCTGGGCCGACGTCGACACGACTCTCGTCCTCGCCCAGGACGGGAGCGTGCGAACCGTGGCGACGCCGCTGGACCTGACCTTCTCCGGCGGCGGGACGGCCCCACTGGCCGTCATCGGCGAGGGCGGGCGCTCGGTGGCGATGACCTGGCCCGCGAGCCTGCCGAAACCGGTACTGGAAGGGGACACCGCGACCTACGCCGAGGTGATGCCCGGCGTGGACCTGAAGGTGACCGCGTCGGTGCTCGGCTTCTCCGAGGTGCTCGTGGTCAAGACCAGGCAGGCCGCCGCCAACCCCGCGCTGAACCGGCTGGCCTTCGGCACGCGCGCGACCGGGCTGACGGTGCGTAAGACCGAGACCGGTGGCCTGAGCGCCGTCACCGGGACGGGAGCCGAGGTGTTCCACGCCCCGGCCCCGCGCATGTGGGACTCCTCGGGAACCGAGACGGGGCTTCAGGCCGGGCCACGGCGTGCGAGCAGGCAGGCTCTCATGGGTGTCGAGGTGGCCGGGGACCGTGTCGCGATCACCCCGGACAGGGCCCTGCTGACCTCCCCCGACACGACCTATCCGGTCTACCTCGACCCGCAGTGGTCGGGCTCCAAGCTGGCCTGGACGTATGTCGACAAGGCCTATCCCTCCCAGAAGTACTGGAACTCCAGCCACATGCCGGAGGCCGGTAACTACGGCAGCGGGCTCAAACGGTCGTTCTTCCGGATGGACTCCGACAACGTCAACGGCAAGCACATCCTCAAGGCCACCTTCCGCATCACGCAGGTCAAGTCCTGGGGCTGCACCTCCAGCCCGCAGGCCGTACAGCTCTGGCGCACCGACGGCATCTCCACCTCGACGACCTGGAGCCGCCAGCCGGGCTGGAGCGACCACCTGGGCAGCGTCGCCTCCGACGCCGGTTACAGCTCCTCCTGCCCGGACAAGGGCATCGAGTTCGACGTGACCCGCGCGATCGTCATGGCCGCCAAGTCCGGCTGGGTGAACACGACGTTCGGGCTGAAGGACTCCAACGACACCAGCAGCGGCGTATGGGGGTGGAAGGGCTTCAGCGGCGCGCCGAAGCTCGTCATCGACTACAACACCCCGCCCGCGGCGCCCTCGGGCATCGGCACCTATCCGGCGACACCCTGCGTCGTCGGGGCCTCCCGGCCGTCGGTCAACGCCGGTGACGCGGCGAACCCGCTCCAGCTGAAGGCCAAGATCTACGACCCCGACAAGGCCGGCGACGGCGTGCGGGCCGAGTTCGTCATGCACCACTACAACACGGCCACCGGCCAGTGGGACGACATCACCTCGACCCTGCCCGGTGGAGGCAAGACCGCCTACAAGTACACCACCTCGGCGACCGACCACTCGGTGAAGCTGACCGGGCTCGTCACCGGGCAGAGTTACTCCTACAAGGTGAAGGCCTACGACGGCACCGACTCCAGCGCGTGGAGCAAGTGGTGTGAGTTCACGGTGGACACCGTCGACCCCGCCACCCTGCCCAAGGTGACCTCCCTCGACTACCCGGCCGACACCCCCGACGCCTGGCAGGGCAGCGTGGGCTGGGCGGGCGCCTTCACCCTGTCCCCCGGCGACGGCGAGACCGACGTGACGGCCTTCCGGTGGGCGCTCGACGACCCCGCCCTGGCCACGGCCGCCACCCAGGTGGCGATCCCCGCCGGGCAGACCTCGGTGAACGTACGGCTGGCTCCCCGGCACGACTGGCTGAACGCCCTGTACGTCTATCCCGTGGACCGGGCGGGCAACGTCGGCAAGACCCCGGCCGTCTACGGCTTCTACGTCAACGCCGGGTTCGGCCCCGAGGGGCACTGGCGGCTGGACGAGACCTCGGGGACCACGGCGGCCGACTCCGGGGTGACGACACACCCCCTGACGCTGACCGGGGGCGCCACCTGGACCGCGGCCCGGGTGGGCGGCGGAATCCGGCTGGACGGCAGCACCGGATACGGCAGCACGACCGGCCCCGTGGTGCACACCGACAGGAGCATGAGCGTGTCCGCCTGGGTGCTGCTGGCCGACAAGGGCAGGAACTCCACGGTGATCAGCCAGGTGGGCGACCTCGCCTCGGGCTTCCAGCTGTACTACTCCTCCGGTTACAAACGCTGGATCTTCAACAAGCACAGCGCCGACAGCGGGGCCGCGGCCATCGAACGGGCGGTCAGCGACGCCGAGCCGACAACGGGCATCTGGACGCACCTGGCCGGGGTGTACGACGCACCGCACCGCCAGCTGCGGCTGTACGTCAACGGCGTTCTCCAGTCCGCGCCCGCCTCCTTCCCCTACCCGCCCTGGGACGCGACCGGCCCGCTGCAGCTGGGACGCGTGCAGTGGAACGGCGCGCTCAGCGAGAACTTCGCCGGCGACATCGACGACGTGAAGATCTGGAAGCGGGAGTTGTCCGACGATCCGCGCACGGTCAACGACCCCGGCCTCGGCAACGAGATCGCCGCCATGGCCAAACAGCCGCCCATCCAGCGCGGCTGGTGGAAGTTCGAGGAGGGCACGGGCACCACCGCGGCCAACTCGACCGACAGCCGCTGGCCCGCGACGCTCGGCGGTGGCGCCACCTGGTCCGAGGACGGCTTCGACGGCGGCGGCGCGCTCAGCCTCAACGGCACCACCGCCTACGCGGCCACCCCGTCCGCGCCGCTCAGGACCGACCACAGCTACGCGGTGACGGCGTGGGTGCGCCTGGCGGGCGACGACACCTGCGTGCTTCCCGGCCGGGTGATGACCGTCCTGAGTCAGGACGGCGCCAGGAACAGCGGTTTCTACCTCGGCTACCGGGTCTTCACCGAGAGCGGCGTCAAGGTTCCCCGCTGGTCGTTCGCGACGATCAACGGCGACACCGACACCTCGGTTCTGACCTACGCCAGGTCGGCCGAGCCCGTCGACTGCTCGGCGTTCACCACCTGGACACATCTGGCCGGGGTGTACGACGAGCCCGCCGGGGAGATCCGGCTCTACGTCAACGGCCAGCTCGCCGACCAGCGCCCCGTCGCCGGCGGCTGGGCGGCGGGCGCCCTGCAGATCGGCCGGGCCAAGTACCGGGGCGCGCCCGTCGACTTCCTCGGCGGTGAGGTGGACGACGTCCGCGCCTACACCGGCACCCTGACCGACCGCCAGGTCATCGACATCGCGTCGAACCTCCCCATCGGCGACTAGCCGGCACCCCCTGGAGGAAAGCGTGTTCGGTTCAAGGCGAGGCCTGATTCCGGTCGCCGGAATCCTGGCGGTCGTACTGCAGGCCGCGTTGATCGGCCCGGCCCCGGCCCCGGCTCAGGCGAGCGGCGGCGACCCGGGGTGGCACAGGGCCCAGGAGCAGCACGCCGTACGGGGCCATGAGGTCAGGGCACGCGGGCCCGTGACGGACCCGGGGGCCCGCTACGACCTCAAGGAGCCGCCCGCGGTGTCCTGGCCCAGCCCTGGCACGGCGGTGGTCGAGCTCCCGGCCCCGGCGGACGGTACGGCCAAGGCCGCGCCCGCCCTGGCGCGAGCCGGACGGTCGCCGATCCGGCTGGGACCGGCCGTCCCCGTACCCGGCGGGGACGGCAGGGCCCTGGCCGGGGGCGGCCCGCCCACCGTCCGGGTACGGGTGCTGGACGCGCGCGCCGCGGACAGGTCGCGGATCGACGGGCTCGGCGTCCAGCTGACGCCCGGGACCGCGCCGTCCGCCCCGGTGCGGGTACCGGTCGAGGTGGACTACTCGGGCTTCCGGTACGCCTTCGGCGGCGACTGGGCCTCCCGGCTACGGCTGGTCCAGCTGCCTCCCTGCGCGGCCACCACCCCCGACCTGCCGTCGTGCCAGACCCGGAAACCGCTGCCCACCCGCAACGACGTCAGGACCGGCCGGCTGTCCGCCGACGTCGGCCTCGCCACCGGCGCCACCGTGACGCTGGCGGCCGAGGCGGCGCCCTCGGGGCCCGCGGGCACCTACGAGGCCACCTCGCTGTCGCCGTCGGCGACCTGGAGCGTCAGCAACCAGAGCGGCGCGTTCTCCTGGTCCTATCCGCTGCGCCTGCCACCGACCCCCGGCGGGCCGACGCCCAACATCGGGTTCGTCTACTCCTCGGGAGGCATCGACGGCCGGACGGTCGCCTCCAACAACCAGACCTCCTGGATCGGCGAGGGCTTCGACTACTGGCCCGGCTTCGTCGAGCGCAGGTACAAGCAGTGCGCCGACGACGACGTGAAGCCCAAACGCAACGACCAGTGCTGGGGCAACCACAACGCCACCCTCTCCCTGAACGGCCAGGCCACCGAACTGGTCCTGGACGACGCGACCGGCACCTGGCAGCCCAAGGAGGACGACGGCTCCAAGGTCGAGAGGCTCACCGGCGCGGACAACGGTGACGAGGGCGGCACCGGCGACGACGGCGAGTACTGGCGGGTCACCACCCCCGACGGCACGCAGTACTACTTCGGCCGTGATCACCTGCCCGGCTGGGCGAGCGGCAGGGCGGAGACCGAGTCGACATGGACGGTCCCGGTGTTCGGCGACGACGACGGGGAGCCGTGCCACAAGGCCTCCTTCTCCGACTCCTGGTGCCGGCAGGCGTGGCGGTGGAACCTCGACTACGTCGTGGATCCGCACGGCACGGTCAGCACCTTCTGGTACGGCCGGGAGACCAACCACTACCGCCGTGACGTCACCACCCTGACCAACGGCGTCCCGAACGGCACCCCGACCGTCTACGATCGGGGCGGCTACCTCAAGCGGATCGACTACGGGCAGCGCTCCGACGCGATCTTCACCTCCTCGGCCCCGGCCAGGGTCGTCTTCGACGTCGCGGAGCGGTGCGTCGCGACGTCGAGCTTCGACTGCGCGGAGAGCAAGCTCACCAAGGACAACGCCAAACACTGGCCGGACGTCCCCTACGACCAGAACTGCGACTCCGGCGACAAGTGCCTCGACCAGTACTCGCCGACCTTCTGGACACGTAAGCGGCTCGCCGCCGTCACCGCGCAGGTGCTGTCCGGCGGCTCGTACAGGGACGTCGACGGCTGGGCCCTCGACCAGGAGATGCGCGCCCCGGGCGACGGAACGGCCGCCGCGCTGTGGCTGGCCGGGATCCGGCACACCGGGAAGGTCGGCGGGACGGCGTCCCTGCCGCAGGTGAGGTTCGCGGGGGTGCAGCGACCCAACCGGGTCGACGCCCTGGAGGGCCGGCCTCCGCTCACCAAGTGGCGGATCTCCGCGATCGACAACGAGACCGGTGGCGCCCTGTCCATCACCTACTCGGACGAGGACTGCCGAGCGGGCGACACCCCCGAACCGGACTCCAACACCCGCCGCTGCTATCCGCAGTACTGGTCTCCCGAGGGCGCCACCTCACCCAAGCTCGACTGGTTCCACAAGTACGTGGTCACCCAGGTCCAGCAGATCGACCGCACCGGCGGCTCCCCGGACGTGCTGGAGACCTACGAGTACCTGGGCGGCGGCGCCTGGCACCATGATGACGACGACGGACTGACCAAGGAGAAGTACAAGACCTGGTCCCAGTGGCGCGGCTACGGCAAGGTGCGCGTGCTGCGCGGAGCCCCCGGTGAACAGCGTTCCAAGGCCGAGTTCACCTACTTCCGCGGGATGGACGGCGACGAACTGTCCGGTGGCGGCACCCGCCACGTCAAGGTCACCGACTCCGAGGGCACGGCCGTCACCGACGCCGAACCCCTGCAGGGCCAGGTCCGCGAGGAGATTCACCACGACGGCCCCTCCGGCGCCGCCATGACGGGCGCGATCAACGGCTACTGGGTCAGACAGACCGCCAAACGGGTCCGGTCCTGGGGAACCACCACGGCGAACATGGTGCGCGGCGACAGCGAACGTTCCCGTACCGCGCTGGCCTCCGGCGGGTGGCGGCGCACGACGACCGACACCGAGTACAACGCCGACGGCCTGCCCGTCCAGGTCGACGACCTCGGCGACGACGCCGCCGGTGACGACGACCAGTGCGTCCGCACGACCTACGCCCGCGACGCCGCCCGGTGGCTGGTCTCCTACGCCGTCAGGGTGGAGACGGTGACCAAGGCGTGCGCCGTCACCCCCGAGCGTCCCGGCGACGTGGTCTCCGACGTCCGCAAGTACTACGACGGCAAGGCCTTCGGCGAGGCGCCGTCCAGGGGTGACGTCACCAAGACCGAGAAGCTCGGCTCGTGGGACGGCGGCCCGCGGTACGCCACCGTGGGCTCGACCACCTACGACGTCTACGGCCGTCCGCTGGTGGTCACCGACGCCAACGGCACCACGACCAGGACGGCCTACACCCCGGCCACCGGGCCGGTCACGGCCAAGCAGGAGACCAACGCGCTCGGCCACGTCACCAGGACCGAGGTCGAACCCGCCTGGGGACTTCCCGTCGCGACCACCGACGCCAACGGCAGACGTGCCGAACTGGCCTACGATCCGCTGGGCAGGCTGACCGGGGTGTGGCTGCCCGGCCACGCCAGGGCGACGTACGCCTCGACGCCGAACATGAGGTTCGGCTACCAGATCCGCACCGACGGGCCGACCACCGTCTCGACCTCGACGCTGCGCGACGACGGAACCACCTACACCACCGGTTACGCGCTCTACGACGGCCTGTTACGCGCGCGGCAGACCCAGCAGCCCGCCCCCGGCGGCGGACGGCTGATCAACGACACGCTGTACGACACACGCGGCCTGGTCTACAAGACCAACGACGACTACTACACCGAGGGCGATCCCGGCGGCACGCTGTGGGTCCCGGCCAGCGACGACGACGTCCCCGGCCAGAACGTCACGGTCTACAACGGCATGGAGTGGCCGACCGCGCGGATCTTCCGCAAACGCGGCGCCGAGCAGTGGCGCACCACCACGACCTACGGCGGCGACCGGACCAGCGTCGACCCGCCGCCGGGCTCGACCCCGGTCACCACGATCGTCAACGCGCAGGGTGAGACGGTCGAGGTCCGGCAGTACAGGGGTGGCTCCCCGACCGGCGACTACGACGCCACGAAGTACACCTACACACGTGCCGGGCAGCCCGCCACCATCACCGACACGGCGGGCAACGCCTGGGGCTACCGTTACGACCTGCGGGGCAGGCTGGTCCAGGTCGACGACCCCGACAAGGGCACCGCGAAGCTCGCCTACGACGACAGGTCCGACTGGCTCAAGACGGTCACCGACGCGCGCGGCAGGAGCCTGTTCTTCACCTACGACGCGCTGGGCCGTAAGACCGCCGAGTACGAGGGGACGTCCGCGAGCGGCGTCAAGCTCGCCGAGTGGACGTTCGACAGACTCGCCGACGGCACCGAGGTGAAGGGCCAGCCGGTCTCCTCGACCCGCTATGTCAGCAACGCCGCCACCGGGGCGACGGACGCCTACACCAGCGCCGTGACCGGCTACGACACCGCCTACCGGGCCACCGGGGCCCAGACCGTCGTCCCCGCCGCCGAGGGCGGACTGGCCGGCACGTACAGGACCACGACCGACTACAACTCCGACGGCACCGTCCACCGCGTCGTACTGCCCGCGGCCGGAGGCCTGCTCGGCGAGACGATGCTGTTCGGCTACGACGACCTCGGCAACCCGACCACGATGCGGGGCCTGACCCCCTACGTCACCTCGACGACCTACTCCAAGCTCGGCCAGGTCCTCGACATGACGCTGAGCACGGGCCTGAAGCGGCTCAAGCGGACCAACTTCTACGAGGAGGGCACCAACCGGCTCGCCCGCTCCCTCTACGAGCGCGAGACAGCCCCGATCTCGGTCACGGACGCCAACTACACCTACGACCCGTCGGGCAACGTCACCAGGATCGCGGACACACCGTCCGGCCGGCAGGCCGACATCCAGTGCTTCCGGCAGGACCACCTGCGACGCCTGACCGAGGCGTGGACGCCGACCGGTGACTGCGCCGCCGGTCCCTCCCCGAGTGCCGTGGGCGGGCCGGCGCCGTACTGGCAGTCCTTCACCTACGACCCGGTGGGCAACCGGACCAAGGAGGTCGACCACCGGACGGCGGGCGACGTCACCAAGACCTACACCTACGCCGGGCCGGGCAGGCCCCAGCCGCACACGCTGACCTCCGTCGAGTACCGGGGCGGCACCCGTGACGGCCAGATCGACACCTACGCCTACGACAAGGCGGGCAACACCACCGAACGCGGCTCGGGCCGCCTGCTGGAGTGGGACGTCGAGGGCCACCTGGCCAGGTCGACCGACCCCTCCGGCGTCAGCACCTACGTCTACGACGCCAACGGCGAACGGCTCATCCGCCGTGACCCGACGTCGGCCACGCTGTACGTCGCCGGCATGGAGATCCGGCTCGACACCGCCACCGGAGCCAAGAGCGCCACCCGCTACTACACCTACGCGGGCAAGACCATCGCCACCCGTACCAGCAGGGGTGTGACCTGGCTCGGCGCGGACCACCACGACAGCGCCGACGTCTCGGTCGACGACACGGAGACCCAGGCGACGAGTCACCGCCGCTTCACCCCCTTCGGGCAGCAACGCGGCACCCCGCCGCCGTTCTGGCCGGGCCAGCGAGGCTACGTCGGCGGTGTCGTCGACGAGGCCACGGCCCTGACCCACCTCGGCGCCCGCGAGTACGACGCGGAGACGGGCCGGTTCATCTCGGTCGACCCGGTCTTCGACGTCTCGGACCCGCAGAGCTGGAACGGCTACGCCTACGCCGACAACAACCCGGTCACCGGCTCCGACCCCACGGGCCTGATGTACGACGGCGGCGCGCAGCCCTGCCCGTCCTGCCGTGTCACCCCCATCAAGAACCCGGGTGGCAGCGGTGGCGGCATCTACGTCTGGTACACCCCGCCGCCCCCGCCGAGCAACCCGCCGCACTGCGGCCGCTGGAGCTTCGGCTGCAAGACGAAGCACTTCTGGACCAAGCACAAGGCGACCATCGTCAACGTCACCGTCACGGTCGTCGTCACGGTCGGATGCGAGGTCGCCACAGGAGGCGCGGGCAGTATCGGCTGCGTCGCCGCGGGCGGCGCGGCAGGAGGTCTGGCGGGCCACCTCGTCTCGACGCCACGCGACGAGTGGAGCGTCGGCGGCGCGTTCAAGGCCGCGGCGGTCGGCGCCATCACGGAGGTCGCGGGGTACGGCCTGGGCAAGGGAGCCGGCCTGGTCCTCGGCAAGCTCGCCACCACCGCGGCGGGCAGGGTCGTCGCGGAGGCGGCGAGCAAGGCGTCGGGCAAGGTCAGGAACGCCCTCGGCCGGGGCGGTGGCGCGGCGGCCAGAAACGCCGACTCACCGGCCGGTGCGGCCCGTCCTCGTGGCGAGACGGGAAACCCCAAGGCGGAGCCCGGAGGCGGTTCGCCCTGCAACAGCTTCGTCGCGGGCACCCTGGTCAAACTGGCCGACGGCACCTCAAAGGCCATCGAGAAGATCAAGGCGGGCGACAAGGTCCTCGCCACCGACCCGAGAACGGGCAAGACGGAGGCCAAAACCGTCCTGGCCGCCTTCTCCGGCCTCTCCTACCTCGGCCTCGTCCAGATCACCGTGGACACCGACGGCGCCCGGGGAAACGCCACAGGAACCGTCACCGCCACCGAACACCACCTGTTCTGGGACGAGATCACCCACACCTGGGTCCGCGCCGACCGGCTGGCGAGGGGTGATCGCCTTCGGACGGCCACCGGCAGAACCGTAAACGTCCTCACCGCGACCTTTGGGCAAACCCATCCCACCGTCTACGACCTGACCGTGGCCGACGTCCACACGTACTATGTGGTGGCTGCGAGCGCGCCGATCCTGGTGCACAACACCAATCCTGGAGAATGCTTTCGCGGCGCAAGAGACGGAGAATCGCCATCATTCGCACCACGACCCAACGACTATAAGGTCAACCCCGAAACCGGACTCGTGCGCGAAACACACGGCGTTTCAGTGTTCGATAATTCTGTAAGCGTTTCATCGAAGGGGTTCATCCCGCACCAGATTGACGAATCAAGCTTCCCTGGAACACTTCGAGTGATTCAGCGAGGAAAAGACCCTCGACACTTCGAGATCGTTCCAGCACCGGGGGCAAACCTCACTCCCGAAATGTACGCAGCAGAGTTGGCGAAGATCAAAACCTTAGCAAAATAAAGGGGTGCATAGAATTGCATCATATACAGTTCCCCGACTATCTATCAGGGTACGAGACCGAAACGGAAGCGAAAGGATACCTGGTGGGCGTGAGGGTCGTCTCACCTGACGCCGCCTTTGAGCTGACCATCTACGACGCCGCTCGCCTGGGGCAAGAAATCGCCGAAGAACTGCAATCTGATGGGTTTTTCGCCGCGGCCAATCTCGTGGTCGTGCCTCGCGTGACCCGCACCAATATCATCCAAGCGGTGGAACGACTTTCTCGAATCGACTTCCAGGGACTCATACCCCAGGAAAAAACGCAGGCCGGTTCCACCCGATCATCTTCATGACACCGCCATGGAACAATGCGGCCAATGACCAGCCAGTACCACGAGAAGCCTCATCCGCTGACATTGACGATTCTCCAGTTGTTTGACGACAGCACAACCGAACGCCGTCACATCACGAGGCTCCTGGCAGGACATCGCCGTTCTGGCAGGGGCGAAGTGTTACAGAGCGATAATCTGTATCAGCCAAGAAAAACTACTCCCCGGGGGCGAGGCCGGAGGCGTCAACGGCCTGCTTCACAAACCGCATTTTCCAGCGCCAGCCCGAGTACCGAGTGTGCGCAGGCCACAGCCAAGAGGAACAGTCGCCCACAACAGCACTCGCCGATCACGCAGTGCCCCACAGGGGCATCAGACGCGGGCGTAGCTACGCCGGTAGAGGTTGTCTTCGCCGTTGGCGCGAGCCTTCTCCCCTGGGCAGCATCAAGCAGGTGACCTGAACCGGCCATTTCTCTACCGTAATCACGCGACTACCTTCCGTGGCGATAGGTTGCCGTCGCCCCCACGACACCGCATCCCGGCGGCTGGGGGCACGTCCGTTCAAAGGAGCTTCCTATGCGCCATCTGTCTGTTCTGTCGCTGGCCACCGCCCTCGTCGCACTGGCCGGTACGCCCGCTCTCATATCGCCCGCCCAGGCCGCCGTCCTTCCCGCCGTCACGAAGGCGCCCTTCAGTACCGCCCAGGCGGCCGGTGAGGGCCCCGGCTGTGGTGGCCACCAGGCCGACTGGCGTTCGGCCGCCCTCACCTCGGGCTTCTCCGGCTCGGCGCGGGCCACGTTCTGGAACGGCAACAGCGGCACCTCCGTCAAGCGCCGGGTCTCCGTCGTGCCCGGCGGCGTGGTTCCCCTGCTGCCCAAGGGGGGCCTGGCGGTCATCGGCGGCAACGTCGACGACATCTACGCCGGACAGCCGAAGGCCTTCGCCGGCACCGGCACCGCCTCCAAGCGCGGCTACACCTGGACCGTGGCCCCCAGCTCCGGCGACGCCCCCCGCCCCGGCGGGACCGCCACCCTGCTCAACCCCCGATGCGCCGCGGGCAGCACCACCGTCACCAGCGCCACCTACCACTACCAGTCCAGGACCGCCTCCGGCGCCTACATCCGCACCCTCGTCGGAACCCTGAGCCGCAAGGCGTCGTGACGAGGGACCGGCGCGACCACGGCGTGACCGGCGAAACCCCGCCCGCGTCGCCCCCGGCTCGGTAGACCCGGCCACGCCAGAACTCACGACCGGCGCCAAACCGGTCCACCGCCGGGAGATCGGCCCGTTGACCCTCCGATCTCCCGGCGAACGTCGGTTACGCGGTTCCCGTGGCCTCGCCCGCCTCGGAGGGGCGCGTCTGGTTGTAGAGGACGCCCAGCCGGTCGATGCGCCAGAGCTGGCCGTACACGATGAGGGCCAGGCCGAACACGGTCGGCCAGATCTCCAGGGCGATCAGCCCCCACACCAGCAGGGCGAGTCCGGCGAGGCCGCCGACGGTCCAGACCCGCTGGGCGACCGCGAACCCGGAGGGCGTGCGGGAGCGGTCCCGCATCCACAGGCGTTCGCCGTAGATGCCCATGGAGGACCAGGCGGTCGGCCTGGTGATCGGCGGGAAGGCGTGCGGGTTGGCCCACAGCCACAGGACGACCAGCGCCAGCGGCGCCAGCGACCACCAGCCGATCCAGGTACGGCTCCAGATCGCCGTGATCGCCAGCGGCATGGCGGCGAACCGGGTCCAGACGCTCCACGGATTGGCGTGACGCCTCCACGCCTCGTCGGTCATTCCGGCCATGTTCGCGTATTTGTCCAGAACGCTCATGTCAGCATTCCCCTTGCCAGAGTCCTGATGGTGGCTTCGAGCACCGCCTCGTAGGCGGGGCCGAACCGGTCGCGGTTGAGAACGATGAGACCGACGCCGCGGATCACTCCGACGAGCGTCTCCGGCGGAATGTCCGCGACCACGACACCCGAGCGCTGTCCCGCGGCCAGGTAGTCGAGCAGCGGCGTGACGACCTGTGGGGCGACGCGGGCGATCTGCTCGGGGCCGACACGCCGGGTCACCGTCTCCAGTTCGTCCGGCCGGGTGAGGAGCCGCCGGTAGAGGGGGTCTCCGGTGAGCACGCCGGTGATGGCGCGCATGACGGCGGCCAGGCCCTCCTCTCCCGGCGGGTCGTCGAGGGCCGCCGAGATGTGGGCGGCCACCGCCGGGGCGCGACGGAGCATGATCTCCAGGTACAGCGACTCCTTGGAGTCGAAGAAGGAGTAGAAGCTGCCCTTGGCGATGCCCGCCGGGGCGACGAGCTCCTCCAGCGAGGTCTTCCTCAGGCCTTGCGTGGTGAACAGCTCCTCACCGGCGTCGAGCAGCACGCGGGTGATACGTGCCTTCTCCTCGGTGGTGAACGCGATTGCCAAAGCTATGACTCCTTTGGTCATTTGGTCATAGCGTACGCGCAAAAGGTACGAGCGGCCAGACGGGGGCGGGACGGAGGAGCGGAGGCGGACGGGAATCGAACCCGCCAGGCCGAGGACCTCGGCCTCACCGGTTTTGAAGACCGGGGGGTCCACCAGGCACCCAGACGCCTCCAAGGGAGAACA
The DNA here is from genome assembly GCF_042650425.1 of Streptosporangium jomthongense. Lineage (NCBI taxonomy): Bacteria > Bacillati > Actinomycetota > Actinomycetes > Streptosporangiales > Streptosporangiaceae > Streptosporangium > Streptosporangium jomthongense. The sequence continues at coordinate 27,433 of NZ_JBHSBC010000008.1, read as the reverse complement.
TACCCGCGGACGGGTAGGACCGCGGGGAGGCGAGGGGACATGAAGGGTCATGAAGGTTCACGATGTCCCCTCGCGACCGTCGGCGGCCGACCGGAGGAGACGTAGATGGCAGCGGGACCCGGCATCCTCCCGGAAACGGGAGCGGAGACATCGGACACGGGCAGGCCCCGGCTTACGGGGTACGCCCACGGAGGCGGCTGCGCCTGCAAGATCCCGCCAGGCGAGCTTGAGGCCGTGGTCGCCGGGCTGCTGTCCGGCGACCGGCCGGACGACCTGCTCATCGGGCTCGACGACGGCGACGACGCCGCCGTGGTCCGCGTCGAGAGCGGCCGGGCGGTCGTGGCGACCGCCGACTTCTTCACCCCCGTGGTCGACGACCCCTACGACTGGGGGCGGATCGCCGCGACCAACGCCCTGTCGGACGTCTACGCGGTCGGCGGAGACCCGCTGGTGGCCGTCAACCTGCTGTGCTGGCCCAGGGACGTGCTGCCGATGGACCTGGCCAAGGAGGTCCTGCGCGGCGGCCTGGACGTGGCACGGGCGGCGGGCTGCCACGTGGCGGGCGGCCACAGCGTGGACGACCCGGAGCCCAAGTACGGCATGGCCGTCACCGGCCTGGCCGACCCCGCGCGGCTGCTGCGCATCGACGCCGGACGGCCGGGCCTGCCGCTGTCGCTGACCAAGCCGCTCGGGGTGGGCGTGCTCAACAGCAGGCACAAGGCGACCGGTGAGGTCTTCCCGCAGGCCGTCGCGGCGATGACGACGCTCAACCGGGACGCCTCACGGGCGGCGCTCGCCGCGGGCGTCGAGTGCGCGACCGACGTGACCGGCTTCGGCCTGCTGGGGCACCTGTACAAGCTGGCCAGGGCGAGCGGTGTGACGGCCGTGATCGACGCGGCGGCGGTGCCGTACCTGGAGGGGGCGCGTCAGGCGGTGCGGGACGGTTACGTCAGCGGTGGCACCCGCCGCAACCTGGCGTGGGTGGAACCGCACCTGGACCCCGGAGGCCTGGACGAGGAGGACGTGCTGCTGCTGGCCGACGCCCAGACCTCCGGCGGCCTGCTCGTCGCCGGGGAGGTGCCGGGCGCGCCGGTCGTCGGTGAGCTGACGGTCTTCGACGGCACGGCCGTACGGCTGCGCTGAGCACGCGGACGGTTCCGGGTCTCCCGGCACCCGAAGGCGTGCAGGTCTCAGGGAATCAGAGGACCCGCCCGGCTTCGACCCCACGGATCCGAACGGGCTCAGGAACCGGCGGGGACCGAGGCCGCCTGGCCCGCCTCCAGGCGCAGGCGCTGGGGGACGACGGTGTACCTGGGGTCGGCGGCCGAGGCCCGGCCCGCCGCGAGCAGGCCGAAACGGGTGTACAGCGCGCCCGCGGTGAGGGCGGCGCCGGACAGCGCGGTCAGGACACGGCTGCGTCCCGCCACGACGGCCAGCAGCCCGCCGCCGACCGTCAGGGCGCGGGCCACGCGCATCCTGCGCCCCGCCTCCCCCGTCCGGTACGGCTCGCCGACCAGCCCGAGCCGCCGCTCCATCAGCGCGCCCGCGGCCGTCTCGACGGCGGCCCCGAGTGCGCCCATGACCCTGGCCGGGGCCGCGGCCGCCCTCGGGGTGGTCAGCATGCCCGCGGCTCCCGCGCTGGCCAGCGCGCTCCCGGCGAACAGGAACGGCAGTTCCTTACGCGCCTCGTGCCAGGCGGGTACGGCGGTGTCGGCGAGCAGGACGGCGGTGTAGGTCGCCATCAGCGGGCCGGTGATCACCGCGGCGGCGGCGGAGGCGTCGCCCGCGACGGGCAGTACGGCCGCGACGGCGGGGGCGCGCAGAAAGGCGGGGGTCCGCCGGGCGGGCAGCAGGGGGGCCAGCGCCGAGGCGGCGGCCAGCCCGGTCGCCCCGCTGTGCGCGGCCAGGATCCACGAGCCCATGCTCATCGGGGAGGTCGGCTTGAACACGCGCAGCATGTTGAGGAAGCGCTCCGGCCTGCCCAGCTCGGCGACCAGGAACCCGGCGCCCGCGGCGGCGCCGAGCGCGGCGGTCACCCTGGCGGTGAGGGCGAGCCTGGGGGTTCCCGCGAGCCCGGCGACGGCGGCCATCGTGGCGGCGGCGCCGGACAGGCCGCCGAGGTACAGGTAGACCGGCATGTGCGGTTCGTGCCAGACGGGGGCTTTGATGATGGGCTGCCCGTAGTAGGACCGGAACCCGGCCTCGGGCACCATCGGCTCCTCCCCGCGCCTCACCTGCCCCTCCCCCGCTCCAGGGGGCCCAACGCCAGGAGACTCCGGCCCGGGAGGCCCCGGCTCAGGAGCCCTCGGTCCGAGGGGCCCCGGCCCTGGAGGCCCCGGCCTGCGCGGGCGCCCAGGAAGGACAGGGCGACGACGCCGGTGAGGGAAAGCGCGGCGCCCGCCGCCCACCGCCACATCTGCGGCAGGTCCCTCGTCGTGACCACCGGGTCCGGTGGCAGGCCGTACACCTCGGGCTCGTCGAGCAGCAGGAAGAAGGCGCCGTCACCGCCGACACCGTCGTCGGGGCTGGCACCGTACAGGCGGGCCTCCGTCCTGCCCTGCTCGTGCAGGCTCCTCACGCGTTCCTCGGCCCTGGCCCGTAGCTCGTCGAGCGGCCCGAACTGGATGGAGTCGGTCGGGCAGGCCTTGGCGCAGGCGGGTTCCAGGCCGCCGAGCTGGCGGTCGTAGCACATCGTGCACTTGAAGGCCCTGCCGTCGGGTTCGCGCCGGGCGATCACACCGTACGGGCAGGCGGGCACGCAGTAGCCGCAGCCGTTGCACACGTCCGCCTGCACGACGACCGTCTCGAACTCGGTGCGGAACAGCGCCCCGGTCGGGCAGACGTCCAGGCAGGCGGCGTGCGTGCAGTGCTTGCACACGTCGGACGACATCAGCCAGCCCTCAAGGCCGTCGCCGTCACCGTCCTCAGAGGCCGGGCGAGGACGTTCGATGAACGCCACATGACGCCAGGTGTCGGCGCCCAGGCTGCCGGTGTTGTCGTAGGAGGTCGCCCTGAAGACGAACCCGTCGTCGGGCACGTCGTTCCACTCCTTGCAGGCCACCTCACAGGCCTTGCAGCCGATACAGATGCTCGTGTCGGTGAAGAAGCCGGTCCTATGTGGTGTCACGTCCGTCACGGGAAGTCCTCGAATGATGAGTATCCAAGTTTCTGCCCTGACCTGGGAGAACGCCGAGGCTCTCTGAGCGGCTTGCCCGGGTCGGAGCAGGACAAACCTCTCAACGAACGTCGTGACGGACTCGGACCCGGATCCTTGTCACGCCACCGTGCGCCGGCGACCGCTCCGGGGTGCCGGCGCACGGTGGCGTGTCCTCACCTCCGGACCGGCGACCGGTGAAGATCCTCGGGCCTCGGGGCGAGGGCCTCGGTCTCGCGCAGGCCGAAACGGGCGTGGAACCGGCGCAGCGGGCGGGGAGCCCACCAGTTGGCCGAGCCGAACAGGGTCATCACCGCCGGCACGAGCAGGCATCGGACCACGGTGGCGTCGATGAGCACCGCGACGAACAGGCCGATTCCCAGCTGCTCGATGTCGCTGAGCTCGGCGGTGCCGAAGCTGGCGAACACGATCAGCATCAGCAGCGCGGCGCAGGTGATGACGCGGCCGTTGACCTGCAGGCCGCGCCGTACGGCGGTGTCGTTGTCCAGGCCGTCGTCGACGTTCTCCTTGATCCGGCCCAGCAGGAACACCTCGTAGTCCGTGGAGAAGGCGAACGCGAAGACGAAGACCACGAGGAACACGTACGGGCTCAGTCCCGGCAGGGTCAGCGTGTTCAGCGGATCGGCCAGCACGCCGTGCTGGAACAGCAGGGTCATCACCCCGAAGGTGGCCGCCAGCGACAACAGGGTCATCACCAGCGCGCTCAGGGGGATCAGCAGCGATCCGGTCATCAGGAACAGCAGCAGGAGCACCGACCCGACCAGGATGAGGACGGCCTGCGGCAGGTCGTCGAGGGTCTCGCGGACCAGGTCGATCAGTACGGCGGCCTCACCCGCGACCCACGACTCGGCCCCCGGCGGCCGGTCCGCGCGGATCCGCCGTACCAGGTCCTGCGCCGCCTCGCTCTGCGAGTCCGCGCGCGTGTCCATGACCACGGAGGTCAGTCCCGGTCCCTCCGTCACGACCGGCCGGACGGCGGACACGGCGGGATCCCCGCGCCACTTGGCCGCCCACTCGGTGAGGGTCGCCTTGTCGGCGCGGGAGACCACCATGACCGACGGGTTCACGCTCTGCCTGTAGCGGTCGGCCAGCTCGTCGGCGACCCGCACCGCCTCCATGCTGCGGGGCAGACCGGCCAGGTTGGGCTGGGCCACCCTGACGGTGAGCAGGGGGGCGGCGGCGGCCAGCAGGACCGTCAGGGCACCCAGGATGACCAGGGCGGGCCTGCGCTGTGTGAAGTGGCCGAGCCTGGCGAAGGGTCCTCGCTCGGCGCCGTCAGCGGGCTTGGCCTTCGCCGGCTTGATCCGCCTGCCGAGGAGGCCGAGCAGCGCGCCCGTCAGCGTCAGCGCGGCCAGCAGCGCGATCAGGGTGGAGGTCAAGCCCGCGACGCTGAGGGTCTGGAGCCGGGGAACGTCGAAGACCAGCAGACCGCTCAGGGTGGCGACGACCGTCAGGCCGCTGAAGACGATGGTCCGGCCTGCCGTGGCCCAGGTCCGTCTGACCGCCTCGGCCGGCACGTGACCGTCGGCCAGTTCCTGCCGGTACCTGGCCACCAGCAGCAGGCCGTAGTCGATGGACAGGCCGAGGCCCATCAGCGTGACCACGCTGATGACGGTGGTGTCCATCGCGATGAAGGAGGTGAAGGCCAGCACACCGGCGAACGCCCCGAAGATGGTGACCACCGCGCCGAGCACGGGCAGCATCGCCGCGGCGACGCCGCCGAACACGAAGACCAGCACCACCAGCGTGAGCGGCAACGCCAGCATCTCGGCCCAGTTCAGATCGGCCTGGGAGGTCTCGTCGGTGCCCCTGTCGATCATGTCCTGGCCACCGATGCCGACCTTCGCCCCCGGCAGCTCCTTCGTCATGGCCCGCAGGCGTTCGGCCGCCTTGTCCATCAGGGGGTCGCCCCGCTGGTAGTCCATCTTCTCCAGGGTGACGGTGATGGCCATGCCACGGCCGTCGGGGGCGATGAGCGGCTTTCCCACCTCCCTGACACCGGCGAGGCCGCGGATGTCGTCGGAGGCCCGCCGAACGGCCTCCCCGGCCCGCGAGGTGCCGGGGTCGACGCCGTCCAGCAGTGCCACGAGCTGACCGCCCCGGTCCCGTCCGTCGGCCAGTGTCTGAAGCGCCACATCGGACTCGGTGCCCTGCGGTGCCCGGTTCGCCGCCAGGGAAGCGAACAGCGGCCCCACCGAGCCGAAACCCACACCCACGACGAGCAGCCAGAGGACCAGCGTCCACCAGCGGAACCGGAAACAGAAACTTCCTAGCCGAGCAATCATGTGACCAGGCTCGCAACAGACGAGTGCCCGGTCACGGAAGGCAGTGCCCGACTTTTGGTGGCATTAGGTACAGGGAACTCCGACCCAGTTCGGCCAGAGGGACACACCCGTGACCCGGGTGAGCGCGGCGCGCCGCTCACGCGGGGGTTCCTCCATCGCGGCGCGCTCCAGGGCGAACGCGCGGACCAGGTCGTGGAAGTGGTACTGGGCCGACATCTCCCCGGAGGTCGGGACGCTGTCGAGCAGCCTGGCGTCGACCAGCTGTTCGACCAGGCTCCGTGCCTCGGCCACCTTCGCGTCGAGGACGACCGCGGCCGTCCACAGCGCGAAGTGCGACACGTCGGGCAGCGCCAGGAGGTGGAAGGCGCGTCTGACCGGAGAGGAGAGGCCCTGGTAACTCTGGAGCAGGCTGGCCCTGACGTTCGTGTCGGCTATCCGCAGCTCGTCCAGGCGGCGATGCTGGACGTCGAGCAGCCTGGCCAGCTGGGCCAGCTTCCAGTGGGGTTTGGTCGCCAGCCGGGCGCCGGCGATCCTGATGCTCAGCGGCAGGTAACCGCACAGCTCGACGATCCGGCCGGCCTTCTCCAGCTCGGACCTCATGCGGTCCGCGCCGACGATGCGGCCGAGCATGGTCATCGCCTCGCAGGGGTCCAGCACGGCCAGGTCGAGCAGCGGCACACCCTCAAGGGCCGCCAGCCGCGCCCGTCCCGTCACCAGGACCCCGCACCCACGGCCGGTGGGCAGCAGCGGACGGACCTGTTCCTCACTGAAGGCGTTGTCCAGCACCACGAGCACCCGCTGGCGGATCAGCCTGCTGCGGTAGAGCTTCACCCGTTCGTCGAGGTTCGGCGGGATCGCGGCGCCGTCCACGCCGAGGGACTGGAGCATGCCGCCGAGCGCGTCGAACGGAGTGACCGCGGGCGAGGAGAGTCCGCGCAGGTCGACGTAGAGCTGGCCGTCCGGATAGCTGTCCTGGCACAGGTGCGCGACGTGTACGGCGAGCGCGGTCTTGCCGACCCCGGCCATCCCGCTGATGACGCATCCGGTGATCGACGAGTTCGACCCGCACCGCTGCAGGATCGTGGACAGGTAGGTGATCTCGTGGGAACGGCCCGTGAAGTCCGCGACGTCCGGCGGCAGCTGGGCGGGACGCACCGCGGTGACGACGGCCGGGCGTGCGGAGGCCTCGTCTGCGGCGGGCGGCGGGTTGAGGGCGGGGTCGGCGGCCAGCACCCGCATGAACAGTTCCTGCAGGTCGTTGCTGGGGTCGATGGACAGGTCGTCGGCGAGCAGCCGCCGGAGCTCCTGGTAGGAGGTCATCGCCTCGGCCTGTCGGCCGCTCCGGTACAGGGCGAGCATGAGCTGGCCGCGCAGGCGCTCCCGCCACGGGTTGAGCGCGACGAGACCGGTCAGCTCGGAGCTCAGCTCGGCGTGCCTGCCGGCGGCCAGATCGGCGTCGATCCGGTCCTCCAGTGTGGCGAGCCTGGCCTCTTCGAGCTGTGGGCGTTCCGCGTTGGTCAGAAGGTCGGTCGCGCCGGCCAGCGCGGGGCCCCGCCAGAGGGCGAGTGCCCGGGTCAGGGCGGTGGCCGCCTCGTGCGGCGCGCCGACGTCGAGAAGCCTTCTGCCTTCTTTGGCCAGTCGCTCGAACTCCATCAGGTCGACCCTGACGGGGTCGGCCTCAAGAATGTATCCAGGCCGCTGGCGCATAATCTGAATGCCAAGCTTCTGACGGAGCCTTGACACATAGATCTGAATCTGCGCCTCCGAGGTCGCGGGTGGATGCTCTCCCCACAGCATCGCCGCGATTCGCGAGTCTGAGACTATTCGCGACCTTGCCAGTAAAAGCGTGGCCAGGAGCGTCCGCATCTTCGACGCGCTGAGCTTGACGGGACCCGATTCATCGCATACCTCTATCGGTCCGAGCAGATGAAACCGCAGATTTTGAGCAGGACTGATCAACGCCATTCTGTGCCCCCACAGTCGAAGCGTTTACCCCGTTTGTGTGCCATGCCTCCATATCTCGACCCACTTTGGGTAGTTTGCCATGAATTACAAGCCCATGTCGCGCAAGTCAGTAATAGTTATTGTTCAGTAAGAAACCTCGCACGGCAGATCGACCTTGATCGTCGTTCCCGCCCCTGCCGGGCTGTCGATGGCGAACGCCCCGTCCGCGGACGCGACCCGCTGGCCGAGCCCACGAAGCCCACTGCCGGTGCCCACGACGGCACCCCCGCGCCCGTTGTCGGCGATGCGCACGTGTAGCCAGTCACCGTGCTTGTTGACGGCCACCTCGACCCTGTCGGCTCCCGAATGCTTGGACACGTTCGTCAGGGCCTCCGACACCACGAAGTACGCGATCGACTCGATGGGCGGCGGTAACCGGCCGGGCAGGTCGACGGTGAGCTCGACCGGGATGGGTGAGCGGCCGACCACACCGGACAGCGCCGCGTTGAGGCCGAGGTCGTCCAACACCGCCGGATGCAGGCCGCGGATGAGGTCACGCAGTTCGGCCAGCGCCTGCGTGGCCTCCTCCCGCGCCTCGTTGATCGCGCGCAGCGCCGGTTCGGGAAGGTCGGTCAGTGTCTGCCCGGCGATGGCCAGCTTCACGGCCATCGCGGTCAGCCTCTGCTGGGTGCCGTCGTGCAGGTCCCGCTCGATCCTGCGGCGTTCGGCCTCTATCGCCGCCAGCAGCCCCGCCCTGCTCTCCACCAGTTCCTTCTCCCGCGCGCTGCCCAGCAGCGCCATCGCGGCGCTCACGTCGATGGCGACGGCCGCGCGGGCGACCCAGGGCGCGGCGAAGAGCGCGGCCGCCCCTCCCGCCGTCAGCCCGAGCAGGGTGAGCGGTTCGCCGAGGTGCCAGCCGAACCCGCTCTCGGCGAACCAGGCCCACAGCGGCGCCGTGGTGAAGGTCAGCGCGGCCGCCGCGGTCACGGCCGTCGCGGCGAAACCGACACCGCCGATCAGCGGGGCGATCAGGTGGTAGCAGAGCTGCCGCCAGGTCGACTCCCTGCGCGCCTCGCTCATCACCCGGCCGAACCAGCCTCCGGCGACGGGCCGCCGCGTGAACGGGATGTCCACCCCGAGCAGCGCGGTGAACCGGGAACGCTGGATCGTGCTGCAGGCGCGGACGCATGCCAGCAGCGCGACCTGCGCCACAACCGCCAGCACCGCCAGCACGATGGACAGCGACAGGCTCATGGTGAGCACGCAGAGCACACCGAGGACGAAGAAGCCGAGTAGCCCGACGGGCAGCCCCGCCGCCAGGTGCAGTACCGCCATCCAGGTCCTGGCCGTCAGAGGTGCCCGCAGAACCGCGCGTGACAGGCGCGCGAGACCGTGGCGCTCGAAGGTGGCGTTCTCGCCACGGTCCTGCTCAGGGGACATCGGAGGCGTTCCTGACGGTGACGTCGGCATAGGCGGTACTCGCCTCGATCGTGGTCGGCGCACCGGGATCCTGGCGGACCCCGATGTTCCTGTGTCCCTCGACGGCCGTGGCACGCACGTTGTAGGCGCGCCCCCTGGGCAGCCCGATCGTGACGTCGCCGTAGGACATCCGCGCCACGACGTGACGGGGAACCCCGGTGAAGCCCAGTCGCAGATCGCCGGATCCGCCGGTCACGGTGACGTCGGCGGCCCCGAGACCGGTGCCCTCCACGTTGCCCGAGTCCGTGTCGACCCGGATCGTGCCGCTCAGGTTCTCCAGCCTCACCTCCCCCGACGACGTGGTCACCGCCAGGGAGAGGTCTGCGGGCACCCAGATGTGGTAGGCCGTCGAGCACCCGGGCAGGTGCGGCGTGGACGGGCAGTCCAGGCTCAGCCGCAGCGTGTCGCCCTGCCACACCTCGTCGGCGACGGGCTTGCCGGAGGACCACGCCAGCCACCGCTCGACCTCCACGGTGCCGGAGTAGGACGCGTGCAGGACGACCTGCGTGTCGGCCACGTCGATCTGCAGCCGGGCCGGCCGGCGATACTCCTGCCGTTGCGTCTCCGACTGCCTGCCGAGCCAGGACAGCAGGGTCACCACGCACGCCAGGACGGTGAAGGCGAACACGGTCCCGCCGACGGCCAGCCAGAGCGGGCGCGATCCCCGTCGTTCACGAGTCACGTGCACGGACTCCTCCTGCCCGCGACCGTCGAAGGACGCGAGCGTCGAACGCCTTGTGTGCCGGACAGTGCCTGGATGCCGGATGCGGGTCTCAGCGTACTGCGACCGGTACAGGAGCGACAGATCACTTTCCCCGTGCGGGAGAGACAACTTGCGGATCATGATCTGATGGAGGAGGCCGTGGCGCGTTAGAGTGGGTCGGCTCGTGTACTGCTGGCGCAGCGTGATGTGGGGAGAAACCGTGCGCGTGGCAATCGCCGAGGACTCCGTACTGCTGCGGGAGGGCATCACCCGGATACTCGAGGCCGGCGGGATCGAGGTCGTCGCGGCGGTCGGTGACGCGCACCAGCTGATGGAGGCGGTCGAACGGTCGTCACCCGACCTGGCGATCATCGATGTGCGGATGCCGCCCACCCACACCACCGAGGGACTGCGGGCCGCGCTCACCCTTCGCAGGGAGCGGCCCGGGCTCGCGCTGCTGGTGCTGTCCCAGGTCGTGGAGGAACGCTACGCCACCGACCTGCTGTCCGGGGACATGGCGGGCATCGGTTACCTGCTCAAGGACCGGATCGTCGACATCAACGGGTTCGTGCAGGCCGTACGGCAGGTGGCGGAGGGCGGAGCGGTCCTCGACCCCGAGGTGGTCTCCCAGGTGCTCGCGCGCCGCCGCAACCGCGACCCGCTGAAGACACTGACGCCACGCGAGCTGGAGGTGCTCGGGCAGATGGCGCAGGGCAGGTCCAACTCCGGGATCGCCGCCGCGCTCACGGTCAGCGAGAGCGCGATAGCGAAGCACGTCAACAACGTCTTCACCAAGCTCGGGCTGGCCCCGGCCGACACCGACCACCGGCGGGTGATCGCCGTTGTGCGCTTCCTGCAGGCGACGGAGGCACCCGGCGGAACCCCGTAACGGTCCCCGCCGGGACGCCCGGCAGCCGAATGACGGCAGAGGACGAAGTCCCTGGTGACAGCCGCCGCACAAGCACCGGGCCCGGCCGGGAGGTGGTCGACCGGGCCCTTGGACCCATGGGAGAAGTGCAGCCAGCTACCGGCAGGAGAGTGGTACAGGCCGCAGAGACAGCACGTGGAGGGATCGAGATGATGGACAACATGACGAGGGCGCCGAGTACCGACGAAGTAGCGGACGCGCGGGGTTGGTGCCCCGTGTTGCTCCGTGCGAAGCCAGCCGGTGGCTGCGGCCACAGCTGCCCGCGGAGGGGGCAGCTCACGTCGGCGTCAGCCGCCGTGCCGGGAAAGCGGATGTCCGGAGAGGTCGAACGTCAGTGACCGCTCGTGCCGGCGTACCAGTTCGGTGAACAGCACCCGCCCGGCGTCCGCGGGCGGCGGCGAGTGCGGCAGGCCGAGCCGGTCGGCCAGCCGGCCGAGCGCCACGACCAGCCAGGCCGTGGTGACCGGATCACGTCGGGCGGCCCACACTCCGACGCACGCGGCGGCGGCGAGCACCAGGCTGTAACGTTCGGCCAGCGCGAAGGTGCCCGCCGACGCCGACACCGTACGCTCCCCCGGCGGCAGGTCGACGCAGCTCGCGCGCAGCGCGGTGAGCTCGGCGAGGAAGAGCGCCCGCAGCTCCGCCAGTTCCGGCGCGTCGGCCAGGACCAGCGCGGCGCTGAGGGAGTCCGTGCCCCTGGCGTCGACGACGAGCCGGCCGAAGTCGAGCTCGGGCAGTTCGTCGTCGAGCTCGAACAGCTCCGGTGGGGCGGGCTCGGCCCGCAGCCAGCTCCGCCGGGCGAGCCGCGGCAGCTGCGGAATGATCGTGGACAGGCAGGCCGCCTCGCTGGCGTGCGCGAGGGAGGTCACCGAAAGGTCACGCTGGTACTTCTGGAACAGCCCGTAGGGACCCTCCCGGAGGTAGGAGCGCGCTCCCAGCAGAACCGACAGGTCGTAGGCCGCCGCCTCGATCAGGGTGGACACCACGTACTTGCTCGCCGCGGCGGCCACGCTGGTCTGCTCCGGCAGCAGGTGCAGGGCCCGGCCGACGACGGCGCTGAAGGCGTCGCAGACCAGCAGGTCGGCGAAGGCGCCGGTCAGGCCGTCCCGCACCTGGGGGATGTCGGCCACCGGCCGTCCGTAGAGCACCCGTTCACCGGCGAAGCCGGTCACCAGGCGCAGTTGCGTGTCGAGGACGCCGACGACGATCGCGGGCAGTGCCGTACGTGTCACCTGGAAGGCGCGCAGCGAGGTCTCCAGGCCCGCGCCGAGCCTGCCCAGCAGGCTCGGCGCGGGAACCGGGCAGTCCGTGAACTCCACGCCGGCGAGCAGGCTCGCCCTGAGTCCCGAAATGGGAAAGCGCGGCAGGACACGAACGGTCTCGGGCGGCAGGGTGGCCATGTCCAGCAGCAGCGTGGAGTGACTGCGGCTGCCGGGCTGGTCGTCGGTGCGGGCGAACAGGGTGACCGCGCGTGCGCGCCCGATATTGTTGATCAGCTGTTTCGCGCCGTTGACCAGGAACCCGTCCGGCCGGGGCTCGGCCCGCAGCGCGACCCTGGTGAAGTCCGCGCCGTGGGCGAGCTCGGTGAACGCCGCCGCCGCGCGTTCCCCGCGCAGCAGCAGATCGGCCAGCCAGCGCCGCTGCCCGTCGTCGCCGTCCGTCCAGACGGGAACGGCGGCGATGAAACTGGTGATGCCGTAGCCGAGCCCCAGCGTCGGGTCACGCCTGAAGATCGCCCGCATCGGCTGGACCAGCCCGTTCACCTGGACCAGCCGGCCGCCCAGCGACCTCGGCACGAACTCCGCGGCGAGCCGGACGTCGTCCAGCGCGGCCTCACCGGGGGCGAGCAGTTCCCCCCGCTCGTCGGCGTCGAGCACCGCGGCGAAACCGAGCGGATTGGCCTCGTCCCACGGATCGCCGAGGACGGCGTCCAGCGTCTGCGCGGTCATCGGCCGCCGTCCTCCACGCGGCACCACTCCAGTACGGCCATGGCGCTGTGCAGCTTGTTCTCCGCCTGGTCGAAGGCGATGCTGTGCTTGCCGTCGATCACCTCGGGGGTGACCTCCTCGCCCCGGTGCGCGGGCAGGTCGTGCATGAACACGGCCTGCGGGCTGTCCTCCCACAGGGCGGTGGTGACCTGGAACGGCGCGAAGATCTCCCGCCAGTTCGCGTCCGGCTTGGTGGTGCCCGTGGTCTGCCAGCGCGTGGTGTAGACGACGTTCACCCCCTTGGGCAGGTCGTCCATGTCGTGCCGTTCGGTGACCACCTCGGGATCGACGCGGGCGAGGATGTCGTCGGCCAGGCCGTAGCCCGGCGGGGTGCGCAGTTCTAGCCGGGCCGAGGGGTACCTGCTCAGCGCCAGTGCAAGTGCGGAGGCGGTGTTGTTGCCCTCGCCGACGTACAGGATGCGCAGCCCCTCGACGTCGCCGAAGCGCCACAGGAGCGTGGTGATGTCGGTCAGGGCCTGGGTCGGATGTTCGGTGGCGCTCATCGCGTTGATCACCGCCATGCGGTCCTCCTCGGCGAACGTCCGCATCTCGGCGGGATCGCCCGCGGTGCGCATGACGAAGACGTCCAGCATCCTGCCCAGCACCCGCGCGGTGTCCTCGATCGACTCGCCCGTGTTGGTCTGCAGGTCGCCCGGGCCGAGGGGGATGACCTGCCCGCCGAGCCGCAGCGTGCCGGCGGTGAACGCGGTCCTGGTCCGCGTCGAGGTCTTGCCGAAGTAGATCCCGGCGATCCTTCCGGCCAGCGGCCGGTCCGCTCCGGCGCCCCTCTCGCGGAACTCGACGCCCCGGGCCACGATCTTCCTGATGTCGCCGTCGGACAGATCGTCGACCGAGATCAGGTGCCGCACTGTCATCGTGTCTCCATCTCGAAGTTCGCTGAACCGGACATCTCCGCGAGCACCCTGGCCTCCACCAGCCCGGCGAGCCGCACCAGGCCGGGGTTTTCGAAGACCTCCCGCGCGCCGAGTTCGACGTCGAACTCCTCCTGGACCCGGGCGATCATCCGCAGTACCAGGATGGAGTTGCCGCCGAGGGCGAAGAAGTCGTCACCCACGCCGACCTTGTCGATCTCCAGAAGGTCCTGCCACACCTTGGCGATCCACGTCTCGACCGCCGTACGCGGGGCGACGAACTCGGCGGCGCCCATCTCGTCGCGACCCGGCGCGGGCAGCGCCGCGCGGTCGAGCTTGCCGTTGGCCGTCAGCGGGATCCGGTCCAGCGGCACGATCGCGCTCGGCACCATGTAGTCGGGCAGGCGGCGGGCCAGCGCGGCCTTCAGCTCGCCCGGATCGATCTCCTCGCCCTCCGGTTCGACGTAGCCGACCAGCGTGTTCTCGCCCAGCACCACCACGGCGTCGCGGACGCCCGGCTGGTCGAGGAGCGCGGCCTGGATCTCGCCGAGTTCGACCCGGTAGCCGCGGATCTTCACCTGTTCGTCGGCCCGGCCGAGGAACTCCAGGCCGCCGTCGCGGTTGCGCCTGGCCAGGTCGCCGCTGCGGTACAGGCGTGATCCCGGAGGGCCGAACGGGTCGGGAACGAACCTGGCGGCGGTCAGCGCGGGCCGGTCGAGATACCCGCGGGCCACGCCGGGTCCTCCGACGTACATCTCCCCGGGTACGCCGTCGGGGGCCACGCCGCCGTACTCGTCGAGCAGGTGGACGCGCAGGTCGTCCAGGGGCAGGCCGATCGGGCTTCCGGTGTCGGCCGTGCCGATCGGCCGGTGGGTGGTGTGGACGCTGGTCTCGGTGATGCCGTACATGTTGACCAGACGTGGGCGGTCGACGCCGAGCCTGCGGATCCACGGCCCCAGCTCGCCGACCTCCAGCTTCTCACCGCCGAAGACGACCGAGCGCAGGGCGAGCCGGTCGACGCGCGGGTCCTCCGCCGCCGCGAACGCCACGAGCCGCCGGAACGCCGACGGGGTCTGGCTGAGGACCGTGACCCCCCGTTCGGTGAGGAGGGTGAGGAAGCGGTCCGGATCGCGGACGGTCTCGCGGGGCACGACCTCCAGACGGCCGCCGTGCAGCAGCGCGCCCCACATCTCCCAGACCGAGAAGTCGAAGGCGTAGGAGTGGAAGAGAGTCCACACGTCGTCCGCGCCGAAGTCCTGGTAGCGTCCCGCGGCGGTGAACAGGCGAAGCACGTTGGCGTGCGTCACCACCACGCCCTTGGGCCTGCCGGTCGAGCCGGAGGTGTAGATCACGTAGATCACGTTGTCCGGGCGTACGACGACGCCGAGGTCGGCCGGGGATCCGTCCGGGTCGATCTCGTCGAGCAGCACGAGGTCGCCGGTCACCTTCGCCGCCAGGTCCGACGTGGTCACCACCGTCTCGGCTCCCGCGTCGGCCACGATGAAGGCGATCCTGTCCGCCGGCTGCCCCGGGTCGAGCGGCAGGTATCCGGCCCCGGTCTTCAGCACCGCGAGCAGGGTGGGCAGCAGGTCGGGGCCTCGTTCGAGGCACACGCCGACCAGCTTCTCCGGCCCCGCGCCGCACCCGGCCAGGTGGCGGGCCAGCCGGTTGGCGCGGGCGTTGAGCTCGGCGTAGGTCAGCGAGGTGTCCTCGAACACCACCGCGGTGGCCTCGGGCGTCCGCCCGGCCATCTCCTCGAACACCTCGTGGACGCACCGGGTGACGGGGAGCGACTCGGCGGTGGGGACCGGACGCCGTCGTTCCTCCTCCTCGCGCAGGTCGACGGCCGACAGCCGGACGCCCGGTTCGGCCGTGACACTCGACAGCAGGCGCAGGAAGCGCTCGGCCATCCGTTCCGCGGTGTGCCTGTCGAACAGGGCGGTGGCGTACTCGATCGAAGCGAGCACCGAGCCGTCGGGACGGTGCTGGGCGAGGAGGCTGAGGTCGGTCTTGGCGATCAGCCACGCCTCGCCGAGCGGGGCGGCGTCGTCCGGGTGCAGCTCGGTGTCGGTGTGGCCGACCTCGTGCAGGTCGAAGGCGGCCTGGTAGATGGGGGTGCGGGAGAGGTGGCGCTCCGGCTGCAGTTCCTCGACCAGGCGGTCGAAGGGCACCACCTGGTGCGCGAATCCGGCCCGGCTGACCTCGCCGACGCGCCGCAACGCCTCCTCGAAGGAGGGGTTGCCCGTCAGGTCCATCCGCAGCGCCAGGGTGTTGAGGAAGAACCCGACCACGTCTCCGAACTCGGGGCGTTCCCGCCCGCTGACGGGCAGGCCGACGGCGAAGTCGCGCTGCCCGCTGTACCTGGACAGCAGCGCGGCCCAGGCCGTGAGCAGGGCGACCGACAGGGTCGTGCCGTGCCGCCGGCCCAGTTCGGTCAGGTCCCCGGCCAGTTCCGCCGGAACCTCGAACACGACCATCGCGCCGCGGTGGTCGCGGTGCGGCGGGCGCGGGTGGTCGGTCGGCAGATCGAGCGCGGGGACGCCGGCCAGGTGGCCGCGCCAGTGGTCCAGGTGCCCGGCGAGCACGTCATCGGTCAGCGTACGGCGCTGCCAGGCCGCGTAGTCGGCGTACCGCAGCCCCGTCGCGGGGAGTTCGCGTCCGGCGCACAGCGCGCGGAGTTCTGCGTCGAGCAGCACCGAGGACCAGCCGTCGCAGGCGATGTGGTGAACAGTGATCATGAGCACCTGTTCGCCGTCCGTCCTGGCCAGCATCGCCCGCCAGACCGGTCCGGTCTCCAGGTCGAAGCCGCGCGCGAGTTGCTCGCCGAACAGGGTGCCGAGATCGCCGTCGGCGATCCTGAGCTCGACGTCGACGTGCTCGTCGACGACCTGACGCGGTTCGCCGTCGTGCGCGACGTAGCGGGTGCGCAGCACCTCGTGCCGTCGGCCGAGTTCCTCCAGGGCCCTCGCGACGGTGGCGGCCTCCACCTCGGCGGGCAGCCGGATGAACAGCGGGGCGATCCATTCCGGGCTGCCCGGCTGGATGCGGTCGAGCAGCCACAGGCGCCGCTGCCCGAAGGAGACCTCCATGGTCGGCGTCCGCTCGGCGGGACGGACCGGTTCGACGCCGGCGCGTTCGTCGAGCAGCTTGGCCTGCCCGGCCACGGTGGACGTCTCGTACAGCTCCGGCAGCGGGATGTCCAGGAGGTTGGCGAGCCTGGTGAGCAGCAGCGACGACCCGCCGAGCTGGAAGAAGTCGTCGTCCACGCCGACCCCGCCGTCCATGTCGAGCAGTTCCGCCCACACGTCCGCGACCCTCCGCTCGGCCGCGGTGCGCGGCGGCCGGAGTTCCTTCCGCTCCTCGGCGGCCGGCACCGTCAGGGCCGCGCGGTTCACCTTGCCGCTGGGCAGCGTCGGCAGTTCGTCGAGCATGACGAACCTGGTCGGGACGTGGGTGTCGGGCAGGCTCTCGCGGGCGAAGAGGCGCAGCCGTGCCGGGCTGATCTCCTCCTCGGTCGTGACATGGGCGACCAGGGCGTTGTCGGTGGCGGTCACCACGGCCGCGCTGACCGCCGGATGCCGTTCCAGTACGGCCTCGATCTCGGCCGGTTCGATCCTGACGCCGTTGACCTTGATCTGGTCGTCGAGCCGTCCCAGGTAGTGCAGGGTGCCGCTCTGGTCCCAGCGGACCAGGTCTCCGGTGCGGTAGAGCCGCCCGCCGGCCGGGCCATACGGGTCGGGCACGAACCGCTCGGCGGTGAGCCCGGGCCGGCCGAGGTATCCCCGGGCGACGCCGGGGCCGCCGACGTGCAGTTCGCCGGGCATTCCGATCGGGACCAGGCCTCCTGATGGGTCGAGCACCACCACCCGCATGGCGGTGATCGGCCGCCCGATCGGGATCTGGCCCGTCGTCTGCTCCGGGTCGACGGGCTGCGCCGTCACGTCGATCGCGCACTCCGTCGGCCCGTAGGTGTTCCACACCTCGACCCCGGGCAGCCGGACCCGGCGGCACAGCTCCGCGTGCAGGGGCTCGCCGGCGGAGAACAGCAGCCGCAGCGCGCCGAGATCCGTCCAGCCGGGCTCGCGGACCAGCCGTCTGAGCAGCGAGGGGACGACCTGGAGCACGGTGACCCGGTGGCTTCGGGCCAGCCGGACGATCGCCTCGGGGTCGCCTTCCGCGCCCGGCGGCGCGACGACGACGGTGCCGCCGGAGACCAGCGGGCCCACCATCTCCCAGCCCGCCGCGTCGAACGTCACCGACGTCTTGTGCAGCAGCCGGTCGCCGGGGCCGAGCCGGTGGGTCTCGACCGTCCACAGCACCCGGTTGGCGATGCCCTCGTGGGTGACCACGACGCCCTTGGGCCGTCCTGTCGAACCCGAGGTGTAGATCACATACGCGGCGTCCGTCCCGGACACCGCCGCCGGCTCCGCCTCCGGGGGCTCCGCCTCCGCGTCGAACAGGCCGGGGGTCAGCACGATCGACGGCGCCGCGTCCCGGTGGATCCATTCTCGCCGCTCACGCGGGTGGCCGGGGTCGATCGGCAGGTAGGCCGCCCCGCTGCGCCACGTCGCCAGCACCGCCACGATGAAGTCGGCGCCGCGGGGCAGGGCGATCCCGACGATGTGGCCGCGGCCGATCCCCCTGTCCTGGAGCCGGTGGGACAGACGGACGGCCAGGCGGGTCAGCTGCGCGTAGGTGAACGCGGTGTCTCCGTCGACGACCGCGACCGCGTCCGGGGTGGCCGCGGCCTGCCGCCACACCAGATCGCCGAGGAACCGCACCGCCGCGCTCACCTCAGGCTCAGCGGGCGCATGTCGGTCCAGACCTCTTCGATGCGCGCCAGGCATTCCTCCCTGGTGCCCTCGGTCCCCTCGGCGCGCCATCCGGCGGGCAGGTCCCGGTCGGCCCACCAGATCGAATACTGTTCCTCGTCGTTGAGCACCACGAGGTATCGGTCGTTCATGTCGTCTCTCTCCCGTCCCAGTCCTATCTCGAATTCCGGAATCACTACAGGCCCGTTTTCTCCGGCCTCGGCAGGAAGTCCTTGACGGTCACGCCGTACCCGCGCCTGCGGGCCTCCGCCGCGACGAAGCGGGCGACCGCGATGTCGAGGGCGCCGAGCCCGAACGGCGAGAAGATCACCGGAGACCGCTCGTCCTCCGGGACCCTCGCGGTGGCGCGCAGCAGGCCGCCGAGGGTGGCGTGCACGAAGGAGCGTCCGCCGACGCTCAGCTCGGCCAGGTGCAGCGAGGTGCGCTCACGGACCGCGTGGTCGACGTCGTCGACCACGTTGCGCGCCGACAGGATCGTCTCGGGGACGATGTCGCGCAGCGATATGTGCAGGACCACCGCGCCCGGCCGGATGCCCGCCAGGGTCAGGTGCGGTTCGATCGCGGTGGTCGCGATGGACAGCAGGTCGGCGGCCGCCACCGCCTCGCCGACGTGTGCGGCGAGCGTCACCTCGGCGTCCGGCAGCAGCGATCCGACCCGCTCGCCGAACTCCTTCGCGCGCTGTGGGGAGGCGTCGAAGAGCGTCACCTCGGAGATGTCCGGGAAGACGGCGGCGAGGAAGCGCAGCGTCTCGAAGTTGATCACGCCGCAGCCGATCAGGGACACGCCGTCGAGCCGTGGGGGGGCGAGCAGCTCCGCCGCCGCCGCGGCGGAGGCCGCCGTGCGCGTCGCGGAGATCGCCGTGGCCTCGACGAACGCCTCGGGCCTGCCGGTCTCCATCGAGTTCAGGATGATCGTCGCGTTCGCGCGCGGGAGCCCCGCCTCCAGGTTGGCGGGGAAGGACGACACCCATTTGATGCCCGCCACGTGATCTTCGCCGTTTTCGCCGCCGACGTAGGCCGGCAGGCCGATGATGCGGTTGGTCCTGTCACCGGGAAAGCGCAGGAAGGTCGAGTGCGGCACCACCGTGGCGCCCTCGTCGTGTCTGCGGTAGGTGTCCCGCACGATCTCCAGCAGTGCGGTCTCGGCGCCCCGCAGGATGTCGCACACCTCGTCGTGTCGGATGATCAGCACGTTCACACCCCGTCCTTCCACAGATGGGAGACCTCTCCGAAGGTGCTGCGCACCCAGGCGTCGGAGTAGATGGTGTTCAGGTAGCGGTCGCCCCCGTCGGGGAACACCAGCACGCAGGTGGAGCCCGGCGGGATCTCCGCCTGGAGCGCGTGCAGCGCCGCGACCGTGGCGCCCGACGAGCCGCCGGCGAGGATCGCCTCGCGGCTCGACAACTTGCGGCATCCGACCACGCAGTCCAGGTCGGACACGTGGACGACCCGGTCGGCGGCGTCCTCGCGGTAGAGGCCGGGCCGGACGGCCGCGCCGTGCCCCGGCAGCAGCCGCGGGCCACGCCGCTGACCGTCGAAGATCATGCTGCCGACGGCGTCCACCGCGGTGATGGTGATCGGCAGGCCGTGGCCTCCGACGTAGTCGGCGCAGCCGATCAGGGTGCCGCACGAGCTGACGGAGCAGAACAGGTGGTCGACCTCGCCGTCGAGGGCCTCCACGATCTCCCGCATCGTCTCGTAGTGCGCGTATGAGTTGAGCGGGTTGCCGTACTGGTCCGGGTTGAAGGCGTGCGGGATGCTCTCCACCAGTTCGCGCACCCGCTGGATCCTGCGCGGCAGGTACTCGCCGGTTTCCGGGTCGGGCGCGTCGACCACCTCGACCTTGGCCTGGAAGGCTTTCAGTATCGCGATGTTCTGCTCAGTGGTCTTGGCGTCGACGACGCAGATGAACCGTAATCCGAAGTAGCGGCAGAGCTGCGCCATCCCGACGGCGAGATTGCCGGAACTGGACTCAACCACCGTCGACCTGCCGGGCTCCAGCTCGCCCGAGCGAATCGCGGCCGACAACATGCTCAGCGCACTGCGGTCCTTGATGCTGCCGCCGGGGTTGAAACGCTCCAGCTTGGCGAACACCCGGGAGGGGAATTCGGGAAACAGGCGGTCGAGTTGAACGAGCGGCGTTTGTCCAATAGTCGCAAGAATGCCATTCGAGGTGGATATCGGCACAGCGCTTGCTCCATCCAGGTAATTTTACCGGCCCCGCCACATGAGAGCCGGACACAACCGTCCGGGAGGCCGCTATACGCCTTCTATATCCCGTGGGAAAACACGGGGGCGCCGTACTCGAAACGGGAAGGAGCTCAGTCGAGCGCGGCGGCGTCCTCGGCGCTCAGCCGGCCGCCCTCCCTGGTGCGGGCGCCCGCCCGCACCGACGGGCTGAGCAGGGCCACCAGAGCCAGGCTCCCCATCAGGACGGTCATGACGAGCACGGTACGGCCGACACCGGCCGCGTCGAGGACGAACCCTCCGGCGAACGCGCCGAGGAAGCTCGCGCCCGCGCCGAGCAGCATGGCGACGCTGATGGCCCGGCTCAGGATGTGGTCCTGCGCCAGGCCGACCAGATACACGCCCCCGGCGACGTTGAAGACACCGCCGATGTATCCGCAGAACGCGAACACGACGCCCAGCAGGACCGGATCACTGAAGAACGCCAGGGACGGCACGCACAGGGTCCACACCAGCAGACCCGCCACGATCAGTGCGGGCAGGCTCAGCCTGCGCCGCCACCAGATGCTGGTCATCGCGCCGAGCAGGCCGCCGACACCGCTGATGGCGACCACGACGCCGATGCTGGACGGCGATCCGCCGGAGCCTCGGACGATCACCATGAGGGAGAGGCTCATGCCCTCGAAGACCAGGTTGCTGACCGAGACCAGGAGCATCACGTTGCGCAGGAAGGACTGCCGCCACAGCCACGTGACGCCCTCGGCCACGTCGGCGGCCAGCCTGCCGGAGGGCTGTTCCGCCCGGTCGGTCTGGAACTTCCTCCGGATGGCCAGCAGCATCAGCAGTGAGGCCAGGTGCGCGACCGCGGTGAACAGGAACGGCACCCAGCGCACCAGGCTCAGCAGGAACCCGCCGAGCGGCTGGCCAAGCATGATCATGGCTCGGTGACGGGCCTCGTTCTGGCTCAGCGCGCCCGGAACCTGGTCCTCACGGACCAGGTTCTTGACGGCCGAGCGTTCCGCCAGGTCGTAGAAGATCGCCAGGCTGCCCTGGACGAAGGCCGCCACCATCAGATGCGGCAGCCAGATCCGGTCGAGGAAGACCGCCAGCATCACGCTTGAGGCCGCCAGCAGGCACCCGACGTCCGAGATGATCATCAGGCGCCTGCGATCGTACCGGTCGGCGACGGCCCCGGCGGGCAGCTGAACGAGCAGGTAGGGCAGGAGCGCGGCGCCCGAGACCAACCCCGCGGCGGAGGTCGTGCCGCCTCCCCACAGGACGAGCATCGGATAGGCCAGGATGGTGATCTGCGCGCCGAGGGTCGTGAACGCCGCGCCGCCCCACAGCAGGGTGAAGTCCCTGTTCCTGAACAGCGGGCGCTTGTCCCTGGCCTCGCCGGCCTCGATCGCCGCTTCGCCTGTGTTCACGTCGAGCCCTTCCGGTGTCATCGGTAACCCGCCTCTGTACGGCCCTGGCCCTGGCCGTACCGCATGCCTTCCTGCTCGCCTATGGCCGCCGCCACGTGCTTGTGCAGTTCCTTGCCGGATTCGGAGTTGGTCAGGACGACGAACCCCGTGGCCCGGTTGATCCGGCTGAGCATCATGGACCGGTATCCGGCGGACTCTCCGACGTGACCGAACTCGATGTCACCGCCGGTGTCGTCGACCGAGGTGCCCAGCCCGTACAGGGCCTCCCGGTGGGCGACGGTGAGCAGCTCCGCCGCCAGGGCGCGCGGCAGGACGGCGCCGGAGTGCCCCAGATGGGCACGCCGTACCGCGATGGCGACCTTGGCAAGGTCCGGCGCGGTCGACCAGAGGCTGCCCGCGGCCAGCGCGGGCCGGTTCAGCCAGCCGTCGGGCACCGTCCTGCCGTGTTCGTCGTGGCCGTGGGCGACGGGCAGGCCCGAGGTCTCCGGGAAGGTCAGGTCGTAGCTGGTGGCCCTCATGTCCAGGGGTTCGAAGACCAGCTCGCGCATCAGTTCCTGGTACGGCTCGCCCGCCACGTCGCTCATCAGCTGTTCGAGCACCCAGTAGTGGCCGTTGCTCTTGCGGAAGTGCTCACCAGGCGTCAGCTCCATCGCGACGGCGGGCAGCAGGTCGAGCAGGGTCGGCATGGGTTCGCCGCGCCGGAAGTCGTCCTCGTCGGTCCGGGTGAGCCCGGCCTGGTGGCTCAGCAGCCACCTGGCGGTCACCGTCCCGGGGATCGTCTTCGGCAGTTTCCAGGAGACCAGGTGGTCGTTGACGTCGGCGTCGAGGTCGAGCAGCCCGGCCTCGACCAGTCGCAGCACGCCGATGGCCGTCAGGTGCTTGCCGATCGACCCCACCTGGAACAGGGTGTCCGGCGTGACCTTCCGGCTCTGTCCGGCGGCGAGGACGCCGTGGGCGTGGACCTCGACGGACTGGCCCCGGATCACCGCGACCGCGACCCCCGGCACGTTGTGCCGTCTCATCGCGGGCAGCGGGGAGGGGATCGCGACCGGCCGCGCGGGTTCGAGCAGCGCCGTCAGCCGGGCCAGGCAGTCGTCGGCGACCCGGCGGACCGTCTCCTCGTCGTGCAGGGCGGCGGAGTACGTCCAGTGCATGTACAGCCGGTCCCGGTGCACTCCGGCGTTGACCTCCAGCAGGTGGCTGCGGGGCCTGCCGGATCCCTCGACGCTGCCGAGTCCTTCCGGCGAGAGCGCGAACCTGGTCCGGCCCCGGGTGCCCACCGAGCCCTGGCCCGTGTAGTTGAACAGCACGGCGGGCCGCTGCTGCGCGGCCAGGGCCTCGACCAGGTCCTCGTCCGGCGACAGCCACCTGGACACGCCGTGGCCGATGCCCCGGCCGGGGACGGCCCTGAACTGGTCGCGTACCGACCTGAGCACCGCCTGGGGTTTACGGCCCGGCGGCAACCAGGCCGCGAACGGATACACGCTGGTGAACCAGCCGACGGTGCGGGACAGGTCCACGCCGTCGAACAGTTCCTCCTGCCGGCCGTGACCCTCCAGCTCGACCAGGAACCCGTCGCCGCCGGTCCAGCCGGTCAGCGCCAGACCGAGGGCGGCGAGCACGGTCTCCTCCGCCGTCGCGGTGTCACCGGCCCGGTGCAGCAGGGTCGAGGTCAGGTTCTCCGGCAGGCCGACCAAGAGCGTCCGGGCGTCGGCGGTGCGGTTGGGGCCGGCCCTGTCCACCGGGATGTCCGGTAGCGGCGCGCGGCTCAGCCAGTGGTGCGTCTGGGCCGCGAGCTCGGTCGATCCGGCGTACTCGGCCAGCTCTCGTGCCCACTGCCGGACGGAGGTGGTCTTGGCCGGCAGCTCCACCGGCCGGCCCGCCTCAAGCTGGCTGTAGACGGTGTTCAGATCCTCCAGCAGGATCGCCCAGGACACGATGTCCACGGCCAGGTGGTGGATGCTCAGCAGCAGCTGGGAGCCCGACCGAGACAGCGCCGCACTCAGCACCCTGCCGGCGGCGAGGTCGTGATCCGCGGGCTCGGACCCGGGCTCGGTCAGGTCGTCGACGACCCTGAGCAGTCCTGCCGGTGCCTCCTCGGCCAGGTGTCCGCGGCCGTCCTCGACGCGCAGGCGCAGCACGTCGTGGTGCCGCGTCAGCTCACGCAGGGCACGTCCGAGCAGGTCGGGATCGGCGGCCGGTTCCACGGTCAGCAGTGCCCGCTGGGCGAAGGGCTCCTCGTGCCCCTCCTCGGCGAGGAACCAGTGCTGGATCGGGGTGAGCGTGAGCTCGCCCGTCACCGGACCCTGTTCCGCGCCGGTCGCGCCGCGCGCGCCGCCCGGGGCGGCGTCGATGGCCGCGGCCAGGTCGGCGACGGTCTCGTGCTGGTACATCATCAGCAGGGAGATGGGGAGCCCGGCCTGCTTGACCTCGCGGATCGCCTGGATCATGAGGATCGAGTGGCCGCCGAGCCCGAAGAAGGTGTCACGCGCCCCGACCTCCGGGACGTCGAGCACCCGTGCCCAGATCTCCGCCAGCGTGCGCTCAGTCGGGGTACTCGGCGCGACGTGGTCGCCGCCGGTGGCCAGGGCTGCGCGGTCCGGGACGGGCAGGGCGCGGTGGTCGAGCTTGCCGTTGTGGTTCAGCGGGATCTCGGCCATCCGGACGTAGGCGTAGGGCACCATGTGGTCGGGCAGGGATCGGGACAGCGCCGCCCTGAGCCGCGCGGGATCGACCTCGTCCCCGACGACGTATCCGACGAGGCGCCTGTCGCCGGGGGTGTCCTCGCGGACCACCACGACGGCGTGCCGTACGCCCGGCTGTTCCTGCAGCAGCGCGGCGATCTCGCCCGGCTCGATCCGGTGTCCGCGGATCTTGACCTGGTCGTCCACTCTGCCGAGGAACTCCATGGTGCCGTCGGGCCTGCGCAGCCCCAGGTCACCGGTGCGGTATCGGCGCGATCCCGGGGGCCCCTGCGGATCGGGCACGTACCGCTCCGCCGTCAGGCCCGGACGGCCCAGGTAGCCGAGGGACACCCCCGCGCCACCGATGTGGATCTCGCCGGGCACGCCCGCGGGCACCTGGTGGCCTTCGCGGTCGAGCAGCTGGATCCGCACGCCGGGCATGGGGACGCCGATCGGGCTGCCGCCACCGGCCAGGGTGCCGGCGGTGATGCGCTGGAAGGTGGAGTTGGACGTCGCCTCGGTGTTGCCGTAGACGTTGACCAGCATCGGGCGTTCGACGCCGAACCGGTCGATCCAGGCGGCCACATCCCCCGCCTCCAGTTTCTCTCCGCCGATCAGGACGACGCGCAGGGCGAGCCGGTCCGTTCTGGGATCGCCGTCCTGGGCCAGCCGTACCAGGCCCCGCAGGGACGACGGGGTCTGGTCGATGACCGTGACGCGGTGGCGGACCAGGAGGTCGAGGAAGTCCTCGGGAGAACGGGTGACCTCCTGCGGGACGACGACGAGCCTTCCGCCGTTGAGCAGCGCGCCGAACATCTCGCCGACCGCCACGTCGTTGGCGAACGAGGCGAACAGCGTGAAGACGTCGTCGTCGTCGATCGACAGGTACGTCCTGGTCTCGTCGAGCAGCCACATCGCGTTGGCGTGACTGACGCAGACCCCCTTGGGGCGGCCGGTCGAGCCCGAGGTGTAGATCACGTACATGATGTCGCCGGCGGTGGACGACGGAGGCGGGGGCGTGCCGGGCAGGGCCCCGATCTCGGCGCTCCGCTCGTCGATCGACACGATCCGGCCGGAGAACACCTCGCGGATCATCGGTGCCAGGTCGGCGGTGGTGACCACGACGGAGACGTCGCTGTCGGACAGCATCCGCCCAAGCCGCTCGGCGGGGACGGCCGGGTCGAGCGGCACGTAGCCCGCACCCGACTTCAGCACGCCCAGCAGGGCGGGCGTCAGTTCGGCGCCGCGGTCGAGGCACAGGCCCACCAGCGGCCCGGTCTCCAGAGCGCGCAGGTGGTGCGCGAGCCGGTTGGCCCGGGTGTCGAGCTCCCGGTAGGTCAGCCGTTCCTGTCCGCTGACGACGGCGACGGCGTCCGGGCAGGTGCGCACGCGCGCCTCGAACGCCTCGTGCACGGTGGGATAGGGGCCCATCTCGGCGACCGTGTCCGGTTCGCCCTCGCCGGGCGGCAGGTGGACGGCCCTGGCGTCCCCGAGGGGGTCGGCCGCCATGGCCTCCAGCACGGCCCGGTACATCGCGGCCAGGCGTCCGGCGTCGGCGCGGCTGAGCACGGTGGTGTCGGCGGTGATGCCCAGGTTGCCGGCGATCACGCCAACCGCGAGGGGGAACTCGGTGCCGCCGCCGGCCAACGCGCCGCCCACCTCCACCAGTTCGGTGTCGACCTGCTCGAAGTCGAGGAAGGTGAAGATCGTGTCGATCAGCCGCCCGCCGTCTCCGGCCTCCCGCTGGATCGCGGGCATCGGGAACCGGCGGTGCCGCCATATGGCCGTCTCGGTGGTGAACACCTCGTACACCAGGTCACGCCAGGTGCGGGCGCCCCTGGTGTGGGGGAACGGGAGCGTGTTGAGGAACAGGCCGTAGAGCCGGTCGGCGCCGTCGACCTCGGGCCGCGCCTGCAGGACGAGACCGCTGTGGAAGGACTCCTGGTCGGTGATCTGGCTCAGCACCTTCAGGTGCGCGGCAAGCAGCACGCTCTTCAGCGAGGTTCCCGACGTCCTGGCCAGGGCGCGCAGACCGTCGTCGAGATCCGCGATGGAGATCGTGAGTTCGTAGGTCTCGGCCGGTCCCGGGTCGCCCCAGGTCCCTGGGAGCGCCAGTTTGGGGTGGTCGGTGACGACGCCGCGCCAGAAGGCCCTGTCGTCCTCGGACTCAAGCGACCGCTGTTCGGCGGCCACGAAGTCGGCGTAGCGCAGGGCGGGCAGCGGAGCCGGGTCGGGCACGGCGCCGTCCCTGATCGCCTGGTAGTACTCCAGCAGCTCCATCAGCATGGAGTAGTGGCTCCAGCCCTCCAGGATCGCGTGGTTCTCACTGACGGACAGCCACCAGGCGTCGTCCTGCGCCACATGTACGGTGACCCGCATGAGGGGCGCGGTGTCCAGTGGGAGCCGTGCCCGCTGCTCGGCCTCGGTGTGCCGGCGGACGAGCTCGGCCACGGCCTCCGGCGTCAGCTCGCGGCAGTCGCGTACGTCGAGGGGGACCTCGGCGTCGGTGTGCACGAACTGCAGGGGGACGGAGTAGCCGTCCAGGTCGAAGGAGGTGCGCAGCACCTCGTGCCGACGGGTCACCAGCCGGGCGGCGGCACGGAAGGCCTCCCGGTCGAAGGGCCGCTCGTCCCGGACGCGGAAGGAGGTGACGTTCTGGTAGAGGTGCTGGTCCTGGTTGGCGAGCATCTCCAGGAGGATGCCGAGCTGGGCCTGGGCCAGGGGGTAGGCGTCCACGACGTCGGCGGCCAGACGTTGTCTGTCGTGGGCGGAGACGAGGGCGAAGGGTTCGATCGGGGGGACCTCCTCGACCGCCCGGTCCCGGCCGGCGAGTCTCTCACTCAGCCGAGCCACGGTGGCGTGTTCGAAGACGTCGCGTGCCTCGACGTCGAAGCCGTTCTTGCGGAGGGCGCCCACCAAAGCGACCGCC
>NZ_JBHSBC010000007.1:0-884 GCF_042650425.1 Streptosporangium jomthongense | reverse complement strand
CCGACATCACCCAGGGCACGCTGACCGAAGAGGACATCGTCGCGATCGTCGAATACCTGGTACGGCTGCACGCCGGCGAGGAGTCGGCGGACAGGCCCCTTGAGGTCGACGACATCGACCACTTCGGCAACCGGCGGATCCGCAACGTCGGCGAGCTCATCCAGAACCAGGTCCGGCTGGGCCTGGCCAGGATGGAGCGGGTCGTGCGGGAGCGGATGACGACGCAGGACGTCGAGGCGATCACGCCGCAGACCCTGATCAACATCCGTCCCGTCGTGGCCGCGCTCAGGGAGTTCTTCGGGACCTCCCAGCTGTCGCAGTTCATGGACCAGATCAACCCGTTGTCCGGGCTGACGCACAAGCGGCGGTTGAACGCGCTGGGTCCCGGTGGTCTGTCGCGTGAGCGGGCGGGCTTCGAGGTTCGTGACGTTCACCCGTCCCACTACGGCCGGATGTGCCCGATCGAGACGCCGGAAGGCCCGAACATCGGCCTCATCGGGTATCTCGCCTGTTTCGCCCGGCTCAACGCCTTCGGGTTCGTCGAGACGCCCTACCGCAAGGTCGTCGACGGGAAGATCACCGACCGGATCGACTACCTCACCGCCGACGAGGAGGACCGCTACGTCAAGGCGCAGGCCAACACGGCGTTCAACGCCGACGGCTCCTTCGCCGAGGCCCGTGTCCTGGTCCGGACCAAGGGCGGTGAGACCGAACTCGCCCGCGCCGAGGAGGTCGACTACATCGACGTGTCACCGCGTCAGATGGTGTCGGTGGCGACCGCGATGATCCCGTTCCTGGAGCACGACGACGCCAACCGGGCGCTCATGGGCGCGAACATGATGCGTCAGTCGGTGCCGTTGCTGAAGAGCGAGGCGCCGCTGGTC
>NZ_JBHSBC010000006.1:0-899 GCF_042650425.1 Streptosporangium jomthongense | reverse complement strand
CCGACATCACCCAGGGCACGCTGACCGAAGAGGACATCGTCGCCACCATCGAGTACATCGTCAAGCTTCACGCGGGCGAGACCTCGATGCAGGGTTCCGGTGGCGAGATCGTCGTCGAGACCGACGACATCGACCACTTCGGCAACCGCCGCCTGCGCACGGTCGGCGAGCTCATCCAGAACCAGGTCCGGCTGGGCCTGGCCAGGATGGAGCGGGTCGTACGGGAGCGGATGACGACGCAGGACGTCGAGGCGATCACGCCGCAGACCCTGATCAACATCCGTCCCGTCGTGGCGTCGATCAAGGAGTTCTTCGGGACCTCCCAGCTGTCGCAGTTCATGGACCAGACCAACCCCCTGGCGGGCCTGACGCACAAGCGGCGTCTGTCCGCGCTGGGTCCCGGTGGTCTGTCGCGTGAGCGGGCGGGCTTCGAGGTTCGTGACGTTCACCCGTCCCACTACGGCCGGATGTGCCCGATCGAGACGCCGGAAGGCCCGAACATCGGTCTGATCGGCTCGCTCGCCTCCTTCGGCCGGGTGAACTCCTTCGGGTTCGTCGAGACGCCCTACCGCAAGGTCGTCGACGGCAGGGTGACCGAAGAGGTCCACTACCTCACCGCCGACGAGGAGGACCGCTACGTCATCGCCCAGGCGAACACGCCGATCGCCGCCGATGGCACGTTCCTTGAGGACCGCGTCCTCGTCCGCCGTAAGGGTGGCGAGTTCGAGTCCGTGAGGGCGAACGAGGTCGGTTACATGGACGTCTCGGCACGCCAGATGGTGTCGGTGGCGACCGCGATGATCCCGTTCCTGGAGCACGACGACGCCAACCGGGCGCTCATGGGTTCCAACATGCAGCGTCAGTCGGTGCCGTTGCTGAAGAGCGAGGCGCCGCTGGTC
>NZ_JBHSBC010000005.1:110480-110888 GCF_042650425.1 Streptosporangium jomthongense | reverse complement strand
GGTTCGTACGGTTCCGTCCTGGGAGGCGCTGGCCAGCCAGGAGTTGTCCGAGGAGATCGCCACCGCGTTCACCCAGTCGGTGTGTCCGGTGAGGGTGGCGTGTGGGATGCCGTCGGCGTTCCAGATCCGCACCGTCCTGTCGTCGGAGGCGCTGGCCAGCCAGGAGTTGTCCGAGGAGATCGCCACCGCGTTCACCCAGTCGGTGTGACCGGTGAGGGTGGCGTGTGGGATGCCGTCGGCGTTCCAGATCCGCACCGTTCCGTCGTCGGAGGCGCCGGCCAGCCAGGAGTTGTCCGAGGAGATCGCCACCGCGTTCACCCCGCTGATGTGGCCGGTGAGGGTGGCTCGTGGGGTGCCGTCGGTGTTCCAGATTCGTACGGTTCCGTCGCGGGATGTGCTGGCCAGCCA
>NZ_JBHSBC010000005.1:0-110448 GCF_042650425.1 Streptosporangium jomthongense | reverse complement strand
CGCCGATACGGCCGGTCAAGGTGGTAAGCAGACCTCCGTCGGCTCCCCAGATTCGTACGGTTCCGTCGCGGGATGTGCTGGCCAGCCAGGAGCCGTCCGCGACGATCGCCACCCCCTTCACTCCGCCGGTGTGGCCGGTGAGGGTGGCTCGTGGGGTGCCGTCGGTGTTCCAGATTCGTACGGTTCCGTCGCGGGAGGCGCTGGCCAGCCAGGAGTTGTCCGAGGAGATCGCCACCGCGTTCACCCAGTCGGTGTGGCCGGTGATTGTGGAACGCAGACCTCCGTCGGCTCCCCAGGTTCGTACGGTTCCGTCCTGGGAGGCGCTGGCCAGCCAGGAGTTGTCCGAGGAGATCGCCACGGCGTTCACCTCGCCGGTGTGGCCGGTGAGGGTGGCTCGTGGGGTGCCGTCGGTGTTCCAGGTTCGTACGGTTCCGTCCTGGGAGGCGCTGGCCAGCCAGGAGCCGTCTGGGGAGATCGCCACGGCGTTCACTCCGCCGGTGTGGCCGGTGAGGGTGGCTCGTGGGGTGCCGTCGGTGTTCCAGGTTCGTACGGTTCCATCGTGGGAGGCGCTGGCCAGCCAGGAGCCGTCTGAGGAGATCGCCACCGCGTTCACTCCGCCGATGTGGCCGGTCAGGGTGGCTCGCCAATGACCGTCGACTCCCCAGGTTCGTACGGTTCCGTCCTGGGAGGCGCTGGCCAGCCAGGAGCCGTCTGAGGAGATCGCCACCGCGTTCACTCCGCCGATGCGGCCGGTCGGATTCCGGCTCGGGACAGAGCCGCCATTTTCCAGCATGGGCGGCAGCGGAAAAAGCACAGGATCGGTAAGAGAATATCGATGCCTGATCTGGTCCCGTAGATGAGGAAGAACGCTGAGGTGGGCCAGCCGATTGCTCCTGCTCAGCTTCGGCGATTCGAATGTGCCCAGCAGATGCCCAACCCGAGCGATCAGACGATGTGTGTCCGCCGCCTCCGCCGATTCGCAGCGGGTCAGATCGGTTTCCAGAGCCAACGGGCCTGCCTGGTCGAGTCTGGCCAGAATCCACCGGACGTCACTCACCAGAAGACCCAACTCCGCCTTACACCGTCCCTCACCAAGGTGGTAGGCCAGGTGATCCCACAGGAAGTGTTCCGCCGGGAGCCGCCACCACGCCCAGCCCCCGTTGTTCTCTTCACCGTCGGCACCATTGCGGATCAGTGAGCGTGCCTCGCCGATCAACAACTGGTTCGTCGCCATCTGACGATGAGGGCCCAGGCCATGTTCGGAGTGGGCAAATGCCCTCACAACGTCGTGCAGTGCTATGACCCGTTTGTTTCCGCCAACCCAGCGTAATGACAGCAGGGATAATCCGACCAGATCCTCACAGAGCCGATGTGACTGTTCGACGTTCAACCCCGCCGTCGCCTGCCACAACAGCGTCACCATCTCCAGGGGGATGTCGATGTCCTCGGCGAAGATCCCCAGCTCCAGGAACCGTTCCCGCTGATCGTTGTCCAGGGCCTCCAGGCTGTAGTCGATCGTGGCCTTGACCGCGGTCTCCCGCTGGCCGCTGTCGGTGATGTCCAGTGCCGCCGGACCGGCTCGGCGCAATCTGTCAACGACCTGCTCAGCGGCCACGTTCACCGCAGCGCCTCGCTCCACGTCCTCCAGCAGACGGGCGTTGACCAAGGTCAGCAGCAGCGGCCATCCGCCCGCCACCTCCAGTAGTCGCCACCGCAGTTTCGGATGCATGGCCGGCAGGTCGCGGCCCAGCAACTGCGCCGCCACGGCGGGCGTCATCGCGTTCACTTCGATCTTGACTGAGCCAGGCGGCAGCGTCCGCGGCCGGTGGGTGGTGACCAGCAACCGTGACTGCCCCGCCACCGACAGGAACGGCTCAAGCTGGGCGCGGGTCCAGACATCGTCGACCACCAGCAACGTCCGCCCCTGCTCGGCCAACAGATCCGCCAGGTGATGGGACAGCTGCCTGACATCGGTGATCTGCGGGCGTTTTCCGGACACCGTTTCGCAGATACTGCCGACCAGTTCGGCGCCCTCGGCGCCGGTGCAGTCCTGTCCGAGGGTCACCCACACGATTCCACCGGTGAAGTGCCTGCGCACCCGACGGTCGTGGCAGGCCGCCACTGCCAACGACGTCTTGCCGAACCCGCCGGCTCCCCACAGAGCGGTCGTCCCTCCCGCCGCACCGGTCAGCTCCCGTACCACCACGTCCAGTTCGTCGCGAGACACCCACCCAGGCGGCTTGGGCTGAACCTGGAACGGCGTCCCGTTGACACGCCGGTCGGCCAGCCGAGGAACCAGCCAGGTCAACAACACCGCCACGAAACTCACCACGACCAGGCCGGTGATCCAGATCGTATGGTGGTCGGTCACCATCGAGGGCAGGTAGTCACTGACCACATTGACCGGCAGGCCTACCGCGATAGTGAGAACGACAAGTGTCCCCGTGGCCGCCTCCGCGGCATGCTTGTTACGACTCTCACGACTGTTGCGACGAGCCATACTCCACCTCGACGATGGCGGCCCCCGTCCGGCCAGGCATCTGATTTCGGCTCCCAACATATCCAGCCGGAAGCTTCTGGAGGGAGCGATTCGCGAGAGCCGCAAAACAATGTCGACTGTTATCCATGAATCTGGAGCATGGCCGGAAGCTTTTCCGGCGTGGGTTTTCCAGCGGTGACGTGGCGCGGCCGCCTAACTGTGGCAGGCGATCGACGGACCGGGATTCCAGAGGTATTCAGAGCCGTTCCACTCTGTCCGATATTAGGCCGTCTGTGCCTTTAATCCCCAGGATCGCGAGAAGGTCGATCCCCGGCCTGGTAGTACCATTCCAAGAGATTCTTCGACCAGGCGAGACCGTTCGGAGTTCGAATTCCGCGTTTCGCGGCGATCCCTTTCCCGTACCGGTGTGGAACCGCGCTCAGATCGACGTACGGCCTGCGGACCCGGAGCGCCCCGCGGGAACTCTCACGTCCGATCACCCGACGCACATTGACCCCCGCTGTTCCAGCAGCCGAGTAATAGCATCCGGGCATGGACACGTCGTCTGATCTCGACCGCGTGTTGGAGAATCTCTACGCGGCCTTCTCCCGTATCCGCTTCCAGCCAAGATCGACGTGTACTACCACTGTGTGTCCGAGGAGCAGGTTCGCGCCACGCGCGAGGCACCCCTGCGGAGGCTCACCGCGTCCGTGTTGGGACCGTACGCCAACAACGCCATGTCCACCTGGGGTGAGGAAGGCGAGTTCAAGCACTTTCTTCCTCGGCTCCTTGAGCTGCTCGTCATGGAAGAACTCAACGGCTTCCTGTACGCGGACATCACGATGATGAGAATCGGCAACGCGTGGAAAAGCTGGAGGCGGCCGGAGCGGGAGGCGATCGTCGCCGTCTGCGACGCATGGTGGCGTCACACCCTGAACCACTATCCGCGCGGCGTCGACGTCATGATGATGATCGAGGCCCTCGCCGATGATCTGGGATTGGACCTGGCTCCGTACCTGGCCGAGTGGGAGTCGAACAGCACCGAGGCCGCGGCCCGCCACATGGCGTGGCTCATGAACGACTTCACCAGCAGCGTCGCCCACGACATCGAGTGGTACGCGCTCCTGACCGACTGGATCACCGGGCCGGCACCTGCGGCGATCATGGAACGCGCGTTCTTCGCCACCGGCTCGCCGAAAGTGCTCCAGGAACTCTTCGACGGACTCGAAAACCACCGCCTCTGGCGCGAGCACTGAGGCAGGCGCCTCGGACACGGATGCGAGCCACGATCGGGCATCGTCCACCCCTTGTCACGGACTGACCACCAAGGCCTGTTGGCCAGGAAGAAAGAGAGCACCTTTGAACGGCGACGTCACCATGCGGGCCCGGCGGGCCGTGAGCCGATACTTCGAGATGTGGAACACGGGTGACTCCTCGACGGCCGCCGAGATCCTGAGCCCCGACTGGATCGACCACGCCCATCCGGAGGTGGTCGGCGTCCAGGGAGTGCGCGAGGCGATCGAGCGGATCCGCACGGCACAGCCCGACCTGAGGTTCCAGATCGACGCCGTTCTCGGCGAGGGCGACCTCGTCGCCGCCGTTGGAGGCGTCGACGGGGCCGCACCCGGGCTGATCTGGCTTGTCCGGACGCACGACGGCAAGCTCGTCGAGATGTGGACCTACCGCGACAGCGGTGACCGCGGAAGGGCCGGAAATCCTGAACCTCTCGAAGAAGATTCGGCGTCCCGGCCCTCGCCGTGAGCCGGTTTCCGCCGACGGTCAGTCGGAGGACGAACCGGTCGATGTCCTCGTAGCAGCACGAAAACTCCAGGCTCGGAGGGTTGAAGTCATCCCGTGTGAGCGATGGTCACCTGTCGGTTCAGGTCCCTGTCAGGGGGTCCGCCGGGGTCCTGCCTCGTCGGGACGATCGTGTCTCGTGACGGCCAGGACGACCACCGTCGAGAGCAGTACGGCCCCGCCGAGCAGGGCCAGGGCCGTGAGGCGCTCGCCGAGGAGGCACACCGCGATGACGGC
This sequence comes from Streptosporangium jomthongense, assembly GCF_042650425.1. Taxonomy (NCBI): domain Bacteria; kingdom Bacillati; phylum Actinomycetota; class Actinomycetes; order Streptosporangiales; family Streptosporangiaceae; genus Streptosporangium; species Streptosporangium jomthongense. The sequence goes on along the minus strand of NZ_JBHSBC010000005.1, from coordinate 105,935 downwards.
CGCCGCCAGCGGCTCCACAAGCGTGACGATCGAGGCCGTGGTCGCGGGCACCGTCCGCAGCCCCGTGAAGAACAACCCGTACGCCAGGGCGCTGGGGAACAGTCCCAGGTAGGCCAGGAGGGCGCCGACCGTCACGGGGGCGCCCCGCTCGGGCAGGATCCCCAGGGCCAGCGCGAAGGGCAGCAGGCACACCGACCCGATGGCGAATCCGATCAGCGCGTTACCGACAGGGTCGTCGCCGCCCTCCTCGGATCCGATCACCTGGCTGAGCAGTGTGGTGCCCGCGTATCCGACGGCGGACAGCAGTGCCAGCCCCACGCCGAGGAGAGGGGCGCGGGCGGCCGAGCCGGTGGCCGGGTTCCCTCCGAACACCAGCGCCGTCAGGCCGGCCAGCGCCACGGCGATGACCAGGACCTTTCGGCCGCCGAGGCGCTCGGCCAGCCACAGCCGGGCGCCCAGGGCGACGAGAACCGGTCCGAATCCCAGGGTCACCACGGTGGCGACGGCGACACCGGCGAAGTTCACGGAGGCGAAGTAGGCCGTCTGGTAGACGGCCATTCCGGTGCCGGTCACGGTGAACCGCCACAGGCCTGACCTCAACCGGCCGACGAGGGAGGGGACACCCGGGGGGCGCGTCAGCGGCCAGGCCAGGGCGAGCGCGGCGGTGCCGCCGAAGAAGAGCCAGAACGACACCGTCAGCGGGTCGAGCCCGCTGGTCGAGTGGAGCACGGCGGCGACGACGCCGCCCGTTCCCCACGCGACGGCCGCCACGGCGATGTAGAACACGGCTCTGCCGATCGGCAGAGGACCTGAGTGAAGCACGATCATCTCCAGGGATCGCTGTCTCGACGGAATCCTCGGTCGCGGACAGCGAAGAGACACCCGGGTGTGATCAGCCGGGTGTGGAGACGCCGCCCGCTAGTGGGCGGGCGGCGGGGAGACGATCAAGTACATGACGGTGACTCTAACGCCTGCCGGTCAGCGGGCCGACGGGGTGGTCCGCATCCGATGACCACGGGCCGCCGACGCCGCACGGCTGACTGCTCGCGTCGTGGTGGGCCGGTGGTTCGTATTCGATGACCACGTGGCGCCGGGGTGGGTGGACGGTGGTCCGTACCCGAAGAACACGGATCGGATACGGACCACCGCGAAGCGTGAACCGGTCAGAGCATGGGACAGCCTCACAACCCGCCTCGCCGTACAGGGATCCGCGACGGCCTGACGATCGCGGGTGCGTCAGTTCGCGACGCGACCCTTCCAGGTGGGGTCGTCGACCGGGACGCACGGTCCGACCTGGCCGGTGATCAGGGACGCGGTCAGGCGCCACAGCATCTCGTACTTCTTCGTCTCGGCCGTCTCCTCCTGGTCGCCGGTGAACTCCAGCACCAGGGTCTGGTCCTGGCCGATGAGCAGGGGGTTGATGTCCAGGCCGCCCTTGACGATGCGGGCGGCCGCGTCGGCACCCGGCCCCATGGCCTTGCCGCCGACCTTGCCCCTGCCCTTCTCGCACTGCTTGCCCGGGGGCAGGTAGCTGACGTCGGCCCGGACACCGGCCTCGTTCAGGTCCCGCTCCAGCTGGTCGACGTCCTTGAACTCGTGGATCTGCACATTGACCGTGCCGTCGGCCTTCTTGTTCACGGCGTAGGCGGGTGTTCCCGTCCCGGTCAGCACGGGGATCGCGACCGCCGCCGCTCCGGCGACGAGAACCGCCGCGCCACCGGCGAACAACCGGCGGGTGAGGCGGCGGCGCCGTTCGGCGCGGTCCATGATCTCGGCCTTGAGGTCCATAAGCAGCTGCTCCTCGTATCTCATCCTGATGCTCCACTCATGACGAAGGGCAGGTTCCGCAGTGTCCGGCGGGCTCGGTGCAGGCGCACCTTGGCGGTGCTCTGCCGGATGCCGAGGGCGAGCGCGGCCTCCGTGACCGTGAGCTGGTCGACGACGACCAGTTCCAGTACCGCGCGCTCCCCCTTCGGCAACTCGGCCATGGCCGTGAACATCCGCCTGGCCTCCCGCTCGGCGTCTATGCGCTCCTCCAGCGCGGCGACGTCGTCGGTGTCCAGATGACGACGTCCGCCGACCCGGTCCGTCAGCTGGTGCTGCCTGTACGCCCGGCGTCGTTCGGCTGAGATCGTCTTGCGGGCCACCCCGTACAGCCAGGCGATCTCGGAACCCAGGTCGGCCCGGTAGGTGTGGGCCGAGTCGAGGACGGCCACGAACACCTCGGCCACGAGATCGGCCACGGTGTGCGGGTCGTCGACGCGACGGGCGAGGAAGCGGGTGACCGCATCGACATGTCGCCGATAGAAGGCGTCGAACGCCACAGGATCTGTGGCGATCTTCGCCTGTTTGCGAAGCACCGGTCATGCTCCCTTCGTCGATTCGTCCCTGCTTGGTGAGAATCGAGAAGAAGGGTTACATCCGCAGGTCACAGACTCGCCGAACTTCCTCTCGTCGATCCTGCCGGGGCATGACGATGAGGGCATGCGGAGACGCGTCCTCACCCAGGCGGGCCTCGCCCTGTTCGTCGGCGCCATGGCGGGCATGCTCCTCTACTTCTGGCGGACCGACCTGGAGACGGCCGACCAGCGGGCCAGCGTGCTCGGTCTGTTCGTCGCCGTGGCCGGTCTCGCCCTGACGGTCCACGGAACGCTCCGCGACCGCCGTACCCCGGCGTCCTCGCTGGTCACCGGGGAGACCGTCCGGGCGGCCAGGGAGGCGCTCGGGCTGCTGGTCGCCGAGCAGTGGCGCGAGGAGTCACGGGTCCGCTCGCTGAGCGACCCGCACCCGATCCCCGTCCGCTGGCGGCTGACCGAGGACGCCGGGTTGATGGACCATCCGCACCTGGTCGGGCCGGAGCCGCTGAGGTTCACCGTCTCCAGCGGTCAGGGGGCCGATCTGGCCCAGGCCTTCAGGAAACTGCACCGGCGGCGGCTGGTCATCACCGGCGGGCCGGGCAGTGGCAAGACCACCCTGGCCGTGCGGCTGCTGCTGGAGCTGCTCGACTCCGCCGCTCCCGGGGAGCCGGTGCCGGTGCTGGTGACCCTCACCGGCTGGGACCCCGCCGAGCGTCCCCGGCTGCATGACTGGCTCGCCGTACGGCTGGCACGGGACTACCCTGCGCTGACCTCGGCGTTCGGCGGCGGCGTCACCGGGGCACTGGCCGGACAGGGACACGTGCTGCCCGTCCTGGACGGTCTGGACGAGCTGACCGGGGAGCACCGGGGCGCGGTGATCAGGGCGTTGAACGCCTCACTGGCCGACCGGGACGGGTTCGTGCTGACCAGCCGGGCCGACGAGCTGGCCGAGGCCGTGGCGGAGGCCGGGGACGTGCTCACCGCCGCGGCCGTCATCGCTCCCCTGCCGCTCTCCCCCTCCGTCGTCGCCGGGTACCTACGCGCCTGTCTGCCGCCGCGTCCCCGGCACAGCTGGTCCCCGGTCTTCACCGCGCTGGCCGAGGGCACGGCGCCGGGCCTGGCGGAGATCGCCTCGACCGCGCTCGGCCTGTGGCTGGTCCGCGCGGGCTACGTCGCCCCCGCCGCCGACCCCGCTCCGCTCACCGGCGACCTCGCCCAGGACCCCGACCGCCTGCGGGCGCACCTGCTGGACCGGCTGATCCCCGCCGCCGTCGCCTCCCGGCTGACCAGCCGCGACCCGGCCGAGCACTTCCGTCCCCGCAGGACCTGGGAGGCCGAACGGATGCGCGCCCACCTGGCCTACCTGGCCCGGTTGATGACCGCCGCCGACACCCGTGACCTGGCCTGGTGGCAGCTCGCCCGGCACACCGGCGCCGGACGGCTCCGTACGGGCTTCCTGGCCGGGGTCGTGACCTCGACGGTCGCCTGGGTGGTGATCGGGTTCCTCGGCCGGTTGGTCTACGGCGTCGCGTCCGGGGAGCCGAACTGGCTGACCTACAACGGCCGGGGGTGGTTCCTGTCCGGCGTCTGGTTCGGGCTGCTGTTCGGGATCGTGTGCGCGTTCAAGATCAAAAAATGGTGTCGGGAGACACCGGGCTCCCTGTCCGGCGGGACCCGGCCTCGCGGCGGGCGCCGCAGGGGCGGAACGTTCAGAGGGGCCGCGGTCGGATTCGTGCTCGGGGTGGCCGTCGGGCTCGGATACGGCTCCGCCTCCGGTGCCCCGATCCTGGCCACGGCGCTGTTCGGGCTTGTCATCGGCCTTCTGTTCGGCCTCACGTCCGGACTGGTGTACGGGCTCTCGTCCGCGATCGCCGTACGGCTTGAGGCGCCGACGGCCGGTACGGCGGGCACTCCGTTGTCGAGTCTGCGGGACGACCGCGCTCTCAATCTCGTCCGCCTCGTCGTGCTCGACGTCGTGTTCACCGTGCTGTTCGGGCTCGCCTACGGGCTCCTGCCCGGGGCCGTCCCCGTGGCGGAGCACAGGGCCGTGGTCGGGGTCGTGAGCACGGTGGGGGTGGCGCTCATGTTCGGGCTGTTGTTCGCGGCCTCGGTGGGGGAGCACCACGGGTGGCCGGCCTATCTGGTCGCCACCCACCGGCTCGCCCGCCGTCGTCTGCTGCCCCGCGACCTGATGTCCTTCCTCGACGACGCGCACCGGCTCGGTCTGCTACGCACGGTGGGCCCGATCTACCAGTTCCGCCACGCGGCCCTCCAGGACCACCTCGCTTTATCGGATGATAATCGGAAATAATGTTTTTGTCGCCATTATCATTTTTTGGTGCTTGAGCTGATCCTGGTGATGCTGATGGCGTTGGCGCTCGGCTCTGTGAGATTCGCCGTACGGTCCACTTCGAACGGCCGTCACACCCGTGTGTCCCGGTTTTACCTGCTCCGGGGTCTGGCTCTGTCGGCTTGCGCCTTCGCGGTGCTGATGTACACCGTGTGGTCGACTCACGAGGACCAGCACTACGACGACTTCGGGTCGGCGATGATGGCGCTGCTGGCCGCGACGAGCGCCGCGGTGTTCTTCGCGGGTCTCGGCCCGCTCATCCCATGGCTGTTGGGATCCCTGGTACGGCACACGGTACGGCTGCCATCGCTGATGCGTCTGGCGGTCCGTGACCTGGCCGACAACCGGGTCAGGTCGGCCGCCGCCGTCGTGGTGACCATGGTGCTGACGGCCACCGCGGCCATCTTCATGACCGTCGCGGCTGCGGAGACGGCGCAGGAAAGGGTGAGGTATTTCCCGCAGGGGCGCCCCGGTGCCCTCCTGGTCGAGGTTTCCTCCGCGGAGGATGTGGCCGCCGTACGCGCGGCCGTCCAGCGGGAACTGCCCGGGGTGCCCATGGTGCGGAGCTTCCGCGCGGGCGCCTGGCACTTCATCCCGGACGTCGAGGATCTGGAACTGCCGGACTTCGAAGCCGTCACCCCGGTCGGCGTCTTCGGGGAGGGGGAACTGCTCCACTATCTGACCGGTGACCCGGCGACGCCGTACGACGAGAACACGGCCGTGGTGGTCACGTCCGACGACGTGAAGGCCGACACGGTGACGATCTCCTACGGTCCCCTTGAGGGGGCCGGTGCGCTCTCGTCCAGGAACGTGCCCGCGATCGTCGTCAGGCCGACCGACCCCGAGGTGAAGGAGCTGTTCGTTCCGGCGAAGGTCATCAGGGATCTCGGCCATCAGCCGCAGCCGGACAGACTGATCATCGACCCCTCCGTTCACCGTACTTCGCGGGCCGAGCAGGAGCGGATCGACCGTCGTCTGGGCGACACCGCAACCACCTACGTCGAGCGTGGGTTCGAGCCCTCCACCGGCTGGCGTCCCATCGTCGCGGTGGCGGTTGTCCTCGCTCTCGGCGCCGCGTTGTTCGTGGGCAGGGGCGGCCCTCGGACGACGCGGGTGTTGTCCCGGCTCGGCGGTGGTTCCCCACGGCTGTTCGCCGCCTGCAGGGTGGGGATCGGTACGGCGTGCGGCACGGCGGTCGGCACGGTCACCGGATGCGTGGTCGGTCTGCTCCTGGCCTGGCCGTTCACCGCCCCGATCGAATGGGAGCCGGTACCGCGGGTCTCCTTCGAGACGCCATGGTTGTTGATCGCCGCCCTGCCCCTGGTCCTGTCCCTCCTGGCCGCGCTCATCGCCGCTCTCGCGCCGGTTCCTTCGAAGGAAGGGCCGTCTGGACGTCGCCTTTTCGGAAACCGGAACGTCATGGCTGGTTAGAAAAATAGCGTTTTTATGGCGAGTGAGATGTATCATCCGCTATATGGATTTCAATCAGAGTAAATCCATCTATGTGCGTCACAATGGGAAAATTCGTATTGGCGATGCCCCGGTTGGCTACTTCGCCCAGCTCGTCAAGACGGATGCCGCCGCCAGGGCGCGAGCCCTCCGAGAGTCCATGGCGGCCATGGTCTCCGAGGTGCCGCAGATCGAAGGACCCCGCGACCCACGGGGGCGGACGCCGAGAACGGGTCCGCTTTCTCGGGCCGTTCGGTTTCTTCCTCCTGACGCTCGTGGGGCGGCCGAGGTGTCGGAGCTGTTGGAGCAGGACGACTGGGAGGCCGCTCTGCTCCTTCTTGAGGAGTCGGCCGAGGTGTCTCCCCAGCCGTCCGAGTTCTGGGACCTGCTGGCGGACGCGGCGCGCCTGCTGTGGCTTCACGACGATGCCCGGTGGTACGGCTGGCGGAGCGTCGAGGCCCGTGGCGGAGTCGTTCTCGCCGAGCTCCGTCTCGGGCCCAGGAGATCCCCCGTGCCTTCTTGCGGGCTGCTCCGTCCCATGTGGGATGTCGGTCGGACCACGCCCGACGGCGATCCCCTGCTCGGCGTCGCGGGCCTCTGGATCGACGGGGTGAGGTTCCTGGAGCCGGGTGGCCGCGGGGCGGCGAGGCTGATTCCCCTGACCTTCGGGTTCTGGAGACATCTCAGGCCGGGTGACGTCGTCACCATGCACGAGACCCGGGACCCCGTCGGAGCGGCGAGGGTGACCGAGATTCGCCTGCCCGTGAATCCCGGCTGAGGGTGGCCGTTTATTGAAGGCGCGGGCCGTCGGTGGCCGGGGGTTATACCGTGAAAAGGCCAGAATTGTTTCGCGCCGTGGGGGAGGTTTTTTCATGTGTGGCAATGGATTTTTAGCGGGCGAAAAAGAACCGCGAGTTCTGGGGAACGGGCGATGAGCGAGGTCGTTTTCCGCATCCATGATCTGCCCGCCGCCGACCGCTTCTCCCGGCGCCAGGAGACGACCGACGGTCCCCTGATGCCGATGGCCATCCGCAGTGACCACGAAGGGACGTTCCATGCCGTCCTGCGTCGGATCAGCCTCGGGGCGCTGTACCTGTCGCGGCTTTCGTCCCCGCCGTTGCGGGCCTGGCGCACCGACGTGCTGATCCGCCGTTCCGACGCCGAGACGTACTGTCTCTCGCTGCCCCTGCGCGGCGGCAAGGTGCTGGACCAGGGCGACCGTCAGGTGACCGCGGGCCCGAGGGACCTGCTCCTCTACGACGCGGCCCGGCCCTTCCACACCCGGCTGCTGGCCGACGCGACCGGCAGCAACGAGAGCATGATCCTGCACATCCCCAAGGCGCTGATGCCGCTGCCCGCCGACTCTCTGGTACGGCTCACCGGCCGGAGTCTTCCCTGCTCATCCGGGGTCGGTGCCCTGCTGCGCCACCACATCATCGAGCTGGCCCGGCACACCCCCGGCTACAGCGTCGCCGACGCCGCCCGACTGTCCACGATCACTCTGGACCTGGTCGCCGCGACCTGCGCCCATGTCCTCGAAGCGGGATCCTCCCCGCAGGCCGGGTCGTCCGGCCAGGCGTTGCGGGCGCGCATCCACGCCTTCATCCAACGGCACCTGAGCGATCCGGCCCTCAACGTCGAGACCATCGCGAACGCCCACCAGATCTCCACCCGCTACCTGCACCGGCTGTTCCAGGCCCAGGGAATCAGCGTGGCCGCCTGGATCCGGCGTTGCCGGCTGGACCGCTGTCGCCGCGACCTGTCCGACCCGGCCCTGCGCACCGTGCCGGTCCACGCCGTCGCCACCCGTTGGGGGTTCACCGACGGCGTGCAGTTCAGCCGGGTCTTCCGAGCCGCGCAGGGTGTTCCGCCGGGGGAGTTCCGGCGCCGGGCGCTCGAAGAGCCGGACACGTACGCCGTGGAGTAGTGCGCTCCTGGCAAACGATTGAGCGCTCACAGTCAATGACGCCCCTGCTCCTTCGCTGCGAGCATATGCACAGGTGCACCTGATCGTCTCAGGCGGAAACAGGGGCTGTACGGCCTCCACCACGGAACGAAACGCGAAACGAAACGCGAAACGAAACGCGGAGGAACGCGTGGGCAATGGGGGTGGAAACCCGATGGGCGGAGGCCGTACGAAAAACGCCTGACGTTTTGGGCGGTGTGGTCCGGCGTTTCTCGTGATTCGCCGGGCCGGTCGTTCACATGGCTCTCGGGAGGAGAGATGACAGTCACGCGGTCCGGCACGGCGCAGGCGGATCCGGGCCTGGCCGCCGGGGGTTCATGGAGGTCCTGCGACGGGATCGGCGGTCCGAAGCCGCCCGGTTCGTTGGAGCAGGAGGGGTAGGAGCGGGGAGGCTCCGCATCACCCGGGCGCACAGTCACATGGGGCGTGGCTGTGCGCCGTCCCGCCGGCTCGGGCCCCGAGCATGAGGGCGACGCTCAGGGTCAGGGCGGTGCCCAGGGCCAGGGAGACGACGAAGGGCGCCGTGAGGGACCGGGTGCCGAGATAGGCACCCCCGAGTACGGCCACGCCGAAAGTGCCGCCGAGTTGCTGGACCGCGTTCAGGAGACCGGCCGCCGAACCCGTCTCGTGGGGCCGTACCCGGGACAGCGCGACGGCGAAGAAGGGGACGGTGACCAGCCCGCCACCGAGACCGGAGACCCCCAGCGCGGCGGGCAGCCATGAGGGAACGGCGACACCCCAGACCAGTCCGGCCGCGAGCAGGACGATCCCGGCGAACATCAGCCCCGGACCCGTCCTGGGCAGCAACAGTTGCCCGGCCAGCAGCGACGAGACCGCCAGACCGGCAGAGAACGGCAGGACGGTGAGGCTGGAGGCGAGAACCGAGCGGTGCAGGCCGTCCTCGACGTGGAGGACCACGGTGAAGACGACGCCGGTCGACACGGCGAAGTACAGGACGCTTGAGGCCAGCGCGGCGGGGAACCCACGGTCGTGGAACAGGCTCGGCTCGAAGACCGGGTCCCGGCCGCTCGCACCGCGTCGCCGTACGTGGGCGGCCAGTACGGCGGCGCCGAGGAAACCTGCGGCGAGCAGGACCCAGGACGTCCCGCCGTTGATCGTCGGGATGACGAAGGCCGCGGCGACGGCGCCGCTGAGCAGGAACCCCGGCACGTCGAGCCCGGGGCGGCGCGCGGGACGGTCCTCGTCGAGGAACCGGGCGCAGACCAGCGTGAGCAGTCCCAGCGGGACGTTGACCAGGAACACCGCCCGCCAGGAGAGCCCGGCGAGGTCGGCGTGGGTGATGAGCCCGCCCAGGACGGGACCCGCGACCGCGGTCAGTCCCATGACCGGCCCGATGAGGCTCAGCGCCCTGCCGAGCGCGGGGCCGTCGAAGGCCGCCCTGATCAGCCCGATGGTCTGCGGGACGACCAGACCGGCGAAACAGCCCTGGACGACCCGCGCGGCGAGCAGCGCCGTCATGGTCGGCGCCGCCGTACAGGCCGTGGAGGCGAGCAGGAAGCCGCACACGCCGATGACGAACAGACGCCGTCTGCCGTGGATGTCGCCGAGGCGACCGCCGGGGACCAGTGCGACGGCGAACGGGAGCGTGTAGGCGGCGGCGATCCACTGGGTGTCGGAGGCGGTGCCGTACAGGCCGGCCCTGATCACGGGGGCGGCGACGGTGGTGATCGTCGAGTCGAGCAGGTTCATGGCCTCGGCGACCAGGAGCCCGGTCAGGGCGATCCAGCGCCGCGTCGGGGTGGGGGAGGGACTCACCCGCACAGCATGAGAGGCGCCGTACGGTTCCAGACATGAGACGGGCCGGAAGTGAGCGAAACCAGCACGAGACCGCGCTATAAGAGTGGTCGTGGACAGACTCGACCACCAGATCCTGCACGCCCTCGGAATCAACGGCCGGGTGTCGTTCCGCCGGCTCGCCGTGGCGCTCGGGGCGACCGAGCACACGGTCGCGCGGAGATACCGGGCGCTGGTCGAGCGCGGCGTCGTCCGTGTGGTTGCGGCGCCCACGCCGCGCGAGGAGGACATGGGGCAGATGCTCAGGCTCCACGTCCACCCGGGGTCGGCGGCCCGGCTGGCCGACGCGCTCGTCCGCCGCGACGACGTCTCCTGGGTCAGGACCGCGGGGGTCGGCTCGGAGATCATGTGCGGCGTCCGCGCGGCCTCCGCGGAACAACGCGACCACCTGATTCTCGACCAGTTGCCCAGGACGGGACGGGTCACCCGGGTCACCGCGTACGAACTGCTGCACCACTACCGGACTCCCGGTCACGCCGACTGGGAGGGCTTTCCCGACCCGCTCACCGAGCGGCAGCGTGAGCTGGTCGGGCCCGTCCCGGTGCCGGAGAACGTCCCCGGCCTGACCGCCCAGGACCGGGTCCTGCTGGACGCGCTGCGGCACGACGCCCGGCGCCCGGCCGCCGCCCTCGCCGCCGAGACCCACCAGCCCGAGTCGACCGTACGGCGCAGGCTCGACGTCCTGCTGCGTTCCGGGGCGATCCACATCGACCGGGACCTCGACCCGGCTCCCCTCGGCTGTCCGGTCAGCGCGACCCTCCACATCGACGTCGATCCCCGCCACCTGCGCACCGTGGGCGCCGCCCTCGCCCGGCACGCGCCGACGACCTTCGTGGCCGCGGTCACCGGGCCGGTCAACCTGTTCGCGGCCGTGGTGACCGCGACCGTTCGCGACCTCTACGAGTACGTCAGCACGACCCTGGCCGGCATCGACGGCGTGACCCACATCGAGACCGGCATCACCGGCCCCTACCTCAAACACACCCACCTGACCCGAAGGCCACGATGATGAACCACCGATTACCGAGAACGGCACCGCTGACCTGGGCGGCGGCCGTGGCCGTCGCGGCCTTCCCGACCTGGCAGGAGTGGCGTTTCCTGGCCCAGCCCGCCGAGTACGAACTCCAGGTTTGCCTGGGCGGCATGTCGTGGGGCACCTCCCCGTTGACCTCGCTGCGCGGCGATCTCGGCCAAGTCATGGCGAACGTGATGGCGTGGGCCGTTCCCGCGGCACTGGTCCTGGTGGGGCTTCTCGCCTGCCTCGGCGGCCGGGACGCGCGGAGGGTGGGACGATGGACGGCGGTCCTCCTCATCCTGGTCGCGGTGGCCAAGCCGCTTGTTCCCTCCTACATGTCCGATGACGGGTGCAGCCCGATCCCCCTGTTCAGCGCCGAGTGGTTCGGCACGGTGCTGGGTGTTCTGGGGGAGGACCAGATCTGCCTGCTGGGCGCCGCCGTACTCGTCCTGTGGGCGAGCGCCGCCATGGAACGCCCTGCGGCCCCGTCCCCGGCCGGGGTGGCCTGGCGGCGGGCGGTGGCGCTCCTGGCCGACTACGCGATCATCCTCGTGGTCCTGACCCTCGTCCCCCTGTTCGCGGGTGAGGACTTCCATCTGGACCACGGGTTGCTGAACCGGGCCTCCCTCTCACTGGACGACGTGGATCTCGAACAGCTGGTCATCCTGCCCACGGTCTTCCTGTACTTCTGGGGACAGCACGCCCTGTGGGGCAGGACGCCGGGCAAACGGCTGATGGGCATACACCTCGTCCACGCGGGTACGGCGAGGACGGCGCTGCGCGCGCTGCTCTTCCCGCTCCTGGTCTTCGTGCCGGTCCACGGGCCGCTCGTCCTCATCGTGGACGGGGCGTGGGCACTCCTCGACCCCGAAGGCCGGATGCTGCACGACCGGCTGACGGGCACCGAGGTTGCCTTGCTGTTTCAGCAAAGAGCTTTGCCAAAACTGGATGGATGATGCATCGTCGTAGGTGACGTTCTCTTCGTACACGTGAGGTGATCTCCCATGCAGAGCAAGCAGGACGGCTACGAGGTCGTGGTGGTCGGCGGCGGGATCGCGGGGCTGACCGCGGCGATGATCCTCGGGCGGTCGCGCCGCTCGGTCCTGGTGGTCGACGCGGGCGAGCAACGCAACACCCCGGCCGCGCACATGCAGGGCTACCCCTCACGCGACGGCACGCCACCGGGGGAGTTCCTGGCCGAGGTGCGCAGGGAGGTCGCCGCCTACGGCGTCGAGCTCGTCCGTGACCGGGTGACGGCGGCCGAACCCGACGGGGACGGCGAGTTCGAGGTGACGCTCGGAGACGGCGGCCGGGTGCACGCCCGCCGCCTGGTCGTCGCCACCGGCCTCGTCGACGAGCTTCCCGACCTCCCCGGCGTCGCCGAACGGTGGGGCAGGGACGTGATCCACTGCCCCTACTGCCACGGCTGGGAGGTGCGCGACGAACCGATCGGCGTGCTGTACGGCAGGGCCACGGGCATCCACCAGGCGCTGCTGTTCGGTCAGCTCTCGAATGACGTGGTCCTGTTCTCCGGCTCCCACGAGCTCGCCGACTCCGACCTGCGGCTCCTCAGGGCGGCCGGGGTGCGCGTGGCCGACGGTGAGGTCGAGGAGGTCGTGGTCGAGGACGACCGCCTCACCGGAGTACGGCTCGCGGGCGGACAGGTGTTCCCGCGCTCGGTCGTGGTCGTGCCGACGCGCATGGTGCCCCGTGACGAGCTCCTCACCAAGCTCGGCGCCCGGACGAAGGACACCCCGGCGGGGCCGTTCGTCGAGGTGGACCCCGTGGGACTGACCAGCGTGCCGGGCGTGTGGGCCGTGGGCAACGCCACCGGACCGGCCGAGCAGGTGGTGAACTCCGCCAGCGCCGGATACCGCGCCGGTGCCGCCGTCAACGCCGACCTGATCCACACCGACCTGGAACGCGCGGCCGCCCTGCTCGACTGACGGCCGTCCACTACGGGTTCCGGTCGCGGGCGAGGACGGGAAGCCGGACGGGCGACGTGCCTGTCCTGGGTCCCGGTGGAGTCGTCGCCCCCGCGGAGACCCCGCCGCCTACCTGGACTGATCCTTCAACCTGCGCCATCCGCCGGCGCGGTTGTCGGCGATGATCTGCCGGAACATGGCGGTGAGGGCAGGGGCGTTGATCGCCTCCCCTTCGCGGAAGGCCACCGTACGGGCGGTCTTGTTGTGGTGGCCGGCCGTGATGATGCCTTCGGGGTCGGGGACGATGCCGCCGTCGTACAGGAACACGTTGACATGGTCCTTGGCGGCGAGCAGCGCGCATACGTTGCCCTTGAGCACGAAATAGGGCCGGACCGTCCGCTTGACGGTCTCGGTGACCTCGGGGTCGGCGGCGTGGATCAGGTCTCGGACCTGCCGGCAGATGTCCTGCTGCCACCGGGGCAGGGCCTCGATGTAGTCGTCCACGCGCGGGTCTGTCTCATAGGGCCGTACGTCGTTCACAACCAGGCCCCCACGATCGCCGAGATGACGAGGATTTTGACCAGCCAGTCACCGGCGTGCAGCGCCGCGGTGACGGCGGGTGTCCTCTCCCACATCATGGAGCCGGTGAGCAGCACCGCCGGGAACCCGGCCCAGAGCACCAGGCCGAGTACCACCGTCGACCACACGTCGGTGAGTCCGGCGTACCGGGCCAGGCCCGCGATCACCGCGGCGACCACGAGGCCGCGCGCCAGCTCCAGAAGGATCTTCAGCGGCGGCGGCCGGTCGCCCCGATCCGGGGCTCGCTCACCCAGCAGACGTTTCTCGGTCGGGGTGAGTAAGGCGTAGTAGGTCGAACTGAGTACGAACGCCACGATCGACGCGGCGATGACGGAGATCACGCTACCCACGGTTCACCTCCAAGTAAACTAAACGGTACCGTTTATGCTGGCTGTAAACTAAACCGGGTAGTGTTCTCTGTCAAGGAGGTAGTTCGTTGACCGCTTCGACACGGGCCGAGGCCCGCTCGGCGCGCAAGCGCCAGGAGATCCTCACGGCCGCGCGGGCGGTGTTCACCGCCCACGGCTACGTCGGCACGAGCATGGACGCGGTGGCCGCCGCGGCGGGCGCCTCGAAGCGCACGGTGTACCAGTACTTCGCCGACAAGGAGGAACTGTTCACCGGCGTCGTGCTGGACACCGTCGATCGTGGTTACGAGTACTTCAAGCCCGCGATCCGCACGCTCGCGGAGACCGACGACCTTGAGACCGCCTTGCGGGACCACGCCCGGATGACGCTCACCGGGTTGACGGACCGGGAGATCCTGCAGATGCGACGCCTCGTCATCGCCGAGGCGGAGCGCTTTCCGGCCGTTGGACGTGAGTACTTCGAGCGGAGCTGGGGCCGCACCCTGAAGCTCCTGGCGGAGACCTTCGCGAAGCTCGCCGAGCGCGGCCTGCTGAACGTCCCCGACCCCGAGCGTGCCGCCTACATGTTCACCTGGCTGGTCGTCTCGATCCCCACCAACCGGGCCGCCTTCCTGGGCGACGAGGCCGTCGGCTCTCCTGAGGAGCTGACCGCCCTGGCCGACGAGGGCGTCCGCGTCTTCCTCGCCGCCTTCGCCCCCCGGTAGCGCGGGGGAGCGACTCCCCGCCGGTTGGCCGCGTTCACCGCTCAGAAACGGTCACCGACCGCGATCGTCACGTCTCAGAGCGGTTTGGCGAAGACGATGGCGTAGCGGTCGTAGCCCATTCCGTTCTCGTAGAACGGCACGGAGACGGGGCTGCCCGCGAACGCCTCCAGGGTGAGCAGCCGGGCCCCGCGCTCCCGTCCCCACCGTTCGACCGCCCGCATCAGCCCGGTGCCCGCCCCGCCCCGCCAGTGCGCACGCCGTACGGCCAGGGCGTTGACGAACACCCTGGGCAGGCCGACGTCCCGGGTCATCTGCCGCTCGGCCTCCGCGTGCGGCGGCAGGAAGGTGGCGTGGACGAACCCCACGGCCTGTCCGGCGTGGTCGGCGACGAGGGCGAGCGTGCTCTCGTCGTGGTCGACCAGTTTGTTCTCCAGCCATTCGGAGAGGCCGTCCTCGGACGGAACCTGGAACTCCTTCGGCGCCATTTCCCGGTAGTACTCGGCCGAGTCCCGCCAAGCCCCCGCGACCCCGTCGCCGTCCCCGCCCCGTGCGGGCCGAATCTCGAAAGCACTCATTCCCGCATCCTTCACCACGACGCCTCCCGGAGTACGGCGACGCTCAGTTCGCGGGCTGTGCCGGGTCGGCCGTCTCGTCAGGCGATCCGGACCGCCCGCCGCAGAAGACCTCCGAGACGAGCATCCGGATCACCTTCTGGAACGCCCCGGCCAGGGACATCGCGGAGTCGTCCACGTAGTTCAGCGAGGCGGTCAGGGTCGTGCCGCCGTCGGGCGTGCTGTACATCAGCGCCGCATGGCCCGTGATGCCGCCGTTGTGGGTGATGACGGTGCCGCCGCACTCCGTGTCCTGCACGAACACGCCCAGGCCGTAGCCGGCCTTGGGGTGCGGCGTGCACATCTCGGCCAACAGTGGAGCCGGCAGGAGCCTGCCGCCCACGAGCGCGGAGACGAACGTGTGCAGATCCCGGGCGGTCGAGATCATGTCACCGCCGCTGGAGATCCAGGAGGGGTCGTGGCGGGTGACGTCGATCGTCCTCTGCAGGTCGCCGTCCTGGTAGCGGTAGTAGGCGTGGGCGTGTGGCCCGGGGATCTCCGGGCCGTCGGGCACCACGGTGTCCGACAGCCCGAGCGGTTCCAGGATCAGCCGCCGCATCTCCTCGGCGAGTGAGCGGCCGGTGACCTTCTCGACCAGCAGCCTGGCCAGCACGTAGTTGGTGTTGGAGTAGCTCCAGTCCGTCCCCGGCTCGAACCGCGCGGGCTTGGACAGCGCCAGCCGTACCAACTCCTCCGGCCGGTAGGTCCTGAACCGGTCGTCCACCCACTCCTTGCCCTGGCAGGGGATTCCCGGCGCGAACGTCGCGTCGTCGTAGTACTCGCCGGTGAAGTTGAACACCCCGCTGGTGTGCTGCAACAGCATCCGTACGGTGATCCGCCGGTCAAGCCCGAACCCGGTCAGGTGGTCGTCCGCCGGGGTGTCCAGCTCGATCCTGCCCTCGGCCACGAGCAGCAGGACCAAAGCCGCGACGAAGGTCTTGGTGTTGCTGCCGATCCGGACGTGTCCGTTGGCCGGTGGCTCGTCGGGCCCGCCCAGCTCGCCCACCCCGGCGCTACCGGTCCACTCGCCCCGGTCGTCGTGCACGCGCAGGTGCACCCCGGTGAAACCCGAATCGACGATCTCCTGGACGGCCTTCCGCAGCTCCGGACGATCCTGGCTGGTGTGGGTGACGGACATGGTGGTGCGCTCCTTCTGCTGTGAACCGTGGTGAACGTCGAGCGGACGGACGAAGGTCGCGGGTCAGAGACCGCGGGCGACGATGTCGCCGTGGGCGGTGGTCGCGTGGATGACGAGCTGGGCGGCGGCGCCCTCGGTGTTGTTGAGCGAGTTGTGGACCCGGCCGTAGGAGGTGCCGGCGTCCAGGGAGGCCGAGACTCCGGGGGCGGCGCCGATCGACACCCCTCCGGCCTCGGTGCGCAGCACGACCGTGCCGCGTACGGCCTCGGTGACGCGGATGTCGCCCTTGCTGACGTTGATCTCCGCGGGACCGTTGAGCCGACCGACCGAGATGTCGCCTGCGGCGGTGGTGATGCGGGCACTCGCGGCCTCGTCGATCACGACCGGGCCGTGCGCGCCCTCGAAGGCGACGTCGCCGAACTGTCCGACGCCCCGGAACTCGGCGTCGGCCACCTTCGCCTCGACGTGGGAGCCTGCGGGCAGCCGTACGGTCACCTCGACGGATCCCGAGGGGCCGAGGAACTGGTTCCTCCCCGCCGGGGCCGTGACCCGCAGGACGCCGTCGCCGTATTCGACCCTGGTCTGCTCCGCCGCCGTCACGTCGCGGCCCTTCGAGGGGTCCGTGGGCAGGATCTCGACCGTGGTGTCGGCCCGGTCGGCGGCGATGAGCTGGACGCGTCCCGCGGGGACGTCCAGGACGACGGAGATGGGGGCGGGGGTGTTGAAGGTCTTCATGTGCTCTCCTGCGGGCTGTCGTTTCGAACAATGGAAACGCTACGTTGCCTTTTGGGATTGAGCAACATCACTGTTGCGTGTATGAGACAAACAAGCAGGTAAAAGCATGTAAATCGTTGCGATGGGTCCACTTTCAACGCAACGGGCACCGGCTGGTGCGTTGCAATGGATCGAGATTGAACGCTATGCTGGACAGGTCGCAGACCACGAAGGAGACCCTGATGCCAGGAGGCAGGCTCACCCAGCAGGACCGCCAGCAGATCGCGCTGGGACTGGCCGACGGCCTGGCCTACGCGGAGATCGCCAGGAGCCTTGACCGTCCCACCTCGACGATCACACGCGAGGTGATGCGCAACGGCGGTCCCACCGCCTACCGCGCCGACCTGGCCCACCGCGCCACCGAACGCCGTGTCCGCCGCAGGAGGGCCGCGCCCCGGAGCCTCGACACGGCCCCGCAGGCCCACGGACGCGATGCCGAGGCGGTGCGTGAGTACGAAGAGGAGTTCGCCACCGTCTTCATGCGGTCGGGCCTGCCCAAGATGACGGCCAAGGCGCTGGCCAGCCTCTACGCCACCGACGCGGGCAGCCTCACCGCCTCCGAACTCGCCGGGCGCCTCCAGGCCAGCCCCGCGTCCGTCTCCAAGGCGATCGCGTTCCTTGAGGACCAGGGTCTTGTCCGTCGTGAACGCGACGAACGCCGCCGTGAACGCTATGTGGTCGACGACGACGTCCTGTACCAGTCGATGATGGCCAGCGCCCGCGCCACCGCCCATCTCGGCGAGGTGGCGCGGCAGGGCGTCCGCGTTCTCGGCCCCGGCACCCCGGCCGCCGCCCGCCTGGAGAACATCGCTCGCTTCGTCACCTTTGTCTCCGAGAGCATCGTTCGCGCCGCGGACCAGGCCCGCGAGATCCTCCACACGAAGCCCGAGGCGACCTCGGACGGCGCTCCCTGAACCGAACGCGGGTCGTGGCGGACGGCCTTCGCGACCCGCGCGTTCGTGGTTCGGACGTCCACCGTCGAGTCCTCCGGTCGCGGGTTCCCGACGGGAGGACGGGACGCGTGCGGTCAGTCGACCTTGGCCACCTGGTTCGCGGGAGGAACGCTGACGGAGACCCGGCTTCCCCAGCCGCTGTAGGAGGTGTCGGCCTCGGTATTGCTGCTGATCGGGTTCTTGGCGGTCTTCGCAAGAACCCACTTCGCGAACAGCCGCACCACCTGGCCCTTTTCGTTGGTCCAGAGCTGCCAGGAGATATCGGCGTTGACCTTCTTGCCGTACTCCGACCTGCATGAGGGTGAGACCGCGCACAGCGCTTTCACGGTGATGGAACCGGAATAGCGTGTCGTGGTGGTTCCCCTGTCGGACCGGGCGGATTTCAGAAGTTCACGCAGGGTCGTGGGTTCGAAGATGTTGATGTCCTGCTCGGTGAACTCGTACGGCTGATAATCGAGAATCGAGCTGCGGGCCCACGTCTTTCCCTGGGGCAGCATGTCCGACCAGGCTCCCCCCGAGGCGTAGGTCCTCCCTCCGACGACGCGGAACCTGACCTTCCTGCCGCCGCTGCTGAGGCGGGTGGCGTCCGCTGCCACCGCCCGGCCCTTTCCGAAGGCCAGGACCCCCGTGGTGTGGAAGGTGATCGTCGATGTGGCCGGTCTGTCACTCAGCCAGAACTTCCATTTCGCCGAGGTGGTCACCCCGTTTCCCGGGGTCATGAGCTTTTCCATGACCGTCACCGGATCCGGTGACGCGAGGGCCGTCTGGTGTGGGGCGAGCAGGGTCAGCGACGTCGTCGCGACCAGAAAAGAACACGACAGTGCCATCTCGACGCCTTTCGAGGAGAGGGGGACAGGGAAAATCCTGCGGTTCTCCCGGCGGCTTAGGCAACTCATATTCTGGATTCGTGAGGATGTCTGCCGGACGATGATTGCGCGGGGCGCGACTCGTGGGCTCCCCCCTTGGTCACCCGAGCGGGCCCCGCTCAATTCTCCGGCGTCAGCGCATTCTTTCGACGCTCATGAATATCGATTTTTGTGTCAGCCGCGATCCGGTTCTGCGGCCGTTCCTGCGGTCATCCCTGACGGTCGGGGTGGAGCAGCGCGCGGATGTCGCCTTCGCGGTAGCGGCGTTGGCCGCTGGGGGTGCGGACGGAGGGGATCTTTCCTGTCAGGGCCCATCGGTTGACGGTCTTGGGGTCGACGCCGAAGACGCGGGCGACCTCGGCGGGGGTGAGAAGCCGTTCTGTGGCGCCGGTTTCGGTGGTGAAGGTTCCGTCGGGGCTGACGATGCTGGTCATGAAGGGTTCCTGTACGGGGTCAGTTGCGGATGAGGTGGATGATCTCGTCCTGGTGGCCGAGGGCCCGGGCGAGACGGTGGATGGTGGTGCGAGCGACGGAGTCACGCGCCCCCGCGGCGTGCTGGGTGGGGGTGACCGGCTGGTAGCGGTGCGCCCACCACCGGGGCAGGCCGGGCAGGTCGCGTGCCTCGTAGCGCCAGCCGCGATGAATGCTGCCGAGCAGGTCGATCAGCCGCCGCTCATGGTCGGTCATGGTCGTCTCCGTTCGCGGGGCATGGGGCAGGGGCCAGAAGACGGACGGTTGACACCCGGGTGAGGGTTGCCGGATATGGCGTGTGTAATGGGACACATATGGATTTATCCGATGGCCAAGTCATGCGAACACGGCAGACACCAGGCAAAAGTGTGAGAATCCGCTGAACCCTCCCGAACAGCCACTAAAGAAACGATGGGGCGGTTTCCTTCCCTGGACGCACCGAAAACCCCAGTTTCGGCGCACAGAAATCGCCGTGGCGGAGTGTGGTTCTCACGAGGTACGGCGTGCGTCCCCGGGGTGGGGTGCTCTCCGCCGTCGGCGGGTGAGCGCACGGGCGTCCGGGGCCGATGAGAGAGATCGACGGCGCGGCGGCAGGCCAGGCCGTGCCGTACCCGTCGAACGGTGGGAGGGTCTCCTCGGCCCCGCGCGGCAGGCTTGACGGGCTCGTCCGGCGCGGGGGTCTCCGGCTCAGCCGTTGGCTGCGCGATCGGTGAGGGCGGGCAGAAGGGCGGTCATGGTGAGGACGGCGGTCAGGGCGAAGGCGAGGGGATAGCCGGTCCGCTGGGCGACCATGCCGAAGGCGACGGCGCCGATCCCCATGCCCGCGTCGTAGGCGAAGTTCCACAGGGCGGTGACCGTGCCGTACCCGGAGGCCGTGACCCGGGCGTACATCAACGTCAGGGTGGCGTTCTGGGCGATCCCGAAGCCCGCGCTGAACAGCACGACCCCGGTGACGACGGCGACGGCGTCGTTGGTCAGCGCGGTCAGGAGCATCCCGGCGGCCGAGGCCAGCAGGGCGGGCACCACGAGCCCGGCGGAGCCGTACCGGTCGCCGTGACGGCCGGCGAGCCAGCGGGCGACGGTGGCGGCGGCAGGGTGCACGAACAGGGCCGTGGCCACCAGGCCGTCAAGCTCGTCCGGTACGGCAAGCGGCAGGAACGTGACGGCGATCCCCGAGCCGAGGGCGGTGGTGGCCAGGACGGTCGCGGGCCTGACCAGGGCGCCGGTGCGGAAGCCCGCGGCCACCCCGATCGTCGGCCCCGGCAGGTCCCGGCCCTCGGGAAGGCCGGGCACCGCCAGGAGCGCGACCAGCGCGACGAGGGCCGCCAGGACGAACACGGTCTCGTAGTTCACGCGGTTGGCCAGCCAGATCCCGAGCGGCAGTCCCACCAGGGACGGCACGCCGGACACGACGCCGACGAGCCCCAGCCCTTCGGCGCGGCGCTCCGGCGGGATCAGCGCGGCGGTCAGCGTGCCGCCCGCGACGATCGTGAGCGCGAACCCCAGGCCGCGCAGCAGGCAGATCACCACGGTCCACGTGAGGTCGTCGGAGACGGTCAGCAGCAGGGCGGGCACGCCGAGCAGGACGAGTCCCGCGGCCAGGGGGAGGCGGTGGCCGTACCGGGTGACGACGCGCGGGGCGGCCAGTTCGCCGACCACCGTGGCCAGCATCAGCGCTCCCGTGGTCAGCCCGGCGGCGTCCTGCCCGCCGGAGGCCGTCGCGCGCAGCGGCACGACCGACATCAGGAGGAACAGACTTCCCAGAGCGCCGACCACGGTTACAAAGCGCAACAAAAGCGCTCTGGACAGTAATGGCGGCCGCCCATCAAGGAGCAGGGCGGTTTCTTCGCGTGGAGGCATGGGGTGCAAGTTAGAACCTGACCAAGTACTGGCGCGTTCTTTTCCGTGTCTTTGGAGAGACCGCTTTGTTGACGGCCTTAGTGAGGCCGGGACAACTCGACCAGTTCGATGGGGTTGGCGGTGGTTTGCACCCCGGCTCGTCCCGCCGGGCCGGGGGTGTTCGGGCGTCGATCGCCGGTCTCGTCGGACCCGTTCGAGCGACCGTGGCCCGGGTCGCGAACCCCTGCCCCGGCTTGGCCCAGGGCGTCGGCCGGGCGCGACCGGTCCGCACCGCGGACGGGGTCGCATCCACGATGTCCCGGCGCCCGCGGCCGTCCGGCGCGCGCCGGGAGCGGTGACTCGATCAGCGCCCACCGCTCATCCGTGAGATCAGGGGATGGAAAAGGACGTCGTGTCGTTTCCGTTTTCTGCCCGCTGTGGGGCGGCTTCACGGCCGGCCCTCAGAAACGCTGTCGGTCATTGCCCGCTCTCTCAGAACAATGAGCGGCCGCCGTTCGTCTCAACAGGAAGGTCCCGACTCTTTTGAGGGGTGCGGCGTGAAGAAGGAACGGGTTTACATCGGCCTTTCGCTTTTCGGGGTGGCCGGAATATGTGCCCTGGCGGGCTGGCTCTGGTGGCTGGACCTGTTCGGAAAGCTCGTGTTGTGGTTCGGTGCCGCGTCCTTCACCTGGAAGGGCTTCCAGGCCCTTCTGGGAAAGACCGGCTCTCCGCAGGCGCAGGTCACCGCCCAGCCGGCCCCGCCCACTCTCCCTGACTCCGCGCTTCGGGCGCCGACGAACGCCCCGTCGCCGCCCGGGAACCCCTCACCGCTTTCCGCCTCCCCGGACGGTCTGTCCGAGCGAACGGATCACGGGGAGGTCTGGGCGGCGGTGAAATCCACGACCAGCGACACCGTGCGCGGTATGCGGCGGTTCTGGGTCGTGATCGCTCTCCTTCTCCTGGTGCCGATGACGCTGGGCCTGGCCATCGGTGGGATCGTCACGCTTTTCAGCGGCGACGTGCCGACGGCCGGTCTCATGTGCGCGGCGGCCGGTTTCCTGGTGTGGTACTGCTGCGGCCCGCTGCGGCGCTTCTGGAAGACGGGGGAAATCGAGGTGACCGAATGACCGGCGACGGTCCGGGCGGGTGACGCAGGCCAGGCGACCCCTGGTCTTCGTGACGATGGGGAACCCCTTGACCACCATGCGCACGACGACGCCCGGCGGGGTGTCTCAGAGGCCGAGGTCGTCCAGTTCCTTCAGCAGGGCGGCTCGGGAGTCCTCGGGGGAGGAGGGCTTGGCGGCGCCCGCCCTGGAGGCGGGGGCGGAGGCGGAGGCGGCGGCGTGGGCACGGTTCCGGAACAGCCAGCCGCCGAGCAGACCGCCCAGGAAGCCGAACACGTGGCCCTGCCAGGCGACGCCCTCCTGGGGCAGCAGTCCCCCGGTGATCTGGTAGGCGAAGCACAGCGCCATGACGACGCCGACCACGATGTCGATCAGGTGCCGGTCGAAGGCGCCGCGCACCAGCACGTAACCGAAGTAGCCGAAGACGACGCCGCTCGCGCCCACGGCGACGCTCGTCGAGCCGGCGGTGAGCCATTCGCCCAGGCCGCTGACCAGGATGATGAGGCCGGTCACGCCGAGGAACCTGACGACTCCCCGGTAGGCGGACAGGAAGCCGAAGACGAACAGCGGTCCCGAGTTGGCCTCGATGTGCTCCCAGCTCCAGTGCAGGAACGGCGACGTCGCGATGCCGGGCAGGGTGGAGGGGGTCCAGCCGCGCACGCCGTACTGGTAACTCAGGGCGTAACCGGAGATCCAGTTGACGACCTGGACCGCCCAGATGAGGGCCAGGAAGCCGACCATCGTCCAGAAGGCCTTGCGGGCCGGCGACCATGATTTCGGCTGACTGCCCCTTGGCTTGCATCTGACGTCTCCCCGAGGCGATCACCCGACAAGGATCAACACTGTAATAGCCAGGTACGTCAGTTTTCGCCTGGATGATCCGGGGCGAGGATCAGAGTGGCGGCTCCGGGTGGTGCCAGGGGAAGACGACGGGCTCGGCGGGCACGGCGCCGGAGAGCAGGTCCCCGAGCAGGGCCGCCAGACCGAGGGGGATGACCGATTCCCGGGTCGCGCGCAGGTCGGGCAGCGACCACCAGCGGGACCGGTCGATCATCGAGCTCCATGCCGGAGTCGTCGATCTCGCCCCCGCCGGTCCGCAGGAAGAAGAAGGAGTCCTGGGAGAGGAACAGCCTGCCGTCCTTGTGGACCCAGTGCCCTGAGCTGGTGGCCACGACGGGGCCGAGGTCCTCGGGCGAGGCCCGCCGCCCGGTCTCCTCGAACAGCTCGCGGGCCGCGGCCTGTGGCGCGGTCTCACCGTCCGCGAGGCCCCCGCCGGGGGTGAACCAGGCGTGGCTGGAGTCCTTCCCCATGCCGGGTCCGTGGAAGAGCAGGACGCGGTCGCGGTCGTCGACCAGCAGGATCCGTGCGGACGGCCGGACGATCACCTCGGGCATGCCGGTGATCCTACGCCTGGGGCTCCCGGCCCGCGTGGCGGCGATAGTAGCGCGCGACCCGCACCCGGTTGCCGCACAGCTCGGGCGAACACCAGCGGCGCCGGGGGTGCGCGGGCAGGAACAGCATGCAGCAGCCCGGCCCGTCGCAGTCACGCACGGTCCCGATCGGCCCGGCGAGCAGGTCGATCGTGGCGCCCGCCAGCAGCGAAAGCAGCGTCGAGCGGTAGTCGCCCTCCCGCTCGGCCCCCACGACCACCCGCCCCTCCCGCCAGTCCAACGTCCGGTACGGCGAGGCCAGCCGGTCGGCGTCGCTCAGCGCCCGCAGCGCCCGCTCCGGCGGTTCGAGGCCCCGGCGCGCCAGATCCACCACGGTCGCGACGGCCTCGCGCAGTTCGACGACGGCCGCGCGGTCGGCCTCGGTCAGGGCGGCGGTGGGCTGGGGCAGGCGGTGCTCCTGCGAGGCCAGCCACCGGCGCAGGCCGTCGAGGGTCGCGAGGTGGTCGACGGGCCCTTCGGGGGAGCCGCCCTTGGTGTTGATCAGGTCGAGGGCGAGGGGCTCGCCGGTCAGCGGGAGGTCCATGGCTCTAATGGTACTTCGTCGCGTTGACGCATTAGATGATCGAGCGCTATAACTAATGCGTCTTCGAGCGAAAGAAGCATGTGATGAACATCGCCCACCGGTTCGTCGACGTGGACGGGGTGCGGGTCTTCTACCGTGAGGCCGGTCCCGCCGACGCTCAGACGCTGCTCCTGCTGCACGGTTTCCCGTCGGCGTCACACCAGTTCAGAAGGCTGATCGACGCCCTGGGAGACCGGTTCCACCTCGTGGCTCCCGACTACCCCGGCTTCGGGCACACCCAGGCCCCCGACGGGTTCGTCTACTCCTTCGACCGGCTCGCCGACGTGGTCGAGGGCTTCGTCGACCGGCTCAGGCTCGGGCGGTTCGCGGTCTACATGTTCGACTTCGGCGCGCCGGTCGGCTTCCGGCTGGCCGTACGGCGGCCCGAACTGGTCGCGGGCCTGGTGGTGCAGAACGGCAACGCCTACGAGGAGGGGCTGAGCGAGCAGGCGCGCGGGTTCATCGCGCTCGGCCCGGGTCAGGAGGACCAGGTCCGGGGGCTGCTGACCCTGGAGGCGACCAGGGGGCAGTACGAGGGCGGGACGTCGGACCCGGAGACGATCTCTCCTGACGGCTGGACCCTCGACCAGCACTTCCTCGATCTGCCCGGTCGCAAGGAGGCGCAGGTCGCGCTGGCCTTCGACTACCGGAGCAACGTGGCGCGCTACCCCGAGTGGCAGGAGTGGCTGCGCGCCAACCGGCCGCCGACGCTGGTCGTCTGGGGGAGCAACGACCCCTTCTTCGTCGCGGAGGGGGCCAGGGCGTACCTGCGGGACGTGCCCGAGGCCGAGCTGCACCTTTTCGATACCGGCCATTTCGCTCTCGAAGAGAAACTTCCGGAAATAACCCCTCTTATCGCCGACTTCCTTGAGCGTGTCGGAAAGGACAACGGATGAAGATCGCAGTCGTCGGAGCGACCGGCCACATCGGCTCGGCCGTACTGAAGGAGGCCGGTGACCGTGGCCACGAGGCCGTGGGTCTGGCCAGGAACGTCTCCGGGCTGGAGAACGGCGTCGCGATCGACGTGCTCGACCCCGCCTCGGTCGCCGAGAAACTGTCCGGCTACGACGCGGTGATCCTCGCCGTGAAGGGGGACGTGCCGGGGGCCGTACGGAACCTGATCGACGTGCTGCCCGGAGCCGGTGTGACGCGGGTGCTGGTCGTGGGCGGCGGCGGCAGCCTTGAGGCCGCCCCGGGACAGCGCTTCGTCGACGGCCCCGACTTCCCCAAGGAGTATCTGGAGGAGGCCACGTCCCAGGCGAAGGCGCTCGACCTGCTGCGGGCCGAGGGCGACGCGCTCGACTGGTCCTACGGCAGCCCGCCCCCGGCCTACCTGGTCGACGGCGAGCGGACCGGCGTCTACCAGGTGAGGGGCGGCGACACCCCGATCGACGGCATCGCCACCCGCATCACCGTTCCCGACTACGCCGCGGCCCTGATCGACGTCCTGGAGAACGGCTCCTTCGTCAGGGAGCGCTTCAGCACCGGTTACTAGGGCCTGTTCTCCGGCCTGCGGGGGCGCCGGGAGACGGTCCCCGAGGTCATCAGGGACGAGGATCTCCGACCGCCGCCGGGTACGGGCGCCGTACCCGGCGGATTAATGATGTGCGAACCTCTCACATCGGCGGATACCCTGCGCGAGGACCTGAGGAGGGGTTTGCGTGGGGCACGTTGAGGTTGGCCATCTGACCTATGTTCTCCCGGACGGACGGCCGTTGCTCGACGACGTGTCGTTCCGCGTCGGCGAGGGGGTCAAGGCCGCGCTCGTCGGCCCCAACGGGGCGGGCAAGACGACGCTGATGCGCCTGATCTCCGGCGACCTCCAGCCCGTCGAGGGCAGCGTCGCCAGCTCGGGCGGCCTGGGGGTGATGCGCCAGTTCATCGGCAGCATCCGCGACGGGCGCACCGTGTACGACCTGCTCCTCGGCGTCTCCCCCCTGGGCGTACGGCAGGCCGCGGAGAAGCTTGAGGCCGCCGAACTGGTGATGATGGAACGCGAGGACGAGAAGGCCCAGATGCGCTACGCGCAGGCCATCTCCGACTACGGGGACGCCGGCGGCTACGACATCGAGGTGCTCTGGGACACCTGCACCATGGCCGCGCTCGGCGTGCCGTACGACCGGTGCAAGTACCGCGAGGTCAACACGCTCTCTGGCGGTGAGCAGAAGCGGCTGGTCCTTGAGGCGCTGCTGCGCGGGCCCGACCAGACGCTGCTGCTGGACGAGCCGGACAACTACCTCGACGTGCCGGGCAAGATCTGGCTGGAGCAGGCGCTGCGCGAGACGCCCAAGACGGTCCTGCTGGTCAGTCACGACCGGCAGCTCCTGGCCAACGCCGCCGACCGCATCGTCACCGTCGAGTCCGGAAACATCTGGATCCACGGTGGCGGTTTCGCCACCTACGCCCAGGCCAGGAAGGACCGCAACGAGCGCCTCGGCGAGCTGCGGCGCCGCTGGGACGAGGAGCACGCCAAGCTCAAGCGCCTGGTCGTCATGCTCGGCCAGAAGGCGAAGTACATGGACACCATGGCCGCCGCCTACCACTCCGCCCAGACGCGGCTGCGCAGGTTCGAGGAGGCCGGGCCGCCCGAGGTCGCGCCGAGGGACCAGAACATCAGCATGCGCCTGCGCGGCGGCCGTACCGCCAAACGCGCGGTGATCTGCGAGAGCCTCGAACTGACCGGCCTGATGAAGCCGTTCGACCTGGAGGTCTGGTACGGCGAGCGGGTCGCGGTGCTCGGTTCGAACGGCTCGGGCAAGTCGCACTTCCTGCGCCTGCTGGCCGGGGAGGAGATCCGGCACACCGGGCTGTCCAGGCTCGGTGCCCGGGTCGTGCCCGGTCACTTCGCGCAGACCCACGCCCGTCCCGAACTGCTCGGCAAGACGCCCTGCGAGATCGTCATGACCGAGCACGCGAAGCTGCGCAACGAGGCCATGAAGGCGCTCTCGCGCTACGAGCTGGCCGGTGACGTGGGCGACCAGCGGTTCGAGACGCTGTCCGGCGGACAGCAGGCCAGGCTGCAGATCCTGCTGCTCGAACTGTCCGGGACCACCCTGCTGCTGCTCGACGAGCCGACCGACAACCTCGACCTGGCCAGTGCCGAGGCCCTCCAGGAGGGGCTCAACGCCTTCGACGGGACGGTGCTCTCCGTCACCCACGACCGTTGGTTCGCCGAGGACTTCGACCGCTATCTGGTCTTCGGCTCCGACGGCAGGGTCTACGAGTCGTCGGAGCCCGTCTGGGACGAGACCCGGGTGGTCAGGAAGCGCTGAAACATGCCTTTGGGGATTCTGTACAAATAATCCGGCATAGGGAATCTCAGTTAAAGAATTCCCCCGAGGCGTGCGTGTCCGGTGTGAGCCCGAATAACCACGGGTTATCACGGCTATGTGACGCACAGTACCCGAATCGTCGGCGCCATCGCCCTGCTGCTCCTGGCCGGATGCTCCACCGGTCCCGAACAGCGGGAGGCGGCTCCGCTCAAGCCGCTCACGGTCAAGGAGCAGGTCTCGTCCGTCGTCAAGAAGGACGGGGGGTACGTGGTGAACTGGGCCGGCGTGCTCGCCAACAGCAATCCCTGGCATTTCGGGGAGAACGTGGTGGCCACGGTGATCGCCAAGGACGCCGCGGGCAAGGAGATCATCCGGTTGCAGCAGCCCCTGGACGCCGTGCCGCCCGCCGGGCTGTTGCCGTTCAGCGGTGAGGTGGTCGCCACCGAGCAGCCGACCCGGGTCGACATCGACTACCGGCCCGCCGAGTGGCGGCTCGCCGGGCGGATCGTCTCGGCCTTCCAGCCGTTCCCGGTCACCGACGTGATGACCGTGCGCAGGGAGAACGGCTACGTGGTCGTCGGCTACGTCGGCACGCCGTACCGGCTGCCCGCGGGCAGCCTGGAGGTCACCGCGCTGCTGCGGGACAAGGACGGCAAGCTGCTCGGCGGCGGGAGCGCGTTCGTCGACGACGTCCGCTCGGACAGTACGCGGCGTTTCGTCATGCACATCGAGAGCGTCCCGAACACCAAGCAGATCGCGAAGGCCGAGGTCGAGGCGCACACCTGGGGGTCGAGCAGCCGTCCCTACGAGCAGCTCGCGCTGGGCGGCAGCGTGCCGGTACACACGGTCAAGCCGACGACGGCCGCCTTCGCCAGGGATCGGGGCAGGCAGGGAATGGCCGCGGGGGACGCCAGACCGTGACATTGGGCCTTTCGGGCATTTAGTGTGTTTCACCTTTTTGGTGGGGCTCCGGGTCTTCCGAGACCCGGAGCCCTTTTTTGTGCACGCTTTTTGATGTGATTTTTCCTGCTTTTCCGGCATTTTTAAAAGGCGGGGGAAATTTCGGGGAATGTGGGAGTAATGAAGGCTGGGGGAGAACCAGGGGGTCTGTGCGGGAAAGGTCCTTCTTCGGGCGTTGTTCCCGGCATTTTCCATGCCTGATGCGCCTGAGAGGAAATCCCACTGAACGACGCCGATCGCGTTATGTGTGTTACATGTGTGCGAAGAGTGACTATGGGGAATCTGGAGTCAAGCGAGCTGTCATGCAGTGACACATAGCGATATGCGCTGATTCGTTGGCGTTATGGGAGAGGTGAAATATGCACTCCGTACGCGGAAGGCGTTGTCACGTCGTCGCGGTGGTCTCCGGACTGGCATGCTGCCTGGTCGCGGGCGTGGAAGCCGGTTCAGGAGCCACGGCCTGGTCCCAGACCCGAACCGGCCCCACGGCCGAGGAGGTCGCCGAGGCGCGCTCCGCGGCCGTCGAGCGAAGTAAACAGTTGGACGACGCCACGGCCAGGCTGGACGAGGCCAGACGGCGTCTGGAGGAACTGGTCGCCCTGGAACGCGCGGGAGGGCCGACCCCTGCGCTCTCGGCCCTCCCCGACGCCCCTGGCGCCTCCGCCGCAACGGCCGTGAGGCCGGACCCCGAGGTGGACGAGGACGAGATCCTGGCCCAGGCGCGGAACGTCGGCCCGGACGGCGAGAGCGGGACGACCGTCTCCGGATTCGGCCCTGACGTGGTCGGGCAGGCGGCCGAGGTGCGCAGGTTCAGCCTGGAACGCGCCCGGCTCAGGACGGAGGCCGAGACGGCGCTGACCACCGCGCAGCGACTGGTCGCCGAGCGGGAGGCGGCCAGGAAGAGGCGAAGGGCGGCCAAGGGGCGCTCCAGGGCGCGCGCGGCGGCCCAGCAGGCGCAGAAGGCCCAGACGGCCCAGGTCGTTCAGCCGGTCCAGACGACCCAGGCCGTCGCGCTCACGGAGCAGACACGCGGGAACGTCGTCGCGGACTGGGCGCTGACCCAGATCGACAAGCCCTACGTGTGGGCGAGCGCTGGACCGTCCGGCTACGACTGCTCAGGGCTCACCATGCAGGCCTGGGCCAGGGTCGGGGTCAAGATGGACCACTGGACGGGCACCCAGTGGACCGCGGGCAGGCACGTGCCGTACGACCGGCTGCAGCGTGGGGACCTGCTCTTCTTCGGCCGTGGTACCCGTAGACCCGCCGACATCCGGCACGTGGGCATCTACATCGGAAACGGCATGATGGTGCACGCCCCGCAGACCGGGGACGTGGTCCGGGTCGCGCCGATGTGGCGCAAGGACCTCATCGGCGCGACCCGCCCCGCCTGAGGGCGCGGATCCGCAGTGTCAGACAGGCGGCGGATCAGTGCTGGTGGCCGGCCTCCTCGGCGCGCTTGATCGACCGCGCGATCTCCTCCTCGGCCTCGACGCGGCCGACCCAGTTGGCGCCCTCGACCGACTTGCCGGGCTCCAGGTCCTTGTAGACCTCGAAGAAGTGCTGGATCTCCAGGCGGTCGAACTCGGGGACGTGGTGGATGTCGCGGATGTGCTCCATCCTCGGGTCGGTCGCCGGGACGCACAGCACCTTGTCGTCACCGCCCTTCTCGTCCGTCATGCGGAACATCCCGACCGCGCGGCACTTGATCAGGCACCCCGGGAAGGTCGGCTCCTGAAGCAGCACCAGAGCGTCGAGGGGGTCTCCGTCCTCGCCGAGGGTGTCCTCGATGAAGCCGTAGTCGGCGGGGTACTGCGTGGAGGTGAACAGCATCCGGTCGAGCCTGATGCGGCCGGACTCGTGGTCCACCTCGTACTTGTTCCGTTGCCCCTTGGGAATCTCAACGAGAACGTCGAACTCCACCGCGTGTTCCTCCGCTCAAGCCCCCGGGCACCCCCGGATGGGCGTTAATGTCTCGTAGAAGTATCGAATGATGAGAGGTCGGCGACATAATGCGGCGCGAGCGGGGGGTGGCCTTGGTCACTCTCGTCTTGCTGCAACTGTTCGTCGTCGCGGCCGGCGCTCACCTGCTCACCAGCGACGAGCTGACTGAGAAGGCGCCCGAACCGGTCGCTTCGGCAGAGCCGCCTCCACCCGTCCCGGTCATCACCGCGGGTCCGGTGCTGGCCGCGCGGGGGAACGGACCTCTCCCTGCCAAGGGTACTTTGGCGGCGAAGCTCACTGAGGCGTTGGGGGACCCCGCACTGGGCGACAGCGTCGGCGCCGCGGTCGTCGACGTCGAGACCGGCGCCCTGCTCTTCGGCAGCGGAGCCGAGACGGGCGTGACCCCGGCCTCGACGACCAAGATCGCGACCTCCGTCGCGGCGCTGGCCTCACTGGGCCCCGACGCCACGATCAGCACCCGCGTCGTGCGCGGCCCGACGTCGAAGTCGATCACCCTGGTCGGCGGGGGCGATCCCACGCTGAGCGCCAGGAAGGCTCCCGGCGTCTACCCCCAGCCCGCCTCGCTGGCCGTCCTGGCCATGCGTACGGCCAGGGCGCTCAAGGCGACCGGGATCACCATGGTGAACGTCACCTACGACGACAGCCTCTACACCGGCCCGAGAACCGCCCCGACCTGGAAGCCCGGCTACGTGCCCGAGGGCAGCGTCGCCCCCGTGACGGCGCTCGCGATCGACGAGGGCAAGGTCGCGCCGGGCAGCCACCAGCGGGTCTCCGACCCCTCCCGTACGGCATACGCCACGTTCGTCTCGCTGCTGACGAAGTACGGCGTGAAGGCCGCCAAGGTCACCAAGGCCAGGGTCAGGGCGCCCAAGGAGGCCCAGGAGATCGCCAGGGTCGACTCGGCTCCCGTCTACGCCCTGGTCGAACGGGCCCTGACGCTCAGCGACAACGACCTCACCGAGGCCCTCGCCAGGCAGGTGGCCCTCAAGGAGGGCAGGCCCGCCTCCTTCGAGGGGGCGGCGCAGGCCGTGCTCGGGGTGCTCGGCAGGCTGAAGCTGGCCCAGGGGGTGCGGGTCTTCGACGGCTGCGGCCTGTCCCCGAGGAACCGCATCGCCCCGGCCGCCCTGGCCAGGCTCGTCGCCGCGGCCACCTCCCCGGCCAACCCCCACCTGCACTCGGTGATCAGCGGCATGCCCGTCGCCGGGTTCACCGGCACGCTGGGGCACCGCTTCGTCAAGGACGACGCGGTCCACGGCCTCATCCGCGCCAAGACCGGCACCCTGGACGGGGTCAACGCGCTGGCCGGGACGACCGTGACACGCGGCGGACGCCTGGTGACCTTCGCCTTCATGGCCGACAAGGTCCCGCCCGGCTGGGGCAAGGCGGAGGCGGCCCTCGACAGGCTCGCCGCCATCGTCGCCGCAGGCTGATTGACGACACTGACCGCGCGGGCGGTACGGATACCACGTACGGTGGACGGTATGCAGGTGATCGACTGGGACCTTGCCGTCGCGACCGGAACGCGCCTGGTGCGCCCCGGGCCGCAAGTGAGCCGAGAGGAGGCCCGCAGGGCGGTCGCCGAGCTGCGGCAACTCTCCAGAATCGCCGAGGGACACGTCCGCGAGTTCACCCGGATCGACACCGAGACCGCGCCCGTGGCCGCGACCGTCGTCGACCGGCCGGGCTGGATCAAGGCCAACGTCGAGGGCTTCCGGGTGGTGCTCGAACCGCTGACCCAGCGGATGGCCGCCCGCAAGGAGCAGACGCCCGCGATCGTGACCGCGGTCGGCTCCCGCATCACCGGGGTCGAGGTCGGCGCGGTGCTGGCCTTCCTGGCCTCCCGCGTCCTGGGGCAGTACGAGCTGTTCCTGCCCCCCGACCCCTCGGGCAGGCAGCCCGCGGGCCGTCTGACGCTGGTGGCGCCCAACATCGTCCACGCCGAGCAGGAGCTCGACGTCAACCCGCGTGACTTCCGGCTGTGGGTCTGCCTGCACGAGGAGACCCACCGGGTGCAGTTCACCGGTGTGCCCTGGCTCAGGGAGTACGTCCGCTCCCAGATGACGGACTTCCTGCTCGCCTCCGACATGGACCTGAGCACGCTCCTCGACCGGCTCCGCTCGGCGGCCGACGCGGTCGCCGACGCCGTCAGGGGCGGCGAGGGCAACCTGATCGACGCGATCCAGACCCCCGAGCAGAAGGAGATCCTCGACCGGCTCACCGCGGTGATGACCCTGGTCGAGGGGCACGGCGACTACGTGATGGACGCGGTCGGCCCCGCCGTCGTGCCGACCGTCGCCGACATCCGCGCCAAGTTCCAGCACCGCCGCGAGGGTGGCTCCCGGCTCGACCGCACGGTCCGCAAGCTGCTCGGCGTCGACCTCAAGATGAAGCAGTACGCCGAGGGCTCGACCTTCGTCCGCACGGTCGTCGAGCGGGTCGGGATGGACGACTTCAACAAGATCTGGACCTCCCCGCAGACGCTTCCGACCCAGGACGAGATCGGCGACCCCGGCCGCTGGATCGCCAGGGTCGTCGGCACCCGGGCCCTGCCCGGCGCCAACGGCACCGCCGTCGCCCCGGAGGAGGGCCCGGCGGCCTGACGGGCCCTTCCTGAGCCCTTCCCGGGCCCCGCCCGGAGTGCTCCCGAGCTTCGCCTGGAGTGTTCCCGGGCCCGGCCTGGCGTGGGAGAGGCGTCACAGGGCGGACAATGGCGGGCATGGGTCCGCCTCCCGCCGTCGCCGACGTCCGCCGGGCCGTACGGCTCGCGCTGGACGGCACGGCGCCGGGCTCTCTCGTGCTGGTCGCGTGCAGCGGCGGCGCCGACTCCCTGGCGCTGGCCGCGGCGACCGGTTTCGTCGCCCCCCGCGCGGGGCTGCGCGCCGGACTGCTCACCGTCGACCACGACCTGCAGCCCGGCTCCGACGACCGCGCCCGCGACCTCGTACGGCTCGCCCCCTCGCTGTGTCTCGACCCGGCTGAGGCGGTGCGTGTCCGCGTCGGGACGGAAGGGGGGCCGGAGGCGGCGGCCAGGCAGGCGAGATACGCCGCGCTGTCCGAGGCCGCAGAGCGCCTCGGGGCGGCGGCCGTGCTCCTCGGACACACCAGGGACGACCAGGCGGAGACCGTCCTGCTCGGCCTGGCCAGGGGGAGCGGCACCCGCTCACTGGCCGGGATGCCGGCGCGGGCGGGGCTGTACCTGAGGCCGCTGCTCGGGCTGGGCAGGCGGACGACCGCGGCCGCCTGCGCGGGGATGGGGCTGAGCCCCTGGGAGGACCCGCACAACCGCGATCCCCGCTACACCCGGGTCAGGGTCAGGACCCGGTTGCTGCCCGCCCTTGAGGACGAACTGGGGCCCGGCGTCGCCGAGGCGCTCGCCAGGACCGCCGACCTGTGCCGGGACGACGCCGACGCCCTTGACGGCTGGGCCGGACGGGCGTACGCGGAGGCGGTCGCCCGGGGCGCGGGCGATTCAGCTCTTAGCGATATCGCGGACGAACCCGGGGCGGTGGTGCTTGCCGTACGGGAGGTGGTGGATCTGCCCTCCGCGGTGCGGCGCCGGGTGCTGCGCAGGGCGGCGATCGAGGCCGGATCGCCGCCGGGGACGCTCGCCGCCGCCCACGTCCTCCAGGTGGACCGCCTGGTCACCGCGTGGCGGGGGCAGCGCCGCGTAGAGGTCCCCGGAGGGATTGGGGTGGTGCGCCGGTATGGCACCCTGGTGTTCGCCAGACACCCAGCAAGCCCCATCTCGTAAGGAAAAATCCCAGGTGGACGCAGCCGACATGGGCAAGGACCTCGAAAGGGTCCTCATCACCGAAGAAGAGCTCCAGGCAAAGATCAAGGAGCTGGCGGGCCGCATCGACGAGGACTACGCGGGAGGGGACCTGCTGATCGTGGGCGTGCTCAAGGGCGCGGTCATGGTCATGGCCGACCTGGCGAGAGCACTCCACCTGCCGGTCCAGATGGACTGGATGGCGGTCTCCTCCTACGGCGCGGGCACCAAGACCTCGGGCGTGGTCCGGGTTCTCAAGGACCTGGACACCGACATCGCCGGGCGGCACGTGCTGGTCGTCGAGGACATCATCGACTCCGGCCTGACCCTTTCGTGGCTGGTGCACAACCTGAAGTCCCGAAACCCCGCCTCGGTGGAGATCTGCGCGGCTCTGCGCAAGCCGGACGCGGTCAAGGTGCCGCTCGACGTGAAATACATCGGATTCGACATTCCGAACGAGTTCGTGATCGGTTACGGCCTCGACTACGCAGAGCGATACCGCAATCTTCCCTTCATTGGGACCCTCGCGCCCCATGTGTATGGGGCCAGCTGAAAAAGTACGCCCTGGGCGAAGTCTGCCCCTCCTGCGTACGACATTCGCCATAGGGGAGGGGAACACACGCCCACCTGACGTACGTTGGTAGGGCAAAGCCGGTGCTGTCCGGGCGGTTACTCCGTGCGGCACACCGGTGTACCTTCGGACGATCAAGAGGGCGGCTTCGCCCGCCAACTCTTGGTCGTCAGTTGGAGCGGTTAGGGAGACCGCGAGCCCCGGGCTCCGTCCGGGGTTGCCAGGCCATGGTCAGGAAGGGACGGGCCCGCCGGGGTTCCGCATCGGATGGATCTCAAGCGATTTACACGTGGGCCACTGCTGTGGATCCTGGGCATCGTCGTGCTGCTCCTGCTCGTCACCACGATGTGGAACAGCGACGGCAGCATCGACAAGGCCGACACCTCACAGATCGTCAGCTGGATCAACGAGGGCAAGATCTCCAATGCGAAGGTCATCGACAAGGACCAGCGCATCGAGGTCACTCTGACCGACGGTAAGCGCTACTACTCCTCGTGGGTGACCGGCCAGGGTGTCCAGCTCACCGGCCAGCTCCAGGCCGCCAAGGACGCCGGGAAGCTCGCAAAGGGCTACACCGTCGACGTGCCGAGGGACAACTTCCTTCTCGGCCTGCTGATGAGCTTCCTGCCGATCGTCTTCGTCGTGCTGTTCTTCCTGTTCATCATGAACCAGATGCAGGGCGGCGGCTCCCGGGTGATGAACTTCGGCAAGTCGAAGGCCAAGCTCATCACCAAGGACACCCCCAAGACCACCTTCGCCGACGTCGCGGGCGCGGACGAGGCCATCGAGGAGCTCCAGGAGATCAAGGAGTTCCTCCAGGCCCCCGCCAAGTTCCAGGCCATCGGCGCCAAGATCCCCAAGGGCGTCCTGCTTTACGGCCCGCCCGGAACCGGTAAGACCCTGCTCGCCAGGGCGGTCGCCGGTGAGGCCGGGGTCCCGTTCTACTCGATCTCCGGTTCCGACTTCGTCGAGATGTTCGTCGGTGTCGGCGCCTCCCGGGTGCGCGACCTGTTCGAGCAGGCCAAGGCGAACGCCCCGGCCATCATCTTCATCGACGAGATCGACGCGGTCGGTCGTCACCGTGGCGCCGGTCTCGGCGGCGGTCACGACGAGCGCGAGCAGACGCTGAACCAGCTCCTCGTCGAGATGGACGGCTTCGACGTCAAGGGCGGCGTCATCCTGATCGCCGCGACCAACCGGCCCGACATCCTCGACCCGGCGCTGCTGCGCCCGGGGCGTTTCGACCGCCAGGTCACCGTCGACCGCCCCGACCTTGAGGGCCGCAAGGGCATCCTCAAGGTGCACGGCAGGGGCAAGCCGTTCGCCGAGGGCGTCGACCTCGACGTCATCGCCCGCCGGACGCCCGGCTTCACCGGTGCCGACCTGGCCAACGTGATCAACGAGGCCGCGCTGCTCACCGCCCGCGCCGACCAGAAGCTCATCACGATGGAGACCCTTGAGGAGTCCATCGACCGCGTGATGGCCGGTCCCGAGCGCAAGTCGCGCGTCATGTCGGACCAGGAGAAGAAGATCATCGCGTACCACGAGGGTGGACACGCCCTGGTCGCGCACGCGCTGCCCAACTCCGACCCGGTCCACAAGATCACGATCTTGTCCCGTGGACGCGCCCTCGGTTACACGATGACGCTGCCCATGGAGGACAAGTTCCTGGCGACCCGCTCCGAGATGATGGACCAGCTCGCGATGCTGCTCGGTGGCCGCACGGCTGAGGAGCTCGTCTTCCACGAGCCCACCACCGGCGCCTCCAACGACATCGAGAAGGCCACCTCCATCGCCCGCCGCATGGTCACCGAGTACGGCATGAGCGAGCAGCTCGGCGCCCGTAAGTTCGGCGCGGGCAACGCCGAGGTCTTCCTCGGACGTGAGATGGGTCACGAGCGCGACTACTCCGAGAAGATCGCCTCCGCGATCGACGAGGAGGTCCGCCGCCTCATCGAATCCGCGCACGACCAGGCGTGGGAGATCCTCGTCGAGTACCGTGACGTGCTCGACAACCTGGTGCTCGAACTCATGGAGAAGGAGACCCTCTCCCGCGAGCAGGTGCTGCAGATCTTCGCGCCCGTCGTGGTCAAGGAGAAGCGCCCCTCCTATTCGGGGTACGGCAAGCGGCTGCCCTCCAACCGGCCGCCTATCCTGACCCCGAAGGAGCAGTCGGGTAACGGAGCGCTCCCCGCGGGCACCGGGCACACCGACTCTGTGGTCCCCAGGGACGGGAACTGAGTGTGAGCGTCAATCCCCTCAAGGTCGACTCCGAAAGGCTGGAGAAGGCCGTCCGCGAGATCCTCTACGCCATCGGAGAGGACCCCGACCGTGACGGCCTCCGGGACACCCCGGCACGGGTCGCGCGAGCCTACGCGGAGCAGTTCGCCGGGCTCGGGCAGACCCCCGAGGACGTCCTGACCACGGTCTTCGACGTCGACCACGACGAGATGGTGCTCGTCAGGGACATCGAGGTCTACTCGACCTGCGAGCACCACCTGGTCCCGTTCCACGGTGTCGCCCACATCGGCTACATCCCCAACGAGAAGGGGCAGGTCACCGGCCTGTCCAAGCTCGCCCGCCTCGTCGACGTCTACGCCCGGCGCCCCCAGGTGCAGGAGCGGATGACCTCCCAGATCGCCGACGCGCTCATGAACGTGCTGGAGCCCAGGGGCGTCATCGTCGTCATCGAGTGCGAACACCTGTGCATGACCATGCGCGGTGTCCGCAAGCCCGGGGCGAAGACGATCACCTCGGCGGTCCGCGGCGACTTCCGCAGCAGCGACAAGACCCGCGCGGAAGCGATGGCCCTCATCCTCCGCTGATCTTTCCGCACCGAAGCCCCTGTCTTCCTGGCGGGGGCTTCGGCGTTTCTCGGAGGCTTCGGCGTTTCTCGGGGGCGGAGGACGCCGATGTCAGGAGTCGTTGTCGGGGCGCGGGTCGGCCGGTGTCTCGAAAGGCCTGGCCCGGGGTCCCGGCTTTCCCGGGTGATCGCCCATGTCGTTCCTTTGGCCGAGGCGCCTGACCCCCGGGTGTGGTTTTTGAATAAGCGGCGTGAGTCCTTTTCGCGATGGCCGTGACCGGGCGGGGTTTCCGGTTTCACGAAGGCGGCAACGGAGCCTCGGCCGTTCTAGTTGCTCCGACAACGTGAATATGTGTTTACCGTGATCACGTGAAGAACGAACCGCGTACCTACGTAGTCACAGGCGCCGCCTCCGGCATCGGCGCCGTCACAGCCGACCTCCTCGCCGCCGGAGGCGATCGGGTGATCCGCTGTGACCTGAACGACGCCGACGTGCTCGCCGACCTGAGCACGCGGGAAGGCCGGGAGCGGCTGGCCGAAGGCGTCGCCGCCGCCTCCGGTGGCACCGTGCACGGCCTGGTGGCCGTGGCCGGGGTCGGCGACCTGAGCCCGGCCCCCGTACGGGTGAACTTCTTCGGCACCCTCGCCACACTCGACGCGGTCCGGCCGTTCCTGGCCCGCTCGGAACGGCCCCGCGCCGTCGTCGTCTCCTCGCTGGGCGCCATCGTCGCGGCGGACGAGGGCCTGGTCGAGGCCTGCCTGTCGCTGGACGAGGAGGCCGCGGCCGAGGAGGCGGCCAAGATCGTCGAGGCCGGGAACGGCCAGACCGTCTACACGTCGAGCAAGCTGGCGCTCAACCGGTGGTTGCGCCGCGCCGCGGTCGGTCCCGACTGGGCGGGCGCCGGTATCCCGCTCAACGCCGTCGCCCCGGGCGTCGTGGACACCGAGACCGCCAGGAGGTTCGTCATCGACGACCCGGCCGCCAGGGAGCTGATAGAGGCCCTGATGCCGCAGCCACTGGGCTTCCCCGGCCCCGTCGAGGCCGTCGCCTCGCTGCTCGCCTGGACGGTGAGCCCCGGCAACGCGTTCATGACCGGGCAGATCCTCTACGCCGACGGCGGCGCCGAGGCCGTGCTGCGCCCCTAGAGTTCGCGGATACGGTTCTGACCCGGTAGGAACCGTGTCCGCGCAGGGCGTATCTCGGCCGTGGCGGTGTGAACGACCTGGGCTGAGCCGGCAGCCCCATGCCTCGAATCCCGAAATATGGCCTTAAGTCTTTTTCTAAGGTGACTAGTGCATCAACAGATGGCCCCGGCGGAATCGTTCGCCTTCGAGGGGTTCGCGGAGCATTCGGCCTATTTCGAGGAATCCGGCGTCGGTGGCCAGTTTCGCGAGGTCGTCGATCGGCCATCGGTAGGCCGTCGTCACCTTGTGGTCGAACGGTGTGACCGGATCGCCCTCCGACTCGAAGAAGCCGAGCAGCAGGTGCCCACCGGGCGCGAGCACCCGCCGGAACTCGGCGAAGTACGCGGGCACCTCCCTGGGCGGGACGTGGATGATCGAGTACCACGACAGGACGCCCCGCAGCTCGTCGTCGGCCAGGGCCAGGGCGTCCATGGAACCGACCTCGAACCGCATGTCCGGATACGCCTCACGGGCGATGTCGATCATCACCGGTGACAGGTCGACGCCGAAGACGTCCACCCCCAGGTCTCGCAGGTGCGCGGACGTCCGCCCCGGACCGCATCCCAGCTCGGCGACGGGGCCGGCGTCCCGTACGAGCTCGGCGAACACGGCGAGCACCGCGCGGTCGAGCGGAAGGGGGTCGAGGTAGTTCCTGGTGAGTTCGGTGTAGAGGACGGCGACGGCGTCGTAGGCGTTCGCCGTCGTGTCGAGGTATGAGGAGGATTCGGCCACGGGCACCAGAGCCTATGAGGCTTCGCCGTCGCCTGGTAGGGCTTCGGCGTAGCGGCGGGCGAGGGTGCGGATGTGGGTGACGAGTTCGGGTGGCCCGTCGACGCGGAAGTCCATCATCAGCATGCTGAGGTAGACGGCGATGGTCTCCAGGGCGTCGGCACCGGTGACGAGGACGCTGGTGTGGGCGTCGACGGCCTCGACGATGCCGACGGCCGGGTTGATGCGGGCGATCACGGTCTCGGCGGGGGCCAGGACGGTGACACGGGCGTGGACCTTCCAGCCGGTCCGCGCGACCTCGCGCAGGACGAAGGCGACGAGGTCGTCGTCGGGCAGGGAACGGGCGGCGAAGTGGCGGGACGCGGACCGGACACGGGCCAGGCCGGCGACGGGCAACGCCCGCCAGGCGTGCGCGCCGAGGTCGTAGGCGACCAGGAACCAGCGGCGGCGCCAGCTGATCAGGCGGTAGGGCTCCACCTCGGTCTCGGTGCCGTCGCGGGTCGCCAGCAGGGTCACGCCGTCACGGATCGCGGCCGCGACGACGGTGAGGATGGCGGCGGGCACCGGGGCGTCCGGCTCGCGGGAGCCGACCGTGGCGGGCCCGACCGCGGTGGCGGAACGCAGGGCGGTCACCTTGCGCTGCAGGTGTCTCGGCAGGATCTGCTGGAGCTTGGCGAGCGCCCGGGTGAGGCTGGCGTCGATGTCCTCGATCCCGGTCGATCCGTCCTCGGCCAGGCCGACGGCCAGCGCGACGGCCACCGCCTCGTCGTCGTCGAGCAGCAACGGAGGCATCTTCGCACCCTGTCCGAGCCGGTATCCGCCGACCGCCCCGCGTGTGGCGTGCACCGGGTAGCCGAGTTCGCGAAGGCGCTGGACGTCCTGCCGCAGCGTGCGTTCGGCGACACCGAGGCGCTCGGCGAGTTCACGGCCCGTGTGGGACCGGTCCTGCAGCAGGGACAGCAGGCGCAGCACCCGGGCCGTCGTCGAAGCCATTGATCCCTCACCCCCGGCAGTAATTAGGCATAAAACTAGCCTAATGGGCCCATAGGCTGATGTCACAGGCAAGGAAGAGACCGAAGGGCAAGATCATGAACGTCACCGTCACCTCCCTGCGGCCCGTCTGGCGTGAGGTGCTGGCCGCCTCGTACCGGGCGCTGGAGAACAGCGTCGCGGGTGTGCGGGACGGCGAATGGGACAACGCGACTCCGTGCGCGGAGTGGACGGTCACCCAGGTGATCCAGCACGCCGCGGGCGACCAGCTCGCCTACGCGAAGATGCTCGGCGTCGGAGACGGTCCGGCCTACGACCCCTTCACGCCCTCAGGAGCCGTCGACGGCACCGCGGCGGAGCTGGTGGGGGACGCCGTCGAGAGGACCGGCGCGGCGTGGGCGGCGGTGCCCGACGACAGCGAGAGCGTCCCGACGCCGCTGCCGCACGGTGAGCTGCCCACCCCGGTCGCCGCGGTGATGTGCGCGCTCGACGCCGCCGTGCACGCGTGGGACATCGCGATCGCCACGGGCAGGCCGTCCCCGCTCGACGACGAGCTCGCGGGCCACCTTCTCGCCGCCGCGCGGGAGATCGTCGAACCGCTGCGCCAGTGGGGGGCCTACGGCCCCGTGGTCGAGGCCGTAGGCGGACCCTCCGCCACCCCGGTCGTCGACGACCTGCTCCGCTACCTCGGCCGTGTCCCGCGCTGACGGTGTGGTGGCGGGATTGTCGGTGGCGAAGGCTACGGTGATCGGGTGGAACTCACCCCTCGGCAGGCGCTCGGCCTGCGGCTGTCCAGCCTGTTGCTCCGCGCGTCGTCCGGCGGCGCGGCGCGGGCGACGACCGTGGCCGAGGTGGTGACCTGGCTCGGAGCGATGCAGGCTCAAGACCTGGCCAGCGGGCTGTGGTCGTTCGGCGCGCGGCTGCCCGAGCACACCGTCACCGACGTCACCGCCGCGCTGGAGCGGCGTGAGGCGCTGCGCACGTGGCCGATGCGCGGCACCATCCACTTCGTCCCGCCCCGCGACGCCCGCTGGATGGTCGAGCTGATGGGCGTCCGGGTGCTGAACGGCGCGGCGAGGCGGCGCGAGCAACTCGGCCTCTCGGAGGAGACCGCCGTCCAGGCCATGGAGGTGCTGGGTTCGGCCCTG
Source organism: Streptosporangium jomthongense (assembly GCF_042650425.1). Taxonomy (NCBI): domain Bacteria; kingdom Bacillati; phylum Actinomycetota; class Actinomycetes; order Streptosporangiales; family Streptosporangiaceae; genus Streptosporangium; species Streptosporangium jomthongense. The sequence continues at coordinate 64,229 of NZ_JBHSBC010000005.1, read as the reverse complement.
GCCGGGGGCGGACGGCTGAGCCGGTCGGAGTGCCTGGCCGTGCTGGAGGACAAGGGCATCGACACCGGTGGCCAGCGTGGCTACCACCTGCTGTGGTACGCCAGCCAGCGGGGCGTGCTGTGCATCGCCCCCAACATCGGCAACGAGCAGAGCTTCGTGCTGCTCGACGAGTGGGTTCCCGACCCGCACCGGCCCGAGCGCGACGAGGCGCTGGGCACCGTCGCCCTGCGTTACTTCCGTGGCCGGGGGCCGACCACCAGGCAGGACTTCGCGGGCTGGACCGGCCTGACCGCGGCCGACGCCAAACGCGGCATCGCCGTGGCCGGTGACGCGCTGGCCAGGGTGACCGTCGACGGGGTGGAGACATATGCCGACGCCGCGCTCCTCGACACGGCCCCCACCCCGGCCGGTGACGACGAGGTGCTCGTGCTGCCGGGCTTCGACGAATACCTCCTGGGCTACAAGGACCGTTCGCTCATGGTCGCCGACGAGCACAAGGCGGCCATCATCCCCGGTAACAACGGGGTCTTCCAGGCCACCGTGGTCCGCGCAGGCCGGGTCGTGGCCACCTGGAAACGCACCCTCGTGAAGAACCAGGTGCGGGTCGCCGTCCTGCCGCTCACCCCACTCCACCGAAGCGACCGGGCGGAGGTCGAGCGGGCGTTCGAGCGGTACGCGCGGTTCGTGGAACGCACCCCCGAAGTGCGTTGGCCGTGAGTCGTCGTCACCAGCTGCACCACACATTTCCGCGATATGAGGAGATCTTGTCGTTGGCGGCGGCCCCGACGTTGTCCACCCATTCTCCGGGCCCGACGCCTATCAGGGTCCTACCGCCCCAGTTCGTGTGCTCGTAGAAACACACAGCGTCATTGGTGCGGTTCCAGATGGAACTCGTCAGGTCGTTGATGAATGCGCCGACATTGGCTTTGTCGGTTCCCGGCGTGTTGCTGTAACGGCCTCTGCCGTAGGTGTCGCCGTAAAGGCATACATAACCCTCCGGGCAGTTGTCCCAGTCCATCGCCTTGGCCTGCGCCGGTGTCGCGGTGACCACGGTGGTCATCGTGGACACCGCCATCACCGTGGCGGCCAGAACCCTTCGCTTTCTCACCCGTGTCACTCCCTTTTTTCACCCATGTCGCATGCCGTACGGAGAATCATTTTGCCGATATGCGACCGGGATGTCGTTGACGCCTCCGGTAGTCGTTGTTGACGATTTCTGCACGGCCCGGTCCTCACGGTGAGTTCGGGCGGGGAGAAAGCCGGTCGATCTCGGCGAGCACTTCTTCCGCGTACGGCCCCGCCTGGGTTCTCAGGCCCTCCGGCCAGGTCTCCTCGGAGTAGCGGTGGCCGAGATAGAGGTTCCTGGCGTGCTCCAGGACGCGACGGTGAGACGGCGGGAGGCGGGGCAGAGCCCAGTCCGCGGCGGTGTCCTTCGGCCTGATCTCACCGGTGGTGAGCGTGCTCCAGACCCGGGCGAGGGTCAGCACGACGTTGCGGGTGTCGGTTTCCAGCTCCGCCAGCAGACCGGGCAGGCCCGCCAGGCTCGCCCTGACCAGGTCCGCGTGGGGGACGGGGTCGAGGACCCGCGCCGGTGGCGGGCCGGTCAGCGGGCGGTCACCGGCCAGGACCATGGTGACCAACAGGGCCAGGTCCGGCATCGGCTCCGGCCGGGGAACCGTACCGGCCGTGAACTCCGCACGCAGCCACTCGCCGTACAGGAAGTCGCCGGTCGGCGGGAAACGCCACGGGCGGACCTCTGACTGGACGACGACGGTGAGTTCGACCGGCCGGAGCCCGGCGGTGAAACCCGAGAGGCCGAGCAGCCCCCGCAGGAGCGCGCCACGCTCCCGGTCGTCCATGCTCCGCCGGGAGACGACGAGAACGTCGAGGTCACTGGCCGGTCTGAGGCCGCCGAGCACCGCGGAGCCGTGGAGGTAACCGCCGACGACCCCGGAGCCCAACACGTCGCCGACCAGACCCACGATCTCCCGAAGTTGGTTCATCCCATCAGTTTCGCGAATCCTTTTCGGACGTCGGAGCCTCTTATGGGGGACGGCCTTTTCCGGAAGGGGGTTCCAGGTGGACGGTGGTTGGGCGAGCGAGCAGCTCATCGAGGCCGCCCAGGGCGGTGACGTGGAGTCGATCGCCGCGGTGGTCTACGGCGCCCACCCGCATGTACGGCGGTTCGCCGAGCACCTGTGCGCGTCCCCGCAGGACGCCGAGGACGCGGCGCAGGAGGCGTTGATCGTCCTGTTCCGCAAGATCGGCTCGTTGCGGGCCTCGGCGGCGCTGGCGTCCTGGATGTTCAGGATCGTCAGGAACGAGTGCGTGCGCCGCGCCCGGCGGCTGCTCGACCACCACGGCGAGGAGGCCGGGGCGGGTCTGGCCGCGTCCGCCGAGGAGGAGGTCCTCCGGCGGCTGGAGGCCGGCCTGCTCGCGCAGGCGATCCAGGAGCTGCCCGACGTCCAGCGCCGTGTCCTGATCATGCGGGACGTGCTGGGCTACCCGGGGCGTACGGTCGCCACCTCGCTCGGCCTGAGCACCCCGGCGATGAAGTCCCACCTGCACCGAGCCCGTACCGCCCTCCGGACCAGCCTGAGGCCGTGACTCCTGAAGACCCCGAACGTTCGAAGGGAAGTTCCACCATGCTCGAAACCGGATCGCCCGCCCCGGAGATGGTGCTCGAAGACACCGTGGGCGACACCGTCCGCCTGTCCGACTACCGGGGCGAGCACGCCGTGCTGCTCTACTTCGTGCGCTCCACCTCGTGCCCCGTCTGCAACAGGAACGTCCAGGACCTCGTCAGGAGCGGCGACGACCTGGAGGCCGAGAACGTCCGCGTCCTCATCGCGGTCCCCGAGAGCAGGCAGCGGGCGGCCACCTGGAAGGCCAGGCAGCGTGTTCCGTTCCCCGTGCTCACCGCCCGCGGCGGCACCCCCCACGAGATGGTCGGCCTCGACAGGAGGGTCTTCGGCGCGATGCAGCGGTCGGGCAGCCTGCTCGTCGACGTCCACGGCGTCATCCGGCACGTCCACAGCGCCACCCTCCCCACCGGCGGCTACGACAGAAAGGGTGTCATGCGGGCCGTACGGTCCCTCGGGGTGTGAGGGTCGGTCGCCCGCGAGGGCGCGGTCGTTGAATCGTTGCCCGGTGACGGTCATCGCCATTGCCGGGCCGGGCATGTTCGTCAAGGGAACGGGACTATCCCAGGCCCCATATCAGGAGCATGACGGAGATCGCCAGCGCGCCGAGACCGCCGATGATCCCCGCGATCACGGCGTTCCGGCGTTCGGCGACTCCGCGCAGGTGGGCTCGTGCGGCGAGGAGGAAGGCGACCCCTCCGGCCACGAACCACGGTCCCCACAGGTAGGTGTACCAGCGGCTGACCGACCGCAGCTCGGGATCGATGCCGACGACGTTCGTCTCGACGAGAATTCCGTTCACGACGAATCCCGCGCCATGGCAGATGAGCAGGACCCCCGCGCCCCACGCCATCAGTTGCAGGAGAAGGTTCATGCCGTGCCCCCAGGGACGACGGCGGATGAGCGCCAGGCCCAGCACCGCGCCGACGACCTTGAGCACACCCGTCACCCACAACGCCGTGATGAAGCCGGAGTCCTGCCTCGCGGCCAATTCGACCAGCTGGGGTGAGAGCGTGGTCGAGGCCCCCGCCAGGCCGATACCGAGCGCCCAGCAGAAACTCGGGACGGCGAAGGCGAATCCCCAGAAGGCGGTGGCATATCCCGGCCATCGTGCCGGATGGCCTGTTGCGTCAAGGCTCAGACTCATGACGGCGATTCTGCTTGATCCTTTGACACCGCCTGCGGCCGGGGGCCGTACCGGGTCGCCTCACTGAGGCGGGCGGCGAGGGCGTGGATGTGCCGGACGAGTTCGGGAGGGTCGTGCACCTCGAAGGGGACACCGAGCCCCGCGACCCACATGGCCAGCTCGTCCAGGGAGTTCGACCCGGTGCTGAGGACACACGTGTCGTCACCGGTCGGCTCGACCACCGCGATCGTCGGCGGCATCCGGGCGGCGATGACGTCGGCCGGGGCGTGCACCGTGAACCGGCCGCGGTAGCGGTACGGATTGACGGAGATCCGTTCCGCGACGTACTGGACGAGGTCGGTGCCGGGCGGCTCGCGGGGCGTGAAACGCGGCCCGTTCGGGGTGCGCAGCCGCAGCCGGTCGATGCGGAACGTGCGCCAGTCGCCCCGGCCGGTGTCCCACGCCACCAGATACCACCGGCGCCCCGAGTTGACCAGCCGGTACGGCTCGGCCGCACGACGGTCCTCGGTGCCGTCGTGGGAGCGGTAGTCGAATCGCAGGCTCTCCCGGGCACGGACGGCGGCGGCGATCGCGGTGAGCGTGGCCGGGTCCACGGCGGAGGCCCGGTCCGTCAGCGGGACCGTGACCGACCGCAGGTCGCCGACGCGGTTCCTCAGCCGGGCGGGAAGAACCTGTTCCAGCTTGGCCAGGGCGCGGACGGAGGTCTCCTCGATGCCCGTCACCCCGGAGACGGCGGCGGTGCCGAGCCCGATGGCGACCGCGACCGCCTCCTCGTCGTCGAGCAGCAGCGGCGGAAGCCCGGCCCCCGCCCCGAGCCGGTAGCCGGGGGCGCCCGCGGTGGCGTGCACGACGTATCCGAGGTCGCGGAGGCGTTCGACATCGCGGCGGACCGTGCGGGATGAGACGCCGAGCCGTACGGCCAGTTCGGTGCCCGACCAGTCCCTGGGGGTCTGCAACAACGAAAGCAACCGCAACAGCCGTGCCGATGTCTCCAACATGACGTCCAGCCTAGGACCGAAGCTGTCCTAGCCGCTGCCTACGGTGAGGGACATGAACAACGACCTGCGGATCCACCCGTTCCGGATCGACATCCCGCAGACCCGGCTGGACGACCTGCGCGGTCGGCTCGCGGCGACCCGCTGGCCGGACGAACTGCCCGGTGTGGGCTGGTCGTACGGGGTTCCCGTCGCCTACGCGCGCAAGCTGGCCGACTACTGGCGCACCGGTTTCGACTGGCGTGCCGCCGAGGCGCGGCTGAACGCGTTCCCGCAGTTCACGACGGAGATCGACGGGCAGAACATCCACTTCCTGCACGCCCGCTCACCCGAACCCGACGCTCTTCCGCTGATCATCACGCACGGCTGGCCGGGCTCGGTCGCCGAGTTCATGAAGATCATCGGCCCGCTGACCGACCCGGTGTCGTACGGCGGCGCCCGGTCCGACGCCTTCCACGTCGTGGCCCCGTCCATCCCCGGCTTCGGCTTCTCCGGCCCGACCACCGAGACCGGCTGGGACCTGCGGCGCGTCGCGCGGGCCTGGGCGGAGCTGATGGGCCGGCTCGGCTACCGGCGCTACGGCGCGCAGGGCGGCGACAGCGGCGCGGTCATCTCGCCGATGCTGGGCCGTACCGCGCCGGAGAACGTCGTCGGCGTGCACGTCAACGGCGCGCTCGGCTTCCCGACCGGCGACCCGGCCGAGTTCGTGGGCCTCACCCCTGAGGAACTCGCCCGTCTCGGCCAGTACCAGAACCAGGACCAGGCCGGTTACGCGATCATCCAGGCGACCCGGCCGCAGACCCTCGCCTTCGGGCTGCACGACTCACCCGCGGCGCAGCTGACGTGGATCGTGGAGAAGTTCAAGGAGTGGACCGACCCGGCCCACGAACTCCCCGAGGACGCGGTGGACGTCGACCAGTTGCTCACCGACGTGAGCGTCTACTGGTTCACCGGGACCGCGGCCTCGGCCGCCCGCCTCTACAAGGAGGAGCAGAAGAGCTGGGGCGCGGCGGCCGAGCACTCGGCGCTGCCCCACGGGGTGGCGGTCTTCCCAGGCGACGCGGGGGTCAGACGGATCGCGGAGCGCGAGCACAACGTCGTGCACTGGTCGGAGTTCTCCAGAGGCGGCCACTTCGCCGCCATGGAGGCCCCCGACCTTCTGACGGAGGACATCAGGACCTTCTTCCGCCCCCTGCGCTGACCCGGCCCTTCCCTTCGGAACCACGGCCCAGGCGGGGAAGGAGCCTTCCAAACGCCCGAGGAGCCGCCGTCACCGTGACCGGTGTCCGGCTGCGGGGCAACGCCGGAGTGAACGTCTCCCATCGAGACGGCCAGTCTCGGGTGGCCTTCCCTCCCCGGATTCGGCTCGTCCACCGCATCGCTCACCGGCCGGCCCGGCCGCGTCCCGTCAGGGTGAAAGGCCCGTTCGGGAAGGGTCGAACGGGCCGGTTCGGGGGTGGTGGCGGTCCGTACGAGAGGGGCGGCGGGCGTCGTCGCACCGGTGTTCCGGTGGTCTCCGGTGGCGTGGATCATGGACGGCCGATCCAGTAGGCTCCACGCGATGTCCGAGAGGCCCGAATCATCCCTGATCGCTGACCGTGTGCGTGCCGAGGCGCGTTCGGAGGCCAGAAGGTCGGTCGTCGCGATCGACGCGTCCTTCGACCCGGACGGGGCGGTCGGCTCCCGGCGGAACGGCGCGGAGGGCCCGTCGGGCGTCCGCAACCCGAACGACCGCTGAGCGTCGATGTCCCTCCAGTTACCGCAGGCGCTGGCGGCCCCGCTCGCCTGGACCGGTGTGGCGGCGTGGCCGGAGGGGTTCGACGAGGACCTCCTGCACGCGGAGGGCACGCGGTACACGGCGATGGCCGCCCGGTTGCGGGGCTCGGTCCGCGACACCGACGCGTACGCGAGCCAGGTGTGGCGGGACAACACCGGCGACGGTGTGGACGCCTACCGCTCGTGGATGGCGGAGAACGCGCCCGCCGACCGGGCGAACCGGCTGGCCGACGCCGCCGAGCTGGTGGGCCTGGCCCTCCTGACGGCGGCCGTGGCCACGCTGCTGTGGAAGCTGGGGGTGATCGCCCAGCTCGTCGCGCTGGTGGTCGTCGCGGCCCGAGCCGTGGCCTCGCCGACGACGCTGCCCGCGGCCGTCGCCAGGACCCGTCGAGCCCTGCGCACGCTGCTGGACGACATCGTCCGCTTCCTCTCGCGCGGCGTGGTCGAACCGATGAGGCGCGCCATGGCGCTGCTGCGCACCGGCGTGGGCCGGCTGCGTGGCCGGCCCGCGGACTGGGACCCGCTCAGGGCGGCGGCCAACCGCGAGGTGAACATCTCGGCGATCCGGCCGCGTCCCGGCTTCCGAGGCTCGCCCTTCCGTAACAGCACCCGGCCGGTGTGGCGGCGGGACAGCGAACCCGTCTACCGGTCGGACACCCGGCATCCCGACGAGATCTTCTCCGAGGGCTTCCGGCCGAAGAACCCGCACAACACCGACCTGAACGGATACGTCGAGCACCTGGACCCGAGTTCACGCCAGACCGCCTACGTCAGCACCAGCTACTCCGACAGGATCCATCTCCAGTGGCACGAATACGGTCGCCAGGGCTGGGTGTACGACATCCGAACCCCCGGCGGCACCGGTCTCCGCCTGCCGAACTCCAGCTACGACGAGGTCGTCTTCCCCGGTGGGGTCTCCCCGGAGTACGTCATGCGGGCCAGGCCGTACCAGGTGTCCCGTAAGGGCGATGTGACGGTGGGGGACTGGCTGGAGAACCCCCACGCGAGGCCTGGCTGACGGCCTCCTCGCTGAGGCTCTCCGCCCGCCGGTAGCCGGCGTCCATCCGGCCGAGCGCCTGCCCGGCGTCGCCCAGGTCGGCCACGACCGACTCCAGCGACTCGGTGATCGCGCCGAGCGTCCGGCCTAGGAGGTCGCCCAGCAGCCCGCCGACGGGCCCGGAACCGAACGCGGCCGTCGAGGACCCGAGGCCGCGCCCCTGGGCGGCCAGATCTCCGCCCACGCCGCCGAGTCCGCCGGACGCCGTACGGAGGCTGGGTGAGCGGACCTCAAGGGGCTTCATCCGCGTCCCTCGATCCGGCGGGCCAGCTCGCCGATCTCCTCCACGAAGAGGTTCATCTTCCGCATCGACTCCTCCTGGACGGTGCCCAGCGTCTCCGTCAGCCCCGTCACGTCCACCGCCCTGTGACGGGCGTCGAGGTTCGAGCGCAGGTCGTTGAGCGCGGCGTTGACGGCGTGCACGACCTGGTCGCACAGCTCCTGCAGGCCCATCCGCATGACCCGGGGGTCGGCCCTCAGCGAGCTGAGCAGGCCGTCCGGCGAGACCTCGGCGACGATCCGCCCGTCCGCGGCCGTTCCCCTCCCACCCGGGGGCTCGTCCTCGGACGGCGGCCGGTCAGCCGCGTCGAGCGCCCGGCGGGCCTCCTCCAGGAACCGGTCGAAGTCCTCGAAACCCGCTGTCATGAACCATCACCATAAGGACGGCGCCCTACGACAGGCCGTCGCCCGGATGAACGACCTCCAACGTGCCGCTTACCGGCCCGCTGCCGCCCGAGGGCTTCTTGGACGACGCTCTCCCGTTGGCGCACCGGCCACCGCGCGTCCTGGTCCGCGCCGTACGGCGTCAGCGGAAGGAACGGCGGTAGGCGGCAGGGGTGGTTCGCAGGGCGCTGTGGAAACGGCGGCGGAGGTTGACCGCCGAGGAGAGGCCGACGCGGGTGGCGATGGTCTCGACGGGCAGGTCGGTCTCCTCAAGCAGGGCGCGGGTTGCGGCCAGGCGGCGTTCCAGCAGCCAGCGGGCCGGGGGGACGCCGAGCTGGTCGGCGAACTGCCGGGTGAGGGTCCGGGGGGAGACGCCCGAGTAGGCGGCCATGTCCTCGACGGTGATCGGGTCGTGCAGGCGCGAGAGCAGCCATTCGAGCAGGGGCGCCAGGGGAGCCGGCATGGGGCCGGTGGTCGGCAGGGGAGGGTACTGCCGCTGGCAGCCCTCGCGGTGCGGACCGGCGGCGAGCTGACGGCCGATGCGCATGGCGTGGGCGGCGCCGTACTCCTGGAGGACCTGGTGGAGACAGAGGTCGAGGGTGGCGGCCGAGGCTCCGGCGGTGGCGACGTCGCCGTGGTCGACGTAGATGATGGTGTCGTCGAGGATGATGCGGGGGTGGCGGGCGGCGAGTTCGCGGGAGAGTTCCCAGTGGACGGAGGCCCGGCGGCCGTCCAGGAGCCCCAGGGTGGCGGGGACGAAGATCCCGGAGCCGACGGCGACGATGCGGGCGCCTCGTGCGTGGGCCTGGGACACCGCGCCGAGTACGGCGGGCGAGGGGGTGAGAGCCCAGCTCCAGCCCGCGATGATCACGGTCTTGGCGTCGTCGACGGCCTCCAGCCCGCTGTCGACCTGGATGGGGACGCCGAGGGTGGTGGGCAGGGAGCCGGGGTGCTCGGCGCACAGGCTGAAGCTGTAGTGCTGGGGGATCGCCGAGCCGTGGTAGCCGAAGACGGCCGAGGCGGAGGTGACCGGGTAGAGCTCCTGCTTCGGAGCGACCAGGGCGACCACACGGTGCGGGCTGAGAGAGGCCGGGGGTGGTTCCGGGCAGTCCAGGGACATGGCTCAAATGTACCCAATGATGTCATTCGGGACACCGGCGCCCTGGGTTGGAGAAACTCAGAATGAGGATTTATGTGGACGAGGAACTTCAGCCTCTATTTCGGAGCCCGTACGATCTCACTGCTCGGCGACGCGATGATGCCCGTCGCCTCGGCGCTGGCGGTCGGAGAAGTCTACGGGATCGCGGGTGTCGGCTACACGCTCGCGATCTGGACCACGTCAGCCGTGCTGGTCATGCTGTTCGGCGGGGTCTTCGCCGACCGGATCGGCGCCCGGCGCCTGATGATCGGCGCGGACGCGCTCAGGGTCGTCACCCAGGGATGCGTGGCCGTCGCCTTCCTGGACGGCGCCCCGCCGCTCGCCCTGCTGCTGACGATGGCGTTCTTCTCGGGCATCGGCGCCGGGACGTTCGAACCGTGCATCAACGGCATGGTCCCCCTGGTCGCGAAGGACCCGCAACGGGCCAACGCGACACTGAAGATCGCCGAGGCGATCACCCAGCTGGCGGGTCCCGCGCTGGCCGGAGTCCTCATCGTCGCCACCGGCCCGGTCTTCGTCTACACGGTCGACGCCGCGACCTTCCTCGTCAGCGGGGTGGCCCTGCTGATGATCCGGGTCACCGTCCCCAAGCCGGGCCCCTCCAACGTGCTGGGCGACCTGCGCAGGGGCTGGGAGGAGTTCAGGGCCATGAACTGGATGTGGTCGACCATCCTGGTCTGGGTCTTCTGGGGCGTTCTGGTGATCGGGCCGTACGTGCCGCTGTCGTCGCAGGTCATCGGGGCCGACTACGGCTGGGTGATGGCGGCGCTCGGCCTCGGCACCGTACTGGGCGGGCTGGTGGCGATCAGGCTCAGGCCGGCCAAGCCGCTGGCCGCCGGGGCGACGGCACTGAGCGGCTACATGGCCGCGCCCCTGTCGGTCGCGCTCGGACTGCCGCTGCCGATGCTGATGGCCGGGCACCTGATCGGCGGGGTCGCGATGGCGTTCTGGTCGGTGATGTGGTCGACCAGCGTCCAGACGAAGGTCGCACCGGACGTGATGAACCGGGTCAACGCCTACCAGGTGGCCGGGTCGGTCTCGGGCATGGCGGTCGGGCAGGCGATCGCCGGTCCGGTCACCACGCTGATCGAACCGCGCACCTTCATCATGGGGTCCGCCCTGGTGACGCTGGGCGTGGCGGCGGCGCTCCTGCTGATCAGGCCGATCAGGCAGCTCGGCCGGGCCCCCGAGGAGACCGGCGGCCCGTCGATCGTGGCCCCGGCCGAGTCGCTGACGTAGCCGGTGCCCGGGAGGGCCGGGCCATCGTGGTACGCGGGGGCGCCCACGGTGGCCCGCAGTGGTCCACGGTGGCCCACTGTGGTTCACAGCGGTCCGCGGTGGCCCACTGTGGTTCACAGCGGTCCACGGTGGCCCGGGGTACGGCCCGCTGTTCGGCCGGAACCCGGCGAAGACGTTGTCGCCGATCAGAAATCGAACGTTCCAATTTTCACGTGGCCTATGAAGGCGTCCCATCCGGAGACACCGAAGGCCAGGGCCGGGCCGGAGGGATCTTTGCTGTCGCGGACGGCCACCAGGCCGGGGAGGTTCACGGCGACCTCGACACAGTCGTCGTGGGTGCCGCTGAGACTGCTCTTGTGGAACTCGGCGCCGGTCAGATCGGGAATCATGGGGGCTCCTTGCCTTAGGGCGGGCGGTCTGGTCCTCACTCTGCGAGGTGGTCCCAACACGCGCAAGACCTCCATGTCGTATGGGCATACCGGGGCTCATGGAAGGGCGGGGCCGGACATACAAGTCGATCATGCGCTTCCGGGAGTAACAAGGGTCACCCACTGAGCCGCGTCGATAAGGTTGGGGCACCGACCGCTCGACCCCGAAAGGCCAAGATCAACCGTGGCTGATTCGTTCGTGCACCTGCATGTTCACACTGAGTACTCCATGCTGGACGGCGCGGCGAAGATCGGGAAGATGGCCGATCGGGTCGGTCAGCTCGGCATGCCCGCCATCGCGATGAGCGACCACGGCAACCTGTTCGGCAGCTACGAGTTCAACAAGAAGGTCACCGGCGCCGGGATCAAGCCGATCATCGGGATCGAGGGCTACGTGAGCCCCGAGTCCCGCTTCCACAAGAAGCCCGTCTTCTGGGGAGAGCCGCACCAGCGCAAGTTCGACGAACAGCGTGGGGTCGGCGGTGACGTGTCGGCGTCAGGCACCTACCTGCACAAGACGATGTGGGCCTACAACGCCCAGGGCCTGAAGAATCTCTTCAAGATCTCTTCGCTGGCCTCGCTCGAAGGCCACATGAAGAAGTACCCCCGCATGGACGACGAGCTGTTCGACCAGTACCACGAGGGGATCATCGCGACGACCGGCTGTCCGTCCGGCGCGGTCCAGACACGGCTGCGGCTGGGCCAGTTCGACAAGGCGCTGGAGCACGCGGCGAAGTACCAGGAGATCTTCGGCAAGGAGAACTACTTCCTGGAGCTGATGGACCACGGGAAGATCCTCATCGAGACCTGCGTCCGCGACCAGCTTCTGGAGATCGGCAGGATACTCAACATCCCGCCGCTGGTCACCAACGACTCCCACTACGTCACCGAGGACCAGGCGACCGCCCACGACGCGCTGCTGTGCGTCGGCACCAACTCCCAGATCGACGCGCCCGACCGTTTCCGCTTCTCCGGAGCCGGTTACTACATCCGCTCCGCCGAGGAGATGCGCGGCCTCGACCACGACGAGCTGTGGAGGCAGGGCTGCGACAACACCCTGCTGATCGCCGAACGGGTCGAGTCCTACGAAGAGGTGTTCGCCCACCGGGACCTCGCCGCCAAGTTCCCCGTCCCCGAAGGGGAGACGGAGATGAGCTGGCTGCGCAAGGAGTGCGCCCGCGGCGCCGTGCGCCGGTTCGGGGACCCGGTCCCCGCCGAGGTCCTCGAACGCATCGAGTACGAGCTCGGCGTGATCGAGACGATGGGCTTCCCCGGCTACTTCCTCGTCGTCGCCGACATCTGCCAGTACGCCCGCGACAACGGCATCTGGGTCGGCCCCGGACGAGGTTCGGCCACCGGGTCGATGGTCGCCTACGTCACCGGCATCACCGAACTCGACCCCATCGAGCACCAGCTGCTGTTCGAGCGGTTCCTCAACCCCGAACGAATCTCGATGCCCGACGTCGACCTGGACTTCGACGAGCGTCGGCGCGGTGACATGATCCGCTATGTCACGGAGCGGTACGGCGAGGACAACGTCTCGCTGATCATCACCTACATGACGATCAAGTCGAAGGCGGCCGTGAAGGACGCGGGGCGCGTCCTGGGCTACCCCTTCGCCGTCGGCGAGAAGATCACCAAGGCGTTCCCGCCCGCCGTCATGGGCAAGGAGATCCCGCTCAGCGGCATCTTCGACAAGGACCACCCTCGATACGCCGAGGCCAGCGAACTCCGCAAGCTGTACGAGGAGGACGCCGACGTCAAGAAGGTCATCGAGACCGCGCTCGGCCTTGAGGGGCTGACCCGGGGCACCGGTGTCCACGCCGCCGGCGTCATCCTGTCGTCCCAGCCGCTGGTCGACGTCATGCCGATCTTCATGCGGCAGGACGACGGCGCCCGCATCACCGGCTTCGACGGGCCGTCCAGCGAGAGCATGGGCGCGCTCAAGATGGACTTCCTGGGCCTGCGCAACCTCACCGTGCTCGGGGACGCGGTCGAGAACATCAAGGCCAACCGCGGCATCGAACTCGACATGCTCAAGGTGCCGCTGGACGACAAGAAGGCCTACGAGCTGCTGGCCGCCGGGTGGACGCTGGGCGTGTTCCAGCTCGACTCGTCCATGATGCGCGACCTCACCAAGCTGATCGCCCCCACGGAGTTCGAGGACGTCTCGTCGATCCTCGCGCTGGGACGTCCCGGACCCATGGGCGCGAACGCGCACGTCAACTACGCGCTGCGCAAGGCGGGGACGCAGAAGGTCGAGCCGATCCACCCCGACCTCAAGGACGCCCTGGAGCCGATCCTCGGCAACACCTACCACCTGGTGGTCTACCAGGAGCAGGTCATGGCCATCGCCCAGCAGCTCGCCGGCTACACCCTCGGCGGCGCCGACATCCTCCGGCGCGCGATGGGCAAGAAGAAGAAGGAGGAGATGGACAAACAGTGGGCCACGTTCTCCTCCGGCATGATCAGTAAGGGTTTCACCGAGGAACACGCCAAGGCCGTCTGGGACGTCCTCGAACCCTTCAGCTCCTACGGCTTCAACAAGTCCCACACCGCCGGGTACGGACTCGTCTCCTACTGGACCGCCTATCTGAAGGCCAACTACCCCGCCGAGTACATGGCGGCGCTCCTGACCTCGGTCGGCACGAACAAGGACCGCATGGCCATCTACCTGGCCGAATGCCGCCGGATGAAGGTCCGGGTCCTGCCGCCGTCGGTCAACGAGTCCAACCTCCGGTTCTCCGCCGTCGGCGAGGACGTCCGGTTCGGCCTCGGCGCCATTCAGAACGTCGGCGACGGTCCCATCCAGGGGATCATCTCGGCCCGCAAGGAACACGGGAAGTACACCGACTTCAATGACTTCCTGACCAAGGTCCCCGTCCAGGTCTGCAACAAGCGCACGATCGAATCACTGATCAAGGCCGGAGCCTTCGACGACCTCGACCACCCGCGATTCGGGCTCGTCATGGTGCACGAACAGGCCATCGACTCCGTCATCGACGTCAAGAAGAAGGAGGCGATGGGACAGGACTCCCTGTTCGGCGCCTTCGAGGACTCCGGTGACGGTGACGCGGCCTTCGCCGTCGTCGTCCCGCCGAACGAGTGGGACAAGAAGACCAAGCTCGCCTTCGAGCGCGAAATGCTCGGCCTCTACGTCTCCGACCACCCTCTCAACGGCGCGGAACGCGTTCTGGAGAAGAACCGCACCCACTCGATCGCGCAGGTCCTCAACGGCGACGCCGACCGGGAACGCGGTGAGATCAAGATCTCCGGCATCATCTCCGGCGTCGAGAAGAAGGTCACCAAGCAGGGCAACGTCTGGGCCATCCTCAAGATCGAGGATCACGACGGCAGCCTTGAGGTCCCCTGTTTCCCGACCACCTACCAGCTCTACGGCGACAACCTCGCCCCCGACCTCGTCGTCGCGTGCACCGGCAAGATCCGCATCCGGGAGAACGGCGAGGACGCCAGCGTCAGCTTCAACGCCGTCGCCTTCGAGTTCCTCGACATCTCCAAGGTCCCCCAGCCCGGCGACAAGGACCCGATCGTCATCTCCCTCCAGGAGAGCAAGATCGACCGGAAGCTCGTCGACGAGCTGAAGCAGATGTTCCGGACCCACAAGGGCGACACCCCGGTCCAGTTCATGGTCGAACGGCTCAACCGGCGCAAGGTCCTCGTCGGCCTCGCCCCGGAGTACAAGGTCAACCTCGCCAACGGCGCCTTCGCCGGAGACCTCAAGGTCCTCCTGGGCCCCAACGCCCTGGCCGACTACTGACCCTTGACCGGCCTGGCCTCCTCGGTTCGCTGAGGAGGCCGTACGGCCTGCGCACTTCGACGGCGTCCCATCCGGCAGGCCGGCCGTGACGGCATTCTCACCGCCGCACATATGCCTCGATGCCGTCGAGAATCCTCGCGAGACCGAACTCGAAGCCGTCGAGCGGGGGTTCGTCGGAGAGGAACATCGGGTCCTCCATCGCGTCCGCGACGGCGTTCAGGTCGCGGGAGCGGAGCTGGCCGTCCAGGAAGACGCGGACCGCGCGCACCGCCCGTTGCTGGTCGGGATTCGCCCGGCGCAACGCGGCCGGTGTCGGGGTGTTGCGCCGCAGGTTGGCACCGTACCGGGCGTGGCTGTCGAGGAGATACGCGCAGTTCAGCGTCTGCTGCGCCGCCATGCCGGTCGATCCGAGCACGGTGATCAGCGCGTTCAGCCAGGCCGCGTTGTGCGGGGTCAGGGAGACGGTCGTCGGCACGTCCAGCAGCCATGGGCGGGAGATGAAGCGTTCGAACAGCCGGCGTGACCACAGCGCCGCCGCCTCCCGCCAGTCGCCGTCCGGCAGCGCGGGCGGGTCGCCCCAGGCGCGGTCGGCCAGGAGCACGATGAGCTCCTCCTTGGAGCTGACGTAGCGGTACAGGGCGTTGGTGGTCACGCCGATCCGGGCGGCCACCTTCGGCAGCGAGGCGGCGGCGATGCCCTCCTCGTCGGCCAGCTCCGTCGCCACCGCGATGATCTTCTCGACGCTGTGCGCCGGTTTGGGGCCGCGCCGTCCCCCGGTGTCGACCACGCCCCAGGCCGCGGCCAGGCCCGGCGGCAGCGCCTCAAGGTCGGCGGGTACGGGGTCGTGACTCTTGCGTGGGGTCATGGCCTGCGTCCTCTCGAAGATCCAAGAGAAATAGTAGACGGCTTACACAGTTGTTGTTACTGTGCATGCCATGAACACTTCATGGCATGCACAGATTCAGTTCCCGTCTGTGGCGCGCCGCTGGATCGGCCTGGCCGCGGTCCTCGGCGCCGTTTTCGCGATGGCCGAACTCCCCCTGTACTTCGTGGTCCCCACCTGTGACCCCCCGGCCTGCGGTGTCGAGACCGGCAGCCTCATGCCGGACTGGCTGATCCTCACCCGTACGCTCTTCAACTTCCTCGCCCTCACGCTGTTCCTGGTGTTCATGGCCGGCGTCCGGCCCCTGATCGCGCAGGCCGACGCCCGGTTCGAATGGTTCGGCGCGGTCGCCGGTACGGCGGGCGTGACGTGGACGATCGTCGACATGGTCGCCAAGGGGATCGAGGGCAGCAGCGCCATCAAGGCCGTCGAGGAGATCGACCCGACCCGCACCGTGCCCACCTACCTGCTCTACGGCTCCATCACCCATCTGATGCTGGTCGTCTTCGGCGTCGCCTTCGGATACGCGGTGCTGCGTTCCCGCGCCCTTCCCGGCTGGGTCGGCTGGTCGTCGTTCGCCATCGCCGCCCTGCACCTGGCCGGGGTGCCGTCGATGTTCTTCGGCTTCAACTCCGACGAGTTCTACGCCTCCAACGGCTGGGGCGCGGTCGCGATGTTCAACGGCATCGCCGCCACCTGGCTGGCGGCCGTGGGCGTCGCGACGCTGAGGAGGAGGACTCCGCGGAGACTGGCCGCCCACGCCTAGGCACCACACGAGTGGCGAGCCCACGGAGGCCTCGCCACTCGTTCTGCCATCTCAGGAACGATCGACCACGTTGTGTCGGCGGGTGCTGCGAGTCTGACGGGGTGATCGCAACTCCTGACGACCACTCCTGGTTCTCCCAGCGCTTCCCCGACCTGGCGGACGCCTACTGCTTCACCTACGTGCACGGCCTGACGCCCGAGGAACTGATGGCCCGGTTCGGTGCCCGGGTTGAGAACTGCTCTCACACAACGCTCGATGAACTGATCCGGTGGCGAAGCTTCGGAGCCGCCTCCGTTGGAGACTGGGTGCTCCTCGTCGAAGCCAACAGTGGGCTTGGCGTCCGAAGCGGGCGTGTTTGCCGGACAGCGACAGGAAAGCGCCGAGGGTGAGGGCTGTCACCGCATTTTCACCTCGTATCGGAACTCGTGACTGTCTGCGGCTGGACTTCCAGAGACCCATAGGTGTGACCGTTTGGCGGTGTTGAGAGGCCCCTCCGCATTGCGGCGAACACGGAGGAGCGGTTTTGGTGCCTGTTTATGGTGTTGTTCGGCCGCCGTAATGGTCTGGCGATGGATGGATGCTCAGAAGTGGTCGAATCCGGCTACTTGTCCGATGACGAACACGTGTCTGCTGGCCGCGCAGACAGTTTCCAATGCGTGGATGGGGATGTCGTCGGTGCTGATGCTGATCCGGAGTACCTGTACCACCCATTCGCCGGGTACTTCCAGCAGGTCGGCTTCGTACGGTGTAGGTGGCCGGGAGGTCAGTGTCTCGGTGGCGTGGCTGAAGCGGTGACCGAGGTCTTCGATCGCGGCCTGGAGGGTGGGCAGCACGAATTCCTGCTTGTCCAGCCTGGTGTCCTGGGCGACGTCGAGGCGGAAGTAGCTGGTGGAGATCCGTACGGGCACGTCGTTGGCCCAGAACATCTTGCGGCGGGCGATCACGGTGTCGCCGGGTTCGACGCGTAGGGCGACGGCCACGTGTTCGCTGGCCGGCTCGGGGCCGATGAAGAGCATCTTGCGCTCTGGTTTGAGCCCCTGGCTGGCGGCTTCGGTGAGATAGAGGGATTTCGAGCCGCGTACCGCCGGTGGCGTGGGGATCGCCCGCTCCACGATGACGCGCGGGCGTGGCTCGATGGGTCCTGTCGGAGCCTGGTGGGATGGGGCTCCGGCTTTCTTCATCTGGCTCACCCTTCCCGGGGTCACTCCCAGGTGGCGGGCGATGTCGTCCTGTTTCATGCCGGACTCCTGGGCCTCGATGATCGCGGCGCGGCGGATTCGGGAAAGTTCTACGGATTGGCCTTGCAGCGTTGCCATAGCGGCGGATGCGGCGCGCGCACGGTCAAGTGGGTCGGAAATGGCTGCGATGTCATGCAGCGTCCTGGCATCCAAGGTATCGGTCCTTCACATCGCGTCCACTCGAAATTTAGCCCCCCTATTGCATCGTTGTCGACGGCGGGCTATCGTCCGAGCACATGGACTTTAGCCCCCATAAACAAGAGGGCATTAAGACCATAACGGACAAATGCGAGTGGATTGGTGGCGGTCACGTCGTCCAGTCTGTCGCACTCGCGAGTGATACGCCGCGCGGCCGAGGACTTGGCGGTCACCGGCCGCGCGGTCACAGCTTCGACATGAGATCGGCCCCGGAATCGCGGTGAGGCAACACCGGCCGGGGCCTTGATCAGGAAGGCACTCCTGACGTGAGCAAGACTAGTGCTCCGGGTTTCGGCCCGGACACGTCGATCCGGGACGGCTGTGGCTGCTTCGCCGGTGCCGTACCCCTGCCCATGGGATGCGCCCGCTGCGGCCATTCCCCCTACACCCACGGCTGTCCGCACCAGGACGAGCACGAGTATGTGCAGCCGTCCGGGCTGCTGATGAACGCCCGTCTTCAGGCCCGTCGTGCGTACGGCCCGCAGGTTCTTCCCTCGCCTCGGCCTCCGGTGGAGGTGGCGCCCGCCGAGGTGATTCCGCTGGTACCTGCTCAGCGTCGTCCCGATCCTGAGCCGGTGGCGCCTGCGATGGCTCCGGCCGCGAACGCCGTGCCGAATGGTCCTGTGGGGGCGGTCGTGCCTGGTCAGGGTCGGTCTGCTCCTGGAGTGGAAGCGCCCGCGCCGGTCCCGGCCGCTGTACCGGATGGTGTCGTGGAGCCGGTTCCTGCGGATGATCCGGTTCCGGCTCTGGAGCCCACGCCTGTCGCGTCGGTCCGGCCGGTCCGGCCGCCGTTGCCCAGGTGGGTTCGGCGTCCCTTCCCCCGGGTTCCTCGATCCGGGATCACCTGGACGAGGGCGCGCCAGCCCAACCGCCACGGCGTACGGCCTGCGAGCGGCGGGCCATACCGGCGTGGAGACCGATGTCGCGTTCCCCATGCTCATACGGTCTGTCGGCCTGGTGCTCGCGGTCCTCGGTCTTCGGCTGTGCCGTACGGCGCGCGGCTTCTCTCTTGTCCCGCAGGGCAGGCCCGTCTGGCGATCACCCTGGCCAGGCACGCCTCTGGTCGGATCACGGAGGTCCAGATCATGCACGACACCCCCGGTCGTCCGGTGATCCCGGGCTGGCGGTTGATCATCAGTGACGCGGGCCGGTTCTGGGCCTTCCGCAACCACCTCTTTCCCCGCGTCGCCGTACGGGCCGGGGCGCAGTCGGCTGTGGACGCCGACACCTTCGACGAGGTTCAGGAGGCCGTCGCCGAGCAGGAGAGGACCGCCCGCGACGCCGTTGCGGGGGTGACCCCGTGACCGGACGGCACAGGGACGGCCAGCCGTACGCGCCGGTGTATCGGCGGGTGTGGGACGGCCCAGCTCGCGCGGAGGCCGAGCGGATCGACCAGGCGTGGGCGGACTGGACCGTGCTCTACAGCCTGGGACGACGGTCCTTCTACGCGGTGGCCGCCTGGGACGGTCCCCGGCCGGTGATCGTGGAGGACCCCACCTCCGAGGGGTTGGAGGAGCGGATGCGGGAGGCCGAGATGATCCGGGCGTTCCGGCTCTCGCCGCGGTCCTCCCCGGCGCCGGTTCGGCGTAGGAGGGGCGGTACCGGCCGTCCGCCTTCCGGGGCGCGGAATGGGGAGGTCGGCGGGGAGCGGGGTTCGCCGGGTGGGGAGCCGGCGCCCGCTGGTGAACGGCCTTCGCCGGGGGAAGGAATGGTGTCTGCCGGGGGACGGCGTTCGCCGGGTGAGGGAACGGTGTCTGCCGGGGGACGGCGTTCGCCGGGTGAGGCAATGGTGTCCGTCGGGGCACGGCGTTCGCCGGGTGGGAGGGCGGCATGACGTCGGGTGTCGCACGGCGGAGTTGCGACGCCGTACAGCATGTCCACTCCGACTGGCTCGTCTTCCACAACTCGGCGACCGGCCTGTGGAGCGCCTACCGTCGCGTTCTTCCCGGCAGGCCGGATCTCGGGGACACGCCGCTGGTGCGGGCCGGGTCGGCTGAGGAACTGGACCGCAAGCTGGCCGCCCAGGTGTCCCCGGCGGTGCCGCCGAGCATCCGGGCCGTCGCCGTCGCTCGCGCTCTCCAGACTCGGACCGCTCGGACCCCCCGGGTTGTCCAGGCCGTATGTCCTGGTCAGGCCGTCGTGCCGGGCCGGTCCACGACGTTGCGCGAGTTGCTGCGCTCCTAGAAGCCGGTACGGCGGGCGGCGGAACGTCGTCTCGCCGTACCCCATGAACGTGCGGCTCAGGTGGGAGGGACCTGGGCCGCACACCTCCGCAAGGCGGCTCCCACACACGCCGGGACAAAGGGGTGTGTCAGGGAAGAGGGAGTCGTCTGGCGCACCTGCCCCGTATTCGTGGGCCGGTCCTCCTCCAGGGTGCCCGGCCACCTGCTCCCCGGCTCGGGGCCGGGCGCCCGCCCCCGAAAAGGCGCCGCTCCACCGAAGCCGCCACTGACCCCCTACGGAGCCCCCATGTCCCCACTCAAGGCCGTCGCCCCTGACGGCACCTTCTCCACCGGACCGGACACCACCGAACGCCTCCTCACCCCCGGCGAGGTCGCCCGGATCTTCGGCGTGGACCCCAAGACCGTCAACCGGTGGGCCCTCACCGGCCGTATCTCTTCGGTGCGCACCCCCAGCGGCCACCGCCGCTACCGCGAAACCGACATCACCGCCCTCCTCGACGGAGACCGTCCCCAGGGCGGTCCCACCGACCGTCGAACCTCCCGGGGATGAGGGTTCGGCCAGCTCTTCGCGATCACTGGTGCCTCCGGCCGCCACGAAAAACCAGGAGAAATACGTCCTTTCAGGTTACAAACGAGGTATGTCTACTTTTTACCTATATGTGTTTTTCTGTCGGCTTTTCGGGTAGGGGGACAGCCTGTTCGGAAACCAGATGCTTCCGACACGTTTAAAGCGGCAGACGTTTGTCCTGGACAACGTCTCCTTCCCGCCGGTGGCCCGTCGAGGCTCCGGGCGGACGGATTCCACGACGGAGTGATCGTTTAGGGGTGGCGATCGTGAAATGCGGAGTGCAGATGGCCCTGGCGGTCGGCGCGGGCTACTTCCTTGGCCGGCGTCACAAACTACGGACGGCGCTGGCGCTGGCGGCGGCGGGCGCGACCGGTCGGCTGGGCATGGGCGGAGGCGGCCTGCTGCAACAGGGTCTGAAGCAGCTCGGGGCCTCTCCCGAGCTGGAAAAGCTCACACAGAACGTGCGAGGCGAACTGCTCGACGTGGGTAAGGCCGCGGCCAGGGCGGCGGCGAGCAGGCAGATCGACTCACTGACCTCCAAGCTTCACGAACGCGCCGAGTCGCTGCGCGTCCCCGGTGGTCTCGCGAGTGAGGAAGAGGAGGAAGAGGAGGAGACGCGTCCGAGGAGGCGTCGTCCTACCGAGAGCCGGGGCCGTACGGCACGCAGGTCCCGTGAGGAACCGGAGGACGAGGAGGAGGAGTTCGAGGACGAGGAGGAACCGGAGGACGAGTTCGAGGACGAGGAGGAAGAGGAAGAGGAAGAAGAGGAGCCTCCGCGGGGCCGGGGCCGGGCCGTACGGGTCCGGAGTCCGCAGCGGGAGAGGGCCTCCCGACGTGACCGTCCCGTCCGCCGCGTCCGGGATGAGGCGCGATGACCGAGCAGACGAGGACGAAGGGGAACACACAGACTCTTCCCGTCGATCAGCTCACCGAGGAACTCCGCAATCTCGCCGAGGCGCTCGGAGAACGGCTCCTGTCGTCCGCGACCGAGAAACTCGGCGGACTGACCGGCCGGCTGACCGACTACGTCGACAAGGGCGACGGCGGGGTGGTCGGCCTCGTCGGATCGGTGATCGGCTCGAAGCACCCCGTGGCCAGCGGGCTCAAGGAGGTGGCGAAGACAGCGGCCGGAGGCCTGCTCCAGAAGGTCACCGGTGGCGGCAAGGGCGGCAGGGGGAAGAAGCTCAAGGTCACCAACATCGTCGAGACACTCGACGTGGGAGCCCCGCTACGGCTCGTCTACGACCAGTGGACCCAGTTCGAGGACTTTCCCAGCTTCACGAAGAAGGTCGAGGGGGTTCAGCAGGAGGCCGAGGAGAAACTCTCCTGGAAGGCACAGGTCTTCTGGTCCCACCGGACCTGGGAGTCGACCATCGTCGAGCAGATCCCCGACCGGCACATCATCTGGCGTTCCAAGGGAGCCAAGGGCCATGTCGACGGCGCCGTGAGCTTCCACTCGCTCGGCCCCGACCTGACCCGTGTCCTGCTCGTCCTGGAGTACCACCCACAGGGACTGTTCGAGCGCACCGGCAACCTGTGGCGGGCGCAGGGCAGGCGGGCACGCCTGGAGTTCAAGCACTTCCGGCGGCACGTCATGACGCAGGCGCTGCTCCATCCGGACGACGTCGAGGGCTGGCGTGGCGAGATCCGCGACAGCAAGGTCGTCAAGGACCACGAGACCGCCCTGCGGGAGGAGGAGTCAAGGGAATCCGAGACCGAGGAAACAGAAGAGGACCAGAGAGAACCGACGCCCGTGAACGGCGAACACGCCGCCGGGGCCGAGGAGGAGCCAGAGGCGTCCGCGCAGGCGAGGCGTCCGGTACGGCGCCGCCGCGCCGAAGCCGAGAAGCCCGAAGAGCCCGAAGAGTCGGAGGAACCGGAGGAGTCGGACGAAGCCGATGAGGCCGATGAGGCCGAGGCTGCCACTCCGAGGCGTCCGGTCCGGCGTCGCGCCGCGGACACGAAGACAAGGGAGGCTCCGCGCCCGGCCCGCCGCCGGGCAGCCGCCCGGAGCACGTGACGTGGGATCCGGGAGGACATCGCGGAGCCGGGGAGAGGCGGCTGATGACCATCGTGCAACCTTCGGGGGCGGGAGGGGGTGGCGGATCCTCCTCGGGACTGGCCGACGTCATCGACACGATCCTTGACAAGGGCCTCGTGATCGACGCCTTCGTCAGGGTCTCGCTCGTCGGCATAGAGATTCTGACGGTCGACGCCCGCATCGTCGTGGCCAGCGTCGACACCTATCTGCGTTTCGCGGAGGCCGCGAACCGGCTCGACCTCACGCAGACAGGAGGAAAGGGCCTGCCGGAAGTGGTGCAGGACATGACACAGGGCGTGGGCAGGGCGAAGACCAAGGGCATCACGCAGGGGGCGCTGGACGCGGCGGGAGACAAGCTGCGTGACTTCCTGGGTGCCGAGGAGTCCGAGGAGGAACCCGAACCGGCGCCTCGCAGACGGCGAAGGCGGGAGGACTGAGATGCCCCGCTCCACGAAAGAGACCGAGACCGCAGGGACCGGCGAAGCCGTACGGCAGGTGGGAGGCGGCGCCTCCTACGTCTACGGCATCGTGCCGGGCGACACCGAGGTGGACCCTGACGCCAGGGGGGTCGGTGACCCGCCCGGACGGATCCGGCTGGTACGGCACGGCGAGATCGCCGCCCTGACGAGCGAGATCGCGCTGGACCGCCCGCTCGGCAGGCCGGAGGACCTCTTCGCCCATCAACGGCTGTTGGACGAGGCCGCCGCCGAGGTACCGGTGCTGCCGCTCCGCTTCGGAGCGGTGCTGACCGATGACGGGGCGGTCGTCGACGAACTGCTCGCTCCCAACCACGACGCGTTCCGCGACGCGCTGGACGACCTGGAAGGGCGGACGGAGTACATCGTCAGGGGCCGCTACGTCGAACCGGTGGTGATCGGTGAGGTCCTGGCGGAGAACGCCGAGGCCTCCCGGCTGCTCGACGGGATTCGCGGCAAGCCAGAGGACGCGACATGGGACGCGCGAATCCGGCTCGGCGAACTGCTCGGCGAGGGTGTGGCGGCCAGACGTGACGCCGACACCGAGGAGATCGTCGGTGCCCTCGCCCCGCTGAGCGTCGCCGTCGCCGTACGGGAGCCGACCCACGAACAGGACGCCGTGCACGCGGCGTTCCTCATCGAGACCGACCGGTCGGAGGAGTTCGAGCGGGCCGTCGAGGAGTTCGGCGACCGGTGGGCGGACCGGGTGACCGTACGGCTGCTCGGACCGCTGGCACCGTACGACTTCGTCACGACCTCACAGGCGGGGGAGGGATGACGGATGGACCTGTTCGGCCTGACCCTGGGCCTGCCGTTCGCTCCGATCCGTGGGCTGATCCGGCTCGCGGAGCTGATCGAGGAGCAGGTCGAGCTGGAGACACGGAGCCCGGCCGGGGTCCGGCGGAGGCTGGAGGAGATAGCGGAGGCGAGGCGTGCCGGTCTGATGACCGAGGAGGAGGAGACCGAGGCGGTGACGCGGGTCCTCGGACGGTTGACGGGCCGCCCCGGCACAGACGGCACCGCCCTGCCGGGCGACGGGGAGAGGGGGTGATCCCGTGCCGGCCAGGCGCAGAACCCGCGATGAGCGGATCGCCGAAGTGGACGTCTCCGACGACCTCTACGACGAGGAACCCCTTGAGGAGGAGGAGCCTCCGCGGACCAGAGGGCGGCGTCTCACCGCGGGGACCGTGGGCCGGGTCGCCGTACGGGAGATCACCGAGCTGACCGCGAAGGTGGTCGAGGGCGTCACGTTCGTGCAGCCGAAGGAGGACGGCTGGCTCGTCGGGGTCGAGGTCGTCGAGGACCGTCGCGTTCCTTCCTCCGGGGACGTCCTGGCGCTCTACGAGGTCGAACTGGACCGGGAGGGAGACCTGCTGTCCTACCGCAGGACACGGCGCTACAGGCGCGGCAGGGGAGACAGTGAGGGGCCGTGAGATGACCAATCCGGTACGACCCGGTTCCACGGTGCCCCAGGGATACGGCAGCAGGTCGCTCGCCGGACGGGAGACGACCAGCCTGGGCGACATCCTGGAACGCGTGCTCGACAGAGGCGTGGTGATCGTGGGAGACATCCGCGTGAACCTGCTGGACATCGAGCTGCTCACGATCAAGTTGCGCCTGCTGATCGCCTCGGTGGACACGGCTCGCGAGCTGGGCATCGACTGGTGGGAGCACGATCCGTGGCTGACCTCGAAGGACCGCGACCTGGTTGAGGAGAACCGCAGGCTCCGCAGGCGGCTCACCGCGCTTGAGGAGGACGGGCTCGTCGAGGCGCGGGAGGACCTCAGGGGCGTGACGCGCGGCGGGGCCACCGGAGAGCGGTCACGCGTGCCGAGGGAGGGCCGTGACTGAGACCGGCACATACGTGTACGCGATCGCACACGGCGCGGGCGGCCCCGACCCGTCCGGTCTGGAGGGGGTGGGCGGCGCGCCGGTGAGGACGATCGAGCACGCCGGTCTGGTCGCGTACGTCAGCGCCGTACCGCTCGACCGGTTCGGGGAGGAGCCGCTCCGGCGCTCGCTGGAGGACCTGGACTGGGTGGAGGCCACCGCCCGCGCTCACCACCGTGTCGTCGAGGCCGTCTCGGAGGCGGTCGCGACGGCCCCGGTGCGGCTTGTCACGGTCTACACCGGCGAGGAGCAGGTGAGCGCCCTGCTGGAACGGCGGCACGACGACTTCGCCGAGGTGCTCTCCCACGTCGCCGGGCGCAGGGAGTGGGGGGTGAAGGCGTACGCGGGGCAGCCCGCGGGGACCCCGCCGTCCGGCGGGCGGGAGCAGGAGGGCGAGAGCCCGGGAACGGCCTACCTGAAACGGCGCCAGGCGAGCCTGCACGACCGGGGCACCGCGTGGCGCCACGCGGCGACCGAGGCCGAGCGGGTCGACGCCGCGTTGTCCGCCGTCGCCGTGGCGAGCAGACGTCACCGCCCCCAGGACCCCGAACTCTCGGGACGTGAGGAGTGGATGGTGCTCAACGGTGCCTATCTGGTCGACGACGACCTCGCCGACGAGTTCGTCGCGACTCTCGACACCCTCCGTGGGCGGGGTCTCGACCTGGAGCTCACCGGCCCGTGGGCCCCCTACTCCTTCACCGACATCGACCTTGGTACGGCGGAGGCGCCGGATGACGTCTGAGGTCTCCCGGGGAGCCGAGCTGACCCGGCGGGGACGGTTGCCACCGGAGCGGGTGGCGCTCGTCGATCTCCTGGACCGGCTGCTGGCGGGTGGCGTCGTGGTGACCGGCGACCTCGTCCTGTCCATCGCCGACGTCGATCTCGTACGGATCTCCCTCCGCGTGCTGATCACGTCCATCACGGAGGCGACCATGATCGATCCGGAGGGCCTCGGTGAACCGGTCAGGAGATGAGCCGCCCGTGTCCGGCGGCCCGAGGCAGGGGACGGCACGGTCCAGGACGACATGGTCGGCCGGGGTGCTTTCGGGGGCGGCCCGATCAAGGGTGACCTGGCCGCGCGGGACGCGGCCGGAGAAGAGGCGCTCCGCCGTACGGCGGGACGGCTGGCGCCTCGACACCGACCCCGAGCGGGTCGAGCGCGACCTGACGTGCCTCGTCCTCACCCTCGTCGAACTGGTGCGTCAGCTGATGGAGCGGCAGTGCGTGCGACGGATGGAACAGGGGGACCTGTCCGACGAGCAGATCGAGACACTGGGCCTGACGCTGATGCGCCTCGAAGGCGCGATGAAGGAACTGTGTGAGCACTTCGACCTGTCCCCCGCCGATCTCAACCTCGACCTCGGCCCTCTCGGGACGCTGCTCCCCACGGACTGACGGTGGGCCTTAGGAGGATTTGTGGAGGTTTTCAGTGATTTATGGGGATGAACGGCATCTGTTTCGGAGCCCAAGGAAGGGGTGCGGGAAAGGGGGACGAGGCGGGGGAGGGAAGGCTAGTCTCTGATCGTGCTCGGGCTGATATCGCCAGACTTGCCAAGGTCCAGCCTGCTCCAGCCCCTCCAGTCCGGACACTTCGCACCTTGTGCCACCCGTCGCACACCGGGCGGGATCCCTTGGTATGACACAAGCCGGACCCGCGATATGGGCGAAGGGCGGACAACGCCTAGGCTTGTCCGCATGACTACGTGGAGTGTGCCGGGGCTGCCCAGCGAGGGCCGCTGCCTGGTGATGGGCGTGGTCAACGTCACCCCTGATTCCTTCTCCGACGGAGGACAGTGGTTCGACGTGGCGACGGCCGTACGGCATGGGCTTGAGCTGGTCGAACAGGGTGCGGACATCGTCGATGTCGGCGGCGAGTCCACCAGGCCCGGTGCGGCCAGGGTCTCGCTCGCCGAGGAGCTGGCCAGGGTCGAACCGGTCATCAGGGCGTTGAGCCGAGAAGGCGTCACCGTCAGTGTCGACACCATGCGGGCCGAGGTCGCGCAGGCGGCGGTCAACGCGGGTGCGAAGCTCGTCAACGACGTCAGCGGCGGCCTGGCCGACCCGGAGATGCCGAGAGTGGTGGCCGCCGCCGGCGTGCCGTACGTGGTGATGCACTGGCGCGGCCACAGCCACTCGATGGACAGCCGGGCGATCTACGGTGATGTTGTGACCGAGGTTCGCGAGGAGTTGTCGAAGCGGGTCGCCTCCGTGCTCGCCGAAGGGGTCGCGGAGAGTCAGATCGTGCTCGACCCCGGGATCGGCTTCTCGAAGAACTCCGACCACAACTGGGCCGTGCTCGCGGGCATCGACCACCTCGCCGAGCTGGGATACCCCCTGCTCATCGGAGCATCACGCAAGCGTTTTCTCGGCCGTCTGCTGGCCGACCAGGACGGTACCCCCCGACCCTTCGGCCAGAGCGACGACGCCACGATCGCCGTGACCGCCCTCGCCGCGCAGGCGGGGGCCTGGTGCGTTCGAGTGCACGACGTACGCCCGAACGCGGACGCCGTCCGCGTGGCCGCAGCAGTTCAGAGAGCGAGATCATGAGCGTCGACACCACCGCCGTCGAGACGGTCAACCAGGCGTTCTACACCGCGATCGAGAACGCCGACCTCGACCGCATGACCGAGATCTGGGCCGAGGACCTCGAAGGTGACCAGGTGAGCTGCGTGCACCCGGGGTGGCCGATCATCAACGGCCGCCAGGAGGTGCTGCGCTCCTGGGCGCTCATCATGGCCAACACGCCCTACATCCAGTTCGTGCTGACCGACGTCCGCGTCATGGTGCTCGGGGACGTGGCGATCCTCACCTGTGAGGAGAACATCCTCACCGCGGGCGACGAGGGTGATTCCAGCTTTGCGGCGGGAAAGGTCGTGGCGAGCAACACCTTCGTCAGGACCTCCGGTGGATGGCGGCTCTGGCTGCACCACGGATCTCCCGTTCTGCAAACCGACGACGACGAGGAGGAGGAAGCCGCGTGACGGACCGGATCAGCGTCAGGGGCCTGAGGGCGCGGGGGCGCCACGGCGTGCTGGCCGCCGAGCGGGAGCTCGGCCAGGAGTTCGTGGTGGACGTCACGCTCCTCCTCGACACCGCCCCGGCCGCCGAGGGCGACGACCTCGACAAGACCGTCGACTACGGAGAGCTCGCCCAGGACCTGGTCAAGGTCGTCGAGGGTGAGCCGGTGAACCTGATCGAGACGCTGGCCCAGCGCCTGGCGGACGTCTGCCTGGCCCGTGAGGCGGTTCGGTCGGCCGAGGTGAGCGTGCACAAACCCGCCGCACCCATCCCGCTGCCGTTCGACGACGTGGTCGTGACGATCATCAGGAGCAGATCATGAAGATCGTGCTGGCCCTCGGCAGTAACCTGGGCGACCGGTTCGACACGCTGCAGGGCGCGCTCGACTCGCTGTTCGACTCCTCGGAGCTGGAGTTCGTCGCGGTCTCCCCGGTCTACGAGACGGACCCGGTCGGGGGGCCCGAGCAGGGGCCGTACCTCAACGTGGTGGTCATCGCCTCCAGCACCCTGGAACCCAGGGCACTCCTCGAACGTGCTCTGAACGTGGAGAACGTCTTCGGCAGGGTCCGCGCCGAACGCTGGGGCCCGCGCACCCTGGACGTCGATCTGATCGCGGTCGGCGACCTGACCTCCGACACCCCCGAGCTGACGCTGCCGCACCCCAGGGCGCACGAGCGCGCCTTCGTGCTGGTCCCCTGGGCCCAGATCGACCCGGACGCCGTACTCGGCGGGCGTGGGATCACGGAGTTGCTCGCCGACCTGGATCAGACCTCTGTACGGCTTCGCCCAGACCTGACCCTCCAGAGGCCGGAGTGAGGCCGAGCCGTCCCGGGGTGCTCGTCGGTGTTCTCGTCGTGTGCGCCATCGTGTCGTGGGCGTTGCTGAGGCCGTTCTACTCGATCCTGCCGAGGGTGCCGTGGACGGCGATCCCCACGGTTTTGCTGCTGGCGATCGGTGAGGCCTACAGCGGGTGGATGACCCGGGCGAGGATCGAACGGAAGCCGGACACCAAGCCCGTCGAACCGCTCGCGGTCGCCCGCCTCGCGGCGCTGGCCAAGGCGTCGGCGTACGCGGGGGCGGTCTTCGGGGGCATGTTCGCCGGATTCACCCTCTACACCGCCGAACTCCTTGAGCAGGAGATCCCCCGCCAGGACTTCATGATCGCGGGCGGCTCGTTCGTCTCGTGCGTCCTCCTGATCGGCGCCGCCCTCTACCTCGAACACTGCTGCAAGGTACCCAAGGACTCCGAAGAGGAACGGTGACTCTTTGCGCCGCCTGCGGCGTCGCGGGTTGTGTTTCTTTGCGACGCCTGGCGGCGTCGCGGGCTTGGGCGCTTCGGGTCGGCGCTTTCCCTCGTCACTCCGTCGCTTCGCTCCTGCGTTCCTCAGTCCAAGCACCGACGCGCCCAAGCCGACACTCCTCACACTTGGGGCCGGGAAAGCACAAGGCATGTCTCTTTGCTCTGCCTGGTAGCGCGCAAAGGGGCAAGCGCAGGGGGGTAGTCCCTACCCGTGATCTTCATGCTGGCCGCAGGGACACGGCGGTGCCCGGATGATCCACTGTTGCCCTCCGGCGAGAAGGGAAACGGGAGATGGGGCAGTGTGATCGGCGGGCTGCGATCGGAGCGGCGGCCGCGCTGTTGGTGGGTGGCACGACCGTGATGGCGGGCAGCGGAACCGCCCAGGCGGAGACCTCCGGGGAGCAGGCCAGGAAGTCGTTCCGGGTGGTGGACCGCCGGGGCCGGCAGCGTTTCCTGGTGAGTTCGAGCAAACCCCCGATCAGCAGCGGAGGTAGGACGTATCCCGCCGACCAGCGCCAGGGACCAGAAGGCACCTACCTGATCTTCAATGACGGCGACGGCAACGAGAAAGGAGGAATCGTCTCCTCCTCCGTCGGGGCCGGCATCTCGCTCGACTACACCAACGCGCAGGCGATCACGTTGGCCACCCGCTGGGAGGGCGTTCACGGCGCGGCGATGCTGGAGATGAAGCACATGCCCGATCCGGCGCTCCCGATCGACCGGGTGCCCGCCATGCCGCCTCGCGTCCAGCTCGGCTACAGCACCCCGGAAGGGGCTTTCCTGGTGCTCAGTGACTCGCGAGGACGCCCAAGGATCGTGCTGGAGATCGACGGCGACGACAACCCGATGATCAAGGTGCTGGACTCCGAGGGCAAGATGGTCGGCCGGCTTCCCGAAACGCCGGACGGGCAGGGCACGTAGCCGTCGTCCAAGATCGCTGATCCAAGCCGGACGTTCGGCTGGGCGTCTCGCCATGTGGCGGCCGTGTGTTGTCTCACCAGGGGCTCTTGCCGGTGGGAGGCGGGTTGACGGTGTCGCTGCCCCAGGACAGGCGTTGGTCGACGGGGATTTCCATGATCTCCAGTTCCTCGTCGGCCAGCAGGGCCGCGACGCACTCCGGACTGCCGCCGATGTAGGTGGTCATCAGGTCCACGTCGGTGGCGACGCACCAGGCCCGGTCCTGCGGCCACCACAGACTGGCGTACCGACCCGACCATGGGATGTCGGAAAGCGAGGTGGTCGCCGCCCCCAGTGGCCCTTCCAGAAGGAGCATCGACCGCGCGGGCATCTCGACCCTGGGGATCTCCTCGTCCTCCACGGGGAGGTTGAGGTCGCCGAAGCCCTCCCAGACGGCGAACCAGCACCGCTCGGGGGTGGTGGTGCGCGGGGAGAGCAGGTGGACCAGCCGGGCGACCTGCCGTGACGGCAGTGTTCCCTCCTCGGGCGGATAGCTCCAGATGCCCGGCTGCTCGTCGTTGAAGAAGCTCCATGCACCGGTGATGTACGGCCACTGCATCCCGGGATGCGGGACGCGCCCGTTGGCGAGGGCCACCTCCCTCCAGGAGATCTCCTGCTCGACGTCACCCACGGTTATGCGCGGCGGATGGAACAGCCGGGCATAGGCCCCGAAGACCGGCGGCAACATGCACGCCACGATGTTCCAGTCGAAGGGGAGCGTGGCGGAGACGGCCCAGTCGGCGGGCCGTACATCGGTGCACAGGGTCAGCTCACCGAGGGTGAAGGGCTCGTCCTGCCTGTTGGCGACGGCAGGAGGCCTCACGGGCTTGGGCGCGAGCCCAGGCCGGGACTTGATGTGCATCTCCGTCTCTTCGTGATGCCCGCTGGCGTCGATGGGTTTGAGCACCCTGGGCAGACGCCTTTGGTGCTCCGGGTCGGAGCTTTCCTTCGTCATTCCGTCGCCTCTCTCCAAGCTGTGTTTCTTTGCTCCGCCTTCGGCGTCGCGGGCTTGGCCGCTTCGGGTCGGTGCTTTCCTTCGTCTCTGCGTCGCTTCGCTCCTGCGTTCCTCAGTCCAAGCACCGACGCGCCCAAGTTGTGTTTCTTTGCGACGCCTGGCGGCGTCGCGGGCTTGGGCGCTTCGGGTCGGTGTCTTCCCTCGTCGTTCGTCCGCTGCGCTCCCTCACTCCTCAGTCCAGACACCGACGCGCCCAAGCCGACACTTCTCACACATGGGGCCGGGGCGTTCGGTTGGAACTCTTCATGTTTGGCGTCGGGGTGTTCAAGTTCTTTTTGCCGGTGTCCTTAATCTGGACGTCCCCAATGGTCCTCATTAATGGAGGGGAAACCGGTGACGGACAAGGTCGTGAAGGACAAGGTCCTGTGCTACGTCGTTCGTGACGGGCGGTTGCTGGTCTTCCGGCACATCGGCTGCAGCTATGAGGAGGTCGGAATTCAGGTTCCCGCAGGAAGCGTCAGGCCGGGGGAGGCTCCGGAGGAGGCCGCGCTTCGCGAGGCGCGGGAGGAGACGGGCTTCACCGGGTTCGGGATCGTCAGGAAGCTGGGCGAGGTCGTCTACGACATCAGCCCCTACCGGTTCGAGATCCAACACCGCCACGTCTTCCAGCTGGAGCTCGCCGAGCCCACACCGGAGCGGTGGGCCGGCCAGGAGCTTCACGACGGCGAGCGGGAGCCCACCGATTTCGAGTGCTTCTGGATTCCACTGGAAGACGCCCACGTCCTCCAGTCCGGCCAGGGCGCCCTGATCGGGGCGCTCTTCGACTGACTAGAGGCGTAGTCGGTCGAGTTCTTCACTGATCGTTTCTCGCAGGGCATCGTGTTGCGGGCCGAGGGCGAAGCGGTTGTCGTGCCAGTTGTCGCGGGGGTAGAGCCAGACGGGTTTGCTCACAAGGTCCGCCGGCTCCCAGTCGAACCTTGGCCATACATGAGCGTGCAGGAAGGCGTCGGTATTGCCAAGGATCTCCAGGTTGACCCGGCGAAAGGCTGGGTCGAGACGTCGGCAGGCCCGCTCGACGGCCTCCCCCAGGTCATCCATGTCGGACAGGAAAGCCTGCCGTCTGCCTTTCGGCAGGTCCGACAACCTCTCCACGGTTGGGTCGTCCGCCAGGAGCACCGAGTATCCCGGCAGGAACTGAACATCCCCGATCACTGCGAATCCGGAGTCCAGCCGCCGCAGCACGGTGGGGTTCTCGTCCCGCAACGCGCTTCCGATCCTGTCCGTCTGCCAGTTCTCAGCCATGCCCCGGACCCTATGCGGTCACGATCATGCGTTTCCCGAACGCCTCGAATCGCGTTGGTCCGGGATATCTGGGGGCTTTCCCGAAGCCAACGAGTGCGTCGGCCATGGCATGGTGCGGCCTGCCATCCTGTACGGGCACCGGCGCCGAGAAGTCATGTCTCCTGGCGGCCCTCCTCCATGCTGACCAGTTCGTCGATCGCCGCGAAGAAGGCGGCGATTCCCGGTAGGTTCGCGCCCTTGGCACGTGAGGCCGCGAAATCCTCGGGGGAGCGCCAGTCCACGATGTCCAGCCACTCGTCGTCGGACAGGCGGATCAGCCTGGCGCCGAGGAATCCGGCGCGGTCGGCGGCGAAGTCGGTCAGCATCGCGGGTCGCGCGTCGAGCAGCGCCTGGGCGCGGTCGGCGGCGACACGGAAGCGGGTGAGTTCCACGGTGATCGTCATTGTCGTCTTCTCCCCTGGTGAAGCACGTCCGGTGATGACGATCACGCTATAGTAAGGATCATTGATAGTCAAAGTTATTGACTAAATTTCGGCGGCGAGGTGACCATACGCCGGGTCAAGGTGCTCCCTCCGGCGGGTGACCGGGCTTCAGCGAGTCGGCTGAAGAGAGGCCGAAGGGGTTCGCGGGATCAGGAAGGCGCAACAGGCCGTCACCAGAGCCACCGCGGGAGGGACGAGGAAACCGGCGTGGAAGTTGTCGATCACCACGGCCGTGAGCGCGCCGCCGAGGGCGTAGCCGCCCAGGAGGAACGAGGTGGTCCAGGCGATCCCCTCGGAGAGCCGTGAGGCGGGAACGAGCCGTTCGACCAGGGTGAAACTCGCGATCGTGGTGGGCGCGGCGGCGAACGCCAGCAGCGTCACGGCCACGCCGACCAGGACGACCGCCCCCGAGGGGACGGCCGCCGCGAGGGGCAGGGCGGCGCTGAGGGCGGCCGTCGCCAGGGCGGCGAGCCGTACGAGGCGGCGGGGCGGGAGACCTACGGCGCCGACGAACAGCGCGGCCAGGACCGAGGCGCCCGCGACGGCCCCGAGCACCAGGCCGCTCAGCCCGCGCACGCCCTGTTCCGAGCAGAACGCGACGACCGTGAAGTTGACGCTCCCGGAGAGGAGACCGAGCCCGGCCGTGGTGAGGCAGACCGGGCCGAGCCGCGCCACGCCCAGCGGCTCGCGAGTCCGCTGGCCCGGGGGTCTACGCGGTGGTTCCGTACGACGTTGCGCCGCGAACAGCACCGTCCCGGCGAAGCCGCAGCCGATCGCCAGGACGAGCCCGGCCAGCGGGGAGAAGGCGTCGGCCAGGAGGGCGGCCAGTGGTGGGCCGACGACCGCGCAGAGATCCTCGACCAGCGACTCCAGGGCGTAGGCGGCACGAAGCTCGGGCCGGTCCCTGAGCAACGCGCTCCACCTGGCCCGCGCGTAGGCGCCGACCAGCGGGGAGGTGGCGCCGCCCGCCGCCGCGCACAGTTGCGGGAACGGCGAGGGCAGATCCGAGGCGATCGAGAGCACCATCGCGCCCTTGGCGACCAGGTTGACCAGGGTGAGCGGAAGCAGTACGGCCCGCTGCCCGAGCCGGTCGACCAGCCGCGCCTGGAAGGGGCTGACGACGGCGGCGAGGAAGACGTAGGCGGCGGTGACCTGCCCGGCCAGCGTGTACGACCCCCGCTCGGCGGACAGCAGCAGGAGCAGGCTCAGCCCCATCATCGAGGCCGGCATCCTGGCCAGCAGCCCCGCCCCGCAGAAGGCGAGCGCTCCGGGCAGGGCCAGGATCGAACGGTACGGCGCCGGCAAAGGCCCTCCCGTTTCATATGGATCTTCGATCCTACGTAGGAACGGGCCTTCCGGTCCGAAGCCGGATCACGGATTCGGGGCGGGGTGACGGTCTAGGGAGTGGGGGTCAGGTCCTGTTTCGACGTCCGGTGTCGTGGTCGCTGAGCGGGTGAGGTCTCCAGCAGCCGTTGACCAACCAAGGGCGATCAGCACCGAAGCCCGCGCCATCCGAGGAAAGCCGGCCCGAACCGGTTGAGGTTATCGGCCCCAGGCGTGAAGAGCGTCGGCTTGGACGCCTGAGGACCGAAGACCGCGTCATCCGAAGAAGTCGGCCCGACCTCATCGTCGGTGAAGGGGTTGGGGTTACCGGCCCCAAGTGTGAGGAGTGTCGGCTTGGGCGCGTCGGTGCTTGGACTGAGGAACGCAGGAGCGAAGCGACGGAGTGACGAGGGAAAGCACCGACTCGGGGCGCCCAAGCCCGCGACGCCGCCAGGCGGAGCAAAGAGGTACGCCTTGTGCTTTCCCGGCGCCAAGTGGGAGGAGTGTCGGCTTGGGCGCGTCGGTGTCTGGACTGAGGAACGCAGGAGCGCAGCGACGGAGTGACGAGGGAAGACACCGACTCGAAGGCGCCCAAGCCCGCGACGCCGAAGGCGTCGCAAAAGAGACACTGCTTAGAAAGGCGCCGACATCTGGTCCAGAACCTGTTCCATGACCTCCTGGAGGGGGCGGGGTTCCTGTTCGTCGGTCCACAGGTGGGTGGCGATGCGCAGGGCGACGAGGAACCCGGCCGCCAGGACGCGGGGCCGTACGGTGTCGGTCGAGCCGTCGCGGTCGGTGATGGCCTGGACCAGGTCGCGTTCCAGGGCGGCGTGGTTGGCCAGCTGCCTGGCCAGCAGGGACGGGTGCTGTTTGGCGAGCCGGGCGCGCACCGCCCAGGCGACGTCGGGGTCGCCGAGTTCGCCGTAGAGGTCCCGTACGGCTCCGCGCAGCGCCTGCCAGGCGGGCTCCTCGGGGGGCCGGGAGCGGATCCGTTCGACGAGCAGCCTGATGCGCCGCTCGTCGCCGTACAGGAGGGCGTCCTCCTTGCCGGCGAAGTAGTTGGAGAAGGTCCGCCGGGAGATGTTGGCGGCGTCGGCGATGGCCTCGACGGTGACGTTGTCCAGGCCGTGTTCTGCGCACAGCCGTAGCGCGGCCTCGTGGACGGCCTGCCTGGTCTCGGCCTTCTTGCGTTCGCGCAGTCCCGCTGTGCTCTCCATGGCGTCAGTATCTCACCCTCCGGGAAAAGATGCCCAGTGCGCAAACTTTCCCAGTGGGCATGTAAGGTGTCATGGTCATCCTGTTTCCACCGCTTTGGAGGTGTGTGCGTGGGCGCCCACACAGAGACCGCTCGCATGAGCCATCGTCAGATCCTGGAGGCGTTGAGCGGTCTGCTGCTCGTCCTGTTCGTGGCGATGATCAGCAGCACGATCGTGTCCGTGGCGCTTCCGCAGATCATCGGCGCGCTCAACGGCACCCAGTCGCAGTACACGTGGGTGGTCACCGCCTCGCTGCTCGCCTCGACGGCCTCGACACCGATCTGGGGCAAGCTCGCCGACCTGTTCAGCAAGAAGCTGCTGTTGCAGGTCTCCATCGTCATCTTCATGGTCAGCTCGCTGGCCTGCGGTTTCGCGCAGAACACCGCCCAGCTCATCGCCTTCCGCGCCGTCCAGGGCCTGGGCATGGGTGCCCTGCAGGTCCTGGTGCAGGTCATCATCGCCGCGATGATCAGCCCCAAGGAGCGTGGACGCTACAACGGCTACCTCGGCGGTGTCATGGCCGTCGCGACCGTCGCCGGACCGCTGCTCGGCGGCCTGATCGCCGACACCTCCTGGCTCGGCTGGCGCTGGTGCTTCTTCGTGGCGGTGCCGTTCACCGTGGTCGCCTTCGCGTTGCTGCACAAGACGCTGCGGGTGGTCACCGTGCGCCGTACGGACGTCAGGATCGACTACGTGGGCGCCACACTGATCGCCGCCGGGGTCAGTGTCCTGCTCATCTGGGTCACCTTCGTCGGAAACTCCTTCGAGTGGCTGTCCTGGCAGACCGCGGCCATGGCCGGGGGCGGTGCGCTGCTCCTGGTGCTGGCCACCTGGGTCGAGTCGCGGGTCGCCGAACCGGTCGTCCCGCTGCGGATCATCCGCCGCCGTACCCCGGCCCTG
Organism: Streptosporangium jomthongense; assembly: GCF_042650425.1. NCBI lineage: Bacteria > Bacillati > Actinomycetota > Actinomycetes > Streptosporangiales > Streptosporangiaceae > Streptosporangium > Streptosporangium jomthongense. The sequence continues at coordinate 27,609 of NZ_JBHSBC010000005.1, read as the reverse complement.
GCCATCCTGGCCAGCCTCGCGGTCGGCATGGCCATGTTCGGCGGCTCGGTCTTCCTCGGCCAGTACTTCCAGATCGGCCGTGGCTACAGCCCCACCGAGGCGGGTCTGCTCACGATCCCCATGATGCTCGGCGTGCTGGTCTCCTCGACCGTCTCCGGGCGCATGATCTCCAGGAGCGGCCGGGTGAAGCCGTACATCGTGACCGGCGCGATCGTGCTCACGGCCGGGTTCCTCGTGCTGTCCACGATGGACCACCAGACCTCGCTGCCGCTCATCGCCGGGGCCATGGTGCTGGTCGGCGCCGGGGTCGGCATGTCGATGCAGAACCTCGTGCTGGCCATCCAGAACACCGTCCCGCTGAGCGAACTCGGCGCGGCCAGCGGTGCGGTCACCTTCTTCCGTTCCCTCGGCGGCACCATCGGTGTCTCGGTCCTCGGCGCCGTCCTGGCCAACCAGGTCGCGACCGGCATCGCCGAGGGCCTGGCCAAGGCCGGGATCGGGGCCTCGGGTGCCGGGGGTGGGCGCAGCACCCTCAACATCCAGGCCCTGCCCGAGCCGATCAAGGAGGTCGTGCGGGCCGCGTACGGCGACGCCACCGGGCACATCTTCCTCATCTCGGCGGCCGTGGCCATGGTCGGCGTGGTCGCCGCGCTGTTCCTCAAGCCCATCAGGCTGCGGGACAGTGTGGACCTGCCCACGGACGTGAAGACGGGGGAGAAGGCCGCCACGGTCGGCTGAACGCGTGGGAGCCCGGCGGACGAACGAGTTCGCCGGGCTTTCGCGTGGACACGGTTTCGGACACGGTCCGAATTAACGCGTGGAATACGCGACGCCGACGGGCGATGAACATTTCTCCTCGGCACTCGGAATCATTGCGTGTCGTTTTATCGTGGTCACATACTGATGTTCGTTCTGGCGGAAAATCGCCCCTTGCGAGCGCGTCGTACGTGAACCGTCTCCACCCGCCGTCGTTCGATGTGGGAGGCAAGGTCGATGGCCGGACGATTACGTTGGGACCTCGGGCCGGGTGAGGACGAGGAGCCGGTGGACGACGGGTCCGTCAACGGGGTGTACGTGATCGCCTGCGTCCTGCTGTGCGTCGGATGGGCTTTCACGACCATCCTGGGGGTGCGGGTGGGCGCGTCGAACCTCGACATGTATCTTCACGGCGGCCGGACCACCGCGACGGCGATGTCCACCAGAACCGTGAAGGCAGGGGAGAGCTACCAACTCACCAAGGTCAACTTCTTCGTGAAGGACGTCCGGCGTTTCGCCGAGATCCGGGGGAGTTACGCCGAGGGTGAGAAGGTCTCGATCGTCTATGACGCCGACGATCCGAGTGTGGTCAACAGGGAGTTCAGGCTCGTTTTCGACCTGCTGCTGCTCGGCGCGTTTTTCGTCATGACCCTCTACGCGGTTTTCGCGGGCCTTCGCCGGCTGTGGAAGAAGCGACGTCGGCCCGGGCTCGCGAAAAGCTGACCCGTCACCGGGTGGCGGTCGCCGAGTTCCTGCGGCCGAAGATCAACAGGAACGGGATCGTGCACAGCAGCGGCCCGGCGATCGCCAGGGGCCGCTCCAGCCACCAGATCAGCGTCGGCGGGATCTGACTGCCGGGCGGTGAGCCGGTCAGCCCCCAGAACACCCCGTTCAGGATCGCCATGCCGGTGGTGTGGAACAGGAACAGCTGCAGCGCGAACCGGTTGATCGTGGTGTTGACCCACCCCCAGCGAGGCCGTTCGAGCAGCCGTTCCATCGCGGGCCGCAGCACCTCGACCAGGCCGATCTGGAAGATCAGCAGGGCCACGATGACGAAGGTCGGCGGAGCCATGTTCGACAGCTTGTCGCCGGGAACCCCGACCATCGACCCCGGGTAGATGCCCGAGTAGACCAGGCCGACCAGGGCGAACAGCCCGGTCCACAGGGTCGCGACGTCCAGTCTGCGGGGCATCGCGACCATCCGGTCGTAGAAGAAGCCCGCCTGGTGGGCCAGACCCCACACGATCACCATGTTGAGCCAGCCGATGGCCTCAAGGCCGTACCGCAGCCGCAGCACGTCGACCACCAGCGCCGCGCCGCCGAGCCAGATGAGCACCAGTACGTCGAAGCGCCGGTGCAGCCACAGCATCACGGGCAGCAGGGCGACCAGCATCAGGTAGACGCCGATGAACCACAGCGGGCTCAGCACCAGGAGCACGGCCCGGCCGATCCACGGCACGTCGAAGATCAACCAGATGACCCCGCCGAAGGCGAGCCACGCGAAGGACAGCGCCAGCGCCGGGATCGCCAGGGCCCGGATGCGCCGCCACACGAAGGCGCCGATGCCGACCCCGCGTTCACAGGCGCGGTTCCACGACATCAGGTGGACGTATCCGCCCACGTAGAAGAAGAGCGGCAGCACCTGGAAGAGCCAGGTGAGGATCCACAACCCCGAGGTGAAACCGAGCGGGCTGGTCGGGGAGGGGCCGGCCGGCCCCCACTGCAGGATCGTGAACGCCCAGTGCCAGACCACGACGACGATCAGGCTGACCGCGCGGAGCCAGTCGATGTACTTGTCCCGCTTCGGGCCTCCGATGCGGGAAGCGGCGTCCACGCGCTCGCTCATGTCCCCCCTTCCGCGCTCCGGGTCACTTGTCGATGTCACCGACCACGAAGAACATCGACCCCAGGATGGCCACCATGTCGGAAACCAGATGTCCAGGCAACATCTCTCTCAGCACCTGGACGTTGTTGTAGGAGGCGGACCGGAGCTTCAGCCGCCAGGGGGTCTTCTCGCCACGAGAGACCAGATAGTAGCCGTTGATGCCGAGTGGATTCTCCGTCCAGGCGTAGACGTGGCCCTCGGGGACCTTCAGCACCTTGGGCAGACGCTGGTTGATCGGCCCCCTCGGCAGGGACCGCAGCCGCTCCACACAGACGTCGGCCAGGTCGAGGGAGACGCGGACCTGTTCGAGCAGCACCTCGAAGCGGGCGTTGCAGTCTCCCGCGGAACGGGTCACGACCTTGACCGGCAGTTCGCCGTAGGCGAGGTAGGGGTCGTCCCTGCGCAGGTCGAGGCCGACGCCGGAGGCACGGGCGATGGGGCCGCTGACGCCGTACTGCATGATCGTCTCGCGGTCGAGCACCCCGACGCCGACCGTGCGGGCCAGGAAGATCTCGTTCCCACTGATCAGGGCCTCGATGTCGGGCAGGCGGCGCCGTACGTCGGCGACGGCCAGGGTCACCCGGTCGAGCCAGCCGTACGGCAGGTCCTCCTTGAGGCCGCCGACCCGGTTGAACATGTAGTGCATCCGGCCGCCGGAGATCTCCTCCATCACGGCCTGGAGGGTCTCGCGCTCGCGGAAGGCGTAGAAGACGGGGGTGATCGCGCCCAGTTCGAGGGGGTAGGAGCCGAGGAACATCAGGTGGCTGAGCACCCGGTTCAGCTCGGCCATCAGGGTGCGCGCCCACACGGCCCTGACGGGGACCTCCATGCCGAGCATCCGCTCGACCGCGAGCACGACGCCCAGCTCGTTGGCGAACGCCGACAGCCAGTCGTGCCGGTTGGCCAGCACGATGATCTGCCGGTAGTCCCTGACCTCGAACAGTTTCTCCGCGCCCCGGTGCATGTAGCCGACGATCGGCTCGGCGGCGCTGATCCGTTCGCCGTCCAGCGTCAGGCGCAGGCGTAGCACGCCGTGGGTCGAGGGGTGCTGCGGGCCGATGTTCAGGACCATGTCCTCGGTGGCCAGCTCCTTGCCGGCCGCCGCCGCTCCCGCGACGGCGTCGGCTCCGGCCCCGATCCCCACGTTCACTTCCCGGGGCTCAGTCATAGCCCCATGCTGTCACGTCAGCGGCGCGTGACGAGATCCCGCAGGGCCTCGACGAGACGGTCGACGTGCTCGGTGGTGCTGCCGACGCCGATGGAGGCGCGCACCGCGGAGGCGGTGACGTCGTCGCAGCCGCCGTCCTTGGCGCCGAGCAGGTGCCTGACGAAGGGGTGGGCGCAGAACTTGCCGTCCCGCACGCCGATGCCGTACTCGCCGGACAGCGTCTCGGCCACCTCACGGGCGGTGAAGCCGTCCACGACGAAGGAGACGATGCCGACGCGGGCGTGGTCGGGGCCCCACAGGGACAGCTCGTGCACACCCTCGATCCCGGCCAGACCGGTGCGCAGGCGGGCCAGCAGACGCTCCTCCTCGCGCACCAGCACGTCCCAGCCGGTCGCGCTCAGCGCGTCGCAGGCGGCGGCCAGCGCGATGGCGCCCAGCACGTTCGGCGTGCCCGCCTCGTGACGGGCCTCGGGGTCGTCGTGCCAGTCGGTCGTCTCGTCCTCGACGGCCCTGACGGCCCCGCCGCCCCGGAGGTACGGCTCGGCGACCGAGAGCCAGTCGGAGCGGCCGATCAGCGCGCCGGTGCCGAACGGGGCGTAGAGCTTGTGACCGGAGAAGACCACGTAGTCCAAGTCGAGCGCGGTCAGGTTGAGGCGGCGGTGCGGGACGAGCTGGGCGGCGTCGACCAGGACGCGGGCGCCGTGGCGGTGGGCGATGTGGGCCAGCGCGGCGATCGGCCACAGCTCGCCGGTCACGTTGGAGGCGGCGGTGACGACCAGCAGCTTGGGGCCGTCGATCGCGGCCAGCGCGTCGTCGGCGGCGCGGACGGCCTCACCGGGGAAGGCCGGGGCGGGCAGCCGTACGACGTCGGCCCAGGGCAGGAGCGAGGCGTGGTGCTCGGTCTCGAAGACCACCACGGTGGTCCCGGCGGGCAGGCTGCGGGCCAGCAGGTTGGTGGCGTCGGTGGTGTTCCTCGTGAAGATCACCGCGTCATCGGGGCGGGCCCCGACGAAGGCCCGCACGGTGTGCCTGGCCTGCTCGTAGCGGGCGGTGGTCAGCTGGGAGGCGTATCCGGCGCCGCGGTGGACGCTGGAGTAGGCCGGGAGCGCGGCGGCGACGGCGGCGCTCACCGGCTCAAGACAGGGGGCGCTGGCGGCGTAGTCGAGGTTGGCGTACGGCACCAGCCTGCCGCCCCTGACGGGCACCTCAAGGTCGGCGCCGAGGACCGCGGGGATCGGCCGGTCGTCGGGGACACGGGTCGCCGGGACGGTCACGGTCTCGGCGGCGGCGGCGGAGGTGAAGATCGTCAGTGCGGACACGCCAAAGCTCCTTGGAGGTCATCGGACCCCAAGCCATGGCCTTGGTGCTGGAGCCCGCGCTTGCCCGGCACACCTCGTGCCGGACCAGGTCCTCACCCGGGGCACCCCGCCGCGGACGCGAGGGTTGCCGGCCAGCTAGCCGGGGCTTGTCGCTGGCACTCATGACCTACGAACCGGACTATACCCACACAGAGGCGGTGCTTGGCAAGTCTGCGGGAAGGGGTCCGGAGGGCTGGAGTTTCGGCGGTGATCCTGAGGAACTTCCGGTTCTGTCCGATCGTCTGGAGCTGTGACCGTGAACGCCCGTCAGGTCACGCGCCGCGCGCGGGCGGCGCTCTCCCCACCGAAACTGGAGGACCCGATGGACTGGGTGGCCGACCCGGCGAGCTGGATAGGTCTGCTCACGCTGATCGCTCTGGAGATCGTGCTGGGCATCGACAACATCATCTTCATCTCGATCCTGGCGGGGAAACTCCCGCCGGAACAGCGTGACAACGCCCGCAGACTGGGCCTGCTCGCCGCCCTGGTCAGCCGCCTGGCGCTGCTGCTCGCCCTGTCCTGGGTGGTACGGCTCACCGCCCCGCTCTTTGAGATCTTCGGGCACGAGATATCGGGACGCGACCTGATCCTGATCCTCGGCGGGCTGTTCCTGCTGGTCAAGAGCGTTCACGAGATCCACGGCCACACCGAGAACGGCGAGGACCACTCCGGCGGCCGGAAGGCGGCGGCCTCCTTCGGCATGGTGATCCTGCAGATCATGGTGCTGGACATCGTCTTCTCCCTCGACTCGGTGATCACCGCGGTCGGCATGGTCGACGAGCTGGCCATCATGGTCATCGCGGTCATCGTCGCGGTCGTGGTGATGCTCTTCGCCTCGGGGCCGATCAGCCGTTTCGTGGACAAGCACCCGACGATCAAGATGCTGGCGCTGTCGTTCCTGGTGCTGATCGGCGTCGTGCTGCTCGCGGAGGGTTTCGGACAGCACATCTCCAAGGGCTACATCTACTTCGCGATGGCGTTCTCGCTGGTGGTCGAGCTGCTCAACATCCGGGCCCGCCGTCGTTCCCGGGCCGTCGAGAAGACTCCGGAGCCCTAGCATGGGTTTGTGCGTTTTGACCCATGGAGTCCGGAATTCGTCGCCTACCCCTATGACGCCTACGCCGAGCTGAGACAGCGGCCGGTCACCTTCTTCGAGCCGACGGGCCAGTGGCTGGTCGCCCGGCACGCCGACGTCAACGCGTTGCTGCGCGACCGGAGACTCGGCCGGTCCTACCTGCACGTGGCCACGCACGCCGAGTTCGGCAGGCCGGAGGAGCCGCCCTTCCTCGACCCGTTCTGGCGGGTGGTCAGGGCCGGGATGCTCGACGTCGAGCCGCCTGTCCACACCCGCCTGCGCCGCCTGGTCTCCCGGGCGTTCACCCCGCGGATGGTCGAGGCGCTGCGGCCCAAGGTCGCCTCGATCGCCACGGGGCTGGTCGAGGACTTCGTGGCACGTGGCGGCGGCGACCTCATCGCGGAGGTCGCCGAACCGCTCCCGGTGACCGTGATCGCCGAGATGCTCGGCGTCCCCGAGGCGGACCGGCACCTGCTGCGGCCCTGGTCGGCCGACATCTGCGGGATGTATGAGCTCAACCCGTCGCCCGAGACGCAGCGCACCGCCGTACGGGCGGCGGAGGAGTTCTCCGGCTACCTGTCGGAGCTGGCCCGCGCCCGCCGGGCGAACCCCGGCGACGACCTGATCAGCGCCCTGGCCCTGGTCGCCGACGGCGGTGACACCCTGACCGAGGAGGAACTGGTCGGCACCTGTGTGCTGCTGCTCAACGCGGGTCACGAGGCGACCGTCAACGTCACCGGAATCGGCTGGTGGTCGCTGTTCCGCAACCCGGCCGAGCTGGAACGGCTGCGCGCCGACCACGGCCTGCTGCCCACGGCGATCGAGGAGCTGATGCGTTGGGACACCCCGCTGCAGATGTTCGAGCGCTGGGTCCTTGAGGACATCTCGGTCGGCGGGGTGAACATCCCGCGTGGCGCGGAGGTGGCGTTGCTGTTCGGATCGGCCAACCGGGACCCCGAGGTGTTCGCCGACCCCGACCGCCTCGACCTCGGCCGTACGGAGAACCCACACATCTCCTTCGGCGCGGGCATCCACTTCTGTCTGGGCGCCCCGCTGGCCAGGATCGAGCTGGCCGAGTCGTTCGGCGCCCTGCTGCGCCTGGCTCCCCGGATGGAACTCGCCACCGAGCCCACCTGGAACCCCGGCTACGTCATCCGGGGCCTGACGGCTCTGGAGACACGGGTCTGAGGCCTCACGCGGCCCCCGGGCGCCCGCCTGACAACAGGCGCTCGGCGGGCCGCTCGACGAGGCGGTGCAGCGCCCAGGCCAGCAGTACGGCCAGCGGCAGCGCCGTCAGCGTCACCAGGAGCGCGTGCGCCGGGGTGCGCCCGAGCACCCGGTTGACCAGGCTGATCGTCGGCTGGTGCACCAGGTAGAAGGCAAAGGAGATCTCCCCGAGCCAGACCAGGACGGGCAGGCGCAGCGGCGAACGCTTCTCGCGCACGTCGGCCGTCGCGGCGGCGGCGATCAGCACGGCGAACGGTCCCGCCATCCACGCCACCCAGCCCGCGCGCTGCCAGACCAGCGGGACGGTCGCGTAGGCGACCAGGACCAGGACGACGGCCACGGGCAGGCCGGGTCCCCGCCAGCGGCCTTCCTTGACCATCAGCGCCACGGTCATGCCGAGTGCGAACTCCAGTGCCCTGGTCACCGGGAAGATCCAGACGAACCAGTAACCGATGCTTTCCGGCATCGAGAAGCTGACAAACGGGACCACCCATGTTCCGGCCCACAACCCCGCCGAGGTCAGCAGGAGCCGGTTTCCTGGAATACGTCGAAGAAGCGGCAGCAGAAGCGGGAAAACCGCATAAAACGCCATTTCGCAGGAGAGTGACCAGGAAGGGGTGTTGCCGCCGAAGTAATAGGTTTCGTCCGGTGCCCAGGCCTGAAGGAGGAAAAATCCGCTCACGGCCGGTCCCGGCGCCACGGCGCGTCCCGCCACGGTCAACAGGGCCAGGACGGCGATCCAGGTGACCATGTGACTCGGGACGATCCTGGCGGCCCGTCGCCGCCAGAACGCCCACGCCCGGTCTCCCGGCCTGGACGACCAGGTCAGCACCATGCCGGACAGCACGAAGAAGAACGGCACCCCGGAGGAGCCCGCGGAGAAGACCGCCCCGAGAAAGCGCTGTGTTCCGGGGTCATCCGTTATGCCGCCGGTGAACAGATGAAAACCGAAAACAGCAAATGCCGCGAACCACCTCAAACCCGTCAGAGAGGGGAGGCGGGGGGCTTTTTCCCTGGCCGCGGGAGGAGCCATGGTCTCTTTCACGCGAACCTCGTCACGGTCGCTGTCGGCCGACGCCGTGGACCGGCATGGCGGGATCACACCAAGTAGAACGATCCAGACAATAGCGAACAGCCGCGACCTCCACGATCCCCGTTTTCCGGGAACAGGGGTGACCGCTTGTTTCCGAAGCTCATGGAGTTGTGTTTCAGGCCTGATCATTTGTTTCGGGCCTGCGACGACCGGCCTCCGGCCACCGAGGAAACATCGCCAGGGCCGGGAGCCGCCCGCCGTACGACCCCGGCCGCCGGGAAACCGCGTGTCAGGTCAGGCCGTCGAGGACCTTGGCCTCCTTGGCCGGGTCGAGGCCGACCGAGGGGCGGTCGGCCCTGAGCGCCGGGTCACCCTCCACCTTGAGCCACTCCCAGGTGTCGGCGACCGTCTCCCGCAGCGGACGGCAGACGAGCCCCGCCTCGTGGGCGGCCGAGACGTCCCCGTCGTGCAGGCCGTCCTCCTCGCCGCCCTCCGGCAGCCAGACCGGCAGCTCGGTCCACGCGGCGATGCCCGCCTCCTCGATCACCTCGGCGGGGGTCCAGACCAGCTCGGCGTCGGAGCCGGTCACCCTGATGATCTCGTCGAGCAGCTCGCCCATGGTGGCGTGCCCGGGGTGGCTGACCGTGTTGAAGGCGCCGCCGACACCCCGTTGCGCCGCCCCGAGCATCCAGATCGCGATGTCCCTGGCGTCGATGTACTGCAGCGGACGGCCCGGCCTGCCCGGCGCCAGCACCCGGCCGCCCCGCTCGACGCGGCGCAGCCACCAGGGCAGCCGCCCGATGTTCTCGTAGGGGCCGATCACCAGCCCGGCGCGGGCGAGCAGGGCGCGCTCGCCGAAGACCCGCAGAACGGCCAGCTCGCCGCCGCGCTTGGCCTCCGCATAGTCGTCGGCAGCCTCGGAGTCGGGGTCGCTCTCGACCACCTGGGCGCTCTCGTCGGCCCCCGGTGGGATCGGCCAGCTGTGGACCGACCTGCTGGACACGTATCCGTAGTGGCCGACCCGCCCGTCCAGCAGCCCGCACGCCTCGGCGACGACCTTCGGCGCCCCGCTCCAGGTGTCGACGACCGCGTCCCACTCACGACCGTCAAGGGCCGCGCGCAGCGCCTCGCGGTCGGCCCTGTCAGCGACGAGCGTCTCGACGCCCGCCCCCGCCGTCCCCGGTGGGAGGGGACTTCTGCCCCGGTTGACGATGGTGACCTCGTCGCCCCGTCGCACCGCCTCCTCAACGACGGCCCGGCCGACGAAGTGCGTGCCACCCAATACAAGAAGCCTCATGCCGACCATCCTCATCGCGCCGGCCCCGCCACCCCAGCGAATTCACCACGGGCGTATCCGTACGGTCAGGGCCGTGATTGGCGCAGCCAGCCGAAGGCGCCGAGGCCGTGGGGGTCGATCAGCTCCGCCTCAAGGGAGGCCCGTGACAGGGCGCGCAGATACCCCACCGGGTCCCAGCCCGCCAGGTCGAGGGGCGGGCGGGCGCCGGTGACGCCCAGGGCGCGCAGGGCCTCCCGCTGGGTGGTCAACGTCGTCGTGACCGCCCCGACCCGCTCGCCCGCCGCCGCGCAGGCGTCCAGCGCGACGTGCGCGGTGATGTCGCACGACCCGTCGGGGACCGGGGCCACGGCCGCGCCGCCACGGTAACCGGCGAGCGAGCCGTACGGCGGGCGGGCGCCCAGCCGGTGCGCGTAGTCGACGGCGACGGCCCGGCCGCGCGCCAGCCGTACGATCACCGAGGCCCAGGCCTCGTCGCGGGGCCTGCCGATCTCGGCGCGCTCGCCGACGGGGCCGAGCGGCCACCAGCGGTCGAGCCAGGCCAGGTCGGCCTCCTCCGGGGCGTCGCCGAGCCGCTCCGCGCCGTCCGAGGGATCGACCATGACCAGCCGGGGGCCGTCGGGCGTCTGTTCGACCACGTCGAGGGGAACGTTGTCGAGCCACTCGTTGGCGATCACCAGCCCCTCGACCCCCTCGGGCACCACCAGTTCCCAGCCGATCTCCTCGGGCAGGTCCGGAGGCCGGGGGGCGACGTCCACGCAGGTCACCCGTAGCCGGGAACGGAGTTCCTGCGGCGCCAGAGCCAGCACCCCGGCCGCCAAGGCGCCCTCACCCGCGCCGACGTCCACCAGGTCGATCATCCCGGCGGGCCCGGCCAGTTCGGCCAGTTCGCGCAGTACGGCCCCCGCCAGAACGGCCGAGGTGCCGACTGTGGCACTGGCTGCGGCGCTGACCGAGGTCCGGAAGTGGGCGGAAGGTCGTTCGCGCAGATAGAAGCCGTTTTCGCCGTAGAGCGCCCGCTGTGTCGCGGCGCGCCAGGTGAGCCACACGATCCCCGACGCTACAGGGACGCCCCCCTCGGTGAGAAAGCATGCGACGAGAGGGGAAAAGCGGCCCGGCCCGGGGCAGACCTGGGACAGGACCGCCGCCGCTTTCGGACACGTGCCTTCGCGCAGCCGGGTGGGGCAGGCCCGTTACGCTGGTCAACTGGGCATGGAGCCCCAATCTTGTCGAAGGACGGGACGTCATGGACGCAGTCGATCGCCCGGCGCGGCTGGCCGTCGGAGTGATTGGAGCAGGCCGGGTCGGCTCGGCGCTCGGCGCCGCGCTGGCACGCGCCGGACACCGGGTCGTCGCCGCCAGCGGCGTCTCCGACTCCTCCAGGGAACGGGCCGCGGAGCGGCTGGGCGTCACACCGTCCCGGCCTGAGGACGTGGTGGCCACGTCGGACCTCATTCTCATGACGGTCCCCGACGACGTCCTGCCCGACCTGGTCTCCGGGCTGGCGGGCACCGGCGCCGCCTTCCAGGGCAAGCTCGTGGCCCACACCAGCGGCGCGTACGGCCTGGCCGTGCTGAACCCCGCGATCAGGGCGGGGGCCCTCCCGCTGGCCCTGCACCCGGTGATGACCTTCACCGGCAGGGAGGACGACCTACGCCGCCTGACCGGCATCTCGTACGGCGTGACCGCCCCCGACATGCTCAGGCCCGTGGCGGAGGCGCTGGTCATCGAGATGGAGGGCGAGCCGGTCTGGATCGCCGACGACGACAGGCCGCTCTACCACGCGGCCCTGGCGGGCGCCGCCAACCACATGGTCACGCTCGTCGCCGAGTCCTCCGAGCTGCTCGAACGCGTCGGTGTCGAACAGCCGGGCCGGATGCTCGGGCCACTGCTCGGGGCGGCGCTGGAGAACGTGCTGCGGCTGGGCATCTCCGGGCTGACCGGTCCCGTGGTGCGCGGCGACGCCGGGACGGTCCGCAAGCACGTCGACGCCCTGATCCTCGCGGCACCCGAGGCGGCGGACGCCTACGTCGCCCTCGCTAGGCTCACCGCGGACCGCGCGCTGGCGGCCGGGCTGCTCAAGCCCGAGGCCGCCGAGCGCCTCCTCGACGCCCTGGGAGGGAACATATGGACGTGATCGTGGCCGGTGACCGCGCCGGGCTGGTCAAGGCGAAGCACAGCCTGGGGATCGGCGCGTCCGGGGCGACGCTGGCGCTGGTGCCGACCATGGGCGCGCTGCACGAGGGCCATCGTTCACTGATCCGGCTGGCCCGTGAGCAGGCCGACCACGTCGCGGTGAGCGTCTTCGTCAACCCCCTCCAGTTCGGGCCGAACGAGGATTTCTCCCGCTATCCCCGGACGTTCGACGTTGACCTGGAGACCTGCGCCGACGAGGGCGTGAGCATCGTCTTCGCCCCCTCGGCCGACGACATGTACGCCGCGGACCGGCAGGTCTCGGTGTCCTCAGGGCGGATGGGCACGATCGTCGAGGGGGCGTTCAGACCCGGTCACTTCGACGGTGTGCTGACCGTGGTGCTCAAGCTGTTCAACCTGGTCCAGCCGGACATCGCGGTCTTCGGGCGCAAGGACGCCCAGCAGCTGGCCATGATCCGCCGGATGGTCGCCGACCTCGACGTTCCCGTCTCCGTCGTGGGCGCGCCGACCGTCCGTGAGGCGGACGGCCTGGCGCTGTCCAGCAGGAACCGCTATCTGTCCACGCACGAACGGCACACCGCGCTCTCCCTGTCCCGCGCCCTGTTCACCGGGGCCCGCGGCCGTACGCCCGCCGAGGTCCTGGCCGAGTCGCGGGCGGTGCTCGACGCCGAGCCCGGGGTCGAGCTCGACTATCTGGTGCTGGCCGACCCGGCGACCTTCACCGAGGTCGGCGACGACCACCGGGGTGAGGCCGTCCTCGCCGTGGCCGCCAGGGTCGGCGCGACCAGGCTCATCGACAACGTCACCGTCACCCTCTGACACCCGCTGACTCTCTTGGGGGTGTGTCCGGCGTCGGATATATTCCGCGCAGGCGCGCACGCCGACCGGTGGCGCGACCGAGCGAGAGGTGATCCGACGCATGCTCCGCACCATGCTCACATCCAAGATCCACCGGGCCACCGTCACCCAGGCCGATCTGCACTATGTGGGGTCGGTGACCATCGACGAGGACCTCCTCGACGCGGCCGGGCTGCTCTCCGGGGAGCAGGTCCACATCGTGGACATCGACAACGGCGCCAGGCTGGTGACCTACACGATCGCGGGCCCCAGGGGTTCGGGGGTCATCGGCATCAACGGCGCCGCCGCCCATCTCGTCCATCCGGGCGACCTGGTGATCATCATCGGGTACGGCCAGCTCGACGACGCCGAGGCCAGGGTCTTCCAGCCCAGGATCGTGCACGTCGACCGGGAGAACAGGGTCGTCGACCTCGGTCACGACCCCGCCGGGGCCCCTGACGGCCTGCTGCGCGGGGACGAGATCCACGGGGCGGCCGTAGGGGGGTAATCCCTACCATCGGTTGGGTAGCTCGCTGGCTCGTTTCCGTATTGTCCGAATTCGTAGCGTTGCTCCTGCAAGGCAGTGAATTCGAAGACGGGGGACGACAGGTGTCGACGCACGCGGTGCGCCTCAACGCGGTGACCAAGACATACGGCAGGAAGGTGCACGCGCTACGCGGCGTCACGGTCGACCTGCCCCGGGGCGGCTTCACCGCCGTCATGGGGCCGTCGGGCTCGGGCAAGAGCACCTTCCTGCACTGCGCGGCCGGACTGGACACGCCCACCTCGGGCACGGTCCACATCGGCGACGTCGAACTGTCGCGGATGAACGAGACCCAGCTCACCGAACTGCGCCGGGACAGGGCGGGCTTCGTCTTCCAGGCGTTCAACCTGATCCCCTCGCTCACCGTGACCGACAACGTCCTGCTGCCGTTCCGGCTCGCGGGCACCAGGCCGGACCACGCCTGGGTGGCCGAGGTGCTCGGCAGGGTCGGGCTCGGCGACCGCGCCGGGCACCGCCCCTCCCAGCTCTCCGGCGGCCAGCAGCAGCGGGTGGCCATCGCCCGCGCCCTGGTCACCAGGCCCGAGGTGGTCTTCGCCGACGAGCCGACGGGCGCGCTGGACACCCAGACCGCCGCCGAGGTGCTCACGCTGCTCCGCCAGGTGGTGAACACCACCGGCCAGACCATGGTGATGGTCACCCACGACCCGGTCGCCGCCTCCTACGCCGACCGGGTGCTGTTCCTCGCCGACGGCACGCTCGTCGACGAGATGTACGCCGCGGGACCCGACGCCATCGCGGGCCGCATGGCCTCGCTCGGCCGCCTGAGGGCCGTGCCGTGCTGAAACTCGCCTTCGCCACCTCGCGTGGCCGCGCGATCTCCCTCGTCGGGTCGTTCCTCGCACTGTTCTTCGCGGTCGTCCTGGTCGTCTCGTGCGGGCTGCTCCTGGAGAGCGGTGTACGCGCCAGGATCCCCACCGAACGCTACGGCGCCGCCCCGGTCGTGGTCGCCGGCCAGCAGAAGATCACCTTCGTGAAGGGCGAGGCCGACATGGGCCTGCCGCTCTCCGAGCCGGTCGCGATCCCCGCGAACCTCGCCGAGAAGATCGGCAAGGTGCCCGGTGTCACCGGGGTCGTGCCCGAGACCGCCTTCCCCGTCGGCCTCACGGGCACCGAGGGCCGGGTGGTCGGCCGTTCCTGGGGGTCGGCGGGGCTCACGCCGTACCGGCTGGTCAAGGGACGCGCGCCCGCCACGGCCGGAGAGGTCGTCACCGACGTCACGCTCGGCAGGAAGGTGGGCGAGAAGGTCGGCGTCGCCGGCAGGGACGGCCTGCGCGAGTACGTCGTGACCGGTGTCGCCGGACCCGGCCTCACCCGGCAGCCGTCGGTCTTCTTCACCGGGGAACGTGCCGGGGAACTGTTCGCCAGGCCGGGGAAGGTGTCGGCCTTCGGGGTGTTCGGCACCGGTGACGGGCTGGCCGACCGGGTCGAACAGGCGCTCGGCGACTCCGTGGCCGTCTACTCCGGCGACCAGCGGGGCCTGGCCGAGACCCCCTCGGCGCACGAGGGTAGGGAGATGCTCATCGCGCTCGGCGGCAGCCTCATCGGCATCGTCGTCATGGTGGCGGTGCTGGTGGTCTCCGGCGCCTTCGGCCTGGCCGTACGGCAGCGCGACCGGGAGATCGCCCTGCTGCGGGCGGTCGGCGCCACCCCCAAGCAGGTCCGCGCCATGATCGGCAGGCAGGCGCTGGTCGTCGCCGCGGCGGCCATTCTGCCCGCGCTGCCGCTCGGGGTCGTGCTGGGGAGGTGGATGTTCGGCCAGTTCCTGGCCCGGGGCATGGTGCCTGAGGGGTTCGCCCCGGTCGTCGGCCCCATCCCGCTGCTCGCGGCCACGGCCCTCGGGCTGCTCACCGCCTGGCTGGCCGCCCGCGGAGCCGTACGGCGGGCCGCGAGCATCAAGCCGACCGAGGCCCTGGGCGAGGCCATGGCCGAGCGCAGGGAGCTCGGCAGGGGCCGCATGATCACCGGGCTGGTCTTCCTCGGCATGGGCGTGGCCGCCTCCGGCCTGTCCATGGTCGCCGCGGGGGAGACGGCCGCGATGAGCGCGAGCGCGATCGTGCTCCTGCTGATCACCGCGGCCTCCCTCCTCGGCCCCTGGCTGGTACGGCTCGCCGCGACCCTGGCGGGTGGCCTGGTCAGGCGGACCTCACCGGTCGGCGGCTACCTGGCCGTCGCCAACACCAGGACCGCGGCCAAGCGGCTGGCCTCGGTCGCCAGCCCGCTCATCCTGATGTTCGCCTTCACCTCGACCACCCTGTTCGCCCAGTCGACCGTGGGACACGCGACCACCACGCAGGCGATCGAGGGCAACCGCGCCGACTACGTCCTTGAGGCGAGCCCCGGGCTGTCCCCCGAGGTCGCCAGGGCCGCCCGCGCCCTGCCCGGTGTCACGGGCGTCACCGAGACGATCAGGACCCAGGTGCTCGCCGACACGGTCGAGCTGGGCGAGCGCACGTTCAAGCCGATGGGGGCCGTCGGCCTGACCGTCCCCGCGCACGGCATCGACCTCGGCGTCACCTCCGGCTCCCTCGACCGGCTGCGCGGCGACGGCGTCGCGCTGAGCAGGCTGGCCGCCGACGGCTTCGGCGCCACGGTCGGGCAGGAGGTCCGGCTGCTGCTCGGCGACGGCACCCGCCTGACCCGCACCGTCGTGGCCGTCTACGAACGCGGCCTGGGGTACGGCGAGGTCGCCCTGCCGTACCAGGTGGTCCGTGACCACTCGGAGACCGGGATGGCCGAGCGCCTCTACGTCACCGGTGGCTCGAAGGAGCGGCTCGCCGCGCTGGCCCCCGGCCTGACCGTCCTCGACCGGGACGGCGCGGGCGCCGCGGTCAACGCCGTCCAGGAGTTCAGCGACTGGGCCAACCTCCTGGTGGTCGGGATGATCATCGTGTTCATCGCGATCTCGGTGGTCAACACGCTGGTGACGGCCACCGGCGCCCGGGTGCGGGAGTTCGCGCTGCTGCGCCTGGTCGGGGGGACCCGGCGGCAGGTGCGCGGGATGGTCCGCTGGGAGGCGCTGCTGGTCGGCGGCCTCGCGGTGGTCGCGGGAACCCTGATCACGGCGCCGACCCTGATGGCGCTCAGCTACGGGATCACGGGGTCGCCGCTGCCGCACGTGCCGTACCTGACGTACGGGGCCATAGCGGCCGTCACCCTGGGGCTCGCCTACGCCGCCACCCTCGCCCCGACCCGGACCGCCCTGCAGGGCCACCCCGCCACCCAGATCCGCGCCTGATCCTCCTCCGGGCTCCGACATATGTAGCGACGAGGTGCCCGGCCGTCCCTCTCACAGGGCGGCCGGGCGCCCGGCTTCACCGGCGGTTCAAGCCCATGAGACCCGGCTGAACGGGTGTTCGAGACCGTGCTTGACGTTATGCAGGCAAATGCCTGCATAATTGGGCCGTGAAGCCCGAAGCGACAGAGATGGACCTGGCGTTCAAGGCGCTGGCCGACTCCACCCGGCGGCTCCTGCTCGACAGGCTGCGTGAGCACAACGGCCAGACGCTGCGTGAGCTGTGTGAGTGTCTGGACATGGCACGCCAGTCGGCGACCCAGCACCTCGACATCCTCCAGCGGGCCAACCTCGTCACGGTCGTACGGCGCGGCAGGGAGCGGCTTCACTACCTCAACCCGGTGCCGATCCACGAGATCGAGCAGCGGTGGATCTCGGGATTCGACCAACCGCGCCTACGGGCGTTGACCGCCATCAAGGACAGGGCAGAGGAGTACGCCATGACCGACGAATCCACATCCATGCCGAGCTATGTCTACGTCACCTACATCCGCGCGACGGCGGAGCAGGTGTGGCGGGCGCTGACGGACGCGGATCTGACGGCGCGTTACTGGTACCACGCCAACGTCTCGGACTGGCTGCCCGGCTCGACCTGGGAGCACCGGCGCCTCGACGGATCGGACACCGTCGCGGTCGTCGGCGAGGTGCTTGAGGCCGAACCCCCGAGACGCCTGGTCATCACCTTCGAGGACGAACCCGGTGCCGACCGGGAGGCGTCGGTCGTCACCTTCGTCATCGAACCGCACCAGGACATCGTCCGTCTGGCCGTGACCCACGAGAAGCTCCCCGACCGGGAGATGTACCGCGGCATCGCGCACGGCTGGCCCGCCGTGCTGGCCGGCCTCAAGACCCTGCTCGAAACCGGCGAGGCCCTCCCGCAGGCTCCGTGGGACATGCCCCGGCTGGAGGTCTGACCCCTGTACGTTCCGGACCCATCAGGAGGAAGAGATGCTCGACACGACCCCGCTCAGAGACGCCTGCCGTGACCTGCTCGAAGCCGCGGCCACGGTCGCGGACTCCGGCATGAGACCCGTTCCGCCACCTGACGAATGGGGCGCCGAACAGATCCTGGCGCACGTCGTCATCGTCAACGCCGTCACCCTCGCCACCGTCTCCGACGTCGCGGCGGGGGTGGACGCGACCTACGACAACCGCGCGGCGCTCTACGCCTGGAACCTCGACCGCGTCATCGCGCTTTCCGGCGGCGACGCCGGGCTCCGGGAGCGGATCCGGCTCCAGGGGGAGGCCCTGTGCGCGCTCGCCGGGTCCACGCTGAGCGACGCCGAACTCGACACGGAGGTGCCCACCCTGCTGCTGTCCAACGGCACGGTCCTCGTCGACCAGCCCATGCCGCTGAGGGTCCTCCTCAAGGGCCTCGCGGAGGTGGAGATCCCCGGCCACACCCGGCAACTCCTGGCCCTGCTGCCCGACCACGCCCTCCGTACGGCGGAGACGGCCCTGAGCGCCTGATTCCCCGACGACAGGCGACCCGTCGGGGGCGGGTCGCCCACACGCGGTCGATAAAGCCGACAAATGCCCCTTTAGTCTCATAAATAGGACTAGTTGATCGGGGGAGCGAATGGACCGCCTCAAGGAGAAGGTCGCGCTGGTCACCGGGGCGGGTAGCGGCATCGGCCGCGCCGCCGCGCTGCTGATGGGCGCGCAGGGCGCCCGGGTCGCCGTGGCGGACCGTGACGGACAGGCCGCCAGGGAGACGGCCGACATGATCGACGGCGGCCTCGCGGTGTCGGTCGACGTCATGGACGAGGGCTCCGTGGCCGCCATGGTCGGCGCCACGGTCGCCGAGTTCGGCCGCCTGGACGTGCTCTGCAACCACGTCGGCGGCACGGACCCGCGCACCGACCTGGACCTGCTGCGGCTGGACATGGCCGAGTTCGACCGGGCCGTCGCCCTCAACGTGCGCAGCACCCTGCTGGGCTGCCGGTACGCCCTTCCCCACATGATCGAGGCCGGTGGCGGCTCGATCGTCAACACCGCCTCGGTGGCCGGACTGGTCGGGGACGTCCTGCAGATCTCCTACGGCGCGGTGAAGGCCGCCGTCATCAACCTCACCAAGTCGATCGCCGTGCAGTACGGCCCGCACCGCGTGCGCTGCAACGCCGTGGCGCCGGGGGCGGTGGTCACCCCGGCGCTGCTGGACAACCTCCCGCGGAACGTCGTGGACGACCTCCTGCGCCTCAACGCCCTGCCCTACCTCGGCACCCCCGAGGACATCGGCCACGTCATGGTCTTCCTGGCCTCCGACGAGTCGCGCTACCTGACGGGGCAGGTCCTCGTCGTCGACGGAGGCATGACCACCCAGTCCCCGGCCGCCCCCGGCCGCCGCTCCATGCTTCCCCCGGCCCCCTGAGAACGGGACGACCGAAAAGGGGGGACCCGGGGAACAAGGGTTTTCGGGAGGGCGTTATCGTCACATTGACGAAATAGAGGTGCCTCTAGCGATCCCCACAAGGAGGCGGCAGTGACGATCCCGGCCATTCCCCTGAAGTTGACCGCGCCCCCACCGGGCTGGACAGTCGAGGCCGACGTCGTCGTGGTCGGTTCAGGCGTAGCGGGGCTGACCCTCGCGTTGCGCGCCGCCGCCCTCGACCCCGGCGCGAAGGTCCTGGTCGTCACCAAGGACGTGCTCTCGGCGGGCTCGACGCGCTGGGCCCAGGGCGGCATCGCCGCCGTGCTCGACCCGGCCGACACCCCCGAGGAGCACCTGTCGGACACCCTCGTCGCCGGCGTCGGCCTGTGCGACGAGGAGGCCGTACGCGTCCTGGTCACCGAGGGGCCGGACGCGCTGCGCGAGCTGATCGCGACCGGCGCCAGGTTCGACACCGACGAAACGGGTGAGCTGCAGCTCACCAGGGAGGGCGGCCACCGCCGCGACCGCATCGTGCACGCGGGCGGCGACGCGACCGGGGCCGAGGTGCAGCGGGCGCTGGTCAAGGCCGTCGGCGAGTCGTCCATCCAGGTCATCGAGCACGCCCTGGTGCTCGACCTGCTCAAGGACGCCGAAGGCCGGGCCGCAGGGGTGACCCTGCACGTCATGGGAGAGGGCGAACGCGACGGCGTCGGCGCCGTCAGGGCCCGCGCCGTCGTGCTGGCCACCGGTGGCATGGGCCAGGTCTACGCCGCGACCACCAACCCCGTCGTCTCGACCGGGGACGGCGTCGCGCTCGCACTGCGGGCCGGGGCCGTGGTCAGGGACCTGGAGTTCGTCCAGTTCCACCCGACCGTCCTCTGGCTCGGCCAGGACTCGACCGGCCAGCAGCCGCTGATCTCCGAGGCGGTCAGGGGCGAGGGCGCCGTCCTGATCGACGCCGAGGGCGACCGCTTCATGCGGGGTGTCCACGAACTGGCCGACCTGGCTCCCCGCGACGTCGTGGCCAAGGCGATCACGCAGCGGATGCGTGAGACCGGCGCCGACCACATGTATCTCGACGCCAGGCACTTCGGCGCGGAGAAGTGGCGTACCCGCTTCCCGACGATCCTCGCGGTCTGCCTCGAACACGGGATCGACCCGGTCACCCAGCCCATCCCCGTCGCCCCGGCCGCCCACTACGCCAGCGGAGGCGTCAGGACCGACCTGCGGGGCCGTACCAGCGTGCCCGGCCTGTACGCCTGCGGCGAGGTCTCCTGCACCGGGGTGCACGGCGCCAACCGGCTGGCCTCGAACTCCCTGCTCGAAGGCCTGGTGTTCGCCCGCCGCATCGCCGACGACATCCACGCCGAGCGCGCCGTACGGCCCGCGCCCGGTGAGCCCGTCGACGACGGACGCCAGGCCGGGCTGATCGACCCCAGGGCCAGGCCCAGGATCCAGGGGCACATGAGCATGGGCGCGGGGGTGCTGCGCAGCGGCGCCTCCCTGGGCGAGACCGCCAAGGCGCTGCTGAACGTCCGGTGGACCCCGGTCGCGGTCGAGCCGTGCACGGAGTCGTGGGAGACCACGAACCTGCTGACGGTCGCCTCCGCGCTGGTCGCCGCGGCCCGCGACCGGGAGGAGACCCGCGGGTCGCACTGGCGTGATGACTTCGCCGGACGGAACGATGAATGGTGGCTCGGGCACCTCGACGTGACCCTGACAGCGGAGGGAACGACCATGACATATGTGCCGCACGGACGAGGCTCCGACGCCCTGCCGCCGCGGGTCGAGGCGGCCCTGGCCGAGGCGGGCGTCGAACCGGCCGAGGTCGCGGCGCTGATCGAGGTCGCCGTGGCCGAGGACCTTCAGGAGGCCGGTGACGTCACCAGCCTCGCCACGATCCCCGAGGGGCTGACCGCCACCGCCGACGTGGTCGCCAGGGCCGACGGCGTCGTGGCCGGACTGGCCGTGGCCGAAGGGGTGTTCGCCCGTGTGGGCGGGAGCCGCCTGACGGTCGAACGCGTGGCCAAGGACGGCGAACGGGTGGCGCAGGGTGACGTGCTGATGACCGTCTCCGGCCCGGCCCGCGACCTGCTCACGGCCGAGCGCACGGCGCTCAACCTGCTCACCCACCTGTCCGGCGTGGCCACCCTGACCGACCGGTGGGTGCGGGCCGTCGAGGGCACGGGCGCACGGATCAGGGACAGCCGCAAGACGCTTCCCGGGCTACGGGCGCTGGAGAAGTACGCGGTGCGCTGCGGCGGCGGCGTCAACCACCGCATGTCCCTTTCGGACGCCGCGTTGATCAAGGACAACCACGTGGTGGCCGCGGGCGGGGTGGCCGAGGCCTTCCGCGCGGTCAGGGACGCCTACCCGGGGTTGCCGATCGAGGTCGAGGTGGACAGGATCGACCAGATCGAGCCGGTCCTCACCGAGGGGGCGGAGGAGGTCCTGCTGGACAACTTCACCGTCGAGGAGATGTCGCGGGCCGTACGGCTGGTCGCGGGCAGGGCCCGGCTTGAGGCCAGCGGCGGGTTGACCTTGGAATCGGCTCGTGACGTAGCCGAAACAGGGGTTGACTATCTTGCCGTTGGCGCGCTCACCCACTCGGCGCCGGCCCTTGACATCGCCTTGGACCTTCGGGGGAACTGATGCTGCTCGCCATCGATGTCGGTAACACCCATACCGTCCTCGGCCTGTTCGAGGGCGAGGAGGTCATCGAGCACTGGCGGATCGCCACCGACGCCCGGCGCACCGCCGACGAGATCGCGGTCGTGCTGCAGGGGCTGCTCGGGCAGTCGCCGCTGCTCAAGGGCACCGACGTCGACGGCATCGTGCTCTGCTCGACCGTGCCGTCCGTGCTCAACGAGATGCGGGAGATGTGCCGCCGCTACTACGGCGACGTCACCGCCGTGATCGTCGAGCCGGGCATCCGCACCGGGGTCCCGGTCAGGATGGACAACCCGAAGGAGGTCGGCAGCGACCGGATCGTCAACGCCCTGGCCGCCATCCAGCTGTACGGCGGGCCGTGCGTCATCGTCGACTTCGGCACCGCCACCTCCTTCGACGCGGTCTCGGCCAAGGGCGAGTACGTCGGGGCGGTCACGGCCCCCGGCATCGAGATCTCGGTGGACGCGCTGGCCGCGGCCGGGGCGCAGTTGCACAAGGTCGAGCTGATCCGGCCGCGCTCGGTGATCGCCAAGAACACGGTCGAGGCGCTGCAGGCGGGCATCATCTACGGCTTCGCCGGGCAGGTGGACGGCATCGTCGAGCGGATGGCGGCCGAACTGGCCGACGACCCCGACGAGGTCACCGTCGTCGCCACCGGCAGCGCGGCGCCCCTGGTGGTCAGCGAGGCGCGCTCGGTCGACGTGCACGAACCGTGGCTCACGCTGATCGGCCTGCGGCTCATCTACCACCGCAACACCACCTGAGGCCTGGTCTCTTCGCGGAGAAAAAGCGGGAAACACCCTCTGGCGGACATCGGTAACCTTGTCCTGTGACCGATGAAGTGACCACCCCAGCCGACGATCTGCCGGAGCAGATGCGCGTGCGCCGGGAGAAGCTCGACCGTCTCCGTTCGGAGGGCGTCGAGCCGTACCCGGTGAACTTCCCGCGCACCGCGACCAACGGCGACGTCCGCGAGAAATACGCCGGCCTCGACGCCGACACCGCGACCGGCGACAGGGTGGGCGTCACCGGTCGGGTCATGCTGTCGCGCACGGGCGGCAAGCTCTGCTTCGCCACGATCCGCGACGGCTCGGCCGACCTCCAGGTCATGATCTCCCTGGACCGGGTCGGCGAGGAGTCCCTGGCGGCGTGGAAGCGCGACGTCGACCTCGGCGACCAGATCGGCGTCGTGGGCGAGGTCATCACCTCCCGCAGGGGCGAGCTGTCGATCCTGGCCGACAGCTGGACGATCACCTCCAAGTGCCTGCGTCCGCTGCCGGACAAGCACGCCGGGCTCACCGACCCCGAGGCGCGGGTCCGCCAGCGCTACGTGGACCTCATCGTCAACGACGAGGCGCGCAAGATGGCCTACACCCGCAGCGCGGTCGTGCGGTCCATCCGTGACTTCTGGCACGAGGAGGGGTTCCTGGAGGTCGAGACGCCGATGCTCCAGCCGATCCACGGCGGGGCGGCGGCCAGGCCGTTCAGGACCCACATCAACGCCTACGACATGGAGCTCTACCTTCGCATCGCGATCGAGCTCTACCTCAAGCGGCTCGTGGTGGGCGGCATCGAGAAGGTCTTCGAGATCAACCGCAACTTCCGCAACGAGGGCGCGGACGCCACCCACAACCCCGAGTTCACGATGATGGAGGCCTACGGCACCTATCTCGACTACAACGGGATCGCCGACCTGACCCAGCGGATGATCCAGCGGGCGGTCGTGGCCGCCCTCGGGCACTCCGTGGTGGTCCACGACGGCCAGGAGATCGACCTGGGGCTGCCGGTGTGGCCGAGGGTCACCGTTTACGGCTCGGTCTCCGAGGCGCTCGGCGAGGAGGTCACGACCGAGACCCCGCTCGACCAGGTCCGCAAGCTCGCCGACGCGCGCGACATCCACTGGGACGCCAAGTGGGGCCAGGGCAAGCTCGTGCAGGAGCTGTTCGAGGAGCTCGTCGAGCACACCCTCGTCCAGCCGACGTTCGTCATGGACTACCCGCTGGAGACCTCCCCGCTGGCCAGGACGCACCGGGACAACCCGCTGCTGACCGAGAAGTGGGACCTGATCGGGTTCGGCACCGAGCTCGGCACCGGTTACTCGGAGCTGAGCGACCCGATCGAGCAGCGCCGCCGCCTCACCGAGCAGTCCCTGCTCGCCGCGGGCGGCGACCCTGAGGCCATGCAGCTCGACGAGGACTTCCTCACCGCCCTTGAGTACGCCATGCCGCCGACGGGTGGCGTGGGGGTCGGCGTGGACCGTCTGATCATGGCCTTCACCGGTAAGAACATCCGCGAGACCATCCTGTTCCCGCTGGTCAAGCCCACGGGCTGACCCTTCCTTCCCTGCACCGGGCCCGTTGCCCGGCTCCCCTCACGGCGGGCCGGGCGGCGGGCCCGGTCTCATGTGGGGGCCCGGAGCCCGGTGATTTGATTGGGGCCAAACGGAGGACGGAAACTCTATTTCCAGTGTGTTCGATACCGTACGGTAAACGGCATGTTACGCCAGATTTGCGCCGAATGCCGTAAATCTGGGGCATGGCATCCTCCCATTGCGGAGGGTTTCCAACCGCCACGTCAAGGGGTAGTGAGGCGCTCGGCGAAGCGCGCGGAAGGGCTCCACTTTTTCCGGCGAAATTCACATATAGGTCATAACCATACGGCCGGCCGGCGCCGGGGCCGTGGTCGGCGGGGCTCCGGCGAAACCTTGGTCTGCGAGGACGTGGCGCGCGGCGGGCGCCCCCGGCCACGGACCCTGACTTGTCCGTGACTTAACCATAAAGGCGCCGACATATCATGAGTACTTCACGTAGCGACCACTATGTCAACAGCGCGTGCTACCTCTATGAAGTGTGGAACTTGACGACCTTTGAACAAGCCGTTTACCGTTCCTGACGGGCGACACTGATTCCAGACAACTCACGCCTCGATTAGCAGGTGCGGGGGGAGCGACTCCAGATGGCATATCCCGAAGTGGATTCCCGTCGCGGCGACAGCCTCCTGGGCATGGGCGAGGTCGGCCTCACAGATGAGGATCTCGTGCTGCTGGCGGAGCTGGCCAAGGGCGTCACGGTCGACCGGGTCGGACGCCGCCTCGACATCAGCGGAAGAACGGTCCGCCGTAGACTCCGCGGAATCTGCGACCGCATCGGCGTGGCGACGGCCATCGAGGCCGTCGCCTGGGCGGCCCGCAGACGCCTCATCTGAGGCGAGCCCTTACCCGATGCCGTCCCGGGCCCCCGCGTACGGCAGGGGCCCCCTGAGGGGCCGCTGTGGCCGTACGCGACCCGGGTGCGTCCTTCCCCGAACCGCCGTCGGCGGTTCGGGGCGGTCCGGCCGGCCCAGCCGGCCCAGCCGGTTCAGGCGGTCCGGGCGGTTCAGTCGGCGATGCGCACCCCGCCCGCGAAGGGACGGTTGTCGATCGGGGCGATGTGAATGACGTCGCCGGTCTGCGGCGCGTGGACCATGAGGCCCGCGCCGATGTAGATCCCGACGTGGTGCAGGTCGCTGTAGAAGAAGACGAGGTCTCCCGGGCGCAGGTCGCTCCTTGAGGAGATGTGGGTGCCCGCGGTCCACTGGTCGCCCGTGTAGTGCGGCAGGCTGATGCCGACCTTCTGGTAGGCCCACATCACCAGGCCGGAGCAGTCGAAGGAGTTGGGGCCCTCGGCCCCCCACACGTACGGCTTGAGCTGCTGGGTGAGGGCCCAGCGGGCGGCCTCGGCGGCCTTGCCCGAGCCGATGATCGGCACGTTGACCTTGACCCGGCTGCCCCGGTTGCGCCCGGCCTGCGAACGCACCTCGCTGAACAGGTCGCTCTCGACCCGCTTCACCAGCCGTTCGATCTTGGTCCGCCGGTCACCGAGGTCGGACAGGAGGTCCTTGACCTCGTCGGTGCGGGCCTTGGCGCTGGCCTGCGCGCGCTGGGCGGTCTCGATCGCCTTGCTGACCTGCGCGACCTCCTCGCTCTGCTGCTGCTGGAGCGCGTAGTTCGTGGTGGCCTGGTCGAGGAAGGTGTCCGGGTTGGACGACTGGGTGAAGGCCAGCGCCGAGGCGAGCCCACCCGCCATGTAGGTGCTCTGGGCGAGCAGGGTGGCCTTCGTGCGCCGCTCGGCCAACTGTGACTCGCTGGCGGCGAGGGTCTTCTTCGCGCTCTCCGCGGCGCGCTGCGCCTGCTTGAGCTTGACCCGCCCGCCGTTGTACTGCTCGGTGAGCGTCTCGATCTCGGTGTGCAGCTTCTCGGCCTGCTTGGCGAGCTCCTGCAGACTCGGTTTCGGCTCCGCGGTCGCGGCGAAGGGGGCGCCGAGGAGCAGGGAGGCGAAGGCGAGCCCGGCGATCACCACCTTGTGCCGCGGCCTGCGCACCCGGTGTTCTCGATGGCGGGCGTTCCCGCCCGCGCTCTCTCTCCCACGGTTGCGCGTGCGCTTCACCAACAGGCTCCTCTCTCGGCCGCCTACCGGGTTAGCTGACGGGTTCGGGCCGGAGGCAGCCCTACCGAGGCGCCGGTGGCACATCGGATTCACCCCGGGGGACGGCTGGAGGGTGGGTCCCCGGTTCCCCGAGTCGGGGATTCGGCGGCGCAGCACTTTACGGGTGCTGACATCGAGGACGGACATTAGTGCAATTGGCGGTTCATGCTCAACCAGAACTGTGAAGCCGGTGGAGCTTTCGCAACTGAAATGTCACGGTCGGGTCACGCAATTTCATGATCGACATATGTGCCACGCCGGGCATCCGCCTCCCCTGGCGCGGGGGCGGAGATTCTCGCAGGTCCAGGCCTTCGGACGGGGCCGGTCGAGGCACGCCCGCCGGGCGGCCTCCCGGGGCGCGAAGAAGACGGCGAGATTCATCCGGCGGACCCTGCGGCCGAGATAAGGGCAGGCCGTAAACAAGCGGTGACGAGGACGTACTCTGATCAGTCATGGAGCAGGTTGCGCAACAGTCCCCGGTGCGGGCCGTACCCGGCCGGGACGAGGTTTCCCCGGAGGCCCCGGAAGGGGAGTCGGCGGCGGTCTCCGGCGACGTCCCGGAAGGATCGTCGGCGGAGATCACGGTGCGCAGGGCCAGGACGCCGGACGTCCGCGCCATCCGCCGCCTGGTCGACACCTACGCCGGAGCGGGGCCGCGCCTGCTGGAGAAGGCGACCGTCACCCTTTATGAGGACATCCAGGAGTTCTGGGTGGCCGACGTGGCGGGAAAGGTCGTCGGCTGTGGAGCATTGCACGTCCTGTGGGAGGACCTGGCCGAGATTCGCACGGTCGCCGTCGATCCCGACTGCCGGGGTATGGGAATCGGCCACCGGATCGTCTCCCGTCTCATCGGCGTCGCCGGAGACCTCGGACTGCGCAGGGTCTTCTGTCTCACCTTCGAGATCGATTTCTTCGCGAGACACGGATTCAGGCAGATCCAGGGCACACCCGTCGCGCCGGAGGTCTACGCGGAACTTCTCGCCTCCTATGACGAAGGTGTGGCAGAGTTCCTTGATCTGGAGCACGTCAAGCCGAACACCTTGGGAAACACCCGGATGCTGCTCCATCTGACACCACGGGGCCACTAGCTTGACCGTGGTGCTGACTGATCGGAAAGGTGACTGTTGTTACCTATGTCGATACGTTGTGCACCAGCAAGCATGTGAGTCTGACATGTGCCACATGCGCAGTCGAAGTGAGGTGACGCGGTGAGCACCGGACAGCCACCGTATCCGCAGGATGATCCCGAGCGCGACCGCACACCGTCGGGGCATCCGCAATACGGACAGAACGCGGGTCGAGCCCCCGGAGAACTCGATCCCGATGTGACAGTCGTGGGATATCGATCGGAGGCCTCACAGCCGAACACCGGACCTGGGCAGACCCAGCCCGGGTACGGCCAGCAGCAGGGCTACGGTCAGCAGGCCGCCCAGCCCGGTTACGGTCAGCAGGCCGCCCAGC
>NZ_JBHSBC010000004.1:96278-264521 GCF_042650425.1 Streptosporangium jomthongense | reverse complement strand
AGGCGGTTTCCGTGCACGTTCCGGGCGTGCTGGGGAAGGGGAGCCGTCTGGTGCACCGGCCCTGTGTCCTGGGGCTGGTCCTCCTCCAGGGTGCCCGGCCAAGTGCTCCCCGGCTCGGGGCCGGGCACCCGCCTCTGAAAGCACCCGTCCCACGAAAGGCCCTGCATTCCGGACCTCGCAAACCGAACGAAGACCCCGGACCCATGGCTTGAGCGGTCGGATCCTGGGTCTCACGACCCGGGCTCCCGGCCTGGACGAGGACCCCTGAACTCACGGCCCGAACCCGGACCCCGTGGCCCGGGCGAAGGCCCTCGAAAGCCCGCGCCGAACGAAGACGCCTGGACTTCATGGTTCGAGCGAGCGGGACCCCTCCCCGAGCGAAAGCCCCGGCCTGAACGACATGTGTTCCTGTCCACCCTCCGAACCAGGGTGGCCATGACCGACGACGAGCGACGTCTGATCAGCCTGCTCATCAGCACCCACCCCGGTTGGCGGTACGAGCGACACGACCTGCCCGGCCTGCCCCGATGGTGGGCCATCCGCTACGCCCTGACCAGCGTGGGGCCGGGGCCCGGGACGTGCTGGGCCGTACGACCCCGCACCGCCTGGTCCATGCGCTGACCCACCACAACCAGATCCTGCACACCCTCCGCCACTGAAGGAGAGCCTTATGTCCCCCCTCAAGGCCGTCGCCCCCGACGGCACCTTCGTCACCGGGCCCGACACCACCGAACGACTTCTCACCCCCGGAGAAGTGGCTCGGATCTTCGGCGTGGACCCCAAGACCGTGAACCGGTGGGCGCTCACCGGGAAGATTCCCTCGGTCAGGACACCCAGCAGGCAACGCCGCTACCGAGAAAGCGACATCAGGGCACTCCTCGACGCCTCGTGAAAGCGCGCCGCAGCCGGACGGTGGCGGCCACGGCGGGCCACAGGCGAGTGGCGAGGTTCCGCGTCTGACCGTCGAGCGTCACCCCTACGTGGTACGGGCGGAGCCGCCACCACCACCGTTTCCGCCGGTGCGTCCCTGAGTGTCCCTGCCGGGAAGGCCGGGACGGTCGGGACGGTCGGAGTCGGTCCTGGACCGTCCACCGGCGCCGCCTGCGCCGCCGCTTACGTCGCCGTTGTCGTTCGAGGGCCCGGGCTTCTTGTCGGGGCACGGCTCCGGCGCGGGCGGGACGCCACACGACTCGGTGTCGTAGGTGAGGGTCAGTTCGCCGTCGCCCTGGCGGACACCGACGGTGAAGGTGGATCCGGCAGGGCCGAGGCTCGACCCGCCGCCCCCGCCGCCGTACAGGGTGTCGGTGGAGGAGGAGCCACCTGTCTCCGGTTCTCCCGCGCCGGCCGGGTGGTCAGATGACGGGGTCTTCCCGGAGATCGTGGGCCGTGATCCGGTATCCCACCCTGGGCGTGGTGGTGATGGCCGGGGGGTCGCCGAGTTTGCGGCGCAGGCGGCCGACGGTGACCGTGACGGTGTTGGTCAGGGGGTTGGCGTGCTCGTCCCACACCTGTTCGAGCAGGTCCTCGGCACTGAGGAACGCGGGAGCGGCGCGGAGGAGGGCTTCGAGCAGGGCGAACTCTTTGACCGACAGATCCAGGTGGCGGCCGTCGCGGGTGGCGGTGCGGCGCAGCGGGTCGAGCTCGATGCCGGCCGCGCGCAGCGTACGGGGCTGGGCGGTGGGACGGCGGCGGGCCAGGGAGCGGATGCGCAGCACCAGCTCGGGGAAGTGGAAGGGCTTGGTCAGGTAGTCGTCGGCTCCCAGGGTCAGGCCGGTGACCCGGTCTCCGGGCTCGTCGGCCGCGGTCAGCATCAGGACCATGACACGGTCGTCGTGTTCAGTGATCATCCGGCAGAGGGTGTCGCCGTGGATACCCGGCAGGTCGCGGTCGAGGACGACCACGTCGTAGGCGTTGAGGTCGAGCTTGGCTGCGGCCTCCAGGCCGTCGTGGGCGACGTCCACGGCCATGCCCTGATCGCTCAGACCTTCGACGAGTACGGCGGCGAGGGAGCGCGCGTCCTCCACCACGAGCACCCTCACGCCGCGACCTCCGCCGGTACGGCCGCCGCCGGCAGCGAGATGACGACGCGGAGACCGCCTTCCGGCCGGGCCCGCAGGTCGAGGGTGCCGCCGTGCGCGGCGGCGACGGCTGCGACGATCGAAAGGCCGAGCCCGGAGCCGTCGCCGGAGTGGGTGCGGTCGGCGCCGAGTCGCTGGAAGGGCTGAGCCAGTCGGTCGACCTGTCGCTGGTCGAGGACGCGTCCGCCGGTCTCGACGACGAGCCGAGCCGTTGCGCCGTCGGTGGTGGTGGCGAGGAGGATCGAGCCGCCTTCGTGGTTGTGGGTGATGGCGTTGTCGATGACGTTGTCGATCATGCGGGTGATGAGCGTCCTGTTTCCCTGTGTCCACGCGCTGTCGTGCACGGTGCCCGGGGTGTCGGCGGCGGCGGGGGAGCGGACGGTGAGGTTGTTGGTGGCGATGTCGGCGGTCCGGGCGTGCAGGGCGGCGGTCGCCAGCTGGTGGAGTGAGAGCGTGGTGCGGTCAGTCAGGGCGCCGTGCTGGGCGCGGGCGAGCATGAGGAAACCTTCGAGCAGCCGGTCGACCTGGTCGAGCTCGGTGCGGAGCCGGTCGGCCAGCGCGGCGGTCTGCGCCGGTACGGGCTCCGGCTTGGCCAGGGCCACGTCCAGGGACGCGCGCATGGTGGCCAGCGGGGTGCGGAGTTCGTGGGAGGCGTTGGCGACGAACCGGCGTTGTGCGGCGAATGAGTTCTCCAGCCGTTCCAGCAGGTCGTCGATGGTGTCGGCAAGATCTTTGACTTCGTCGGCCGGGCCCTGGGCGGCCAGCCGCTCGTGCAGGTTGTCGGCGGAGATGCGGCGGGTGGCCGCGGTGATCATCCGTAGCGGGCGCAGTACCCTGCCGGCGATGAGGCGGCCCAGGACGAGCGACACCACGGCCATGACCGCGAGCGCCAGCGCCGAGCCGATCAGGAACTGGCGTGACTGGGCCGCGTGGGTGTCCGACAGCTGGGTCTGGAGCCATGCGATGCGTTCGGTGGCGGCGGCGAGCGTGGTCGGCTCGACCGGCGGGGTCCCAGGGGGTGCGGATCGGCTGACCCGCGTCCCTCCGAGGCCCACGAGGTTGGTGATGACCAGCAGTCCGACGGCGGACAGCAGGAACATGGCACCGTACAAGACGGTGAAGCGCAGTCGTACGGTGCGCGCCGGCCGTCGCCAGATTCGCATGGGTTCCAGGATGCCGTACCGGACCTAACAGCGGTGTGACAGCCTCTGTTCGGCCCGTGTTAGGGCCGGGTCCGTACAACCGGTCGCATGCAGGCAACCATCGAAGTCAGCGGGCTGCGCAAACGGTTCGGCCCGACCCTCGCGCTGGACGGCATGTCGTTCACCGTGCTGCCCGGCCGGGTCACCGGGTTCGTCGGCCCCAACGGGGCGGGCAAGTCCACCACGATGCGGGTGATCCTCGGCCTGGACGCGGCCGAGGAGGGTCAGGCGCTGATCGGCGGACGGCCGTACGTCGGCCTGCGCGACCCGCTCACCCACGTCGGAGCGCTGCTGGATGCCGGGGCGCTGCAGCCGAGCCGTACCGCGCGCAACCATCTGCTGTGGCTGGCCCACTCCCAGGGCCTGGACGGCAGGCGGGTCGATGAGGTGCTCCAACAGGTGGGCATGCGGTCCGCCGCCCGGCGCAGGGCGGGCGGCTTCTCGCTGGGCATGCGCCAGCGGCTCGGTATCGCGGCCGCGCTGCTCGGGGACCCGCCGGTGCTCATGCTGGACGAGCCGGTCAACGGCCTTGATCCCGAGGGCGTCGTGTGGATGCGCGGCCTCCTGCGGTCACTGGCCGGCGAAGGGCGGACCGTGCTGGTGTCCAGCCATCTGATGAGCGAACTGGAGGACACCGCCGACCATCTCGTGGTGGTGGGCAAGGGCCGCGTCATCGCCGACACCAGCGTGGCCGATCTCATCACGACCGCCTCCCGAGGCCGGGTCACACTGCGGACGGCGGCGCGTTCGGCGGCGATGTCCGCGCTGGGTCACGCCGGCGCCACCACGGCCGTCACCGACCACGACACGATCGTCGTCTCCGGGCTGTCGTCGGAGCACGTCGTGGCCGTACTCAACGCCGACGCGGTGCCGTTCTCCGAGGTGGCGACGTACCGGGTGACGCTGGAGCAGGCCTATATGGACCTCACCGCCGACGCGGTCGAATACCGGGGAGCGGCACGATGAGCGCCATTCCGCGCCGTTCCTCACACCACGCGGAACCGGGGGCCGGACGCGGAGGGTTCGGGCGGTCGCTGCGCGCCGAGTGGACCAAGTTCAGGACGGTGCGCGGCTGGGTGGTCGCCCTGACGGCAGCGGCACTGGTCACCGTGCTGCTCGGGTTGCTGTCCGCGTCCAGCGGCCACGCCTCGTGCGGCGCCGGTCCGGTCGAGGTCGCCTGTCCTCCGCCCCTGGTGGGTCCGGGCGGCGAGGCGGTGGACGACAAGTTCTATTTCGTGCACCGGCCGCTGGTGGGGGACGGCGGCATCACCGTCCGCCTCACCTCCATGACCGGCCAGATCCGCAAGCCCGATGTCACCCCGGGGCGGCGCAACGTGGTTCCCGGCCTCGTGCCGTGGGCGAAGGCCGGAGTCATGATCAAGGAGAGCACCAGGCAGGGCTCCGCCTACGCGGCGGTGATGATGACCGGCGGGCACGGGGTGCGGATGCAGCACAACTTCACCCACGACGTGGCCGGCCGGGCGGGCGGCGTCTCCCGGCAGTCGCCGCGCTGGCTCCGGCTGACCCGCTCCGGCGACACCCTCACCGGATACGAGTCCGTCGACGGCACGGACTGGACGCGGATCGGCACCGCGACCCTGGCCGGACTACCGCAGACCGTACAGATCGGGTTGTTCGCGGCCTCCCCCGGGGATCTGACGGTCACGCAGGGGGATCTCGGCGGGTCCGTCGCGGCGGCCCGCTTCACCGAAGCCACCGGTGAGTTCGACCAGGTCAGGCTGGAGGGCAGCACGTCCGGCGCGTGGCGCGACGACGACATCGGCGTCACCGTCGGTCCCGACGGGGTCGAGCACCACCCGGGCCGCGCCGGCCAGTCCGGTGGCACCTTCTCCGTCACCGGCGTCGGCGACATCGCGCCGACCATCGAGGGCCCGACCGCGGAACGTCCCCTCAGCGGTGCGCTGACCGGGCTGATCCTGGTGATCGTGGTGGCGGTCATGTTCGTCACCGCCGAGTACCGGCACGGCCTGATCCGCGTCACCCTGCTGGCCGGCCCGCGCCGCGGCCGGACGCTGGCGGCCAAGGCGCTGGCGCTCGGCCTGGTCACCTTCGCCGCCGCGCTGCCCGCCGGTGCGATCACGTTCACGGTCGGCGGGCGGATCCTGCGCGGCAACGGCAACGCCGTCCTCCCGGTGTCCCTGTTCACCCAGGTGCGCATCGTGGTCGGCATGGCGGCGCTGTTCGCGCTGGCCGCCGTGCTCGCCCTCGCCCTCGGCGCGCTGCTGCGGCGCAGCGTCGCGGCGGTCGTCACCGCGATCACGGTGATCGTGGTCCCGCACGTCCTCGCCACCACCTCGGTCCTGCCCGACAGCGCGGCGCAGTGGCTGCTGCGCCTCACCCCGGCGGCCGGCTTCGCCACGCAGCAGAGCGTCCCGCAGTACGCGCACGTGCTCGGCCACTACGCGCCCATCGCCGGGTTCTACCCGCTGCCGCCGTGGGCCGGTCTGGCCGTGCTGGCCGGTTATACGGCGCTCGCCCTCGGCTTGGCCGTCCTTCGACTCCGCCGGAGGGACGCATGAGACGTCCCCGTCGGGACCTCTTCCCGCGTCGCGGGAGGAGCGCATGAGAGAGCACCTGCATGCGGAGTGGACGAAACTCCGTACCCTGGCCGGCACCGGCTGGCTGCTGCTCGCGATCGTGGTGCTGACCGTCGCCGTCAGCGTCGCGGCCTCCGCCGTCGTGTCCTGCGCCTCGGAAGGCTGCGGCTACGACCCCGCCAAGATCGGTCTTTTCGGGGTCCAGGTGAGCCAGGCGGTCGTCGCCATCCTGGCCGTGTCGGCGATCACCGGCGAGTACGGCACCGGCATGATCCACCTCACTCTGACCGCCATGCCGCGCCGGGTCGGCGTCCTGGCCGCGAAGGCGATCATTCTGGTCGGCTTGACCCTGA
Organism: Streptosporangium jomthongense; assembly: GCF_042650425.1. Classification (NCBI taxonomy): domain Bacteria; kingdom Bacillati; phylum Actinomycetota; class Actinomycetes; order Streptosporangiales; family Streptosporangiaceae; genus Streptosporangium; species Streptosporangium jomthongense. Next base: position 258,330 of record NZ_JBHSBC010000004.1, on the reverse strand, counting down.
TCGCCGGAAGTGTCGCCGTGCTCGCCTCCGCGCTGGCCACGCGGCGCATCCTGCTCGCCAACGGCTTCCCCGCCGACATGCTCCTTCTCACCAGCGGTCCCATGGTGCGCGCCGCCGTCGGTTCGGTCCTCTATCTGGCGCTGGTCGCCCTGTTCAGCCTGGGCGTCGCCACCGCCGTACGGGACTCCGCCACCGCCATCGGGGTCGTGCTCGGCCTGCTCTACCTCTTCCCCGCCCTCATCCTCATGGTCGCCGACGATGACTGGCAGCGGCTTCTGTGGCAGATCTCCCCGATGAATGCCGGGCTCGCCATCCAGGCCACCACCCACCTGTCCAGCCTTCCTCTCAGCCCATGGGCCGGCCTGGGCGTCCTCGCCGCGTGGGCCGCCGCGGCGCTCCTGGGCGGCGGGCTGCTCCTACGGATGCGCGACGCGTAGCCGCCGGCGTGGGTGAAGCAGTCCGGGACCCCCTTCGGCGCGGACCCGGCGACCGACGCCGCTACCGGGAAACCGACATCAACGATGCTCGACTCCCTGACCACGACGTCAGGGGCATGAACGCCTGAGAGCGCGTCAGGCGAGCTGATGCCCCCTTCGTCGTCGCGGCCGGTCGGCCATCGTTCGGCCTACGGGCTTCACGCCGTAGGGCCTTACACGGATACCTACCGTCGAACGTCCTGCCGAAGGCCGGTCGTCGCGGGACCGGCCGGAACGGCGGGGGTCCGAGGCCATGTCCAGGCGGAGCGCAGGACGAAGGCCAGGAGCAGTACCTCGATTCCGATGGAGAGGCCATAGAAGAAGGCCCAGTCCCAGGACTCCCCTACCGCGTTGAACACCGAGTAGGGGATGTAGAGCGACGCGACGACGAGGTTCGTGGCGCGGTTCACCCGGGCGGGCAGCGTCATGGAGAGCATCACCATCAGGGCCGGGATCGCTACGGACGCGAGCATCACGGTCAACAACGTCGGGCTGACGTCGAACTCGAAGACGACGCCGGCGCGGACGCCGTCGATGACGCCGGGCTTGTAGAGGTGGAAGTAGTCGACGTAGATGTAGAGGAACATGAAGCCGGCCCATGCGGCGGCGAGCTTGGCCTGAACGGGGACCGGGGGGTCGTCGAGCAGGTCCGGGGTTTTCGTTCGGATGGTCACCGGTTCTTCTTTCGGGAGGAGCGGTCCCCTGCGCCGGAGCGGCGGCAGGTTCGGGCGTGCACACGCACGGGTCGGGTCGTTCTCGCCGGTCCGGTCGTCAGACGGTGACGACGACCTTCCCTCGGGTGTGGCCGGCCGCGACGTGGCGGAGGGCGTCAGCTGCTTCGTCGAGGGGGTGGGTGCGGTCGATGACGGGCGTGACCTGCCCGGTCGCGAGCAGGTCGGCCAGGGTGAGCAGGTCCTGGCGCTTCCCGACCGACGTGAAGGGCCTCAGCCGCTGACGGGTGAACCCGGACAGCACGCGCGCTTTGACGATCCGGCCGAGGGGGCCGATCCGGCGGCCGCCGCGTCCGCTGTTGGGGATGAGGGTGCCGGTGGGCGTCAGCGCTCGGCGGACAGCCGCCAGGGGCTGGGCTTCCACGTTGTCGAGGATGACGTCGTAGCGCTTCCCGGTGCGGGTGAAGTCGGTCTCGGTGTAGTCGACGACGTGGTCGGCGCCGAGCGACCGGACCAGGTCGACGTTGCGGGTGCTGCACACCCCCGTCACCTCGGCGCCGAACGCCTTGGCGATCTGTACGGCGAAGGAGCCCACGCCGCCCGACGCGCCCGTGATCAGCACCGCCTGGCCCGGTCGAACGTTCGCGATGTCGCGCAACGCCTGCAATGCCGTCATGCCGGACGTGGGCACCGCCGCCGCGTCCACGTCCGACAGGTTGGCGGGCACGGACACGAGGTGGTCCGCCGGGACGCGGGCGTACTCCGCGAGCGTTCCCGTGGTGCTCCAGCCGAACACCTTGTCGCCGGGTCGGAGAGCGGTGACGTCCTTCCCGACCGCCGCCACCACACCGGCGAGGTCCCTGCCAGGGATGCCGTGACGCGGCCGGCGGAGCCCGAACACCAGACGCACCACGTACGGCTCACCGGTCATGACGAAGTAGTCGCCAGGATGTACTGCGGTCGCGCCCACCTGGACGAGCACATCGCCTCGACCGGGCAGCGGTAGCCCGACCTCGGCCATCACGAGCACGGAGGGCGGGCCGTAGCGGTGCTGGACGGCGGCCCGCATCGTCGCCGCCCCGGCCGGACTCGCCTCCGGCATTCGTTCAGTCCCCACAGAAGCCTCCTCCGAGCCGCGACGCCCGCTGTTTCGTACACCGTACGTCGTACACCGTACGAACACGTACACCGTACTATGGACGTACGCTGTACGACTGTCAAGCCGTACGAGCGAGCGAGGAGACCCGTTGGCTGCGAGGGAACAAAGGCGGGTCGTGTCCGACGCGGGGCTGAGCAAGCAGCGGGTGGTGGAGGAGGCGATCCGGCTCGCCGACCGCGAGGGGGTCGACGGGCTGAGCATGCGCCGGCTGGCCGGCACGCTCGGCGCGGGCGCGATGTCGCTGTATCACTACGTGGCGAGCAAGGAAGAGCTGCTGGACGCCATGATCGACGTCGTGTTCGAGGAGATCGAGCTCCCGCCCGAAGGGACCGACTGGCAGTCGGCGATACGACGGCGGGCGGTGTCCGCCCAACAGGTTCTCGCACGCCACCCGTGGGCGAACGGCCTGATGGAGTCGCGGACGTCGCCAGGGCCCGCGACCCTCCGCCACCACGAGGCGGTCACCGCCTGCCTGCGGAGGGCCGGCTTCTCGGCCTTGATGGCGACGCACGCCAACTGGTTGCTCGACAGCTATGTCTACGGCTTCGCCCTGCAGGCGGCCAGCCTGCCGTTCGGCACCGCCGACGAGCTCGCGGACGTGATCGAGGACGCCTACCTACCCCAGCTTCCTCCTGACGAGTTCCCCTACCTCAACGAGTCCGCCGCAGCGCTCGTCGCCGCCGGCTTCGACCCGGCGAAGGAGTTCGTCTTCGGCCTCGACCTCGTCCTGGCCGCCCTTGAGCCCCTGCGAGTGCCTCAGTGAGCCCCCATCCGTGATGCCGTTAGGTGAGTGGCTTTGTAGCGTCCCCGCCACCACGACCGGCCGGGACGTCGCCAAGAAGGTGCCGGGAAATCGCCGGGCGATCCCGTGGGCGGTTTGGAGGGCGGGCCGCCGATCCGCGGCGCCGGTGGCAGGCCTCAGGTTTTCTCCTCCCGCGAGGCGCAGCCGTTCAGGATGGTCCTGACCAGGGTCTGGACGACGTCCCGGTCGACGGTCTCCGGTGGTGCGGTGACCAGGGTGAACAGCGCGCCCCCGTAGAGCGCGATCAGGGTGGGAATCTTCTCGCGGGGGAGGGTGAGACCGAGTTTGTCGTGCTGCCCTGCGGTGATCCGCACCGCCGCCTCCCCCAGGCCCGCGAGGGCCGAGGCGAGCGCCGGGCGGCGTACGGACTCCAGCTGGAGCTCGAAGATCGCCAGATAGCGGTCGCGCAGTGTGGTCGCCGCCGTGAACAGCGACTCGGTCAGCAGGTCGTCCAGCGTCGCGGGCCGGTCGGTGGCCTGGTCGGTGGCCTGGCCGGTGTCTGTGTGGTGCAGCTCGACGACGCGCTCCGCGGCGGCCACCAGCAGCGTCTCCCGGTCACGGAAGTAGTTGGAGGCGGTTCCCGGCGGAAGGTCCGCCTCCTTCTCCACCGCGCGGTGGGTCAGCCCGTGCACGCCCGACGACGCCAGCAGCGCGATGGCGGCATCGGTCAGGGCGCGGCGACGGGCCGGATTGGTGGGCGGCATACGGCCACGCTATACCAGTAGGCGTACTAGTACGATCGTAGTGAATCGAGGAGGTTCCATGAGGATCGTGGTGGTCGGCGCCGGGCTTGGAGGAGTGGCGGCCGCGGTCGGGCTGCATCGCCTGGGCCATGAGGTGACGCTCTTCGAACGCGGCGCCGAGCTCAGGGAGGCGGGGACCGGGATCGTGGTCATGCCCAACGGGCTCCGGGCACTGGACACGCTGGGGCTGGCCGAGGACATCCGTGGGCACGTCATGCGTGAAGGCCGTGGAGGGCTGCGCGACCGGCACGGACGGCCGCTGCTGATCACCGACGTGGCCCAGGTGCGGGAGCGGATCGGGATTCCCGTCATCATCGACCGGGCGCGTCTGCACCGGGCGCTACGCGCCCCGCTCCCCGCCGAGCGGGTGCGAACCTCCACCCCGGTCGAGCGTCTGGAACCCGACTCCACCGGGGTGACCGTGATCGCCGACGGTGAGCCCGTCGCCAGGGCGGACGTCGTGATCGCCGCCGACGGCATCGGCAGCAGGCTGCGGGCTCAGCTCTTCCCCGGCCACCCCGGGCTGCGGCGGACCGGCCGGATGGATCTGCGCGGCATGCTGCCCCGCCCGCCCGGTCTGGTGACGGACCTGCTCACCAGCCAGCTGGTCGACCGCCGCACCGGGGCGATGTTCGGCCTGTACCCCGTCGGCGAGGACCTCCTGTACTGGTTCACCGACTCCGTCCTGTACGGCACGCCGCCGGACGCGGCGGAGGCGCGCCGGTGGATGCTGTCCCTGACGGCCGACTGGCATCCCCTCGTCGCGACGCTGATCGAGGCCACCTCGCCCGCCGACATCTACGTCGACCCGATCGCCCGCCTGGCCGCGCCCCTGCCCTCGTTCGCGGTCGGCAGGGTCGCCTTCCTCGGCGACGCCGCGCACGCCATGCCGCCCGACCTCGGCCAGGGGGCCAGCCAGGCCTTCGAGGACGCCGCCGCGCTGACCCGCCACCTGACCGGCGCGGAACCGGCGGACGCCGCCCGGCGGCTCCTGCGTTACGACGCCGAGCGCAGGCCCGGCGCCAACCGCATGATGCGGGCGGCGTCCCGGCAGTCATGGTTGACCTCCCGGACCGGCCTCGCCGCGTCGCTGCGTGACGCCCTGTTGCGCGCGGTACCGTCCCGGCTGGCCACCCGGCAGCTCGCCGCCCTCTGGCGCGTCTGAAACCGGGACTCGGAACATTCGACGGGCTGTGCGTTCCGGTCCTCCCGCGCCGGTGTGACTCCGGGCCTTGTCTCCACGGGGTGTCGCACGAATACGGCGGAAAGACACCCCGGAGCGGACCGGGGGTGTTCATCCAATCCGTTCGCACCATCGCCGAAGAGATTCGGAGAGTCCGGCTCCGGGGTCATTTCCCGGGCATGAGGACGGTGTCGACGATGTAGACGGTGGCGTTACGGGTGGGGACGTTGCCGCACACCACCCGGGCGTCGCCGACCATGTAGTCCCGGCCGGAGCCGGTGGTGGTGACCTTGCCGCCCTGCAGGGTGGTGAAGCTGCCGTGCCGCAGGTCGGTGGGGGTCTTGCGGCCGGGGACGACGTGGTAGGTGAGGATGGCGGTCAGGGTCTTCTTGTCGGCCAGCACCTTGGTCAGCGTCTTTTTGTCGATCTTGGCGAAGGCGTCGTTGGTCGGGGCGAAGACGGTGATGCCGTCGGCGGAGTTGAGGGTGTCGACGAGGCCGGCCTTCTTCACCGCGGCGACGAGGGTGGACAGGGCGGGGTTGTTGGAGGCGGCGGTGGCGACGGGGTCGTCGGCCATGCCGGTGAAGCTGCCTTCTCCGGAGGCGGGAACCGCGGAGCAGGCCATGCCGAACGGTGTGTCGGCGACGGGCTCGGCGGCGGAGCCGGTGGCCATCGGAGCGCTGCCGGTGGAGGTCGGGGCGGCGCCGCTGCCGGAGGGGGCGGCGCCCGTGTCCGCGTTGGTCTGGCCGCTGGTGCCGCCACAGGCGGTCAGGGACGCGGCCAGGGCCAGCAGGGGCAGGGCGGCGGCCAGGCGCTTGTTCGTGATCATGAGTGAGGTTCCTTACCGGGGTGAGGCGGGGGCGGGTGGAAAGGGGGTGAGCGGGGCCGCGGACGGCCGGTAGATGACCGCGATCACGATCGGTGTGGTGCGGAGGTGTCTGAGGCCGTCGTCGCGATCGGGCCCGCCGGTGCGGCGGGCCCGCCGTTGCGGCTACCTGGTGGGCATGAGGACGGTGTCGACGATGTAGACGGTGGCGTTGCGGGTGGGGACGTTGCCGCACACCACGCGGGCGTTGTTGACCTTGTAGGTGGTGCCGGAGCCGGTGGTGGTGACCTTGCCGCCCTGCAGGGTGGTGAAGCTGCCGCGCCGCAGGTCGGTGGGGGTCTTACGCCCGGGGACGACGTGGTAGGTGAGGATGGCGGTCAGGGTCTTCTTGTCGGCCAGCACCTTGGCGAGGGTTCTCTTGTCGATCTTGGCGAACGCCTGGTTGGTGGGCGCGAAGACGGTGATGCCGTCTGCCCCGTTGAGGGTGTCGACCAGGCCCGCCCTCTTCACCGCGGCGACGAGGGTGGACAGGGCGGGGTTGTTGGAGGCGGCGGTGGCGACCGGGTCGGCGGCCATGCCGGCGAAGCTGCCCTTGCCCGTGCTGGGCACGGCCGAGCAGGCCGGGCCGAAGGGCTGCCGGGCCGTGGCCGGGGCGACTGCTCCTCCTCCTGCGGCGGTGGCGTGCGGGGCGGAGGCGAGCGCGACCGAGCCGGTCATCGAGACGGCGACGGCCGTGATCGGCAGTGCGGCGAGGACGTGACGGACGTTCATGTTCTGGCATCTCCTGTGTCTGGTGGATGGGTTTGCTGAGGGGGTTCAGGTGACGGTCACCAGGACCGTGTGCCAGCCGGTGGCGCCGTCCGGGATCGGCGGCACCCGTTCGGCGGGCTGGGTGTGGCCGGTGGCGTCGGTGGCACGGACCTCAAGGCGGTGCTGTCCGGGGGAGGCCTGCCAGGTCGTACGCCACTGCCGCCAGGTGTCGGGCCCCGCGGAGGCGGCCAGGTCGGCTTGCCGCCAAGGACCGCCGTCGACGCGGACTTCGACGGCGGCGACGCCGCGGTGCTGCGCCCACGCGGTCCCTGCGACGGTGACGCTTCCGGCGGATACTTCCGCGAAGGGTTTGGGCACCTCGATGCGGGAGGCGGTCTTGATCGGCGCTCGTTCGGCCCAGCCTCGCCGGGTCCAATACGCCTGCTCGTCGGCGAAGCGGGTGAGTTTGAGGTCGGTGACCCATTTGGTGGCCGAGACGTACCCGTACAGGCCGGGCACGATCATCCGCGCGGGGAATCCATGGGCGGGCGGCAGCGGGCGGCCGTTCATCGCGACGGCCAGCAGCGCGTCGCGTCCGTCCAGCACCGACTCCAGCGCGGTGGAGGCGCTCCACCCGTCTACGGAGCGGGACAGGATCTGATCGGCTCCGGCCTGTACTCCGGCCTCGCGCAGCAGTGCCGCCAGGTCGACGCCGAGCCAGCGGGCGTTTCCGGCATATGGACCGCCGACCTCGTTGGACACGCAGGTCAGGGTGATATCGCGCTCGGTGAGCGGGCGGGCCAGCAGGTCGGCGAAGGTGAGCTCGATCGGGCGGTCGACCAGGCCGTGCACGCGCAGCGTCCACTCCTGGTGCGGAACGCGCGGGACGATCAGCGCGGTGTCGACCCGGTAGAAGGAGTTGTCGGGAGTGGTGAACGGGCCGAGCCCCGGCACGTTCAGCCCGACCTCCGGCGGAAGCGGCCGGGCCGGGTCGGCGGGAGGCGGCAGCGCCAGGAAGCGGCCGTCGGCGGAGGTCTGGCGGGCCGAGGTGATCACCCTGCCGGCGCCGCCGCTCAACACGGCCACTCCCAGCAGGGCGGCACCGCGGGTGAGCAGCGCCCGCCGGTCGGCTCCCGGCGCGGGTGCCGGTGGCTGGATGGGACGGTCGTGGCGCGGGACGCCGAGCGTGATACGGCTCTCAGGCCCCGGACGGGGGCGGCGGTGGGTGTACAGCAGGGCTAACGTCCCACCCGCCGCCCCCACCGTGGCGGGCAGCACGTCCACCGGGCCGGCTCCCGGCCGAGACAGCGCCGCGGCCCCGGCGAGCGCCGCGAGCCCTGCCAGGGCCGCGATGGCCAGGCGCGGACGCCGGGGCGCGGCCGTTCCGACGGCCGCCGACGCGACCGCGAGCACGGTCACCAACCCCAGAAGCAGGACCGGTTTGTCGGCGGTGCCGAAGGCGCGGACGGCGAAGTCCTTCAGCCACGCCGGGCTCAGGTCGATGAACGCCGACCCCACCGCGAGCAGCGGACCGGCCTCGGGCCGACCTGCCAGCGCGGCGGTCAGCTCCGCCGTCCCCAGCGCCAGAGCCGCGGCCAGCACGCCGAAGACCTCCGACACCCAGGCTCCCGGCGTCTGGGCCCCCGTAACGGGGGCCGTTACGCTGTGGGCCGGTGTCTCATCAGTCACATCAGGGCTTCGGAGCCACCGCGGAAACGGATGGGCGCCACTTTCCCGGCGGAGGGAAGATCAGGCAGCGGACACGTCGACCAGCAGCAACGGCGTGCTGGTCGGCTGCCGCGAGCCACCGGCAGGCTCCACCGTCACCCCCACCTGACCCACATCGGCCCCGAGAGCGCTCAGCACCGGCACGGTGCCTCCGGACCCGCTGGAGGCAAGCAGGCCGGCCGAGGTGATCCGTCCCGGCGCGAGCTGCCACAGCTGGTAGACCCGGCCTGCGGGCGGATCACCCAACCCGGCCGCCCAGAACACCAGCGCACCCTGTGAGCGTGACAGCACCACCGTGCCGCGCCCACGCCCGCCCCCGGCGGACGGCGTGGTGGCCGGAGTGGTGACCGCCCGGGCGTCATCCGCGCCCAGCACCGCGGCGATTCGCTGTTCCGCGCGCCGGGCCTGCGCCAGTTCCTGACGCGCCTGCACCGTGCTCACGCCGAGCCCGGCCACCACGGCCAACGTCGCCGCCACACTCACCGCCGCCGACCACGGCCGCCACCTGATTCCCCGTAGCCGCCTGGAGGGCGCTGCGGGTGGCAGCACCGGCGGCAGCTGACGCACCTGGTGGATCTCGGCCAGCACCCGCGTCCGCAGGCCGGGCGGCGGCTCGGCCGCCACCGCCAGGCCGAGGCGCGCGGCTGCCTCGGTGAACCCGGCGACCTCCTGAGCGCACTCGGCGCATCCGGCCAGATGCCGCTCGAAGCGGCGCCGCTCGCCCTCATCGTCGATGGCGTCCAGCGCGTAGGCACCTGCCAGGGCGTGCGGGTCGAACCCGTCCTCTCGTTCCCTCATCGGTCCACTCCCAGGCAGTCGCGCAGCCGGATCAGCCCATCGCGCATCCGTGTCTTGACCGTCCCCAACGGGGCCTTGACCAGTTCGGCGACCTCCCGGTAGGAGTAGCCGCCGTAGTAGGCGAAGGTGACCGACTCACGCTGCAACTCGGTGAGATTGCCCAGGCAGCGGCGCAGCCGCTCACCTTCCAACCGGCCCACCACCAGCTCCGACACCTCATCGAAGCAGCGATGCGGCTCCAGCCGTGCGGCCCGTTCCTCCCGGTCGGCGCCCGCCTGCGCCGCACGCACCCGGTCGATCGCCCGCCGGTGTGCGATGGTCAGCGCCCACGCCATCACCGATCCTTTGCCCGGATCGTAGCGGGCGGCGCTGCGCCACACCTCCACCAGCACCTCTTGGGCCACCTCCTCGCTGTGCGCCCGATCCCGCAGCACCCGCAGCACCAGCCCGAACACCTGTGGCGCCAGCACCTCATACAGCCGCTCGAACGCCGCCCGGCCGCCCCTGCCGACCTCCTGCAGCAACTCCTCCAGCCCCGGCGGGCCGCCATCCGGACGGTCCTCGCCCACCGGCGACCGGTCACGCGCTCCCATGCGGATCCTCCTGCCCCGACCGGCACAGCACCGGCCACAAAAGCTTCGGAGCCATCCGCGTACCGGATGGGTGACACACCTGGTTGCGGCACCCGCGATGTGCCCGGCGGGCGGCAGGACCGGTTCGGCCGGTCACGAGCCGGACGATGATGATCATGGTCGGCGCGCTGCGGCACGATCCACCCCCGTCGTCGCGTTCTCCAGGAGCGGCGGAGAGTGCGGGCGCTCCGAGGGGCGGCGAAGAACACGGATGCAAAAACCATTACCCTTCGAACTCGATCCATTACATACTGTGCTGGAAGTGCCTTGAGGGATCTTCCTTAACCACCCAGAAAAGGAGAAACCACCATGAAGGTAACGACCTCCGCCGCTCGGATCGCCGCCACCGTCGGCGCTCTCGGGCTCATCGCCCTGGCCTGTGCGACCCCGGCCTCGGCCGCCGTCCCCACCTCGACGACCACCGCGACGGCCGGCGACATCTGCCTGTGGAGCGGGCGCAACTACACCGGCGCCTCGTGGTGCTGGAACCCCGGCAACGGCTACGTCGACGTCCCCCCGGCCCTGCACGACAACGTCGGCTCCTTCAGGGCCCAGGCCAACGGCTGCTTCATCAACTGGATCCACGTCCCCGACCGTAAGGAGACCCGCGTCGTGCGTAGCGGCGACTACCGCAGGGTCTACGACAACGACTTCGGCGGCAAGATCGACGCGGTGGCGCCCTCCTGCTGATCCGGCGACATCCCGTCAGACAAGGAACCCGGGCCGTACGCGGCCCGGGTTCCGTCTGGGCGGGGTCAGGCTCCGCCGAAGGTGAAGCGGAGCAAGCCCTTGTCCAGGCGGGCCATGCCGGGGATCACCCGCATGATCCCGCAGCGGATACGTTCGCCGCGCGGCATCTTCGCCACCTCGGGAGAGGTGATCAGCCGTTGTCGCTCGACGAGCCGCAGGTCGGAATTCCAGCGCTCCACGTCGTGTGGGTCGTCGAACCCCTCGTTGACGGGAGCCCCGATCGTCCTGATGGCCGGTACGACCCTGCGCATCATCCGGCTGGAGAGCTTGGAGAAGCCCAGCAGGAGGATCTCGCCTCTCTCGAAGTGGGCGGTGATCCGGCGCAGCAGCCTGACGAAGGTGGGCCTGGTCATCCACGGGTAGAGCCCGTCCATGACCACGACCACCGGCCGATCCGCCGGCAGCGCCTCCAGCCAGCCGTCCTCGTCGAGCGACAGGGCCAGCGCGTGGACGCGGTCGGTCTCGTCGTAGAGCTTCGCGCGTACGGCCATGATGGCGGGCAGGTCCACGTCGTACCAGTCCACGCCGGGCGGGGGATCGATCCGGTAGCCGCGGCTGTCCAGTCCGCATCCGAGGTCGAGCACGACCGCGTCCGGGTGGCGGGCGATGAACCGGCGCACCCATCGGTCGAAGTGGACGGCCCTGATGCTGACGTTGAGCCGCTCCTTCTCCTCCAGCCGGGGGGTCGGCTGGAGGCGTCGCCAGTCGTAGTCGAGAGCCTGGGCGGCCTTCTCCGCGTACGGGTCTCCCAGGATGGGGTCGTCCGACCTGGCGTCCAGTGCCCGTGCGTGCAAGGTGATGAGAGAGGTCTCCTCGATGCCGGAGAGCCCGGCCGTACTTATGCCTGGCATGGTGACCGCCGTTTCCCTGATCGCTGAAAACTTTACTAACGATAGCTTTAATGCGGCAGTACGGCTCTGGCAAGCGCTAAAGAGCAAGATCCTTGGATGATTATGTGATTCACGGTTAATATGATCAAGAGGGTGTGGCCGAATCCGATACGGTCGACGCGTCGTGGATGGACGGAGGGGCGGGGCGGATGCCGGAGGTTGAGCAGACGCGATCGCGTCCACGACGCGGTAGGCCGCCGGGGAACCGGCGCGCGTTGATCCTTCGCGAGGCCGCCCGTCTGTTCCACGAGCGCGGATTCCACGGGACGAGCATCATCCAGATCGGTGCCGCGGCCGGAGTGAAGGGGCCGACGGTGTATCGGCACTTCCCCGACAAGAACGCCGTGCTGGTCGCCCTGATCGAGCAGAGCGCGGAGCGCTCCGAAGCGGAGATCGCCCAGATCGTTCGCGAGGGAGGAAGCCCGCGCGAGGTTCTGGAGCGGCTGGTCCACGCCCAGGTCCGCCAGGCCGTCGACGACGGTCCGCTGTCCGCGGTCGCCGCCCGTGAGCTGCGCAGCCTGTCCCCCGAGACGAGCGAGCCACTGCTACGGCGCGGGCGGGCCAACCTCCAGGAGTGGGTGCGCCGAATCGTCGGAGCACGACCCGAGCTGACCGAGGACGAGGCGCGGGCGCTGGCGGTCGGCGCGAAATGGCTGATCTTCACCGTCGCGACCGGCCACGTGGGACTCGACGACCACCTGCTGCACCGCCTCATCGTCCGCATGACACTGGCCATGCTCCTGCCCGGCCGCTCGCACCGGGCTCCGGCGGACCCGGCACCCGCGGTGACGCCCGCACCCCTGGCGGACGGCGACCGGCGTGAACTGATCATCCGGGAGGCCGCGCGCCTGTTCGTCGAGAAGGGCTACCACGCGACCGGCATGGACGAGATCGGCGAGGCGGTGGGCGTCACGGGGCCTGCGCTCTACCACCACGTCAAGGGCAAGGACGAGCTGCTGCTGGCGGTACTGCAGGCCGAGGCCGACCGCGCCGAGGCCGAGGTCGCGGAGACGTACGTCGTGGACGGCCCGGCGGAGCGGCTCCTGGAGGCACTGGTACGCAGGCGGGTGCGCAGGGCGCTCACCGACGCCCACCTCATGGCGGTCGTCGAGCGGGAGTCGTACGGCCTGCCGCCGCGACGGCGACAGGCGCTGCTCCGCCGCCGACGGCTCAACCACGAGGAATGGACGCATCTCGTCTCCGAGTCTCGTTCCGACCTGCGCGACCCCGAGGCCCGCGCGGTGGTCGACGGAGTCAGGGCCCTCATCTTCGGCCTCGTCATGTCCGGCACGTCACTCGTCGGCGACCGGCTGGAGGCCGTGACACTCGATGCGGCGCTCGCCGTACTGTTCCCGGCCGAGGCGGGGGAAGCCGTCGGCCGGCCGAGGTCGTGTGGTTAGGTGGCGCATGGACATCGACCTCGCCGCGCTCCGTGCCGCGTTCGACGTCGGGACGTGCGGGCCGCCCCTGGGCTGGGACGCCGTGCGTGCCTTCGAGGCGGAACACGGGATCGTCCTGCCGGAGCCGTACCGGACGTTCGTCGCCGAGGTCTGTGACGGGTCCCGCTCGGGGCCGCCGGACTTCGGGCTGGTGCCGTTGGCCGAGCTGCCCAGGGACTGGGGGGACCGTCGGCCGCGACGGGTCCTGGCCCTGCCCTTCCCGCTGACGGCGGTGTGGGCGTGGGAGGACGATCCACGCCCGTCGGAGGAGATCGACCCTCTGCTCGAACGGGTCTTCTATCACGGCTCGATCGTGCTGGGCACCGACGGGTGCGGCATGTACTGGCACCTCGTCGTCAGCGGCCCACACCGGGGGCACGTCTGGCAGATCAGCGGCGAGGGCGCCGTCCCCTTCGGCGCGGAGTTCGGCACCACCACGGGGAGTTCGGGGTTCGCCGGATGGGTCGAGCACTGGGTCGCGGGGAGGCCCTGGTTCGACGTCTGAGGGTCACGGCGCGGCGCCGTCCGGTCGAGCCGCTCACCGGGCGCGACCGGCGACCACGGCGGGATCAGGCGTGACCGTGACCCGGCACGACCAGGCCGCCCTCGTAGGCCGCGATCACGGCCTGCACCCGGTCACGCAGGCCGAGCTTGGTGAGGATGTTGCTGACGTGGGACTTCACGGTGTGCTCGCTGAGGACCATCGTGGCGGCGATCTCGGCGTTGGACTGTCCCAGGGCGATCATCCGCAGGGTCTCCTGTTCCCTGGCGGTCAGCACGTCGAGTTCTCCGGCCGGTGGCCTCACGGCCTGGACCCGGGAGGTGAACTCGGCGATCAGCTTGCGGGTGACCGAGGGGGCCAGCAGCGACTCACCGGCCGCCACCACGCGTACGGCGTGCACCAGGTCGTCCCGCCGTACGTCCTTGAGCAGGAACCCGCTCGCGCCCGCCCGCAGCGCCTCGAACACGTAGTCGTCGAGGTCGAACGTGGTCAGCATGAGCACCCGGCACGGCGTCTCGGCCGAGACGATCCCGGCCGCCTCGATGCCGTCCATCCTGGGCATCCGGATGTCGAGCAGCAGCACGTCCGGCCTGTGCGCACGGGCCGCCTCGACGGCCTCGACCCCGTCCCCCACCTCGGCGACGACCTCGATGTCGGGCTGGGCGTCGAGGATCATGCCGAACCCGGTCCGGACGAGCTCCTGGTCGTCGGCGATGACGACACGCAGGCCGCTCACGCCGCCACCCCGAGGGGAAGACGGACGACGACCTCGAAGCCGGGGCCGTCGGAGCGCGGTCCCGCCGAGGCGGTGCCGTGGCAGGCGGCGGCGCGCTCACGGATGCCGATCAGGCCGTTACCGCCACGGGGGAGCGCGCGCGAGGCTCCCTTGCCGTCGTCGGTGATGTGGATCATGAGTTCGTCGTCCCGCCAGTCGAGTCGGATGTCGGCGCGGGTGGCGCCGGAGTGCTTGACGATATTGGTGAGCGCCTCCTGGGTCACCCGGTAGGCCGCGACGTCGACGTCACCGGGGAGCGGGACGGGGGTGCCGGTGACGACGTAGTTCACGGCCAGCCCGGGGTTCGCGACCTGGTCGGTCAGGCCGGGCAGGTCGGCGATCGTGGGCTGCGGCGCGCGCTGCCCCTCACCCTCCTTGAGCACGCCGAGCAGCCTGCGGAGCTGGGTCATCGCGTCGCGCCCCGAGGCGGCGATCGCGTCGAACGTGGCCTCGGCCCGGTCGGGATCGCTGCGCACCACGACCGGCCCGGCCTCGGCCTGGACGACCATGAGGCTGACCGCGTGGGCCAGGATGTCGTGCATGTCCCTGGCGATGCGGGCCCGCTCGCGCTCCACGGCCCGTTCGGCCTCGATCCGGCGTTCGCGCTGGAGCTGGGCGGCCCGCTCCTCAAGGGCGGCGGCGTGGCTCCGGGAGACGGCCGCGGCCCGGCCGACGGCGTAGGCGGCGACGAACAGCACGACGCCGCGCACCGCCGTGTCGGACGACCCGGTGAACGCGAGCCCGCCGACGGTGGCCATGGCCAGCGCGATGACACGCGGCCACCGGGAGGCGTAGGCGGCGGCGGAGTACATCGCCACCAGCGCGCCGTACCAGACGGGCTGGGCGGCGACCCGGTCGGACAGGTCGTAGAGGGCGACGGCGCCGAGGATGACGATGAGCGTGACCACCGGTGCCCGCCGCCGCCACATCAGGGGCACGGTAGCCGCGAGCACGACGGCGTACCCCCACCAGCTCAACGACTCCCGGGCGGAGGAGAGGAGCGGCCAGAGCTGGACCACCAGGACCAGCGCGGTGAGTGCCACGTCCAGCTGGAGTGCCGGGATGGCGCGCAGCCGATCAAAAAGGGGCATAAGGCGCATTCTCTACTCGTCACACAGAAGCCGGTACGGCGGGCTCGACCACACGGTGCCGGCCGTCGGCCAGGCGGGACTCGCGGGACACCCGGGCCAGCGCCAGGAAGGAGACCAGCAGGCAGGCGCCACCCAGCGGCATCAGGTCCTTGTCCACGAACGGCACCAGCACGTCGGCGATCACCAGGACGGGCGTCCACGCCTTGACGCGGCGCTGGGCCGCCAGCTGTACGACCAGGCCGATCTGGGCGACGAAGAACAGCAGCGGACCGAAGTCGTAGACCACCTGCTGAACGCCGGGAACCGCCTGGACCTGGTCGAACAGCACGCCCATCTCGGCGTGGTCGGCTGCCCGGAACCCCAGGACGATGTCGATGGAGAACTGGGCGATCAGTGTGGCGATGCCGACATATCCGGCGGAAGCCAGCCCGGTGGCCAGGGGCCCGCGACCGGCCAGCCTTCGCATCTCGTGGAACGCCATGGCGAAGAACACCAGGGCCCCGACGAAGGCCAGGTGCCCGGTCGTCCAGGCGACGCCGGGGCCGCGAACACCGTCCAGGCCGTCGAGGATGCGGAGCACGCCGTAGGCGAAGGTGAGGACGGGGGCGGCGACGAAGGTGATACGGGGGTTCATCTCGTTGACTCCTTGGTGAGGCTGACCTCCTTAATCCTGGTTTTTCACGACTTTGTGGACATCGCCGCGACGAGCGAACTCCCACCCCCCTCTCAGGAGGGATCCACCGGACCGGACAGGCTCCTGAGAGGGGGTCCCCACCGGTCTTGCCGACGGAGTGCCGTCACCTGAGGGCTCTCATCGGCTTGCCGTGCCGTCCCCTTCGGAGGGGACCATCCCCGCGTGCGCGGGGAGCACCCCCTCCCCGTATACCCGACACTCAGGCACAGGGGACCATCCCCGCGTGCGCGGGGAGCACAAGCGCCAGGTTGTCGCCGACGAACAAGACCTGGGACCATCCCCGCGTGCGCGGGGAGCACCCTTGGTGACCTGGGGGTTTATCGGCGTGAGGGGCTGAAATTCATTACTTCTGTTGAGTTGGACATTTCGGGCATGGTGTCTCTTGGGGAGAGGTGAACGCCGGTAGCCAGGGTAGTGGCCGACCGGGCTTTAGGGTGGCTTCGCGGTTCGTGGGGTGGGTGTCCACAGCCTGTGGAATCAACGCGGGGCCGTACGGATGAAAAGGCCTCAGGCCCGGGTTCGGGGTGACCGGGCCTGAGGGGTTTGGGGTGTTGGATCAGCCGATGGCGTAGGCGCGGGTGATCGTCTGGGTCAGGTCGGTGCCCGAAGGGTCGGTCACGGTCGCGCGGAGGGAGACGAAACCGGGCGTACGCGGGTTCGGCACCATGCTGGTCCACCCGGAGCCGGTACGGACTACCGGGATCCGACGCCAGTGCGCACCGTCGTCGGCCGACATCTCCAACCGGATCGAGGTCCGGCTCGACGACCACCCCGAAGCCCCGGCCGAGGAACCGGAGGAAGTCCCAGCCGAAGAATCGGCCGAGGAGTCCGAGGAAGGCCCGGCCCCCGCCCTCGGGGGCGCCGATCTGCGTGGTGCTCCGGTCGAGGCTGAAGGAACGGCGGCCGTCCAGCCAGATCTTGGCGGTGTCCGGCGCCAGGGTACGGCCGCCCGCCAGGTCCTTCCACGCCTGGGCCGTGCCGTTCTTGGGCAGGTGGAAGGCGGCCATGCCGAGGCCGTCGAGCCGCCGCAGACCCCGCGCGCTCCCGAGGGCGGGGGCCGGGCCGTTCTCCGACCGGGTGATCAGTGGGATGTCGGGGGTGTCGGCGTCGCCGTACCGCCACTGGAGCAGTTGGGCGACGTCGAACAATCGGGGGTCGAGCGCCCCCTTGGCGATCAGGGGCTGGGCGTCGAAGGGGGTCACGTGCAGGTGCCCGTCCCGCGTCCGGCTCGCGAAGACGACCTCCGTACGGCCGGGGCCGGGGATGATCCGGTGTCCACGGCCGACGATGACGACGCGGTCCCCGGTGATCAGGGTGACCCCGTCGGCCGGTTGAGGTGGTTGGGAGGGAGGCGTCGGGGTGACGCCCAGGGCCGTCGCCGCGAGAGCGACGGCGAGGAACGGTTTGCCGAAGATCATGGCCTTCCTAGGGGTTGAGGGGGATGTGTTCGCCCAGGGTGCGGAATATCCTTGCTTGGGAAGTTCGTCCGTCCACTCGGTGGCCAACGCGATGGAATCCCTGGGCAAGGTCACGCTTCCGTCTCCGCCGAGAAGGAAGTTGGTGCGCTTCACCTGGGCGGTCTCGGGGTCGACGACCAGCTTGATCTCCCAGCTGTGGTCGTCGGGATCGGGGATGGCCAGTGCCTGGCCGCCCTCGACCGCGCCCGTGCTCCTGACCTCCGGTGTCGTGGCGAGAGCCTTGAACGCCGCGGCGCGGGCCTCGGGGGGCGTCGGCAGTTCGGAGATGAGCGTGATCAGGGGGAAGAGCGGTTCGTCTCGCTGCTCGGACAGGCTCATGTCGGCGGGGTTTCCCTGACGCTGGACGATCCAGGTCTTCAACGCCTCGGGATCGGTCGGCAGCCCTGCGAGGTCGTCGAGGCTGATGTCCGCGCCCTTGAGGGAGAGCGGGTTCCTGCTCCACAGGACGTCGCGCTCGCCCCCGGAGAGCGCGGCGAGCGCCCTGGCCAGATGCGGCCGCATGCGCTGGGCGGTGACGGAGGTGACGACCCGGTTCTCGTGCCCCTCGGCGTCGGTCAGCTCATCCGCTTCGGTGATCAAGCTCTTGTCTCCGACATGAGCCTGCCTTTCGGTCGGTGGGTGCTCTCACCATCTCTTCGCCGCAAAGCCAGATCATCTTCCCGTAGGGCAGAAACCCATCCCGCACAGCAGAAAGCTGCCGCGCCCCTCCAGCTCAGCGGGGACGCGGCGGCCGTACGGCGACGCCTCACCGTTGTCCGTGCGACCCTCGCAGGGCGAGGGCCGTGGTGACCGTACCGAGGACGGTGACGACGGCGAGACCGAGGATCATGGAGCGGGCGGAGGCGACCAGGGACGAGCCGCCGAGACTGAGCAGGATGCCCGCCAGGGCCGAGGCGACGGTGTAGGCGATGAGCTGGGTGGTGCTGAGCGCCGCGGCGGCCTTGGCGCCCTCCCGTTCGTCGTCGGTGCTGCGCATCGCGGCGACGCTCAGGTGCGGGTAGGCGACGCCGATCCCGACCCCGGCCAGGACCAGGACGGCCGCCCAGAGCGCGACGAGCGGCCCGGAGGCGTCCGCGCTCTGGAGGAAGCCGTACGCGAGCAGACCGGCGGGCAGCAGGAACGATCCGCAACGGACGGCCAGGGTCTTGGACCGTTCGGCGGTGATGCCCACGCTGAACAGCTGGGAGACGACCCAGCCCGCGGAGACGGCGGCGCCGAGGAAGCCCGCGACGAGCGGGTTGAGGCCGCCGAGCCGCTGGCCGAACAGCGGGATGAAGTTCTCCGTCATGACCCCCGCGCACAGCACCGCGACGGTCAGGTAGATCCACTTCAGGCCGTTGCCCCCGAGATAGGTCAGCCGGGGGAGCACGGTCGCGGCGCCACGCCTGTCGACGACGACGAACGCGACGACGAGCACGGCGCCGACGGCCACCCCGCCGAGGGTTCCCCAGCCCTGGGGCAGGGTCGAGGCGACGCTGAACGCCGCGGCCGCGAGGGTCAGCACGGCCAGTGAGAGCACGGGTACGGCTTCGCGGTCCGCCTCGGACCGGGTGTGGCCGGGAAGCGCGCGGCGGGCCAGGGCAGCCAGGACGAGCGCGACGGCGGCGAGCAGGCCGAAGGCCCACCGCCACGCGCCGAGCTGGGCGAACAGGCCGCCGAGGGTGGGGCCGACGAGGGTGCCCACACCCCACATGGCCGAGACGAGTCCCGCCGCTCGGGCCCAGAGCCGGTCGGGCAGCGCGCCCCGGATCACCGCGTATCCGAGCCCGGCCAGCAGGCCGCCGCCGAAGCCCTGCACGACCCGGCCGACGAGCAGGAGTTCCATCGTGGGGCTCAGCGCGTTCAGGGCGGCCCCGGCGGCGAAGACGAGGAAGCCCAGGACGTAGGCGCCGCTCGCCCCGAGGGACACGAGGAGGCGGCTGACGAGCATCGAGGCGATGACCGCGGCCATGAGGAAGCCGGTCGCGACCCAGGCGTAGTACCGCTCTCCGCCGACCTCCTGGACGATCGAGGGCATCAGGGCCGCGGTGAGGTAGAGGTTCATCGCGTAGAGAGCGACGCCTCCGGCGAGAACGAGCGCCGCGGCCAGGTGATCACGGCGGAACAGGTCTCCCCAACTGCCTGGGCGAGGACCTTTTTCCGGGGAGCGCGGAGGTGTTTTCCCGATATCTTCCGTGGATGACGCTGCCATGGCCGGTAAGCTATGACCTCAAGTCCACTTGAGGTAAAGAGGGTATGGACAAGCTCACGCCGACGGACCTTCTCAGCGTGGGAGAGGTGGCCCGCCGCGCGGGTGTCGCCGTCTCCGCGCTGCACTTCTACGAGCAGCAGGGCCTCATCGTCTCCGAACGTACGGCGGGCAACCAGCGCCGCTACCGCAGGCACGTCCTGCGGCGCATCTCGTTGATCCTGGTCGCCAAACGCATGGGCATCCCGCTGGCGGAGGTCGCCCAGGTCTTCGAGGGCCTGCCCGGCGACCGGATGCCCTCCAAGCGGGACTGGGAGCGCATCTCGCGCCGCTGGGCCGCCCTCCTTGAGGCCCGCCGCCGGGAGATCGAACGGCTCGAACGGGAGCTCACCGGATGCATCGGCTGTGGCTGTCTGTCCCTGCGGCGCTGCCGCGTCCTCAATCCGCAGGACAGCCTGGCGGAGGAGGGGACGGGCGCCACGCGACTGCCTCCGGCTCTCCCCGGAGAGGACGAGTGACCCTTTCCTGAGGCCTTGGGGCGCGTTGACCGTTTGGGTGGAATCCCAGTTCGAGGGATATTTACTGTTAGTAAAGTTTCCTTTATATTTGGATTTCCCCCCAGCGAAGGAATCAACATGCGCAGAACGATCTCAGTCGCATCAGCGACGGTCATCGCGTTCGCCACGGTGTTGCTCACCGCCACGCCCGCGTCGGCGCACGGTTACATCACCTCTCCTCCCAGCAGGCAGGCCCTGTGCGCTCAGGGCAAGGTCTCCAACTGCGGCCAGATCATCTGGGAGCCCGCGAGCGTCGAGGGCCCGAAGGGCCAGCACAACTGCAGCGGAGGTGACGCCCGCTGGTCCCCGCTGGACGACGACAGCAAGGCGTGGCCGGTCACCAACGTCGGCAGCAGCGTCACGTTCAACTGGCGGATCGAGGCCCGCCACTCCACCAGCACGTGGCAGTACTACGTCGGCAACACCCGCGTCGCGGAGTTCAACGACCGTGGCAAGATTCCCGGCTCCACGGTCTCGCACGTGGTGAACCTCGGCAACTACAGCGGCCGTCAGAAGATCTACGCCATCTGGAACATCGCCGACACCGCGATGGCCTTCTACAACTGCGTCGACGTCAACGTCGGTGGCGGTCCCGACCCGTCGCCGACCCCCACCGTGACCCCGACCGTCACGCCGACCGCGACCCCCACCGTGACCCCCACGGCCACGCCGACCGTGACCCCGACCGTCACGCCCACCCAGGGCCCGGCCTCCCCGTGGGCCGCCGGCACCGTCTACACGTCGGGCGCCCTGGCGACCTACAACGGCACCACCTACCGCTGCCTCCAGCAGCACACCGCCCTCCCCGGCTGGGAGCCGCCGAACGTCCCGGCCCTCTGGCAGCGCCAGTGATCCGGTGACGCCAGTACGTCACTGAGAGCCCGCGCCCCCTTCACCGGGGACGCGGGCTCTCCCCTTTTCCCACGGAGACCACCATCCGGGACCACCATCGGGGACCACCATCCGGGACCACGACCCGGAACCGCCGGCCGGGCCGTACGTCCGGAGCCGTCAGGCGGGCCGTACGGTCGCCGGAACCCTCGTTCGGGCTGTTTGTCGGTGGTGGGGGGTAACGTGCCGGGTGTGAGCGACGAGCACCATCCCTACGAGGGCGAGCGCTGGCAGCCCGGCGACCTCGTGCTGGACGCCGAGGGCGGCCTGTTCACCCGCGCGGGCCTCGCCGACCAGGCCAGAGGCAAGCCCTGGGGTTACCCCGACAACCGCACCCGCTGTCTCACCGGTGAGCCCTTCGTTCCCGAGGGCATCGCCGGAGAGGACTTCCCGATCCGCCCGCTCACCCTCATGCTCCGCGACGGCCGCCCCATCCTGCCCGGGGTCCCCGACGACATCTCCGCCATCGACGGCACGGCCGCCCGCGACGCCGCCGTGGCCTCCGGGGTCGGCGGCCTGTTCCTCGCCGCGACCGCCTTCGACCCGGACGGCGCCGGTGACGTCAGGGCCGCCAGGCTCCGCGCCGACCTGCTCGACAGCGTCGTCATCGTCGACAACGTCCGCGACCTGCACCGCATGTTCCGCGGCGCCGCCGACGGCCTCCTCGTCGCCCTCGCCGAGGCCCAGCAGAACGACCCCGACCTCTGACCCACCCGGTTCAGAGCTCGCCGGTCAGCATGGCACGGGCCACCCGGTCCCTGACCCCCGCCAACTCGGCCTCGACTTCAACCGACCCCGTCAGCGGATCTCGGCGCGGGACACGCGGAGCGCGCCCAGGGCCGCCGGGAGGGCGATCCACAGCAGGACCGACGTGGCCAGCCGTACGGCGTCGCCGCCCGTCATGGTGCCGGTCGCCAGGGGGCCGTTCGTGTTGCCCAGGTCGAACCACTCCGCCAGGACGCGGCCGGTCTCGCCGAGTCTGCTGACGACGCTCCACAGCATCGTGTTGGTCAGGCAGACCACGATCGCGACGGGGGCGTTCAGGGACAGCAGGCCGAAGGCGGAGCCCATCGCGGTCAGCAGGACGAACGTCGCGGCCATGCCGGGCAGGGCCAGGGGAGGGACGGCCCAGTCGGCCGGGACGTGCCGGACGGCGGCGACGACGGCCGTGGCCGGCACCGCCACGAGCAGCGCGAACACCGTGGCCACCACGGCGACGGCCAGCGGCGGCAGGAACTTGGCGGCCAGCACCCGCGCCCTGCGGGGTTCGAGCGTGAACGTGGTCAGGGCGGTCCTGTGGCTCCATTCGCCGGTCACCGACAGTACGGCGAGCACAGGCAGCAGGATGCCGAACCCGATCCCGGCCGTGCCGGTCAGGGTGAACAGCCGGGGACCGGCGACGAGGCCGCGCCCCACGACGGAGGCGACCGTCAGCGCGACCAGGACCGCCGTCAGGACCTTCCCGCTCCGGGTGTCGAAGATCTTGCGGGTCTCGACGAGCAGCAGCCTGTGGAAGGGGATCGAGGTCACGCCGCGCTCCGGTCCGTGTCGGAGGTGAGGTTCAGGAAGACTTCTTCGAGCGAACGGCCGCCGCCGAGCCCGTCGACCGACCCCTGGGCGAGGACCCGGCCCCGGCCGATCATCACGACGTGGTCGGCGATCTGCTCCACCTCGTGGATCAGGTGCGAGCTGAGCAACACCGCGCAGCCGGAGCCGGCCAGGTGGCGCAGCAGTTCGCGCAGCCACCGGATGCCCTGCGGGTCGAGGCCGTTGGCGGGTTCGTCCAGGATGAGCGTCCCGGGGCGGCCGAGGAGCGCGTGGCCGATGCCGAGCCGCTGCCGCATCCCCAGCGAGTAGCCGCCGACCGGGCGCCGCGCCTCCTGGCCGGTGAGGCCGACCAGGTCGAGGATCTCCCCGACCCGCGACTCCGGCAGGCCGAGCGTCGTCGCGCCGAGCCTCAGCACCTCCCGCCCGCTGCGGCCCGGATGCAGGGCGCCCGCGTCGAGCAGCACCCCGACCCGGGTCCCGGGGTTGCCCAGCCCGCCGTACGGCAGGCCGTACACGGTGGCGGAGCCGGAGGTGGGGCGGGAGAGACCGACCAGGACGCGCAGGGCCGTGGACTTGCCCGCGCCGTTCGGCCCGAGGAACCCGGTGACGCCGCCGGGCTCGACCGTGAAGGACACGTCGTCGAGTGCCCGGACCCCTCGGTAGACCTTGCTTACGTGACTGAACTCGATCATGCGTCAAGTCCACCGGATCCGGCGCCGCCGGTCATCGGCCCTGGGGCGAGAGGGATACCGACCCAGGTATCGCCTTCGGAGGTCAGGGTGTGGACCCAGGTCGCTGGGGGCACAGGGCGGCGTTTCCTAGGCTGGTGGCGTGCGGGAGAACACACCACTGGACCGGCGGGGCGAGGCCCTGCGCTATCTGTGCGCGGCGCTGCCCATGCTGTTCTACGGCGTCATCCTGGTCACGGCGGCGTCGCGTTCGCCGGACCGGGTCGTCCCCATGCTGGTCGACATCCCGCTCGGGGTGGCAGGGCTGGTCCTGATGCGCTGGCGCCGCCGCCTGCCGTGGCAGACCGCGCTGGCCACGGCCCTGCTGACCAGCTTCTCCGTCACCGCGACCGGCCCGGCCCAGGTCGCCTACGTCTCCCTGGTCACGCACCGCAGGTGGCGCTGGACGCTGCCGATCGCGGTCGCGTCGTGGCTGTTCCTGCTGGTCAACACCACCCGGTACGGCCTCACCCAGGCGGCCGTCATCAGCCAGATCACCGGGACCGTGATCCTGGCCGGCCTGACCCTTTTCGGACTGTACCTCCGGGGACTTCGCGACCTGGAAGCCTCCCGGCGGGAGGCCGGGCTGGCCGCCGAACGCGAACGACTGCAGCAGATCGAGCAGACCAAGCTGGCCGAGCGGGCGAAGATCGCCCAGGAGATGCACGACGTCCTGGCCCACCGGATGTCGCTGCTGTCGATGCTCGCCGGGGGCCTGGCCTACCGCAAGGACCTGGGTCCCGAGGAGACCCGGGAGATCGCGCTGGCAATCCAGGAGAACGCCCACCGGTCGCTCAACGAGCTGCGGGCCGTACTCGGCACGCTCAGGAGGGACGGCGCGCTTGAGGCGCCGCAGCCGGGCCTTGAGCACATGGGGGCGCTGTTCGAGGAGGTGCGCGCGGCCGGGCAACGGGTCGAGGTCGCCGACACCGTCGAGGACCGGGAGTCACTGCCGACGCAGACCGGCCGCCACGCCTACCGCATCGTCCAGGAGGCCCTGACCAACGCGCGCAAGCACGCGCCGGGCAGTGAGGTGGCGGCCGAACTGGACGGCAGGCCGGGCAAGGGGCTGCGCATCCGGGTGAGCAACCCGGTGTCGTGGGGGACACCCCCGAGCCCCGGCGGGGAGCACGGGGGGCACGGGCTGGTCGGCCTGGCGGAACGGACCAGGATGGCCGGGGGCACGCTCGACCACACCGTACGGAAGGGGCGCTTTGTTCTTGATGTCCATCTTCCGTGGGAGGCTTGACCCGTGATCCGGCTGGTGATCGTGGACGACGACCCGATGGTGCGCACCGGGCTGCGGCTCATCCTCGGCGGCGAGTCCGACCTGGAGATCGTCGGGGAGGCCGGGGACGGCCTGCGGGCCATGGCCGTGATCCGCGACCTCGAACCCGACGTCGTGCTGATGGACATCCGGATGCCCGAGCAGGACGGGCTGACCACGACCGAACTGCTGCTGTCCGAACCGGACGCCCCCAGGATCGTCGTGCTCACCACCTTCGACGCCGACGACATGGTGTTGCGGGCGTTGCGGCTCGGCGCCGCGGGCTTCCTGCTGAAGGACACGCCGCCGCCCCGGATGGTCGAGGCGGTCCGCGCCGTCGCCCGGGGCGAGGCGGTGCTCTCGCCGAGCGTCACCCACCAGGTGATCGCCGCCGCGACCGGCGGGCCGTACGGCGCGCAGGGGCCGCACGACCCGTATGACGCGGGGGCGCGGCGGGAGCTGGACAGGCTCACCGAGCGTGAGCGCGAGGTGGCGGTCGAGGTGGCGCGGGGCGGTTCGAACACCGAGATCGCCGAACGCCTCCACATGAGCGTGGCGACCGTCAAGGCGAACGTCACCCGGATCTTCGCCAAGCTCGGGGTGGAGAACCGCGTCCAGGTCGCGATGAAGGTCCGTGACGCCGGGCTGCTGTGACCCGCTTGGTCCAGGAGGCACGGCTTGCCCTGGAGTGGACTCCAGCACCTAGAGTGCCGGTCACCGAAAACGACCATCGAAGGAGCACGACCGTGCGCTACCGCGTTCTCGGCGGCACCGGCATCGAGGTGAGCGTCCACTGTCTGGGCACCATGATGTTCGGCGCGGTGGGAAACCCCGACCATGACGAGTGCGTCCGGATGATCCACACCGCGCTCGACCAGGGCGTCAACTTCGTCGACACCGCCGACATGTACTCGGCGGGCGAGTCGGAGGAGATCGTCGGCAAGGCGCTGCTCGGCCGCCGCGACGAGGTCGTCCTCGCGACCAAGGTCCACTTCCCGATGGGCGAGGGCCCCAACCGGAGCGGCAACTCCCGGCGCTGGATCGTCAAGGAGGTCGAGGAGAGCCTCAGGCGGCTGAGGACCGACTGGATCGACCTCTACCAGGTCCACCGCCCCGACCACAGGACCGACATCGAGGAGACCCTCTCCGTCCTGAGCGATCTCGTACGGCAGGGCAAGATCCGCGCCTTCGGCTGCTCGTCCTTCCCCGCCGAGGAGGTCGTCGAGGCCTACCACGTCGCCGAACGCCGGGGGCTGATGCGCTTCAGGACCGAGCAGCCGCCGTACTCGCTGCTGGCCAGGGGCGCGGAGCGCTCGGTGCTGCCGACCTGCCGGCGGCTGGGCATGGGGGCGCTCACCTGGAGCCCGCTGGCCTGGGGCTTCCTGAGCGGCAAGTACCGCAAGGGGCAGGACATCGACCTCACCACGGGTCGCGCCGCCCTGGCGCCCGCGCGTTTCGACCCCGCACTGCCGTTGACCGCGACCAAGCTCGACGTCGTCGAGCAGCTCGTCGAGGTCGCCGACGGACTCGGCTGCACGCTGCCCGAGCTGGCCGTAGCCTTCCCCGCCGCGCACCCGGCCGTCACCTCCGTGATCATCGGGCCGCGGACCCCCGCCCAGCTCGACGCGACGCTGAAGGGGGCCTCGCTCGTCCTCGACGACGCGACCCTCGACCGGATCGACGAGATCGTGCCGCCCGGCACCGACGTCTACCACCCGGACGGGGCCTGGCAGCCGCCCGCGCTGACCGACGTGGCGCTGCGCCGCCGTACGACGGACGACCGCGCCGCGGTCTGATCCGTCCTGTCCTGATCTGTTCCGTGGCGGGGGGTCGGCTGCTCCCGCGACGGAAGTTTTCCGCGGCGAGGTTCGGCCGTTCCCGCGGCGGGAGTCTTCCGTGGCGGGGGTTCGGCCGTTCCCGCGGTGGGGGTCTCCGGCGGCGGGGGGGTTCAGCCCTTCCCGCGGCGGAAGAAGGAGCGTCTCCTCCGGGTCGGGGGTTCGGAGGAGGCCGGGAGGTCCTCGACGGGATGGCGTTCGCGCCACTCGGCGAGGACCTCCTCGACGTCGAGGGTCGGCTGGAAGACCGGCGGCCCCGACAGGGGTTTGCCGTGGGCGACGCGGATGCGGGCGTTGAGCTCGTCGATGATCTTCCGGGCCTCGGCCTCGGTGCGCGCGTCCACCGCCGTCGCCCTGGAGTCCTCGGCGTCCTTGCGCAGGGCGAGCGTCCCCGGCAGCGGGAAGGAGAGGTTCTCCTCCTGCATCTTCCGCTTGATCCACCACATCTCGTCGTCCTGCTTGCCCCCGCCGGGGATGGGCTTGCCGGCACCGGGCAGGTTGTCGAACTCGCCGCGTTCGGTGGCCTCGCGGATCTGCCGGTCGATCCACGTCTCGAAGCTGACGCCGAGGGGTTTGCGCTCTGTCACAGGGCACCTCCGTATCGCGGCCGGTGTTCTTTTCCGAGGATAACCAGGCAGATGTTCCGCCCTGGATCCGAGGCCAAGAAGGAGTCCAAGATCCGGGAAGCGGATTTTCCCGATGTTGACCATGTGCGAAGAGCCATCGGAAAGAGAGTGTTAGGTTGGCGTTGACCGTACTTTGTCGGCGCCCACGGAGAGCCAATGGTTTCCGAGCCGTCCGGTCGTCCCGACCGTTCATGGCCTAAAGGGACATTTCTTGCACGACTGGCGGAGGCGGATCGCCGTTCGCTACTCAGCCTGGGCAGACCCAGGGTCTGCCCGCCCGGGGAGGTTCTGCTCGCCCAGGGGGCTCCCGGTGACCACGTGGTCCTCCTGATCGACGCGCTGGTGACGGTCACCGCCACGGTCGAGAACGGGATCGTGGCCCTTCTCGGCATCAGGATCGGCGGTGACCTTGTCGGGGAGATGGCCGTCCTGGACGGGGCGAGCCGTTCGGCGACGGTGACGACGTGCGCGCGTTCGATGGTCATCCGCATCGGTAAGCGCCCCTTTCTGGGCTATCTCGCCGAACACCCCTCCGCCGGGTTGGTGCTCAACTCGATGCTGAGCGACCGGCTGCGCTGGGCGAACAGGCGCAGGCTCGACTTCACCGGTTACGGCGTCGGCGTGTGCCTGGCCCGGGTGCTCGTCGATCTCGCCCGCCTGCACGGCCGCGAGAGCGCCGAGGGGGTGGACATCGGGGTACGGCTGTCGCAGTCCGAGCTCGGCGCGCTCATCGGGGCCAAGGAGATCTCCGTCCACAAGGCGCTGCGGGGCCTGGCGGACCGGGGCCTCGTCAGGGTCGGCCACCGCAGGGTCGTCATTCTCGACCGTCACTCCCTCATGACGTACGCGGAGCTGAGTGAGGTGAACTGATGATCGTTTCCGGGTGACACCGGATATTTCTCCGAAACCATATTTATAGGGCTTCCTTTCGCGCTTCCGGCGTCATCGTTGGCCGTGCTCCCGAAAAGGGACACGCCGATCTGACAAAGGGGAAGCGGATGACGGAAGCCGTCATGCCTGAATATCGGGCGATGATTTCCGGCGACATCGAGGACTACGGCTCACGCAACGCCGGTGAACAGGCCGTCCTGCAGACGACCCTGGCGGATCTCCTCGACACCGCCGCCAGGGAGGCCAGGCTCGAACGCCCGCGCTGGTCGCGACAGGTGTCCGGCGACGGAGAGTTCTCGGTGCTGACCGAGCCCGCCTCCGTGCTCGACCTGGCCGACCCCTTCGTGCGTGAGCTCGACGTCGCCCTCGCCGTGCACAACCGCAGGCAGTACGGCGACAACTGGACCCGGGTACGGCTGCGCGTCGCCCTGCACGTGGGGCCCGTGCTCCCCGCCGGACCGATGGGCGTGCCGGGGCCGCACGCCGTACAGGTGAACCGGCTGGTCAACGCGCCCGCGGCCTGTGAGGCCCTGCGGGTGTGCCCGGCCGCCGACCTCGTCCTGATCGTCTCCGACCGGGTCTTCGACGACTACCTGTCCCAGGGGTACGGTCACCCCCGCCCTGTGCGGTTCCGTCCCGTGACGGTCCAGGTCAAGAGGCAGCGTTTCCTGGCCTATCTCTACCTGCCGAACGTCGACGTCCACGAGCTGCGGGAGCTGGACGCCTTCGACCCACCCGCCGACGACGACCCGGTCCCCGCGCGGGATGCGGAAGGCCCGCGCCCGACGAAGCCCTTCGGCGCCGCGCGTGACGTCATCATGGGCGACCAGCACCGCGTCAAGAACGGCAACATCTACCAGTCCCAGGGCGACATGCGCTTCGACGCGGGACACGGTGGACGATGAGCGCCGAGCCCACGCCCCAGGAGCCGGGCGACAGGCCGCCGGAGGAGCCCGCGAAGCCCGAGCCCGCCAAGGCCGGCAAGGAACCCCCGGCGGAGAAGGCACGCGCTGAGACCTCCAGAGAGATCGAGGACGAGGACGGCGAGCTCGACCTTCCCCTGCGCGAGCGCATGGCCGCCGAGGACGAGGAACGGCACCTGCGCGAGGCCAACCTGCGTGACCTCTACGGCGAGGCTCCGCGCGCCGGGCGCGACGCGATCGCCGGGAGCGCCTACCGGGTCAGGTCGGGAAACATCTACCACGCCGACCGGATCTTCTTCGGCGGCAAGGGGGAGGAGGGGCGCGGGGGCGTCGTCCACCTCGCGCCGAGCCAGCGGGAACTCCTCAACCGGGTGCACGTCAGGACCGTCTCGTGCGGGCGTCTTGCCGAACTGTTGCGTGACGAGCCGGTCGTCGCGCTGCGGGGCGGGCGGGGCAGCGGCCGCAGGGACACCGGCTGGATGGCGTTGCTCGGGTTCCGCCGTACGGAGGGGACGCCCGTCGGATGGGTGCGCGACTCCGTCAACCCGCTGGACCTGACGGGGGAGGAACTCGACGAGAAGGGCGGCTACGTCCTCGACGTCACGGGCAGGGCGTGGACACGCGCGTCGGCGGACGGTCTCTTCCAGCACCTCGCCGCCGTCGCCGCCGTGCGGAACGCCAGGATCGTGGTCCTCGTCGACCAGGGGTTCCCCGGCGTCGTGTCGGCCGTGGACCACGACGCCCCACCCCCCGGCCAGGTCTTCGAACGGTGGCTGTCCTGGGAGCTGGACGGCGCCGCCCCGGTGGACGTCACCGCTCACGACGGCGTCCAGGAGCACCTGAAGGAGGGCTGCGCCCTCGCTGACGCCGTACAGCTCGCCAAGGACGTCGCGGAGGCCCTGCGCGGGGGCGGCGGGCTCGACAACGCGCTCGCGGGGCAACCGCGCAGGCTGCGCGCCCAGGTCTGCGCCCTGCTCTCCCCCGAGCACGACGTACGGCGGCGTTGCTTCCTGCTCGGAGTGGCCGTGCTGAACGAACTGCCCTCGGTGACGATCACGCGGGCGGCACTCCGGCTCACCGAGATCCTCGCCGACCCCGACCACGTGCTCGTCGATCCCGAGTCGTGGGACGCGCTGTCGGAGTGGGTGAGCTACGCCCAGGCGTCCCAGGTGCCGGACGAGCACGGCCAGGGCAGCCGGATCCGGCTGAGCCGTTCCTCCATGGCCTCCGTCGTGCTCGAAGTCGCCTGGCAGGAGCACCCGACGATCAGGGAGGCCCTGCTCGCCTGGCTGGGACGGCTGTGTGAACATCCCGACCAGGCGGTCCGCATCAAGGCCGCCCACGCCATCGGCAGGCTCGCCACCTACGACTTCGACGTCATCGACGGTGAGTTCCTGCGCCGCTGGAGCGTCTCCGGCAGGACCCGCGACCACTGGCTCGCGGCCTGGGCCATCGAGGCGGCACTGCTGTCCCCGCACGTCGTGCCCCGGCTGCTCGACCGGCTGCGCGAGTGGGCCGCGGGAAGCGCGGCGAAGCAGGCCATCGTCGCCAGGGCGTACGGCCTCGGCGTCGGCGTCGAACAGATCGACCGGGCGCTGCCCGCCCTCAGGCAGATCGCGCTGCGCTCCTCGCGCCCCACGACCCAGGACGCCGTCTCGCGGACACTCATGGAGATCTACGGCCCCGGGACAGCGTCCAAGATCCTCTCCGAGCTGGCGGAGTGGGCCGTCGGCGGCCATCCAGGGCTGCGCCGTACGGCCGCGCTCGCCCTGACCCGGCTGGCCTCAGGAGTGGAGAACGACACCTGCAGACTGCTGCTCACGGAGTTCACCGGCGAGGAACACGGCTGGGCGCGGGAACACCTCGTCACCCTGTGGGGAAACGCCCTCAGATGCGGGCTGTTCGCCCGGAGGCCGACGGGCGTCACGGGTAGTCCGATCCGCGCCGCCTGGGATGTCTTCGCCGAGTGGGTCGCCAACTGGGGCACGACGCCCGGAGTGCGGCCGGTCGTCGAGGCCGTCTTCGAGGCGGCCGGACACCACCACCTGCGCGGGCCGCTCCGCTTCCACCTGCGCCACTGGTACCTGCGGCGGATCGTCGACATCCCCCTCTACCACCGCCTGGACCACCACATGAAAAGGACGGAAGGCTCATGAGATTCGTGTACCGGCTCCTCGGAAGGCTCCCCCGCCGCGCGGCCGCCGGCATCGCCCACCCCTGGAAGGACGGGGAGGACGGTCCGATCGGCTCGGTGCGCCGGTTCTTCCAGCCCCCGCCCGCGCCGCACTCCATCTACGACGAGCAGGGCCTGCACGAACGGGACGCCCCGCTGGAGCTCACCGTCCCCGCCCGTGGGGACGCCTTCTCCTTCCAGGTCGTCGTCACGGTCGCCTGGTGTGTGACCTCGGGTGACGGCCGCACCACGACGGGGCTCAAGGCCGACATCGCCGCCGAACGGCCGAAGATCCACGAGCGCGCGGAGGAGGTCATCCGGCGCGTCGCCCGACGGTTCGAACCGTACCTGCCCGGTGAGGCGGAGGAGGCGGTCAACGAGGCCCTCACGGTCGAGTTCGCCCGCCCGCCGCACCAGTGCGACGACGTGACGATCACCGCGACCGTCAAGGCCAAGGTCGGCCTCACCGAGGAGGTTCGTGAACTGCGCAAACAGCTCGGCCGGGTGCTCCTGGAGATCCAGGCGAAGGCGGAGATCGATGCGATGATCATGGCCAACATGACACAGGCCCGCGACGCCTGGCGGGGCTTCCTCACGGAGGGCATGGAGGACTGGACCGCGCGCTTCGCCGTACGGCTCGCCGAGAGCCCGAGGGAGGTCGCCGGGGTCATGACGACGATGGTCGAGGAGCGCAGGCAGGACGCGCAGAGCTTCCTGGACGTCGTCAAACAGGTCGTCGCCGCCCAGCAGAGCGTGGACGTGTTCGACCTCGTCGCGGCCAGCGACGGCGTGCTGCGGATCGCCCTGGAACGGCTCGGCGTGCCCGTCCCGCCCCCCGCCTCCGACCTGCCCTGGCTGGAGGAGCGATGAAGGCGCGTCACCTGCTCGCGGTCACGGCGATGACGGCCGTCACGGGATGCTCGGTCGGCGGCCTGCTCGGCCAGACGGCCCAGGCGCCGGGCGGGGGAACGTC
This sequence comes from Streptosporangium jomthongense, assembly GCF_042650425.1. Lineage (NCBI taxonomy): Bacteria > Bacillati > Actinomycetota > Actinomycetes > Streptosporangiales > Streptosporangiaceae > Streptosporangium > Streptosporangium jomthongense. The sequence goes on along the minus strand of NZ_JBHSBC010000004.1, from coordinate 226,343 downwards.
AGGCCAGGCGTGCCGGTGGCTCGGCGAACAGGCCGCCGACGCCGCCCAGGCCCGGCTGGACCTCGTTCTCCTCGTGGACCGTAGCGCCTCGGCCCGTGACGGGCAGGGCAGGGCGTGGGACTGGTACCGGGCCGTCTTCGGCGGCGAGGGCACGGCCGTCGGCGACGCCGTCACGTTCCCGAACACACGCCTCCCCACCCCGGCGAGGATCAGGATCGGCGCGTTCGACGGGGAGGGGTCGGTCGAATGGGTCGTCGGCGACCTCCTGCTGCCCCACCTCACCGCCACGGCGGACGGCTACCGCTCCTCCTACGCACTCAACGTGGGCGACTGCCTCAGGGACGCCGTCGGCCGCGCCGCCGCGTCCCCGCCCCGCGAACCGGGCAGCGCCGTCCTCGGGGCGCTCGACGTCGACCGCGCCCCGGCGACCGCGCCGGACGCCGAACACCGGCTCGTGGTGGCCACCGACGGCCTGTCGACACAGGGGTGCGCCTCCCTGGAACGGACCGCCATGCGGGACCTCACCATCGTCGGCAGGATCGTCCGGGCCTGCCAGGGGCAGCGGGCCGTGCCGGACCTGCGGGGATGGCGGGTGGAGATGCCATGGCTCGGCCACCCGGGAGCGGACAGGCCGCAGCCACGGCAGAGCCACAGGAAGTGGCTGACCAGCCTGTGGAGCGGGCTGTGCGCCGCGACGGGCGCCCACCCGTGCCGGATCGCCGACGGTCGCCCCACGGACCCCGCCCAGGGGACCCCGGGCGTTCCCGTGAGCGTCGCCGACCCGGTCATCGCCTTCTCCTCCACGGAACGGGCCCCCGACCCGTTCGTGAAGAAGGTCCTCCCGGAGGACCTGCTCTTCCCGACCGGGTCCGCGGTGCTCCACGCGAGTGGGCGGGAACTGCTCACACGGTTCGCCGACGAACTGGCCGGGCAGGCGCCCGAGTCGGTCAGGGTGGCGGGATACGCCGACGACCGGGGCGGCACCACCTACAACGAGGACCTCTCCCGGCGCAGGGCGCGGGCCGTCGGCGACGTCCTGCGACAGGCGGGCCTGCGCGGCGTCCGCACCGAGGGGCGGGGAGAGGTCGCGGGGAACTGTCCCTCTCCGAGTGCGGAGGACACCAAGGCGTGCAACCGGCGCGTCGAGATCGTCTACAGGGTGCGTGGCTGACATGGACGACGCTTACACGAACGGCGCTCACTCCCATTCCGGGGATGAGACGGTCATCCAGGGCCGTGTCGTGTCGGAGAAGACGGCGCCTCCCCCGCTGGACACCCGTGAGGTACATCTGTGCCACCACGGCTGCGACTGCTGGCAGCGCAACTTCGACCGCTACCTCGCCGTCACCCCCGAGCGGGAGCCCGACCAGCTCGACAGCGTGGAGATGCACGCGCTGCTGACCGCCAAGGGCCGTGCCGTACGGCATCTGCACCGGCACCTCGACCCCATGGCGCTGGGGCGGCGCAGGCTCATCAAGACCCACGGGGAGGCCACGGTCGCCCTGGGCGAGCTGAGGGCGTTCGCCGACGAGGGCGCGCTGACGCGGGCCGTAAGGGAACGGGAACGGCTCGACGACGTCATGGCGGACAGGAAGGTCCGGCCCCCGATGTGGCTTCGGGTGGTCGCGTGGCCGGCGATCGTCGCGGCCGGAGCCTTCGACACCTGGTACTTCCAGGGGGTCTTCCAGCGGCTCGTCGGCAACCGGGCGGTCTCCCTCCTGGAGCAGGTGATCACCCTGCTTCCCGGTGTCGTGCTGACACTCGGCATGGTCATCGCGGGGACCACCCTCGGCAAGGCCGTCTACCAGGCCAGACGTACGCACGAGGAACGCCGGGAGAGCAGGGGCGGGGCGGCACGGTTGTTCGCGAACCTCGGTCTGTGGGTGTTGCGCCTGGTCCTGCCCGCGCTGCTGCTCGTGGTCGCCGCCCTGTGGGCGCTGTTCCGGGTGGTGGACGTGAACGCGGGAGGCAGGTTGCCCCTCCCGGCGGACTTCGTGGCAGTCCTGGTCGTGACGCTGTCGCTCTGCGCGATCGCGGTGAAGGTCGCCGCCCATGACCCCTACGTCACCCGGGAGTCCGAGGTACGGCGCCGCCTGGCGCGGGCCCGCAGGTCGGAGCGGACTCTGGTACGGCGCGCGGGCGGGAGGCTGCGCCTGCACGTCACGGCCTGGAGCGACCTGCGGGCCATGCGCGACGACCTCGTGGCCGGGGTCATCGAACGGTACGGCGAGGCCTACCGGTTCATCACCTACGCCCGGGGGTTCCACGGCAAGGCCGGGGAACTGCCCCCGGTGTTCGTCCCCGGTTCCAGGAGGGCCGACCGGGGTTCCGGCGGGACCGAGGGGGAGCCACCGTTGCCGGAGTGGATCGGGGACGAGCTCTCCGGGGTGGCCGGCCCCGTCCCGGAGTACGGCGCGTTGCGGGAGGTGCAGGAGGTCCTGCGCAGGTACGAGCCGGGGGAACTGGAGCGGGAGTTCGCCGAGGTACGCGGCCGGCTGACGGCCCAGTGGAGCGGGACACCGGCGGGCCGTACGGCATCGGCGGACCGGACGGATTCGACCGGCCGGATGGGGGAGGGGGAACGTGAGGACTAGGCGTTCGCGGCGGACGGGAGCGGAGGCCAGGCCGCGGACCGGGCCGGTGGCTTGGGCGGTTCGGTCGGCTCGGGCCCGGAGTGAGGCACCGGACGCGCGGATGCGGGCGACGGCGATCCTGGCCGAGACCCGCGAGGAGGTGAACAGGGCCGACACCAAGGCGTCGATTCTGCTGGGGGCCATCGGTATCGCGGTCAGCGGTGTGGTCGGCGACATGGTGAACGGCGTCGTGAACGGGTCGTGGGGGGCCTCCTGGCCGTGGTTGCGCTGGACCGCGGCGGGGGCGGCCTTCCTGTCGGTCACGATGCTGTTGATGGCCCTGTATCCGAGGCGGATCGGGTTGCGCCGCCCGTTCGTCAACGCCTACTTCGGGGACGTGGTCGCGCACTCCGGCCCCGAGGCTCTGCGCGCCTCGCTCGAAGGGCCGTCCCCCGACGAGCTGGGACGGCTCACCGACCAGATCCACACGATCAGCCATATCGTCTCCACGAAGTACCGGTTGATCCAGCTCGCCCTGTGGTGCCTGGCCGTCTCGGTGCTGAGCGGCGTCCTGACCGTCGTCACGGCCACACTTTGAACCCCACACCCCGGGCCGGTAATGGTTAGGATCAGAGGGATATGCCCTGTGCTGGGGGAGACCCGAGGGGGGACGGTGACCGAGCACACGCCTCAGGAACACCGTCCACGTGGCTCTTTCGTGGCCGCCGCGACGGCGCTGTCCCGGCTGGGGCGGCTGCGTGACCTGCCGGTCATCCTCACACTGGCCTGGGTCGGCTGGCTGGCCATCCCGTGGCCGTCCAGCGGCCTGACCCAGGCCAGGGGCCTGACCACCGGCGTCCAGGACATGGACGCCCCCGCCGCCCCCGCCGTACGGCCCGCAGCCGTGGGGACGGCGTGGACCCTCGCCGCCGCGCCCGCCGCGCCCGCCGCGCCTCCGCCGACGCTGGTCAAACCACCGCCACCGGTCCCGCCCTGCGCCGAGGAACCCTGCACCGGGGAGGCCGAGGGGCCGGGGGCAGGGAAGGCCGGGGCCGAGGGAGACCTGGCCCGGCTGATCGCCGGGGAGCGGGCACGCATCGCCGGAGAGGTGCACGACGCGGCGGGGCACGGCCTGGCGACCATCGCCATGCAGGCCGGGCTCGCCCTGCTGATGTTCGACGAACACCCCGACCAGGTCCGCGAGTCGCTTGAGGCCATCCGCGCGACCAGCACACGGGCACTCGGCCAGCTCCGCTCCGCACTCGACCTCGTCGAGTCGGGGCCCTCCGGTCACGACCTGCCGGAGTTGTTCGCCGGGGTGCGGGCCGCGGGGCTCGCCGTCACGGTCGAGCCCGCCAGGCCGTACGTCCCGCCGCAGCTTGAGGACGTGGTCTACCGGGTGGTGCGTGAGTCGCTGACCAACGTGCTGCGCCACGCCGGTCCCACCCAGGCCGTCGTCAGGATCGCGCACGACCGGGACGGCCTGCGCGTCGAGGTCCTCGACCGGGGTTCCGGTACGGCGGGCGCACCGGCCGGTACGGCGGGCACGCCCGTCGAGGGGCGCGGGCTGACCGGGATGCGGGCCAGGGTGGTCCGGGCCGGTGGCTCGTTCGAGGCCGGCCCCCGGGAGGACGGCGGCTTCCACGTCATGGCCCACTTCCCGCAGGGAACGGACGCCATCAAGGTCGGCCTCCCGCCCAGGGTCGTATGAACGAGCGCGCGGGCACGGCGCCGATCCGGGTGGCGCTCGCCGACGACCAGGCCGTCGTACGGATGGGGCTGCGGGCGCTCATCGAGCGCGAACCCGACCTGGAGTTCGCCGGGGAGGCCGCCGACGGCGCCGGGGCGCTGCGGCTGCTCGGTGAGACGCGTCCCGACGTGCTCCTGCTGGACATCCGGATGCCGGGCATGGACGGCCTCGAAACGCTGCGGGCCATCGCCGCCGACCCCGGGCTGGCCGCGACCAGGGTGGTCGTCGTCACGACCTTCGAGGTCGACACCTACGTCTTCGCCGCGCTCCAGGCGGGTGCCAGCGGGTTCGTCCTCAAGGACAGCGCGCCCGAGGAGCTGACCCGCGCCATCAGGGTCGTCGCCTCGGGAGAGGCCCTGCTGTCCCCCTCGGTCACCAGGAAGGTCATCGGCCTGTTCGGCCGGCACGACGCCGCCCCGGTCGAGGGGATCGACACCCTCACCCCGAGGGAACGCGAGATGGTCGCCTGGGTCGCCACCGGCCGGTCGAACGACGAGATCGCCGCCGAACTGGTCATCAGCCCGGAGACCGTCCGCACCCACGTCAGCCGCGCCATGGTCAAGCTGCGCGCCAGGGACCGCGCGCAGCTCGTCGTCTTCGCGGTCAGGTCCGGGCTGGCGTCCCCCTGAGGTCTTTGAGGAAGCCCCGGTAGGCGCGCTGTTCGAGCTGCGCCTCGATCTGTTTGACCGTCTCAAGGCCGACACCGACCATGATGAGCAGGGTCGTCCCGCCGAACGGGAAGTTCTGCTGGGTCCCCGGGTCGCGCAGCAGGACGAACGCGACGATCGGGATCAGCGACAGCACGGCCAGGTAGGCGGCGCCGGGCGCGGTCAGCCGTGACAGCACGAACGCCAGATAGTCCGCGGTCGGCCGTCCGGGACGGATGCCGGGCACGAACCCGGAGTAACGCTTCATGTTGTCGGCCACCTCGACCGGGTCGAAGGTGACCGAGACGTAGAAGTAGGTGAAGGCGACGGTCAGCAGCAGGTAGGCCGTCACGTAGACGGGGTGGTCGCCGGAGGTGAGATAGCGCTCGATCCAGGCCGCGACGGGCCCCGTGCCGCCGGTGAACTGCGCCACCAGCTGCGGCAGGAACAGCAGCGACGAGGTGAAGATGACGGGGGTGATCCCGGCCTGGTTGACCTTGAGCGGCAGGTAGGTCGAGGTCCCGCCGTACATCCTGCGGCCGACCGCCCGCTTGGCGTACTGGACCGGGACGCGCCGCTGCGCCTGCTCGACGAACACCACGGCGGCGACCAGGACGATCCCGGCGGCCAGCATCGTGACCAGCGCGAACGGGTTGAGCACGAAGATGTTCGACAGGTAGGACGGGAAGACGGCGACCACCTGCGTGAAGATCAGGATGGACATGCCGTTCCCGATCCCCCGTTCGGTGACCAGCTCGCCCAGCCACATGATCATGGACGCCCCCGCGACCAGCGTGACCACGATCACCATCGTCGTCAGCATCCCCTGGTCCCGCAGGAGCTGCCGCCCGCAGGTGGGGAAGATCCGGCCCGTACGGGCCAGTGAGACGACGGTCGAGGCGTCCAGTACGGCGAGCGCGATCGTCAGGTACCGGGTGTACTGGGTGATCTTCGTCTGCCCCTGCTGCCCCTCCTTCTTGAGCGCCTGCAGCCGGGGAACCGTCACCGTGAGCAGCTGGATCACGATCGCGGCGACGATCGACGGCATGATTCCCAGCGCGAAGACCGACAGCTTCAGCATCGCCCCGCCGCTGAACAGCTGCACCGCGTCCAGGATCCCGCCCCGGGCGCCGCTCAGGCAGGAGCGCACCGCGTCCACGTCCACCCCCGGCGCCGGGAGGATCTGCCCGAACCGGAACAGCGCGATGATCGCCAGCGTGAACAGGATCTTCTTCCTGAGTTCCGGCACACGGAAGGCTCGGATGAGGAGGGTCGGCATGCGCCGAGTCTTCCTCCGGGGCCGTCGGCCGGGCATCCGCCCACCGGAGGCTTCGCCGTACGCGAATCCGCGTATGCCGGACCGAGAGAGGTCTGAGTGCGGAAATCAGCGGTGGAGACGATCGGGGGAGGCCGTCGCAAACAGTGGCCGGTCCATCGGCTGTGCCGGGAGAACACCCGCCGCGCCCGCGAGACCTGACGGTCACAGCCGCACGAGGAACCCGTCCACGACGAGCGTGCGGGCCAACTCGATCTGCTTCGCCTCGGACAGCTCCGGCAGATCGCGCACCTCGAACGGCTCGGTGCTCCTCGACAGGAACAGCATCGCGGCCCGATGGTCCGCGTCGGCGCTCACCAGCGACTGCGCGAACTGTAGCGCGACGCCGTCCGTCATCATCAGTACACGTGAGTAGAGCGGCTGATACCTGACCACACGGGTCCGTCCGTCGATCCGGGGAGCCTCGACGGCGTTGGGGACCAACTGCCCGACGGGCCGGCATCGGCCACGCCGGACCAGGGCGTCCCCCAGAGCCCCGAAACCTTCGGCCATGACGGCCGGGTCCTCGATGGCCCTGGCCACGTCGCGCAGGAGGTCGTCGAGGCTCGCACGGACGCCCACGTCGTCAACGTGCCGCGGTGGCAACTGGGCGAGGACGCGGTCGTCCCGGTAACTCAGCGCCTCAAGTGCCTCGGTGACGAGCTTCAGCACGGTCGGTGCGTGGATCCCGACGGTCAGGTGGATGGACGGCTCGGCGTTGGCCGTGGCGGCGTGGACGCGGCCGCGCGGGAGGTACAGCGCGTCCCCCGCGTTCAGTCGCAGGACGGCCGGTGCCGGGAGGTCGGACACGACGACCTTCTCCCGGCGTCGCATCTTGTGCGGCGGCACGTCGGCGTCGTCGTGGACGTGCCAGGTTTTGGATCCCTGGACCTGGAGGACCAGCACGTCGTGGTCGTCGTAATGAGGGAGGAAGCCTCGCGATCCGGGCGGCGTGATGTAGGCGTTGACCTGTGTCTCGAAGTTCAGCTCGACCTCAAGGCTGTGGGCCAGTGAGGCGACGGTGGGCACGTGACGCTCGACGCCGTTGATGACGATCGTGTGGCCGTCTGCGAAGTCGTTGCGGATCCGGACGAGGTCAATGGTGCCGTCGGCGAACCTGTAGGAGTCGGGGCTCCTGCGGTCGTTCTCCCGCACGACCGTCACAGTCGACGGTTCCGGCCGGACGATCTCCAGGACGTCCTCGACGGCTGCCGGGTCGAACAGGCTGCCGAAGTAGTCTTCGCGGTCGCGTTCGACGTGGTAGTGCGTGATGCCCCACACCTTCTGCAGGAAGGTCTCCACCGTGAGTGGCTGGAGCAACCGGGCCAGCGTGAATTCGACGGTCATGCGTTCCCAAACTTCGCCGTGATCAGTTCACCGGGATAGCCGTTGCGCACCAGCTCGTCGCACACGTACTGGTACATCACCTTGTAGGCGTCGCAGTACACCGACGGATTGTCGAACCCGTTCCGCTTCGAGAAGCGGTTCTCCAGGTCGCCACCGCGGCAGACATGACGCCACCGGCACCCGGCACATCCTTCGGGCAAGGTGTTGAAGGTCTCCTCGACCTCCAGGAAGACCGGTTCGGCGAGAAATTCGCGCAGGCTGGTTTCTGCGGTGGAGTACACCGGCGTCCCGGTGTACCAGCCCAGTGCCGGGATGAACGTGTCGTCGATCGCGACGGTGCCGTCGCTGCGCGCGATGACGACCTGGTTCTCCTTGCGCGGCCGACAGAACGCCTGGCCGGGGGCCACGTCCGGCCGGAAGTGGTCGAGCAACTGGTCGACGAAGCGGATGTGCACGTCCGTGTTGTCTTCGCTGAACCATTCGTGGAAGAGATCCGAGAGGCACGAACCGTACTGCTTCGCCGCACCCGAGGAGACGAACTCGACGTCATCGGCGTTCCTGTCGGGAAGCAGGAAGGTCATGTTCCGCACGCCCAGTGCCCGCAGGTAGCGGTAGACCTCGCGGTAGTCGTTCCCGCTGTGCATGACGCTGACGGTCGACGGCAGCGGACTCCCGGGCCCATGGGCCTCGACGAGTCGCCGGATCGCGTCCTCCGTCCGGCTGAAGCTCGAACGACCATGCCGGTCAAGGCGGAAGCGGTCGTTGACCGTCCGCGGCCCGTCGATGCTGACACCCACGGCGACGCCGTGCTCGGCGAAGGCCGCGATCCACTGGTCATCGAGCAGCGTGCCGTTCGTCTGGATGCTCAGCAGGACGGTCGCGACCGGTTCGATGACCTCCCGGAGGAGCCGGCACGCCTCAGCGAACCTTCTGACCCCGATGAGGGTCGGTTCGCCGCCGTGGAAGGCGATCTTCGCGCACGGAATGCGCAGCTCCTCACAGCCTTGGGCGATCCAGTGGGCCAGCGCCTCCGTGACGTCGGCGGAGGCGAGTGAAGGCCTGTCGAACGCCGTCTCCTCGCCCATGTTGAAGTAGTAGCAGTACGTGCAGTTGATGTTGCACCGTTCGGCCACCTTGTAGACGACCTGGAGCGCCTCAATGGAGCCCGGCTCCGCCGGGCTCCATGCCGGCCGGACCACCCTGTCCACCACCGCGCGGGCCTACTTCTGCAGCGGGGCCTGGTCGTAATTCCCGCCGCCGCCCTGGGTGTAGTTGCCTCCGCCACGCTGCGAGTAATTACCGCCGTGCTGGTTGTAGTCGAGGGAGCCCGCGATTACCTCACCCGGCGCGATGATTCCGTTCAGGATGCTTTCTCCGAGGATTTTACGGCCCTCGACGGAAATCGTCGACCGACCCTCCGATACTTTTTCTTCATTCGCATCCGGCATGACGCGATCTCCTTTCGTGTCAATCAGTGACCGGATCGGCCGTTCTCACGTTTCTTGCGATCAGGGGGCACACCGCACAGGCGCCTGGTCCGGCCTGCGTGAACCAGCGGCATGCTCTCCGGATCGAACAGGCCGGCAGGGATTCGGTGGCGGTCCCGAGTTCCAGGGCGTCGTCGATCACGGAGCACCGCTCGCCGGTCCAGTTCCTGCAGCCGTCCTCGACGCAGGGCTGGGCGAATCGGAAACGCTCCTCGGGAACCCGCCCTTTGGTGGCGTCGGCCACGAATTCGTCATCGATCCTGAGAGCCGGACGTATGTATCCGAGTCGACCGGTGGCGTCGAAGACCCCCAGCAGGATCGCGTCCCTCTCGCACCGGGCGCTCGGGCAGAGGATCTCCGCCGCCTTCTCCCCGTGGACGCCCACCACGTCAGCTCCCGAAGTCCGGCTTCCTGAGCCCGGTGGCCGCGATCTGCTCGCCGGAGATCTCGACCGCCCAGATTCCCCGTGTCCTCCCGCCGTCGCCCCCTGCCCGCGCGGCCAGGATGGGGTTGTTGATCCACGCCCTGTCGCTGAGGTCGACGCTCGCGAGTTCGATGGCCACCGCTTTCTGCACGGCTTGGTCGATCCTGCCGATCACGCTCTCGTCGAGCTCGAAATCGAGCACCACACGAAATTCGTGTCGCGCCACGGCCGCCTCCTCCACAGTGTTCCCAGGCTTTTATCCCGCTGTGACACCGGCCGTAATCATGGGAAAACCAAGACAATACCCTCTTTGCGCGATGGATGGCGTCGTCGGGTGTCTTTTTTTATCCGGCTTTTCGAACCGGTCGAGGAAACTGGTTTCAGTGAGGCTTCTCATCCCGCTTCACGGAGTTGGGGTGTGCGGATCGTCCTGACGAGTCGACCTGCGCGAAGGACGCTCCGGGCGTTCAGCGGACCACATTTCTGCGACCATGTTCGCGTCCGCACCGAAGTGTGGAAGGAACCGGTTCAGCCGAGGTCCCTGGCGCGCAGGCCGGCCTCGAAGCGGGAGTCGGCGCCGAGTGCCTTCATCAGGGCGGCCACCCGGCGACGGTAGGTGCGCAGCGACAGGCCCAGCTCACGCGCCGCGCTCTCGTCCTTGCGCCCGCTGCCGAGCATGGACAGCACCCGCAGGCTCTCCTGGTCGAGTACGGGCGGCGCCGAACGGCGGAACTCGGCCAGGTCGGCGGCGGCGTTCCACGCGGTGAGGAACAGCGCGTTGACGTTCGCGACCACGTCGGGGGAGCGGACCACGGTGTAGGAACGCTCGCCGGGACCGGGCGGCCCGGCCAGGACCGCGAGGAGCCCGTCGACGATGATCGTCTCGTACGGCAGGCCCGTCGTGGAGATCCGTACCAGGGCGCCCCTGCGGGCGGCCTCGTCGAGATGGCGCCGTCCCTCCTCGTCGGCGAGGAGCCGGGCGTCGAAGAGCTTGCGGACGGTCAGGGGACGGTCCTTCACGATCCGGGCGCGCATGCCGGGCATGCTCCAGGTTTCCAGGTCACCGGCCGCGCAGGAGAACTCCCGCCGCGCGCCGAGCAGCAGGTGCCCCACCCGCGCGGTCAGCTCCCGCTCTCCGCGCAGGGTCACGTTCCGATCCTGGTCCACGCCCCAAGTCTGCGGTGCCGCGCCGTACGGGACAAACCCATACAGGTCAGGGCGGGTGGCAGCTTGCTGCCATCGCCTCGCGTGGGGCGGGGCGGAGGCGGCAGGGTCGAGACATGACGAAACACGTGACGCTCGGTGGTGACAGGCGGATCTCACGTCTCGGGTTCGGGGCGATGCGGTTGCCCGCACGCGGCTGGGACGGCCCCAGAGGCGACAGGGAGAGCGCGCTCGCGGTGCTGCGCCGGGCGGTCGAACTCGGCGTGGACCACATCGACACCGCCGCGTTCTACTCCTACGAGGATCTCTCGTCCAACGAGCTGATCAGGGCGGCGCTGCGTCCCTACCCCGAGGACCTGGTGATCGCCACCAAGGTCGGTCCCCGGCGTGGCCCCGGCGGGTGGCTGCCCGAGGCCGGTCCCGGCGACCTGCGCGCCGCCGTCGAGGAGAACCTCGCCGGGCTGGGGCGGGACCACCTCGACCTGGTGTATCTGCGGGTCGGCCTGATGGGGACGTCGGAGGAGCCGATCGGGGAGCGCTTCGCCGTACTGGCCGCGCTGCGGGAGGAGGGGCTCATCCGACACCTCGGCCTCAGCAACGTGACGGCGAAGCAGTTCGCGGAGGCACGGGACATCGCGCCGGTCGTCGCGGTGCAGAACCACTTCCACCTGACCCGGCAGGACGACCTTGACCTGCTCGCCGAGTGCGAGCGGGAGGGGGTCGCGTACGTGCCGTTCTTCCCGCTCGGCGGGTTCGGGCTGCCGGACGACGGGCGGATCAGGCGGATCGCCGACCGGCACGGGGCCACGGTCGCGCAGGTCATGCTGGCCTGGCTGCTCGCCCGTTCCCCGGTCACGCTGGCCATCCCGGGGACCTCCTCGCTCGCGCACCTCGCCGAGAACATGGCCGCCGCCGACCTTGTGCTGGACGAGCGGGAGGTCACGGAGCTGAACACCCTCGGCCTTCAGCAAGGCTGACATTTTGTTGTGAGATTCGCCGGGGAAGCCTTCTGGTCGTTCCCGTGGACGCGTAGGGTCGCGGCCATGACCGCACGGAGATCCATGTGATCGTGACGGAGCTGAACGTCTATCCGCTCAAGAGCTGCGCGGGCACCGCGCTGCGGGAGGCGGAGATCACGCCCAGGGGGATACGACACGACCGCGAGCTGATGCTCGTCTCGCCGGACGGCACGCACCTGTCCCAGCGGGAGGTGCCGGGGATGGCGCTGCTGCGGCCGGTCTACGACGGCGACAAGCTCAGGGTCGAGCCCCCCGACCCGTCCGCGACGGCCCCGCTCGCCCACGAGGTACGGCGTGACCTGCCCGCGCGGGACATCACCCTCTTCAACGCCCCGCACCGGGGCGTGGACCAGGGGGAGGAGGCGGCCGACTGGTTCTCCACGGTGCTCGGCGTCCCCTGCCGCCTGGTGTGTTTCCCCGACGACCACGTCCGCAGGATCAACCCGAGGCACGCCGTCGGGGAACTTCGCTACGCCGACGCCCTCCCGCTGCTGGTCACCTCGGCCGAGTCGCTGGCCGAGCTGAACACGCGGCTGGCGGAGCCGGTGCCGATGAACCGCTTCCGCCCGAACATCGTCGTCTCCGGCTGGCGCGAGCCGTTCGAGGAGGACGGGGTGCGGCGGCTGCGGATCGGCGAGATCGAGGTCGAACTGGTCAAACCCTGCGGGCGCTGCGTGATCGTCAACGTGGACCAGGCGACGGGGGCCAGGGGCCGGGAGCCGCTGCGCACACTTGCCGGATACCGGACCGTCAGGACGGACAAGCCACGCGTCGTTTTCGGCAAGTCCGGCCTGCCCCACACCCCGGGCACGATCCGCGTCGGCGACCCGGTCGTCCTCCTGGAATGACAATCTGTCATTGGATTGTCACTTTATCCTGACCGGCTGGCGATGGCCGTTCGAGTCTGGTCGTTCCTGTGGGGCTTGATGCCGGTCCGGCCGACGCCCTCGCCCCGGTGAGGGGCGTCGGCCGGTCACAGGTAGGCGCCGTCGAAGGGGACGCCGTCCCACAGGGCGCGCTCGTGCCCCCTGGGGTCGTCGGCCACCCTGGGGGAGAGGTCCCAGATCATCGTGGCGCGCCGCGGCATCCGGTAGGCGGGCCAGGCGGGACGCGGAACCGTACGGCGCGCGTCCGGGTCGCCCGTGCGGGCGAAGGAGGCCCAGGCGTCGACCATCTGGGCCGAAAGGGTCGTCAGCCGTGCCCGGTCGGTCCGCAGGGCCTCGGGACCGCCCTGGACGCCGACGAAGCGCAGCGTGCCGAACATGAACGGCAGCTCGATCGTGTGCACCGCCCCGACGCCCTTCGGCGGCGCCCAGTCGAACTGGTACACGTAGGTCGGCCGCCAGCGGCTCTGTGCCTCGGCGAGCCTCAGGGCGGGTACCCGCATGCCCTGGTCGGTGAACATCGCCAGGGCCGCGGCCTGCTTCGTCCTGTCCCTGCGGTAGACCTCGGTCATCCGGGCGCGCCGGGCGGCCAGCTCCTTCGGGAAGAACGCGTCGTACTGCTCGGCGAGGGTTCCCAGCCCGTCCTTGGAGTACTGGCCGAAGAAGTTCATCTCGTCCCGGTCGGTGCCGATCAGCAGGTCGATCCCCCGGGCGTTGCCCGCCTTCACCCGTTTGGTCACCGTGTCGCGGACCAGCGTCCCGTCGACGTACGGGCCGAAGTAGAGCGCGTGCCCGGCCGCGCCGGGAAAGGCGGCCACGGCCTTCTCCTGGACCCTGAGAAGCTCGGCCACGGGCATCGTCCGCAGCGCGGCGAGGTCGCGCCCCGGCAGGGTCGAGGCCAGCTTCCGCTCGAACGCCGCGGTGTGCACCAGGGCCCCGCTGCCGCTCTGCAGTACGGCCCTGCGGAACAGCCGCTCGGGGTGGTCGGTGGCGAGCATCGCGCTGATCGAGAACGCGCCCGCGGACTCCCCGACCACGGTGACGTTGGCCGGGTCGCCGCCGAAGTCGGCCACGTGGTCGCGCACCCAGCCCAGCGCCGCGATCTGGTCGCGCAGCCCGTTGTTGCCCGAGCCCCGGTAGGCCGGGTCGAGGCCGCCGAGTTCGGCCCAGCCGAGCAGCCCGAGCCGGTAGTTGAGCGAGACGACCACCGCGTCCCCCCTGGTGGCCAGGTTCGTCCCGTCGTAGCGGGGCTCGTTGCCGGTGCCGTACGCGGCGGCGCCGCCGTGGATGAAGACGATCACCGGTCGTTTCGAGCGGTCAGGCTTCGGCGTCCACACGTTCAGGTGGAGGCAGTCCTCGTCGGTGTAGACCTTCCTGTCGTCGGGATAGTCCTCCGACATCTGGTCGCGGCCCTGGGGGCAGACCCTGGTGCCGTCGACGGCCTTGAGCGTGCCCCGCCACGGGGACACCGGGCGCGGTGGCCTGAACCGGAGCCTCCCGACGGGTGGTTGCGCGTACGGGATGCCGCGGAAGGCGCACAGGCCGTCCGTGGCCGTCCCCGAGACGACGCCGAGCGAGGTCCGGGTCACGCAGGCCGTACCCCCGGCTGCGCCGGCGGTGGACGCGGTGGACGCGGTGGCGGGTACGGCCGGCGTCATGGCCGCCCCCGCGACGGCCAGGGCGGCGGGCAGGGAGATGGGCAGGCGGAGCGAACGGAACATCGAGACCTCCTCGGGCTGTGTGGATCGAGGAGAGCCTCGCGGCTGAGGGCACCGTCGCGGATCGGCCTGCCGAGCGAACCCGGAATCACCCGCGAGAACCAGGAACCAGAGAGCGGGGAACCACTCCGGGGCGAAAGGCCGACAGAGCCGGGAACCGCGCAGGGACCAAAAGTGCCTGCCGGGCGGGGGCCGGGGCACCACACGGGGACAAGAGGACCTACGGGAGCCGTACGGAGACAGGGACCGGGGCTACGCGGAGCCGGGGACGGTCAGGCCTGACTCGTAGGCGAACACGACGGCCTGGGCCCGGTCCCGCAGGCCGAGTTTGGTCAGCAGGTTGCTCACGTGCGTCTTGACCGTGTGCTCGCTGACCACCAGTTCGGCGGCGATCTCGGTGTTGGACAGCCCCCGGGCGATCAGCCGCAACGTGTCGGTCTCCCGGTCGGTCAGTTCGCCGAGCCGTCTGCGCAGCTCCGGCCTGGCGGTGCCGCGCCGTACGACGTCCTCGATCAGCCTGCGGGTCACGGCCGGGGCGAGCAGCGCCTCCCCCGAGGCGACGAGCAGGACCGCGCGCACGAGTTCCTCCCGCCGCGCGTCCTTGAGCAGGAAGCCCCCGGCCCCGGCGCGCAGCGCGTCGTAGACGTACTCGTCGACGTCGTACATCGTCAGGACCAGCACCTTCGCCGAGGTGCGGCGGCAGATCTCCGCCGTGGCCGCGACGCCGTCCATCCGGGGCATGCGGATGTCCATGAGGACCAGGTCGGGCTGGAGCTCGACGGCCCTGGCGACGGCCTCGGCCCCGTCGGCGGCCTCCCCGACGACCGTGATGTCGGGGTGGGCGTTGAGGATCAGCGAGAAACCGGCGCGGAACAGGTCCTGGTCGTCGGCGACGAGCACACGCATGGGAGCCCCTGTCAGAGAGAGCCGAGGGGGAGGACGGCGGTGACGGTGAACCCCCGGGGATCGACGGTGAGGCCTCCCCCACAGGAGGCCGCGCGTTCGCGCATCCCGACGACACCGTGTCCCTCGCGGAACTCGGCCGTGCCGCCGCCCCCGTCGGTGACCTCGATCGTCAGCGCCCGTCCCGACCAGGTCAGGCGCAGCCGCGCGGTGCGTACGGCCGCGTGCCGCAGGACGTTCGTCAGGCACTCCTGGACGATCCGGTAGGCGGCGATGTCCACCGCCGCCGGGACCGGCGACCGGGTCCCGTGCTCCTCGACGACCACGTCGAGACCGGCCCCACGGGTGCGTTCGACCAGGTCGGCCAGGGTTTCGAGGCCGGGCTGCGGTTCGCGGACCGGGCCGTCCCGCAGTGTCCCGAGGATCAGGCGGAGCTGGCCGACGGCGTCCCGCCCGGCCGTCGCGATCGCCTCGAACACCATCTCCGCCCGCGCCGGGTCGTCCCGCACGACCAGGGGCCCCGCCTCGGCCTGCACGACCATGAGTCCGACCGAGTGGGTCACGATGTCGTGCATGTCGCGGGCGATGCGGGTACGTTCCTCGGCGACCGCCGCCGCCCGTTCCTCACGCAGCCGCCGCGCGCGTTCCTCGACCATCCCGCGCTGCGCGCGTCCGGCCCTGGCGCCGACCCCCAGCGCGTAGGCGGCGACGTAGGCCGTCACCACGTAGCGGAAGGTGTCGAAGTCCTCGTGCGGTAGGATCAGGGAGGTCAGCACCCCGACGGCCAGCAGCCCGACGCCGATCATCCGCAGCGTCGGCGGGGCGAGGGCCGCGATGGTGTAGGTGCACACCAGCGGGCCGTACGGCATGAGCAGGAACGGCGGATGCGTGAGCGCGTCCTGCATCAGCACCAGCGCCGTCATCGCCAGACCCGCGACCAGGCTCGCCGCGATCAACAGCGTCCGCCGCCACAGGACCGGCGCCGAGGACAGCAGGGCCAGGACCACGACCCACCACGGCTGGAGGCGAGGCAGCAGGACCGGTACCACCGTCGCGGCCGTGACGACGGCGGCGATCGCGACGTCGGCCCGGGGCACGCGCAGGAGGTTCGGCGCGCGTAGGGAGTCCACTGGTGTCACCGTCCGGGTCGAAAGCCCCATTGAGGAGCCCTGTAAGGCTATGCGCCGTTGGACTCCCGCCCCGTTCGACGGCCAGGCCGCCGACCATTGAGGAGTCCTGTAAGGCTATGCGCCCCCCACCGGGACACGCCTCCCTCGCCCGACCGAGGCCGCCCTCCCTCCCGGGAGGGAACTCTCTGGGCCTGCTCCCATAGGGGAACCTCCAGTGCCAACTCCCGGGGGCGGGATCCAGGCGGCGAGGTCCACGTGCAAGGGCTCACGCCCGGGGATTCACGACGTGACGCCCACATCCCGAGGCCCATGCCCGGGGGACTCACGACCCGAGGTCGGTGAGGAACTCGCGCAGGGCTCTGCGGTAGGGCTCGATCGTGGTGATGTCGGCGTACTCCTCGGGGCCGTGCTGCCCGTCCCCGCCGATGCCGAAGATGACGGCGTCGATGCCCCGGCGGTAGTAGAAGCGGCCGTCGGCGGCGCCGTGCTTGCGCAGCAGGGCGCCGTCGTAGCCCTGGTTGCGCGCCGCCCGCCGCAGCCCGAGCACCTCGGGCCGTTCGGGGTCGGCGTGGTGCGGCGGGGCGACGTGGGTGACGACGGGCACGACGCCCGGCGCGCAGAAGGCCGCCAGGTGCGCGGTGACCTCCTGTTCGGTCCTGCCGTCCAGGTCGGGGTCACCGGCGGGGAAGCGGATGTCCAGCCACGCCTCCGCCTGGTCGGGCACCTGGTTGCGGGCCGTGTTGGAGGTCTCGATCCTGGCGACGTTCACCGTGGTCCGCCAGGCCTCCTCGGTCGCCACGGGGTAGCGCTCAAGCAGGGCCCCCAGGCTGCGGTTCAGCTTGAGCAGCGCGTTGTCGCCGAGCCACTGGTAGGCGCTGTGCGCGCCGAGCCCGTTCGCCCGCAGGTTCGCGGACACCATGCCCTTGGAGTCGGTCACGACCCGCAGCCCGCTCTGTTCGCCGATGACGACGAAGTCGGCGGTCACGCCCTGGTCGATCTGGTGGGCCGTGCCGTCCAGGCCGCCGACCTCCTCGTCGGTGACGAGCTGCAGCCCGATCGGGTACGGCAGCGCCCCGGCGAGTTCGCGGAAGACGAGTGTCTCGACCAGCGCGGACACCTTCATGTCGTGGGCGCCCCTGCCGTACAGGCGGGTGCCTTCGAGGCGGGGCCTGAACTGGTGCGGCGGCGCGGGCACCACGTCGAGGTGGGCGTTGAGGACGACCCGGAACCGGGGCCTGCGGGGACCGGGGTAGACGAGCGCGCTCGGCTTGCCGTTCGAGACGAACCGTTCGACCGTGAACGAGTCGTCGGCGAGGAGGCCGAGCACGAGTTCGAGCGCCTCACGCAGGTCGCCGGGGCGGTCGGCGGTCGACGGCACGGCGAGCAGCCGCCGTGCCGTCACGAGGAGGGAGTCCAGATCCACCGCCTCATCGTCCCCCGCCCCGGCGCTTCCGTCACCCGTCACGAGCGGAGGAAGCACATGATGACGAACCTGGTCACGTGCGAAAGGAACCACACGCGAACGAACCATGCGCGAACAGGCCATGGGCAGGCGAATCCACCACGAACGGACGAATCACACGATTGACTCCGTCACGGCGGACGAACCGCACGATGGTGAACCCGGTCGCGTGTGGACGGGCCACGGGCGGGTGAATCCGTCACGCGTGGGCGAGGACGAGGGTGAAGTCCCCCGTCGGGTCGGTGTAGGTCCGGCTCGGGGTGAATCCGGCCGCGACCAGTTCCCGGCGCAGGCCCTCCTGACGGAACTTGGCGCTGATCTCGGTACGGGTCTCCTCTCCCGCCTCGAAGGAGACCGACAGGTCGAGGGCGGCGATCCGCACGGTCATGGCGCGGCTCGCGCGCAGTCGCATCTCGATCCAGTCGTTGCGCTGGTCGTACAGCGCGACGTGTTCGAAGGCGTCCGGCTCGAAGTCGGCGTCGAGCCGGTGGTTGAGCACGTGCAGGACGTTCCTGTTGAAGGCCGCCGTCACCCCGGCCGCGTCGTCGTAGGCCGCGACCAGCCGCCCGGTGTCCTTCACCAGGTCGGCCCCCAGCAGGAAGGAGTCGCCGGGGGAGAGGGTGGCGCGCAGCTCCTTGAGGAACACGGCCCTGGCCTCGGGGTCGAGGTTGCCGATGGTGCCGCCGAGGAAGGCCACCATCCGCCGTCCCCGCTTGGGCAACAGCGCCAGGTGGCGTTCGAAGTCGGCGCAGACCGCGTGCACCGCCATCCCCGGGTAGCGGGCGGCGAGGCGCCGCGCGGCGTCGCCGAGGGTGACGGCGTCCACGTCGACCGGGGTGTAGGCGCGCAGCGTCCCCGCCGAGGCCAGGGCGTCGAGCAGCAGCACGGTCTTCTCGCTGGTCCCCGAGCCCAGTTCGACCAGCGTGTCCGCCCCGCTGTCGGCGGCGATGTCGGTCGAGTGCCTGCGCAGGATGGACAGCTCCCTGCGGGTCGGGTAGTACTCGGGCAGCCGGGTGATCTGGGAGAACAGCTCACTGCCCGTCTCGTCGTAGAACCACTTGGGCGGCAGCCACTTGGGGTCGGACGTCAGCCCGGCGCGGACGTCGTGCTCAAGGGCCTGGCTGAGGTAGTCGTCACCGAGATGGTTGGTCAGGCGTACGTCGGACTGGCTGACGGGCATGATGACTCCTTGGATGTCGCAGGTCACAGCGGCTGGACGCGCACGCCGTCGATGGACGCGAGGACCAGACTCCGATCCGGTACGGCCTGCCAGCCGGACCGGTCGTCGAGCGGTTCGCTCGCCACGAGCACGCCGTCTTCGAGGTTGAGGAAGAGCGTGTCCCCCCAGGTGGTCGCGGCGAGGGAGGAGCCGTCGCAGGCGAGGAGGTTCAGCCGCCCGGCGGGGTCCTTGGCCCCGGCGGTGACGACGACCTCGGACAGGGCGTCGCCGAGGGTGAGTCCGGCGCGGCGCCGTACGAAGACGGCGGCGGCGACCCAGGCGGCGTCGCAGGTGCTCTCCGCTCCCGCGTCGCCCGCCAGCTCCCTGACGGGGCCTCGGGCGACGCGGCCGTTGTGGCTGAGCAGCCACGCCCCGTCGGCGAAGGGCGCGGTGGCGCTCTCCTCGATCGGCATGCCCTCGCTGGCCGACCGTACGGCCGCCAGCAGGCAGCTTGAGCGGGCGACCTCGGCCAGGGCGGGCAGGTTGGCGTCGGCCCACATGGGGACCGAACGGCGGTAACGGACCGGTTCCGCGCGGCCGGCGTCGTACCAGCCGATGCCGAAGCCGTCGGCGTTGATGAGGCCGTGGCGTTGCATGCGCGGGGCGTAGGACTGCCGCAGCAGGCCGTGCTCCGGTTCACTGACCAGTGAGGCGACGGACCGGGGAGCGCCGAGCCAGGCGGCGTGGCGGCACATCTAGCGGTGCTCCGGACGCTCGGCGGACACGGACCGGGCACAGCGGAAGCCCGTGAAGATCTGCCTGCGGATGGGGTGGTCCCAGTTCCTGAACGTCGTGCGGACCGCGGCCGGGTCGGCCGCCCACGAGCCGCCGCGCAGCACCCGGTAGTCGCCGCCGAAGAAGACCTCGCTGTACTCGCGGTAGGGGAAGCTGCGGAAGCCCGGGTAGGGCAGGAACTCAGAGGAGGTCCACTCCCACACGTCCCCGATCATCTGCTCGACGCCGTAGAAACTCGCCCCGGCGGGGTAGGCGCCGAGGGGGGCGGGACGCGCCGCGTGGTGCCCGAGGTTGGCCAGTCCGGGGTCCGGGTCGTCGTCCCCCCACGGGTACTTCCTGGCCCGTTCGGCCTCCGGGTTCCAGCCGCAGGCCTTCTCCCACTCGGCCTCGGTCGGCAGCCGTTTGCCCGCCCAGCGGGCGTAGGCGTCGGCCTCGTGCCAGCTCACGTGCTGTACGGGCTCGTCCATGGGCACCGGTTCCGGCCTGCCGAACCGGGTCCGCCACCAGGTGTCGCCGTCCCTGGTCCAGAACAGGGGGGCGAAGGCGCCCGTCTCCCGCCGCCAGGCCCATCCCTGGGGGTTCCACCAGCGCGGGTCGTCGTAGCCGCCGTCCTCGACGAAGTCGGCGTAGGCGCGGTTGCCGACCGGCAGCCGGTCGATCCAGTAGGCGGGCAGGTCGACCCGGTGCGCGGAACGCTCGTTGTCGTAGGCCCACGGCAACGTGTCCGTCCCCATCGTGAACGGCCCGGCGGGCACGAACACCTCCTCGGGGCCGTACGGCTTGCCGGACGGCAGCTCGCCGTCGCGGATCAGGCCCGCGGTCCCGGAGAGCTGCCAGGTGGCGAGCATGGTCTCGTCGTGCTGGTGCTCGTGCTGGATCACCAGGCCGAAGACGAAGGCGTCCCGGTGCAGCGGGTCGGGGCTCTCCGGGTCGAGCCGGTCAAGGACGTCGAGCACCCGTCCCCGTACCCCCTCGATGTAGCGCCGCGCCTCGGCGGGTCCCAGGATGGGCAGGCTCGGCCGGTTCTTCCTGGGGTGTTTGAACGCGTCGTACAGGTCGTCGATCTCGGGGCGCAGCGGGGTGATGCCCCCGGCCTCCCGCAGCACCCACAGCTCCTCGTAGTTGCCGACGTGCGCCAGGTCCCACACCAGCGGCGACATCAGCGGTGAGTGCTGCCTGACCAGCAGGTCGTCCTCGGCGTCGGTGTAGGCCAGCGACCGGCCGCGCACCGCGGTCAGTTCGGCGGCGATGCGTTCCTTGAAGTCGTTCATGCCTGTCCTTCCTCGGTCAACCAGGCCGACAGGCGCGGTCCCGGTTCTGCGGCCATGTCCAGCAGGTCGAGGGCGGGGGGCCGCCCGGTCGTCACGTGGCGGTCGGTGTAGGCGGCCACCTGAGCGGCCAGCGCGCCGTCCACACCGAGCCTGGGCAGCGCCTCGCAGGCGGCGCGGAAGCACTCCTCGGCCGCCTGGCGCAGCCGGGGGTCGGTGAGGCCGCAGCGGGCCGCCTCACGCCACATCCCCGCGTACGGCTCCGCCGCCGCCAGCGCCGTGTCGGCCGCCCGGTCGTCCATCACCAGGGCGTGGGTGACGGCCACGCACACCGGCCAGTTCGCCGGGTGCTGGGCGTCGAGGTAGCGGATCTCCAGCCAGCCGCGGGGCCGTACCGGAGGGAAGATCGTCGTGGCGTGGTAGGCCAGGTCGGCCAGGGTCGGCGGGGGCACGGGCGCGTCGAGCCAGTCGCGGAAGGTCGAGCCGTCGCGGATCGTGCGGTAGTGGTCGTCGTCCTCGCGCACCAGCATCAGCCGGGCGTCGAGGAGGTAGGCGGCCCAGTCGGCGACGGGGTCGCCGGTGGTCTGGACGGGGGCGGTCCTGGTGCGGTCGAGGTTCTCCCACACCTCCTGACGGCCGGACATCCACCCGCACGGCCGTCCCTCGCGCAGCGAGGAGTTGGCGAAGGCGGCCAGGAGGACGGGGCCGAGCCGGTGGGCGCGTTCCCAGCGCGCCGAGGGTCTGTCGCCCAGGTCGAGGTTGACCTGGATCGACGCGGTCGAGCACATCATCAACGCCCCGTACGGCAGGCCGAGGAACTCGGCCATCGCGTCGTAGCGGGGCAGGTGTAACTGCCGTCTGGCGGGCCGTACGGGGTCGAGACCGACCCCGGCCAGGGCCAGACCGGTCCTGTTCAGCGCCCGGCGGGTCGCGTCGACGTCGGCGCGCATCCGGGCGATCGCCTCGGGCAGCGGGCCCGCGGGTCCCGACAGTTCGAGCTGCCCGCCGGGCTCGAACGTCACCCGGCTTCCGCCGTCCATCGACGGCAGAACGTCGGCTGTCCTGTCCAGTGGAACCTGGTCGCCGGTGGCCGTACGGTCGAAGACCAGGAACTCCAGCTCGACCCCCACCTCGTCCCCGGCGGCGCCGAGGAAGCAGTCCTGCGCGAATGCCTCCACATCGGAGGCATTCCGGATCGGCGTGTCCTCGGCCACAAGACTGGCCATCGTCCCCCCTTTTCGCCTGATGTGTACGGTCTATAGACCCGTGAGGCGTGCAGGCGTTACAGGGGGACTTTCGGGGTGTGTGTAACGGTTCGACGGCCCCGGGGGACTGTCCCGTATGGAACGGGGGGCTGCGATGAGACGGGCGAGCCTGGGCTGCCGGGAGGCCGGGGGCCTCGTCACCGCCTATCTGGAGGAGGCCCTGCCCGCCGGGACGCGGCGGCGCTTCGAGGAGCACCTGGCCGGATGCGCTCTGTGCCCGGACCTTCTTGAGCGGGTCCGGGTGACGGTCGAGGTGCTGCGGGCCTTCGGCGGGGAGGACATCCCGCAGGAGGTGCTCACCCGGTTGTGCGACGTCTTCGGCCCGCCCGAAGGCCCGTCGCGGGGCTTGTCGCAGGGCCCGTCGCGGGGGCGGCTCTTCCCGGTGCCGTCCTCAGGAGCTCCGCGGCTCCTCGACCCTGGAGTCCCGCCGGTCGCGGAAGGCGGCCAGTAGCCGCTCACGCGCCTGACCTGGCAGCGGCTCGGGTCGCAGGGCGCCCAGAGCGGTGACCGTCACGCGGAACTGGTGCAGGTAGTGTCCGCAACACTCGCAGGCGGCGAGGTGCTCCTCGAACACGTGCCGGGTGGACTCGTCGAGGCCGCCCTCCAGGTAGGAGGTGACGAGCTCGACCCACTCGTCGCAACTGAACCGCTTCACGACGTGAAACGCCTTACCGTCTCTGAACCGAACCGATTTCACTACGCCGACCGCCTCGCCGTCTCGAAATAATCCTCCAGGCGTCCGCGCACCGCCACGCGGGCGCGGTGCAGCAGAACCCGCTGGTTGGCCGCGGAGATCTCCAGGATCTCGCAGACCTCCTCCGAGGTGCACCCCTCGACGTCGCGAAGTGTGATGACGGCGCGCTGTCGTGGGGGAAGCTCAGCCAGGGCCGCCGCGATCAGGTCGCGCACCTCGGCGGCCAGCACCTCGCCCTCGGGGGTGGACCAGGCCGAGGGGACGTTCTTCCAGTGCCCGGGGAACGGGTCGTCGGGCCCCTGGAAGAGCGACCGGTCGGCGACCGGCTCCTCCCGATGTTCGAAGGCGCTGCTCCACGGTACCGTGCGGTTCTCGCGCAGCCCCCGTTTCCTGGCGGTGTTGACCAGGATGCGGTAGACCCAGGTCTTCACGGAGGAGCGACCCTCGAAGCCGTCGATGCCCCTGATCACCGCCAGCCAGGTGTCCTGCACGACCTCCTCCGCGGAGTCGTTGGTCGACACGTGGGAGCGGGCGAGCCAGAGCATGCCCCTCGACCAGGTGTCCAGCAGGGCCGCGAACATCGCCTCGTCCCCGGCGCGCAGCGCCGCGACGACGACGTCATCCGGGGGGAGCCTGCTGCCCGTGAAGGACTCCACGATCGCCTCCTTGCGGTCGGGCGTCTGGGACGCCGCTCTCGTGCCCGTGGACACGAGAAGGTGCCTGGACCGTCCGGCGCCCCCGAGGCGCCACCGACTGCGAGGATGAGGGTTCCCGTCCACGGCCGGTCCGACACCTCCCCGCGGGGGCCGCGGGGGAGCGCCGGAGGAACGCGCAAGAAGGCACCGAAGAGGGTGCGGTCCAGGCTGTACGGTTCCCCGGCACGCCCAGGTGTTACACCGTTATTTCGGGACGTTCCTGAAATTTCCCGTCCGTTGGTGAAACGTTCTCAGGATTCGGGGAGCCGCAGCATGCGGTCGACCAACTGGTGGAGGTGGGCCCGCAGGCGGGGCTTCGTCCTGGGGTTGTCCGGATCGGGCGGATCGGGCGGGGCCAGGGCCTCGCCGTGCAGGAAGCCGTACATGCTCCAGGCCAGCGTCCGCACCAGCAGGTCCAGGTCGGTGTCCCCCTCGATGAGCCCGTCCCTGACGGCGGCGCGCAGCGCGTCCCGGGTGAGGTTGATGATCGGGATGGCGTACCGCTGTTCCAGGTCGGGGATGTCGGCGGCGTCGCCGAGCCAGCGGTGCATCCACAGCGCCGGGATCTGCGGGTTGGACAGGCACAGCTCCAGGTAGTCGTCCACGAGGGCGTGCATGGCCTCGGCGACCCCGGCGGCGTCGCGGGCGGGCAACGACGCCAGCGCCCCCTCGACGACGCTCCGCTGGGCCCGGCTCGTCCGCTCGATGACGGCGAGGTAGAGCGCGCGTTTGTCGCCGAACGTCTCGTGCAGCCATTCGAGGTCGAAGCCCATGGCCTCTGCCAGTCCCTGCAGGGTGGTGCCGTCATACCCGAACGCGGCGAAAAGCCGGGTCGCGAACTCTATGACCGCCTCGCTCTGCTGCTCATCCGCAGAAGTCATGGTTCGATTCAAGTCGTTGTCGCAGGTGGACGTAGCTAAGCGCCGGTTTTGGGGTGGTCAAACCTGTGTGCGCAATGGTCAGGCGTCCCGCCGGTCCCGGGGCGGGCGACGCCGGGTGAAAAATACTGCATCGAACGCTTATCTTCATGGGTTGCAATTTTTCTCTCAGTGAGGTTTTGTGGAGGCGAACATGCGCGTCCCACTTCGAAGGAGCACGCTGTGCACAAAGCCGATCTCGGCCCCGTGACCCTCTCCGTGGCTCGTCACGACACCTTCGATCCACCTCCTGAGCTGGCTGTCTGGCGCCAGGAGGCCCCGATCCGCCGCATGACCTACGCCGACGGCCACATCGGCTGGCTGGCGACGAGCCACTCGGCCGTCCGCGCGATCCTGGCCGACAACCGCTTCAGCAGCCGGGTCGAGGCCCAGCACCCGGCGCTGCCGCACATGGTCGAACAGCGGCAGCTTCCGATGCCCGCCGGTTTCTTCCTGCGGATGGACCCGCCGGACCACACCCGCCTGCGGCGGCTGCTGACCGGCCAGTTCACCGTGCGCAGGATGCGGCAGCTCGAACCGAGGATCGAGAAGATCGTCGCCGCGCGGCTGGACGAGATGGAGCGTCAGGGGGCGCCCGCCGACCTGGTGAGCGCGTTCGCGCTGCCCATCCCCTCGCTGGTGATCTGCGAGCTGCTCGGTGTCCCCTACACCGACCACGACCGCTTCCAGCACGACTCGGCGGTGATCGTCAGCCGGGAGGAGTCGAAGGAGAGCAAGCTGGCGGCGGTGACCGACCTGCTGACCTTCCTGCACGAACTGGTGCTCAGCAAGCGCGCGAAGCCGACCGACGACCTGCTCGGCGGCCTGGC
Organism: Streptosporangium jomthongense; assembly: GCF_042650425.1. Classification (NCBI taxonomy): domain Bacteria; kingdom Bacillati; phylum Actinomycetota; class Actinomycetes; order Streptosporangiales; family Streptosporangiaceae; genus Streptosporangium; species Streptosporangium jomthongense. The sequence goes on along the minus strand of NZ_JBHSBC010000004.1, from coordinate 200,897 downwards.
GGAGAGCGACGAGCTGACGGACGACGAGATCACCGGGATCGCCCTGCTCCTGCTGGTCGCCGGGCACGAGACGACGGCGAACATGATCGCGCTCGGTACCTACACGCTGCTGTGCAACCCCCCGCAGCTGGCGGCGCTGCGTGCCGACCCCTCCCTGGCGGCGGGGGCCGCCGAGGAACTGCTGCGCTATCTGAGCATCATCGACTTCACGGTCAGGGGCGCCGTCGAGGACGTGGAGATCGAGGGGCAGACGATCAGGGCCGGTGAGACGGTGACGGTCTCGCTGCCCGCGGCCAACCGCGACCCCGAGCGCTTCGAGCGGCCGGACGACTTCGACGTCTTCCGGCAGTCGGGCGGACACCTGTCCTTCGGCCACGGCATCCACCAGTGCCTGGGCCAGCAGCTCGCCCGCAACGAGATGCGCATCGCCATCCCGGCCCTGCTCGAACGGCTGCCCGGCCTGCGCCTCGCCGTACCGGCCGAGGAGGTGCCGATGCGCTCCGACATGGCCATCTACGGCGTGCACCGGCTGCCGGTCGCCTGGTAGAAACCGAATGACCCCATAGATAACCCCATATGGGGTTATCTATGGGCTATAAAGGCTGTGGACAGTTCGGAGAACCGAAGGGACCGTGCGGTGGGGCGTGTGCTGCTGCTGGCGACCGGCGACACCATCGCCTACTCGACCGATCCCCGAAGCCCAGGGGTGGCCTCGGGCGCGCGGCTCCTCGAAACACTGCCGCCCGGCACGCTCACGGCCGAGGTGGTGGCCGAGGACGTCCAGGCGGAGCCGAGCTGGGACATGTCCCCCTCGACCATGCTGCTGCTCGCCTGCAAGGCCCGGGAGGCCGTTCTCGACCGGGGCTTTGACGGTGTCGTGATCACCCACGGTCTCGACACCGTCGAGGAGACGGCCTTCCTCACCGACCTGCTCGCCGGGCGGGCCGCGCACCACGGCGCGATCGTCCTGACCGGCGCGACGCGACCCTTCGACGCCCTGTCGCCGGACGGCCCACGCAACCTGGCCTCCTCCCTGGCCGCCGCGGCCGACCCGGCGTTGTGCGGCGTGGGCGCCGTCGTGTGCGTCAACGACGAACTGCACGCCGCCCGCTGGGTCACCATGACCGACGCGACGGGCGTGTGCGCCATGTCCTCCGCCCCCGAACCGGTGCTCGGTCACGTGCACGGGGGACGGGCCGTGATCTCCACGCTCCCACCGGGCAGGCCGCCGACGGTCGCGGGCGACCCGGAGACGGACGTCGCCCTGGTCAAGACCTACCCGGGCATGGACACCGCGGCGCTCACCGCCCTCGTGGACGCGGGCGTCAGGGGCGTCGTGATCGAGGGAACCGGTGCGGGGAACATACCGGTCAGTTTGCTCACCGCGATCGACGAGCTGACCGGGTGGGGCATCCCGGTGGTCGTCACCTCCCGCGCCCGCACCCGCAGGGCGCCCCTCGACGAACTGGGCCTGGGCGCCGTCCTGGCCGCCAAGGTGGGCGCGGTCGGCGCGTACGGCCTCAGCCCGGCCAAGGCGCGCGTCGCGCTGATGGTCGCCCTAGGAACGGGCGGCGTTGACGCGGTGCGCGACTGGTTCGCCAGACTTTGAGCAGGGAAACTTAGATGTGGAGTGAAATGTCCACATCCTAGGGTTCGGGTATGGAACAGACCGCTGGTTCGGGTATGGGGCAGATCACTACATCGGACGACCGGATCGACCGCCGGGCACTGGCCGCGGCGGGGGTCACCGTACTGCTGTGGGCCTCCGCCTTCGTCGCCATCCGCGACGCCGCCCAGTACTTCGGCCCCGGAGCCCTGGCCCTCGGTCGCCTGCTCGCGGGCTCGGCCGTACTCCTCGTCATCTGGCTTGCGCGCGGAGGGGGACTGCCGTCCCGGGGTGCCTGGCCCGGCATCCTGGGCTCGGGCGTGCTGTGGTTCGGCCTCTACATGGTCGCCCTGAACTGGGGCGAGCACGAGGTGGACGCCGGAACCGCGGCCATGCTCGTCAACATCGGCCCCATCCTGATCGCGCTCCTCGGCGGCTGGATGCTGCGGGAGGGCTTCCCGCGCCGTCTGCTGGCCGGGATGGCGGTCTCCTTCGCGGGGGCCGCCGTGGTCGGGGTCTCCATGTCGGGCGCGGGCCGCGCCTCGATCCTGGGCGTCCTGCTGTGCCTGCTCGCCGCCGTGACGTACGCCGCCGGGGTGGTCTGCCAGAAGCCGGCCCTCAGGCACGGCTCCGCCATTCAGGTCACCACCTTCGGCTGTCTCGTCGGCACCGTGGTCTGCCTGCCGTTCGCCGGGCAGCTGGTCGAGCAGGTCGCCGCCGCCCCACCGGCCGCCACGCTGAACGTCGTCTACCTGGGCGTCTTCCCGACGGCCCTGGCCTTCACCACCTGGGCCTACGCGCTGGCCCGCACCACCGCGGGGAAGATGGGCGCGACCACCTACATCGTCCCCGCCCTGGTGGTCCTGATGGCCTGGGCGGTGCTCGGCGAGGTGCCCGGCTGGCTGACCCTGGCCGGCGGCCTGCTGTGCCTGGCGGGCGTCGCCGTCTCCCGAGGCGGCCCGCGTGCCACCACCCCGTCCTCGGTGCGGGCGGTACGGTCCCGGTAACGTGTCAGCCCGTTGCGTGATCCACGGGGACGGGGGGCGCACCCGCCCCGGGTGACTCGGGAGGCGCGGATGCGAGACCAGACGATCGGTGACTTTCTGCGGAGCCTGGCGGCCCGGGTGCCCGCCCCCGGCGGGGGAGCCGGCGCGGCCCTGCACGCCGCGCAGGCCGCCGCGCTGCTGGGCATGGTCGCCCGCTACAGCGACGGCCCCAAGCAGGCCGGGCACGAGCGGCTGATCGGGCGGATCCTGACGGAGGCCGACACGCTGCGGGAACGCGCGCTCGAACTCGCCGAGGAGGACGCGGCGGCGTTCACTGCGGTCACCGACGCCTACCGGCTGCCGAAGGAGACCGACCAGGAGCGTACGGCTCGCTCGGCGGCGATCGCCGGAGCGCTGGCCGCCGCGGCCGGGCCGCCCGCGGAGACCGTGGACGTCGCGCGCCGCCTGGTCGAGCTGGCCGGGGAACTGCTGCCCGTCGGCAACCGCAACGTCATCACCGACGTGGCCGCCGCCGCCGAGGCGGCCAGGGCCGCCGCGACCACGGCCAGGGTCAACGTCGAGATCAATCTCGGGGGCATCCGGGACGAGGCGGTCCGCGCCGAACTGGCCGGAAGGATCGCCGGGGTCGACGCCCTGGCCGCCGACGCCGACCGGGTCACCGCGACCGTCCGCGAGGAGATCAGCCGATGAGTACTGAGGGTCTGTCGGGTGCGGGGAGTTCGGCGGGTTCGGCGCGGGAGCTGTCCGGGCGGGGGCTCGCCACGGCCATCCGGACCGACGCGACGGAGCGGGCGGCGGCCCTCGCCGCCCGGGGACGCCCGGCGCGCCTGGCCGTCGTCACGGCCACCGACGACGAGGCCAGCGCCTGGTACGTGCGCTCCATCGTGAACGCCGCACGCAAGGTGGGCATCGAGTGCGAGGTCGCCGATCTCGGTCCGAGGGCCGGGGCGGGCGAGATCCGCGACCGTCTTGAGGCGCTGAGCGCCGACGAGTGGGTGAGCGGGATCATCCTGCAGACCCCGCTGCCGAAGGGGACGAAACTGGAGGACCTGGCCTCGGCCATCGTCCCCGCCAAGGACGTCGACGGCGCCAACCCGCTCTCCCTCGGTCGCCTGGCCGCCGGACTGCCCGCCTTCGCGCCCGCGACCGCCGAGGCGGTGGTCAGGCTCCTCGACCACCACGGCGTCCCGCTCGCGGGCCGGCACGCGGTCGTGGTCGGCCGCTCGACGGTGGTCGGCAAGCCCGCCGCCCACCTGCTGCTCGACCGCGACGCCACGGTGACCGTGTGCCACTCGCGGACCGCCGACCTGGCCGCGGTCACCTCGGCGGCCGACGTCCTGGTCGCGGCCGTCGGCCGGATCGGGCTCGTCACCCCCGACCACGTGCGGCCCGGCGCGGTGGTCGTGGACGTGGGCACGAACCAGACCGAGGACGGCGGCCTCGCGGGCGACGTCGATCCCGCCGTGGCGACCAGGGCCTCGGCGCTGACACCCGTGCCGGGAGGCGTGGGACCGGTGACCACCGCCCTCCTGCTGGCCCACACGGTCCAGGCCGCGGAGACGCTGACCGAAGGCCGGTGACTCCTTCGGCCCTCACACCAGGCGACGGCCGTCGACGCGCGTGCCCCCGTTCAGGCCGGAACCGGGTGATGATCCCGGGCCCGGTGGAATGGGCCGGCTCCGCGCCCGTCAGTACCGCGATTGGTTTTGTCCAGGTGGCGAATCGGGGTTCCAGACAATCCGTCGGCCGCTGACACTGGCCCCTGCCTGCCGTTATCCGCCCGGCGGGCCGACCTTTCCAGGCGACCGACAGGAGACATCCTGATGAGAAAACCAACCATCGTGGACGCGCCGACGACGGGCGCCGCGGCCGTGAACGTCGAATCCGGAATCCGGTCGGGGCGCAGGTCCTTCGGTGCCGGGCCTTTCCGCGTCGCGTTCGTCACCCTCGTGGCGGGAGTACTCGCGCTCACGGTCACGCAGGGCACCGCACTGGCCGGAGACAACCTGGCTGATTGCCTTTCCGGGCAGGTCTGCCTCTATGAGGGCAGCCTGGCGGACAACGACATGGTCGACTCGTCCTACGGCACGCTGAGCCACTACGGATTGAAAGCGAACACGTCCTACTACGTCGTCAACAACGGAAACGCGAAGCGCGGACTCGACCACTACTACTTCGAACACGCGGGGAAGACCAAGTGCCTGCACTTCAACGTGGGGACGACCCTCAACCAGGGGTCGTGGGTGTATTTGCGCTCATCCCTCTACCAAATCCTGTCCGACCAGCGGTGGGGCGGCGAATGCCCCTAGATCTGCCGGTCTCCTCGCAGGGCGGAAGCGACCGGACGCAAGGTAGTCCGACGCGGCGGTCGTGACCGTCTGTGTTCCCTGAGCGGTGGTGCGGGCGGGGTTCACCAGGGCGGTGGACTCCGCCCGCACCGTCAGGATCCTCATGGCGCGTGAACGGTGCGTGAGACGAGACGCCCGGCGCGCGGCGCGGCCGAACCGCTGACCACCCGATGTCCCGCCGGAGCCGCTCGCGTTCTTCGCCGCGATGAGCCCGTACGGCCGGTGGGTCATGAGGCCGTACGGGTTCGCAGGAGGTCGAGGATCTCGGCCTGGCCGGTGCCCGTGCGTGACTCCGAGCGCGGGGCGCCGGTGGCGTCGCGCACCTCGACCACGAGCAACGCGTCCCCTCCCTCGGCCTCCTCCCGGCGGACGGTGATCCGCGCCCCGGGAGGGGCGTGTTCCGTGGCCCGCGCGAGGGCCTCGGCCTCGACGTCGTGCCCGGCGCGCAGTTCGACGAGTTCGACCGGGCGCCGCCCCTGACCGTCGGGCAGCTCCGGATCGGCGCCGCCGTCGAGCAGCGCCCTGACGACGGCCGCCGCGCCGTACGTCACGGCACGGCAGAGGGCGGTGCCGCCCGCGGAGTCGCGGACGCCGGAATCGGCGCCCCGGGCGAGCAGGGCCTCGACGACGGCCAGGTGCCCACCGGCCACGGCCCAGTGCAGGGCCGTCATCGCGTTCTCCTCGGCGTGCTCCCGCTGGTCGGGGTCGGCGCCGCCGTCGAGCAGTGCGGTCACCGTCTCGGCGTGTCCCCAGGACGCGGCGGCGCACAGCGGGAGCCCCTCGTGCTCGCCCCCGCTCTCAAGGCCGGGGTCGGCTCCGGCCGCCAGGAGCCGCCGCGTGATGCCCGCGTCCCCGTGTACGGCGGCGCGGTAGAGGGCCGTGGAGCCGTACGGATCGGGTGTGTCCGGGGCCAGGCCGTCGTCGAGTAGCCGCCCGACCGTCTCGGCGTCCCCGGTCGCCGCGGCCGTCACCAGTCGCTCCCCTGTCATGCGGTTCATTGTGCGTGGCGAAGTGTCCGTGATCTATGGGTTTTCCCGGTGATGATCTCCATTTCTGACTGTGGCGATAATTCATGGTTAACCCATAGAGATAGTAGATTTATTGAGCCCCGCCCAGAGGTCGCCGATCATCGGTTCACGTCATCGGGAGGATCTTCGGATGCATGTCACGGCCCGCAGTGACTACGCCATACGCGCGATGCTGGTGATCGCGGCCCATGACCCGGCCTCGGTCACCGCGGAGACGCTGGCCCGGGCTCAGAAGATCCCGCCGAGCTTCCTGAGGGGCATCCTGACCGACCTGCGGCGGGCCAACCTCGTCTTCGCCCAGCGGGGCAACGAGGGTGGGTTCACGCTGGCCAGGAGGGCGGAGGCCGTCTTCGTCGGCGACATCCTGCGGGCGGTCGGCGGCGGCTTCACCTCGGTGCGGGGCTTCTCGACGGCCGACGTCGTCTACTTCGGCGAGGCGGTGCCGCTGCGCGCCGTCTGGCTGGACGTCGAGGCCTCCATCGGGGCCGTGGTGGACAGCGTCAGCCTCGCCACCCTCCTGGAGTCCCAGGGGGCCGAGGTCTCGCGGCGGCAGACGGCCTGAGGGACGGGTGCCGGGCGCGCCGTCACCGCGCTTTCCGTGCCGGGTTCCCTGACGGGCCGGGGCATGCCGGCAGCGCCGGAACCCGGCCCCGGACGTCGGCCGGGCCCCGGAGGGCGACCGAGTCCTCTGGAGGTCCGGCCGGACCACGGCGGGTGGCCGGGTCGCCGGAGGGCGGCCAGGTCTTCTGGCGGCCGGTCGGTCTCCGGGCGCCGGCGGCCGGATCCCCTGGGGGCGGCCGGGCCCTCCGTGTCTCAGACGGGGATGGAGACCCCGAGGCCGCCCCGGGTCTGCGCGCCGTAGCGCTCCTTCTCCCTGGCGAGGTCGAGGGGCCTGATGTGGCTGCGGCCCTGCATCGTCTCCTCGGTGATCAGGTCGGCGGGCACGAGCCAGGACACCTCGAACTCGATCCCGTCGGGGTCCTTGGCGTACAGGGCCTTGGTGGTCGAGTGGTCGGAGGCGCCCACGAGGGAGTTCATCTCGGTGAGCTTGACCGCGATGCGCTCAAGCTCCTGGAGGGTGTCGACCTCCCAGGCGAGGTGGTAGAGCCCGACGGTCGTCCGCCCGGCGCCGGAGGGGCCCGCCTGGGCGCCGATCTCGAACAGGCCGAGGTCGTGGTCGTTGCTCGATCCGGGGGCCTGCAGGAACGCCGAGCCCTGGCCGCCCATGACGACCCGGAAGTCGAGGGCCTCCCGGTAGAAGGCGACGCTGCGCTCGACGTCGCGAACGAACAGGACGGCGTGGTTGAGCCGCTGGACCGGCATGTTTCCTCCCCGAAAAACTTTAACTCTCAAGTACACTATCCCCGTATGCTTGAAAGTTCAAGTAAAGTGGGCCTCGTGACCAGATGGCTTGACGACGAAGAGCAACGCGCGTGGCGCGCTTTCATGGGGGCCTCACAGTTCATCCACGAGGAACTGGACCGCCAGCTGCAACGCGACTCAAGTATGCCGCACACCTACTACATCATCCTGGTGAAGTTGTCCGAGGCGAAGGATCGCAGGATGCGGATGAGCGATCTGGCCACCGAGCTCAACTCCTCGCAGAGCAGGCTCTCACACGCGGTGTCCCGTCTTGAGGAGAGGGGCTGGGTACGGCGCGTGCCCTGCGCCGCCGACCGCCGCGTCAGCTGGGCCGAGCTCACCGACGAGGGGTTCGCCGCGCTCACCGCCGCCGCCCCCGGCCACGCCGAGGCCGTACGGCGCGTACTGTTCGACCGGGTCGACTCCGAGCAGGTCAAGCGGCTCATGGAGATCTGCTCCGCGGTGCTCGACGACCGGGGGTGAACCTCCTCGCCGGTCCGGCGACACGCCCGCCGTGCCGTATGGCCCGGTCCGGTCGAGGCGCTGGAAGGGCGGGGAACAGAAGGAGAATCCAGCCGGGTCCGTCCCCGTCCCGGGGCCGTCCGTCGTACCGTTTCCCCCGACCGATCGGCTCAACAGGGGGATGCGGAGATGGCGGAGAGTTCTCTGAGGCGGACGAACGGTGAGCACGAGGCGAACCGCGCGCTCTTCGGAACCGTCCACGAGGTGGCGGTCCGGTACGCGGGGGCCGACGTCTCCCAGGTGATCGCCGTCCTGCGCGGCAGGCTCGCCGGGGTGCCGGGGATGGACGACCACGGCATCCGCAGGATCGCGGAGGAGATCAGCGTCGGCCGGGACCCGTCCGGGCTGTAGACCAGGGTGGGCCGTCCCGCCTCCGCCCACAGGCGGCACGGGGCGGCCCTTTCCGTCCACAGGCCTGTGGATGACTTTCCCCAGCTGGTACGGGGTTTCCACAGGGTGTGCGGAGTGGTTGTCCACAGCCTGTGCACAACGAGCCGGGATCAGGGGCGGCTCAGGGTCGGATCAGGGGCGGCGCCGGATGTGTCAGGGGCCCCTTCCGGGACAGTCTTGGGGCATGCTCGCGTTGAGAAGGCTCTACCCGCTGGTCGCCTGCGCCGGAATCGCGGTGGCCGTCGGGTCCATGGTCGTGGGACAGGTCGTCGCGACCACCCACTCCGACCCGTTCGCCCTGACGATCGGCGAGTACGCCGCGGTCGAGGGCAACGGGACGACCGAGCTGGCCATGATCTCACTGGCGGTCGCCTCCCTCGCACTGGTCGCGGGACTGCGGGCGGCCAGGGCCCCGCTGGGGACGGCGGTCGAACGCCTGCTCGCGGTGTGGAGCGGCGCCCTGACCGTCATGGCGTTCGTGCCCGCGGGCGTTCCCGGCTCGGCGGGCGCCCTGGACGACTGGATGCGGGACCAGGTGCACGGCTACGCCTCGGCGGTGGCGTTCGTCGCGCTGCCCGTCGCGGGCGCGCTGATGGTCACGCGCCTCGGGGAGGACGAGCGGTGGAAGGCGGTGGCCAGGCCGGTCGAGTGGCTGGCGCTGGCCTGCGGTTTCGGGCTGGTCGCGGTCACCTACGTGGCGCTCCCCGGCGACCGCGTCTTCATCGGGCTGGCCGAGTGGGTGCTGCTCGCCGCCGAGATCGCCCTGGTCGCGGTGCTCGCCGTACGGCTGGCGCACCTGAGCCGGGCCGGGAGGACCGCCCGCGCGTCCCAGGCCGCCCTCGGCTGACTTGTCACTTTGCTTTACTAATTCATGACATGTCACAAATAGGATACGAATACACAGGCTTGTCAGTGCTATCCTCGTCGGCGATCTAGAGGTCGTCCGGAGCCCCCCACTTCGGCGCTCCGGGACCGAACCGATGAGGTGACATGGCATCGAGCAGACCCATCAGGTTCAAGATCTCGGCACTCCTGGCGATCCCGATCATCTCGCTGCTCGCCCTGTGGGGATTCGCGGCCACCGTGACGGTCGGCGACTCGATGAGCCTGCTCACGGTCTCCACCCTGTACGACACGGTCGGCAAACCCGGTGACGAGCTGAACAACGCCCTGCAGCACGAACACCTGCTCTCGGCCGAGTACCTCGCCTCCCGCACGGACTCGGCCAGGTCGGCCCTGGCCGTACAGCGGAACATCACCAACCAGGCACGCCAGCGCTTCCGCGAGCGGACGAACACCGAGTCGGCCAAGTCCGCGATGACCCCCGACATGCGCATCCGGTTCAACGAGGTGATGACCCGGATCAACGCCCTCGACGGGACCCGCGTCAAGGTGGACGGCGGCAGGATCGGCCTCGTCGGCCTCTCCAGGGACTTCTCCCTGGTGCCCGACGCGCTGAACCGGCTGTCGAGCATCATGAGCCTCAACAACGACCTGCCGCTCTTCCAGCAGTCACGAAGCCTCGGCATGGTCAGCTACGCCAAGGACCTGATGAGCCGCGAGCGGGCGCTGGCCGCCGGGGTGCTGGGCCTGGGCCGCCCGATGTCGCCGAGTGAGCTGCAGCTGTTCAACCAGCTCGCCACCAACCGGGTCTTCCTTCTCGAACAGGCCCTGCCCGACCTGGAGCCGAGGCTGCGCCTGCCGTTCGCCGGGATGATGACCTCGACGATCTACACCAGGTACACCGGCTTCGAGGAGACCATCCAGGAGGGGGAGCTCATCCCCGCCACCGAGTGGCGCTCGGCGGGTGACGACCTGGAGGCCGTCTACGAGCGGGCGCTGACCGCCGTCACCCTCTCCCTGGCCGACCGGGCGGCCCCGTCCGCCGCGACGACGTTCACCAGGGCGGGAATCGCGGGCGCGCTCGGTCTCGTCGCCGTTGTCGCCTCGCTGCTGGTCTCCTACCGGGTCGGCAGCGGGCTCACCCGCGAGCTCGCCGGGGTGCGCAGGGCCGCCATGGAGGTGGCCGAGGTGCGCCTGCCCCGCGTCATGGAGAAGCTCCGCAGGGGCGAGCCGGTGGACGTCGGTGTCGAGGCGCCGCCGCTCGAACCGCTGGGCAGCACGGCGGAGGTCCACGACGTGGCCGCCGCCTTCGACAGCGTCCAGCAGCGCGCCATGCAGTCGGCCGTCGACCAGGCCAAGCTGCGCGAGGGCGTCGCCCAGTCCTTCCGCAACCTCGCCAGGCGCAGCCAGTCCCTGCTGCAGCGTCAGCTCAAACTGCTCGACGGGATGCAGAAGCAGGCCGAGGACCCCGCCGCCCTGGAGAACCTCTTCCTGCTCGACCACCTGACCACCCGCATGCGTCGCCACGCCGAGGGCCTGGTCATCCTGTCCGGTGGGGCCTCCGGCCGTAAGTGGCGCTCCTCCGTCCTGATGGAGGACGTGCTGCGCGGCGCCGCCGCCCAGGTCGAGGACTACGCCCGGGTGCGGGTCTACCCCATGTCGGGCACCACCCTCATCGGCAGCGCGGTCGCGGACATGATGCACCTGTTCGCCGAGATCATCGAGAACGCCACCGTCTTCTCCCCTCCCGGAGGGGAGGTGTCGATCCGCGGTGAGCTGGTCGGCCGCGGGTTCGCGATCGAGATCGAGGACCGGGGCCTGGGCATGACCGCCGAGAAGCGGGCCTCCATCAACGAGCGCCTGGCCAGCCCGCCCGAGTTCGACCCGTCGGAGACCGACCGCCTCGGGTTCGCGGTCGTCGGCCTGCTCGCCGCCCGCTACGGGGTCAACGTGACGCTGCGGCCCTCGCCGTACGGCGGGACCGGGGTGGTCATCCTGCTTCCCGAGCACCTCCTGGGAGACCCGGAGCCCGTCGAGCCGGTCGTGCCGCTCAGGGCCGAGCACATGCCGCCGGTCGCCGCGCTGCCCCCGGTGTCCGCGGAGCCCCGGTTCACCGAACCGGTGCTGCCGGTCCCCGCGGACCTGTGGAAGTCGTCGGTACGGCGCGGCACCGGGCTGCCCCGCAGGGTCCGCCAGGCGAACCTCTCACCGGGCCTGCGCCAGGACGACCAGCGCCAGGAGAACGACCAGACCTCAGGCGCCACCGAGCGCTCGCCCGAGGAGGCTCGGGCGCTGCTGAACTCCTTCCAGTCGGGATGGCGGCGCGGACGCGCCGAGAGCGAGGACGGCGGTGCCGAATGATGAGCTGGGGTAGTGAACCGAGGATCGCACCGAGTGTGATCGTCACAGGGGAAGGGGTTTGAGCACGTGCCGGGTGAGCTTTATTGGCTTCTGGATGACTTCGTCACGAGTGTGGCGGACGTCTCCCACGCGCTGATCCTGTCGAACGACGGGTTGATGATGGCCTCCTCCCGAGGTCTGAGCAAGGAGGACGCCGACCACCTGTCGGCCGTCGCCTCCGGCTTCCAGAGCCTCGCCAAGGGGACAAGCATGCAGTTCGGCGGCGGCGCCGTACGGCAGACCATGGTGGAGATGGACTCGGCGTTCCTCTTCGTCACCTCGGCGGGCCAGGGCAGCTGTCTCGCCGTCATGACCAGTGGCGCCGCGGACGTGGGCCTCATCGCCTACGAGATGGCCCGCCTCGTGACCCGTGTCGGCCAGCATCTGGCCACCGCACCCCGGGTGGCGGGCCAATGAGCGACGACGTCGAGTGGGTCGACGAGGAGGCCGGGCCCGTCGTCCGTCCCTACGCGCTGACCGGCGGCCGGACCGCGACCTCGACGTCCTCGTCCGCGTTCGACCTGCTGTCCATGGTGGTCGCCAACGGTTCGGTGATCTCCGCGGGCTCACACCTGGGCTCGGAGCACCGGCGGTTGCTCGGCCTGATGAAGCGCACCAGGCCCATCGTCGAGGTCGCCTCTGAGTCGGGCCTGCCGATCGGCGTGATCAAGGTCCTCCTCGGCGACCTGCTCGACCAGGGGTTGATCCTCGTGCGCTCCCCGCTTCCCGCCAACACCTCTCCCGCGGAGGGGCTGCTGCGAGAGGTGATCAGCGGCCTGCGGGCCTTGTAACGTCCTTCCCGTACGGCCCGGCGGGGGTGGGGTGGCCGGCCGTACGACCCAGGACGACTTCGGAGGCCCCGTGCACCGTCGGAGGGCACGGGGAAAGCTCCTCCCGGCTACGCCCTGAACGCGCAGACCAGGAAGAACAGTACGGCGATCACGCCGAACAGGGCGGTCAGCCCTATCCCGTCGATACAGATGGTCAGCACCAGGACGACCACGGCGAGGGCCGCGTTCAGGAGATAACGTGCCCTGAGTGCCAAGCTTCCTCCGGTCACAGTCCGCTTCCTCGAAGAGACGACTCTTCGAGAACGCGACGGCCTCAGCCCCGGGTTCCCGCCTCCTCGGGTGACCTGGCGTCCTTCGCGAAACCGCCACGGCGGGCGCGGTAGGCCAGGTAACCGGCGACCAGCAGGTCGTACAGCACGCAGGCCGTCGGAAGGTCGGTCAGCGGTGGCTCAAGATGACGGGGCACCACGACGTCCCACACCGGGTGCAGCACCCAGGCGGCCACCAGGAACCACGGCGACCGGAACACCCCCAGCAGGGCCAGTGCCACCACCACCCCGGACGCCGCGTACTCCACCCCGCCGCCGGCCAGGTAGGTCGGCGCGAGAATCCCCACGGTGACGGCGCTCCAGGCCGCCAGTTCGGTCCTGCCGGGCAACCGGCACAGCGCCAGGACGAGCACCACCCCCAACGGCGCCGCCGCCACCACGAGCAACCCGGCCCGCGCCACGGCCCCGATGGCGTACGACATCGCCACCATGACCACCACGACGTAGAACGCCCACCCGACCGCCACCCACACCCGTCCGCCCATGCTCCGCCCTCCTGTCTTTACCTCAGGAGTCGTCGGCGGTCGGGCTGGAGTTCCGGGAAGGCCTCACGTGTTCGGCCGGATACGCCGTACGCGGGCCGTACGGCCCTGAAAGGCCGGGCAGAATGATTCGCGGAGGAGGCTGAATCCGTGACGGCAGACGACCTGTATCAATTGCTCCGCTCGTACGATCCCAGTGACGTTTCGATGCAGCAGTTCCACGCCGTCTGGGTGGAGTCCATCCCTGTTGAGGAAGCGGTCGTCATTTTGAACGGCGATCCGGCCTCCGGGACGCGGGACGGTTTTCTCGGGTGGGGGACGGGTTCCGACGGAGGAGGCGAAGAGGCGGCAGGTCTGCTGGCAGGGCAGGTCGGTGACTGGATTCTGGTCATCGGTGACCACCGTTCCACGGAGGATGAAGCGCTGCTCGCGCTGTCACGATGTGGCAGGCGCGCTCTGGCCATCCGCTGGGATCTTCATGGTGAGAGCACCTTGGAATACGCCGAAGATGGGAAGCTGATCACGGTCATTGACATCTTCGACACCGGCGAACGGTCCGGCACCGATCCGAACGCCCTCGACCCGTACCTCTACGGTCTCCGTTTCAACATCGACGACGACATCCCAGGAGAACCCGCCGTCGAGCCCGGTGAAAGCCTCACATCCGCCCTGACCGCGATCGGCCGAATGGTCGGCCACCGCATCGACAGAGAATGGCTGGAGGCCACACACACCACGTATGTCGTGCCGGCCGGCGACCCTGATTGACGGCCCCCTGGAGGGTTCCCCGACCCACCGGACGTCGGCCCCGCCGTACTGGTGACCATCCTGGCGATGGTCCTGAACGCCTTCCTCCTGTACACCCTGGCCTGGAGAGAACCCACCACCCCCTTCTTCGACCCCGGCTGGTGACCGTCCACAAAGTGGGGAGTTGTGGACCCTTCAGGGTGATGAGTGACACCGGAGTACTGCAAGAACGCGGGCCGGTCGCCGCGTTGCGAACCCTTCAGGGTGATGAGCGACTCCACCACCGTGAACGCCGCTGGAACCGCCAGGTGTGGCGAACCCTTCAGGGTGATGAGCGACCACCCCGTCCATGGCGGGCAGCCCCTCCAGGGTGTGGTGTGGCGAACCCTTCAGGGTGATGAGCGACTTGCGCTACCGGCGGAGAACGCTCGCCCACATGACCAGGTGGCGAACCCTTCCGGGCGATGAGCGACCCGAGGGTAAAGTCCCAGGTCGGGCCGGACGCTGTGGAAGTGGGGTGCGCGATTTCTGCAGCAGTCCGGCGGTAGTGCAGCGGTGCAGGTCAGAGCGTTGATCATTTTTGAGATCCGACTTGGTTCGAGAATAGTCTCCTCCTCGTACCGATGGCGGCCATAGTGTGATCCGCGCCTCGCGGGGGTGTACCTGATGACCCCACTGTGCCATGTGACACGAAGAAAGATCACCTTTTCGCGGTACGTCTGGGCAGCCGGGTTAACGGTCGAGGAGACGAGGCGTCGCGGGCTGTGGGGAAGGCCGCGAGCGATGTCCTCTGGAGGGCTCTCCTTGTTTCCTCGACAGTTGCGTATTGCTCCCGGGAAGCACCTGTGTGGATCGGCTTTCCTGGGCCAGGATCGAGGCCATGCGGCTCCTTATCCTCGGCGGAACGAAGTTCCTGGGGCGTGTGCTCGTGGAGCAGGCCCTGTGGCGTGGTCATGAGGTGACCACGTTCAACCGTGGCCGTTCCGGTGACGACGTGCCCGGCGCCACCATGATTCGCGGAGACCGGACCAACCCCCAGGACCTGGTGGCGCTCGCCGACGCGGGTCCGTGGGACGCGGTGATCGACCCCAGCGGCATGACCCCGGCCATGGTGGAGGACACCACCCGCGCTCTGGCCGATGTCGTCGGCTGGTACGTGTTCGTCTCCACCGTGAACGTCTACAAGGGCTGGCCCACCACTCCGCTGACGGACGCCTCGCCGCTGCGGGAGTACGCTCCCGAAGGCCCGGAGGGGGAGAGCGGGCTTGACTCCTACGGGCGGGAGAAGGCCGGTTGCGAGCAGGCCGTCATTGCTGCTTTCGGTGAGCACGCCACGATCTTGCGACCGGGTGTGATTCTCGGCCCGCACGAGTATGTGGGCCGTCTGCCATGGTGGCTGTCGCGTATCCGTGTCGGGGGCCGGGTGCTGGCCCCGGGCACGGCCACGTGGAAGATCCAGCCGATTGACGTACGAGACGTCGCCGCCTTCGCGTTGGAGTGCGCTGAACGGCATCTGCCTGGCCCGTACAACGTGGCCGCGCCGATCGGGCACACAACGTTCGGGGAGTTCCTCGCCGCGTGCCGGAAGGTGACCGGCAGCAGCGCCGAACTGGTGTGGGTGGACGACTCGTTCCTCCGCAAGCACGACGTACGCGAGTGGACGGAGCTGCCGATCTGGCGCGACTACGACGGCACCTGGCAGGTGGACGCCTCCCGTGCGCATGCCGCCGGTCTGACGTGCCGTTCGATCGAGGAGACCGTGACCGATACCTGGCGGTGGCTCCAGACCGGGGTCACGGTCTCTTCCGCTCGCTCTGCGGAGCTGGGCATCTCCGTGGAACGGGAAACGGCGATCCTCACCGCCTGGGACAACCGGACAGTGGTCAAGAACCAGGAACAGGCGGCAGGTGCTTAGCGGTCGAAGCCTCACCGAACGCGGTGACCGTCTCGACCAGTTCCTGAGCCGCCCGCGTGCGGAGTTGGTTGAGCGGTGCCCGTAGGGAGCGCAGCCGGTAGCGTACGGAGAAGGTGCGCAGATCCGGAGACAGGCCCAGCATGGGCTGGACCGTTTCGTGGGCCCCGTTCACATCGCCGAGCAGTACCCGAGCGGCGGCCATGTCCAGCAGGATGGTCGCTTTCAGGATCGGAGAGCGTTTGTCGGCTGGAGTGGCGAGCTCCAGGTTCAGCGCTCGTTCGGCGTGCTCCAGCACCAGATTCACAAAGCGGCGTAGCGTCGCTGGCTCCAGGCTGTCGTGGCGGCGTTGCAGCAGTTCCAAGAACGCGGTTGAGGCGCAACGCTCCTCTCGCGCTGGTCCCCAGTCGAACAGACCGCCGATGACAGCCAAGTCGTCATGGGCGTCTGAGTCGGTTGTCCGTGCCTCCTGCGCGTCGCGGACGGCCCGGAGTGTTTCGTCGGGATTGCCTAGGTGTGACCACGCGCGGGCGGTGATGCTGTGCAGTCGCGCGGCTGCCAGGCCGGTGGGTTTGTGCTCCCGACCGCGTTTGACTGCGGTGATCGCCTCTTGGGGAGAATCGCCCCAATAGGCCGCCGTCGCCTGCACACCGCGTGCCCATACGGCCAGACCGGTGTTGCCGATGCTGTTGGCGTGTGCCCACGCGGCACGCGCGTGATCACGAGCAAATCCATGCTCGCCCAAGTCCATGCAGGTTTCGGCCAGCAGCAGGCACAGCAGCCCGTTCAGGTAGGTCAGTTCGGTGATCTGCCCAGGTTGCCGGGTCTGTCCAAGCTTCTTCTCTACCTGGTCGCGTAGGTCTTTGATTTCGGGAAACGTCACGATCGGCGGTCGGGTGTGGAACGTGCGTGCTGCACGGACCACATCGTCTTGCAGTGTTTCAAGGGTTGAGGGCCCGATCGCGGCGTCCGCTGCTCGGGCGGAATGTCGGGAATCTTCGGCAGCAGCCATCATCAACTCACGCAGAGAAGGAGCAGGCTTTGAGCCTGCACCAGAGGCGGGAAGGTCGGGCGTCGTCCATACGACGCTGCGGGTGGGTGAGAGGTCGATTACCTCGCCCGGTGATGCGGTGTCTGCCACCAGGGTGGGAACCATCGTGAACAGTTCCTGCGTCGACCGGTTGAACATTTCCTCCAGGACGCGGCAGGCATCCGGCAGTGGTAGCCCTTTGACGTTGCCTGACAGCCAGCGCCGGTATTGGCGTTCGTCGAGGGTCAGGCCGCGTAGACCAAGGCCGGCGGCGCATCGGCTGTAGGCGGTGAGGAACGCGCGCGGAAGTAATAGTCCACGCGCGCGCACGAGCTGCTTCAGGAGCGTTTCTTCGGCATGGTGCACGGGGTTGTTCCTCCTCGTGCGGGTGCGGTCGCTGGCAGCGTAAAACGCTGTCTCGTGGTGCGGAGGGACTTCGCAGCAGATGTCACCCTTGGGCACTGACATGTCATGGCGGTGTCCGTGGTGACGTCCGTTCCGGACATCAAACATCAACAGAAGTCACCCTTCGCGACATGTTCATTACAAGTCGTTACTGGCGATGATCGGCCACGTCCCACCGCCGACCACCAGAGGTACCCCCTGGTGACCGGCATCGACGCCGAAGATCGCGCAACGGACCGGGCCGGAAGCGACCCCGAGGCCGTTCACTTCACCCCGTGAAGGAGCCGAATCGTGTTTCCCATCGGTACGCCCATGGCCGACGCTCTGCGTCGGAAGGTCAGTGAGGGTTTCTACGACCCGAAGGCGCCGCAGTTGCGTCGGCTTCAGGGGTTGCTCGGCCGGTCGCGGGTGGAGGTGGTGTTCCGGTGTGACGACGGGGCTCCGTTGCTGGAGGTGCCCTCGATGGAGTTCGTGATCTGGACCGACCTTCGAGAGAAGGACTTCTTCTGGAAGTACCGCAACGAGCGGGCCCACCAGGTCCCGGTCGCGCAGGTGGAGGAGGCCGCCCGTCAGATCGTCGAGCATCTGGCCCGTCTCCCGGCTCCCGGGGTGAAGGGTGCCGCGTCGGCTGAGGGGGCGTCCTCGTGATCGGGTCATCTTGGCCGGGTGGGCGGCATCGTGACGGGAGGCCGTACAGCCTGGTGCATCGGCGGGTGTGGGACGGCCCGGCCCGTGCGGAGGCCGAGAGCCTCAACCAGGAGTGGGCCGGATGGACGGTGCTCTACAGCCTGGGGACGCGCCGGTTCTACGGGTTGTGTTCGTGGCCCTCCCCGCAGCCGGTGATCGTCAGCGACACCACCTCCGAGGGGCTGGAGCGGCGGATGCGT
Source organism: Streptosporangium jomthongense (assembly GCF_042650425.1). Taxonomy (NCBI): domain Bacteria; kingdom Bacillati; phylum Actinomycetota; class Actinomycetes; order Streptosporangiales; family Streptosporangiaceae; genus Streptosporangium; species Streptosporangium jomthongense. The sequence continues at coordinate 182,808 of NZ_JBHSBC010000004.1, read as the reverse complement.
GAGGCCGAGACGCTCCTGACCCTGCGGATGCCGACCGCTGAGGGGCGGCGACCGGCCGGGAGACGACGGTCGCGGTCGGTGGGGAGGGCGGCGTGATGCCGTGGTCGGTGCTGGGGGTCGCGGGTCCCAGTTGTGACAGTTTGCAGCGGGCTCATCCGGACTGGTTGGTCTTCCACAGTTCGCATTCCGGCCTGTGGAGCGCCTACCGGAGCGTCCTCTCCGGCAGGCCGTACGCCGGTGACGTGCTGTTGGTGCGGGCCGGGTCCGCCGAAGAACTGGATCGCAAGCTGGCCGCTCAGGTGTCCCCGGTGGTGCCGCCGAGCATCCAGGCCGTCGCCGTCGCCCGTGCTCTGCAGACCCGGGCCGCCCGGATCTCCCGGGCCGTTCAGGCCGTGTGTCCCGGCCAGGCCGTCGGGCCGGGTCGGTCTACGGCGTTGCGCAGGCTGTTGCGCTCCTAGAAGCCGGTACGGCGGGCGGTGGGACGTCATCCCACCCGCCGCTCCGCCGTACCCATGAACGTGCGGCTCAGGTGGGAGGGGCCTGGGCCGCACACCCTCGCAAGACGGCTCCCATGCACGCCGAGTGTGCTGGGGAAGAGGGAGCCGTCTGGCGCACCGGTCTTCCTATAAGGAAGGCCGGTCCTCCTCCAGGGTGCCCGGCCGCATGCTCCCCGGCTCGGGGCCGGGCACCCGCCCCCACCGCAGCCGCTACTGACCCCCATGGAGCCCTCCATGTCCCCACTCAAGGCCGTCGCCCCCGATGGCACCTTCATCACCGAGGCCGGAACGACCGAACGGCTTCTCACGCCCGGCGAGGTCGCCCGGATCTTCGGCGTGGACCCCAAGACCGTCAACCGATGGGCGTTGACCGGCCGCATCCCCTCGGTGCGGACCCCCAGCAGGCAGCGACGCTACCGGGAGAACGACATCAGGGCTCTGCTGGACGGTTCCCAGGGCTCCTGACCGGCTGTCTCCGCGAAATCCCCCTCTCAATTCGGTTTGGTGATAAATCCTATTTAGGAGGATAAAAAGTCATAAACCTCATGGCGTGAGATCCATACATCGCGTGCCGGTGTGGCCGTGGTGTACCGAGGATGTGATCCGGCTCGTATTGTTGCCCCGAGGAAAGTCGTCATGCGCGTCGGATTTGTCGGTCAAGTGTGTCTTTCGCAGATCATGATCGACGCGTTGTGAGGTTCCCGGCTGCGCGGCCGGATGGCTCCGTCGGGCGCCCGTTGGGCATTCGGCGGGAAAGGACGGTAGCGGTGCCCGACGCAGGACCGTTGAAGGCGACCGACCCCCGGCGCATCGGCGTCCACGACCTGCTCGGAGTGCTGGGCAGCGGCGGCCAGGGCACCGTCTACCTGGGCAGGGGCCCCTCCGGGCAGCAGGTGGCGGTGAAGGTCCTGCACGCGCGCGTGGTCGAGAACACCACCGAGATGCGGCGCTTCGAGCGCGAGGTCGCGCTGGCGCGGCAGGTGGCGGCCTTCTGCACCGCCACGGTCCTTGAGGCCGGGTTCAGCGAGGGACGGCCCTACCTGGTCAGCGAGTACGTGCCCGGCCCCTCCCTCCAGGAGCTGGTCGCCACCGACGGCCCCCGCACGGGAAGCGGCCTGGAACGGCTGGCGATCGCCACCGCGACCGCCCTCGACGCCATCCACCGGGCCGGGATCGTGCACCGCGACTTCAAGCCCACCAACGTGATCATGGGTCCCGAGGGGCCGGTCGTCATCGACTTCGGCATCGCCCGCATCCTGGAGGGCACCGACGCGACCACGGTCTCCGCGCTGGTCGGCACCCCCGCCTACCTGGCCCCGGAGCAACTGGCCAACCAGCCCGCCAGTGCGGCCTCCGACCTGTTCGCCTGGGCGGCGACCATGGTCTACGCGGCGACCGGCCGCCGGGCCTTCGCCGGTGAGCACGCCGCGGCGATCATGGGCACCATCCTCAACAGCGAACCCGACCTGGACGGGGTGCCCGAGCCGCTGCGCGCGCTGCTGGCCGCCTGCCTGGCCAAGGACCCCAGGGACCGCCCCGGGATCGGCGAGGTGCTGGCGATGCTGACCGGCCGCATTCCGGCGGAGCCGTACGAGATGGAGACCGTCACCGAGAGCCCCGCCCCCGCCCCGGACGGATCGGCGGTCTCCGGTGCGGTGACGCCGAATCCGGCGGCCGAGCGGGACATGATCTCCACCGGGGACCGGCCGGTACGGCGCTCCTTTCCGCGTGGCCGTGCCGGGTGGATCACCGCGGCGGCCGGTGTCGTGGTCGTCGTGCTCGGGGTGGTCTTCTGGCCCTTCTCAAGGGAGCCGGTGACGAGCGCGGCCCCGGCGACGGCGGCGGCGGTGGTGCCGGGCGTGGTCGGCACCCAGAGCGACGACATCTGGGCGGTCGCCGCCGCGCAGGTGGACGGGCGTCCGGTGGCGGTGACCGGCAGCGCGGACGACACGGCCCAGGTGTGGGACCTGACGACGCGCACGCCGGTCGGCGATCCGCTGCGCGGGCACACGGAGGACGTCAGCGCGGTCGCGATCGGGCAGGTGGACGGGCGTCCGGTGGCGGTGACCGGCAGCGCGGACGACACGGTCAGGGTCTGGGACCTGGTGACGCGTCAGCCGGTCGGCGACCCGATGAGGGGGCACACCGAGGACGTCTACGCGGTGGCGGTCACCCAGGTGGACGGACGTCCCGTGGCCGTCACGGGCAGCGGCGACGACACGGTCAGGGTGTGGGACCTGACCACCCGCCAACCTGTCGGCGAGCCGATGAAGGGACACACCGAGGACGTCTGGGCGGTCGCCGTCGGGCAGCTGAACGGACGTCCGGTCGCGGTGACCGGTGGGGTGGACGACACGATCCGGGTCTGGGACCTGACCACGCGCCGTCCCGTCGGGGAGCCGATCACAGGGCACACCGGTGACGTGTACGGCGTGGCGGTCACCCGGCTCGACGGCCGTCCCGTGGTGGTGAGCAGCAGCGAGGACGACACGGTCCGGGTGTGGGACCTGGCCACGCACCAGCCCGTGGGGCAGCCGATGGTCGGTCACACGGGCAACGTCACGTCGGTGGCGGTCGGGCAGGTGGGCGGCCGTACCGTCGCCGTCACCGGGAGCTGGGACAGGAGCGTCCGCCTGTGGGACCTGACCTCGCGCAGGCCCGTCGGCGAGCCGTTCACCGGGCACACCAGCACCGTCTACGGCGTGGCGGTCACGCGGATCGGAGGACGGGCCGTCGCGGTCAGCGGCAGCAGGGACACGGCCGTGCGGGTGTGGGACCTGGGACCCGCGTCCTGAAATTCCGCGCCATTTTTTCGATGTCTGAAAATGGAATTACCGGGAGTCCGAAACAAAGTTCGCAGGAGGCGCCGTAGGTGGGATGTGTCGGGTTTTTGTGGCTTTTCCTGTGTGGCGAAGCGTGACACGATAAACGATCAAACCGGTTTCTGCTGGAGATTTTTGACGGAGGGGAGTACGGCCCCATGCCGTATGCGATCGTCGGGCACGAAGGTCCTCTCACCGGACAGCGGTTCCTGATCGGCGAAGAGCCGGTGACCTTCGGCCGCCGGGGCGACAACAACGTGGTGATCACCAGCGAGCGGGCCTCGCGCTTCCACGCCGAGGTGCGCGCCCAGGGTGACGACTACGTGCTGCAGGACCGTGGAAGCCGTAACGGGACGCTGGTCAACGGCAGGAAGATCACCTCCCACGTGCTCCAGCCCGGCGACACGATCTCCATCGGGGGCGAGACGTTCCGTTTCGAGACGTTCGACGACCTGGAGACCGTCGTCGACGCCTCCATGCTCCCGACGGTCGTCAGGGCCGTGCCCGGCGTCGGGATGGGACAGGTCCTGCACGTCACGATCTCCGGCGGCGGGCCCGTCGGGCTGAGCCTCGCCCTGCTGCTCGAACACCTCATGGGACACCGGGTGTCCATCACGATGTACGACGGCCGCTGGACCCGGGACGGGGCGCGGATCGTGTGGCGGAACGCGGCCCAGGGCAACAACCGGCGCCAGCAGGTGGTGACCGTACAGAGCCGTCAGTATCTCAACCTGCCGGAGGACGTCCAGGAACGGCTGTTCACCACCGGCTCCTACAGCGAGATGTGGCCGGCGGGCCCCGACTCGATCCGCGGCTACAGCCCGCGCAACATCCGGATCGCCCACGTCGAGGACGTGCTCCTCGACATGGTGAACGAGAAGGCCGACCGCATCCGGCTGATCCCCGAGAACCTCGACCCGGTCGCACACCGCGACGGCATCGCGCAGGACCACGTGCTGGCCATCTGCGAAGGCGGGCGTTCCCGGACCCGCGAACACTTCGGTGACAGGTTCGGGCAGGCCGACAAGTCGATCTACTCGCTGGACGGTCACCACGTCCAGGACGTGGTGCTCGGCATCCGCGTGAAGTCCGACCTGCCCGACCCCATGATCGTCCTGCTGACCGTGGCCCAGAACCGCTTCCTGCTCAACTCGCTGCGCGGCGAGGGGTTCCTGAACGTTCGCCTCACCGACGCCGAGGCCAAGGAGGTCATCGGCATCGACCCCATCCGGCAGGTGTTCGAGGAGTGCATCGCCTCCAACCCCTGCCTGATGGAGCGGACGGAGAGCGGCGACTTCCACTGCTCGACGCACCAGACGCTGTTCCTGCCCGCCCTGATCAGGGGCTCGGCGCTGTGGAGGCGGGTGCAGGAGGGGCTGACCCTCTTCGGCATCACCGAGGACAACGTGAGCGCCGTCACCGGCTTCCGGCTGGACATGGTGCAGCGGCCCCGCTTCACCTCCCGGCTGTTCTTCCCGACCTCGACCACCCCGGGCACGTACGGCTTCCTCCTGGGGGACGCGGCCAACGCGATCCACTTCTGGCCGGGACGCGGGCTCAACAGCGGACTGGCCTCGGCCATCTCGCTGGCGCGCTCGCTCAACCGCAACTGGCGGGGCAGGCCGTTCCGCGACGCCGACTTCGTCCGCCACGAGGCCGCGATGTCGATGCTGCAGTACCGGCACAAGAGCCGCGCCTGGAACGCGATGGTGGCCGCCGACGAGCAGGGGGTCACCCGGGCCATCAAGGACAAGATCGCCCAGGGCCTCGAAGAGGGCGCCGCCGGGGTGGACAGGAACGCCGACATCGACGTCCTGATGGACCGGCTGCGCCAGATCCGGTCCCGCCTGGCCCCGAGAATCCCCGGCATGCCCGACGACGCGGCCCTGCTGGAGCGGCTGAGCGAGCTGCGGAGCGAGACCGTACGGTCCCTGGTGGTCAGCGGCGCCTGGGACACACTGACGGTCGGGGGTGAGGAGGTGGACATCGACATCTTCGACACCCCGGTCCCGGCGGAGCCGTCCCCCGCCGACGCGACCCTGTTCGTGAGGCCCACCACGACGGCACCGCACGACCTCTCGGGAACCACGGGCCCCCAACCGGTCCACAACGAGGCGGAGTGAGAGACCACCCCCCGCGCGCGGGGGGTTGCCCCACGCATGAGGGACGAGGGCGGAGGTCGCGTCGGTGCCCTTACCTGCGAGATCGTCAACCGGTCCGGGCGCTACTCCGTACCGTCCGCAGGAAGGCGCTCCGGCAGCCCGAGTCGTGGGAACCGGTCGCCGTGGAACGTGAAGATCTCGGTGATCGCCCCGCCGGTGACGCGCAGGACGTCGATCGTCAGCGGCAGGTACGCGCCCTCCCGCTCCCGCCAGAGGTAGAAGGCGACGGCGGGCTGCCGGTTCACGGAGGTGGGGACGGCACGTAGGCGCCCCATGCCCTCGAAGCCGCTCTCGGCCCAGCCGTTCACCACCGTTTCGCGGCCGACGTACAGGCCCGGCGTGGGCGGCATTGAGTAGCGGACGTCGTCCCGCAGCAGTGCGGCGAGCCCGTCGATGTCCGTGGCCACGCTGGCGTCGGTGTAGCGGCGCACCAGCTCGCGCGTCCCGGCGTCCTCCTCCTCACCGCCGGTCCAGTCCTGCCGCTCGGCGGGCAGGTGCTCCCGCATTCCGGCGCGGGCCCGCTGTAGTGCGCTGTTCACGGAGTTGACGGAGTCCCCGAGGAGTGCCGCGACGTCCTTCGCCGGCCAGCCGAGCACGTCCCGAAGGATCAGCGCGGCCCGAGGGCGCGGCGCGAGGTGCTGGATCGCGACCAGGTACGCCAGTTCGATCGTCTCCCGTGCGACGGCGGCGGTCTCCGGCTCGTCCGCGTCGCCCGCGGGCAACTCGTCGAGCAGCCGGTCCGGGTAGGGCTGAAGCCACAACGCCTCGCCACCGGTCGCGGGCTCCGGGCGGCACCTGGCGAGCAGGTCCAGGCAGGCGTTGGTGGCGATCCGGTACAGCCAGGCCCGGAACGTCGACCGTCCCTCGAAGGTCTCCCGCCGCCGCCAGGCACGCAGGAACGTCTCCTGCACGGTGTCCTCGGCGTCCTCGAACGACCCGAGCATCCGGTAGCAGTGCACATGCAGCTCCCGCCGGTGCCGCTCCGCCAGTCCCGAGAACGCGGGCTCGTCGACCTCGCCCAGACCGCTCACGCCCAGCTCCTCCAGCAGCGTTCCCACACTCATCACGTCATCCTTCCGCCTCGTCGTGTCCCGTCGTAGGTATGACGGGTTCGGGCGCGACAACTCATCACCGCGGACACGGCGAGGAGGGCGTGGGCGGCCATGAAGACTGGAACTCGCGGCCGTACGCGCCGGGACGTCTGAGGGAACAGAGGATGAATGAACGATGTCCATTCGGTGTCTGAAAGTGCGGTGCCGTACGGGGTGGAATGGGATGATTGTTCGCTGAAGGAGGGAAATTCCAGAAGGGGGTAATCTGGCCTGGAAGTGGGTTATTTGATGATCTAGATATGTGGTGAATGCTCCACAAAGCGCTCAAGTCGGGACATCGTGCTATCCCTTTTTTGTGGGGTGGTTCGGTGGAAGAATCTGATTTATCGTGGCAAGTGATAATAAAGCGCAATAGGAGCGACACATGGATCCGCTTGTGCTGGCCGCGGGGACGGCGTTGGTGACGGCCATGGCCACCGACGCCTGGCAGGACGCCCGCGCCGGGGTGGTCGCGCTGTGGCGGCGCTTCCGCCCCGAACAGGCCGAGGTCGTCGAGGGTGAGCTGGTCGAGGCCCACGCCGAACTGCTGACGGCGCGACAGGCGGGGGACGTCGAGACCGAGCGGGCACTGGCCGGTCTCTGGCAGGTACGGCTGGCGCACCTGCTGAGAGAGGCCCCCGAGTCGGCCGCCGAACTGAGACGCCTCCTCGACGAGGAACTGACCCCGCTGTTGTCGGTCACGGAGCAGACCCGGATCGGTTCGATCGTCATGAAGGCGGTCGTCCGAGACCAGGGACGCCTTTATCAGGCGGGCCGGGACCAGCACATCAACGAACGCTGAACGGAATTCCCCGGCGGCCGTGACGCCGCCCTCGTCCGGCTCCACAACGTCGTATGACCAGGCCGGAAAGTCAATGGCTGACTCTTTTCAGAATGACCGCCGGGAGCCGGAACCCGAACCGGTCCCACCGGCACGGGAAACGCCCACCGGAGACAACGTCCGCCTTGAGGTGTCCGTCTCCGACCAGGGCCACGTGTACCTGGCCAACAGGGACCAGCACTTTCACTACGGCGAGAAACTGAGCGCCGAACAGCGGACCCGGCCGGGGGCGGTGATCGAGGAGTGCCCCTATCCAGGGCTGTCCGCCTTCGGCCGTGAGCAGCGAAGGTGGTTCTTCGGCAGAAAGGACCTGACCGGTGCGCTGGTCGGCCGCCTCGACCGGCGGCTGCGCACGGGCGGTCTTCAGGTGGTCATCGCCCCCTCGGGCGCGGGGAAGTCCTCGCTGCTGCACGCCGGTCTGCTGCCCGCGCTCGACCAGGCGGCCCTGCCGTACGCCAACCGGTGGCCGCAGGTGACGCTCACCCCCACCGCCACACCGGTCAGGGAGATGGCCGGCAGTCTGGAACGCCTCACCGGTGTCGACCGGGACCGCGTCGCCGAACAGATCGCAGGCGGGCCGGAGCGGTACGTCTCGGCGCTGGAGAGGTGGCTGCGCGAGCGGGCCGGTGACCCGGCCGCCGCGCGGATCGTCGTGGTGGTGGACCAGTTCGAGGAACTGTTCACCGAGTGCGACGACGAGCGGGAACGCGAGGCGTTCGTCGAACTGCTCGTACGGCTGGCCGCCACACAGGCCGGGCTCGTGGTGATCGGGGTCCGCGACGACTTCCACTCCGCCTGCGCCGCGCATCCCCTGCTGCAGCCCGCCCTGGAGGACCGTCCGCTGGTGGTCGGGCCGATGCCGGAGGCGAACCTCAGGGAGGCGATCGTCTACCCCGCCCAGGACCTGGGGGTGGATCTCGAACCGGGGCTGGCCGAGCTTCTCCTGGGCGACCTGAGGGCGACCGCGGGTGACAGGCGGACGAGCGGGTACGAGGCGGGACGGCTCCCGCTGCTGGCCCACGCGCTGCGTCTGACCTGGCAGCAGCGCAACGGCGCCACGCTGACCGTCGAGGGGTACAAGGCCACCGGCCGGATCGAGGGCGCGCTCGCGGCCACCGCGGAGCAGGTCTTCACCGGTCTGGACGACACCGCCCAACGGCTGGCCAGGCTGCTGTTCCTCCGTCTGGTCAAGCTCGGGGACGGAGCCGAGGACACCCGCAGGCGCGTCGCCCACACCGATCTGGTCGGCATGCACGCGGACCCGGGGACGACCGCGGCGGTGGTGAACGCCTTCGCCGGGGAACGGCTGCTCACCCTGGACCGCGAAGCCGTACAGATCACTCATGAGGCCCTGCTGAGCCACTGGCCCCGGCTGCGCGGCTGGCTCAACGACGACCGGGCGGGGCGGCTCATCCACCAGGACCTGGAGGACACCGCGGCCGCGTGGAGCCGTGAGAGGGGCGACTCCTCCCGGCTGTACCGGGGAACCCGGCTTGACGCCGTACGTGTGTGGGCCGAGACCAGGCCCGAGGACGAACTCACTCCCGTCGCACGCGACTTCCTCGCCGCCTCGGCCCGCCAGCGACGCCGTACGGCCCGGCTGAGGACCGGCGCCGTCGCCGCCCTGACGGTGCTCGCCCTGGTCGCCTCCGTCGCGGCCGTCTACGCCCTCCAACGGGGCAGGGAGGCGATCACCCAGCGGGACCTGGCCGTCTACCAGCGTGTCGTCGCCGAGGCCGACCGGCTCAGGGAGACCGACATCTCCCTGTCCGCCCAGCTCACCCTGGTCGCCCATCGGATGAACCCCGGGGAGGAGACCCGGACACGACTTCTCGGCACCCAGGGCGACGCCCTTTCCACAAGCCTGACGGGACACGTCGGTTACGTCGAGTCGGTGGTCTTCAGCCCCGACGGGCGGATCATGGCCAGCGGCGACGGCAGCGGCACGGTCCGGCTGTGGGACGTCTCCGCCCCCGCCCTGCCGAAGCCGCTCGGCCGTCCCCTGAGCGGCTCCATAAGCGGCGTGTCCGTGGTGGCTTTCAGCCCTGACGGACATCTTCTGGCGGCCGGTGACTCCGGCGGGAGGGTGCAGCTGTGGGACCTCTCCGACCGCGCGCACATCAAGCCGACGGGGGAGCCGCTGCTCGGGCACATATTCCAGGTGACGGCCATCAGGTTCACATCCGGCGGGAACACCATGATCACCTCGGGGGCGGACGGAGTCGTCCAGAAGTGGGACCTGACCGTTCCCTCCCCGCTGCTGGAGGGACGGGGCATGGCCGACTCCGTCTTCGACGACGGCGGATCGGTCTCCTCGACCGCCGTCAGCGTGGACGGGAAGACCCTGGCCGTCGGCACGGGCGACGCGAAGGTGCACCTGTTCGACATCTCAGACGTCAACCGTCCCAAACCGCTCAGCGATCTCCTGGAGATCCACAGAGGTGAGGTCAAGGCGATGGCGTTCAGTCCGAACGGCAGGACGCTGGCCACGATCGGAGGCGCCGGTGACGCGGGGGTGCTGCTGTGGGACGTCTCCGACCCCACCGACGGCACACTGCTCAACATTCCCTCGCGGAGCCGTACCTTCATCGGCACGTCGGTCGCGTTCAGTCCTAACGGGCGGACCCTGGCCGCGACGTACACCGACTGGACCGTCCGGCTGTGGAACGTCTCCAACCCCTCCGTCATGACGCCGCTGGGTCACTTCCTCGTCGGCCACACGGGGTTCGTCACCTCGGCCGCGTTCAGCCCTGACGGACGGACCCTGGCCAGCGGTGCCTCGGACGGGTCGGTGCGGCTGTGGAACGCGCCCAGCGCCTACCTTCCCGGGCACACGGAGACCGTCACCTCCGTGGCGTTCGGCCCAGGCGGGCGGCTGCTGGCGAGCGCCGGGGTCGACAGATCGATCATCCTGTGGGACGTCTCCGACCCGCTGCGGGCCAGGCGCGTCGGCCGGCCGCTCCTGGGGCACAGGAACTCCGTCGCCTCCCTGGCCTTCGGCCCCGACGGGCACACGCTGGTGAGCTCGGGCGCCGACGGGGACATCCGGCTGTGGGACGTGACGGACCCCGCGCGGGCCACTGCCGTGGGAAAGCCGCTGAGAGCCGGGAAGAAGGCCGCGATCATCTACGCGGTGGCCTTCGACCCCACGGGAGACGTGCTCGCCGCCGCGTCGGGCGACGGAGCGGTGCGCCTGTGGGACGTCGCCGCCCGCAAGCTCCTCGCCGAGTCGCCGGGGAAGAAGGCCGCCGGAGACGACGAGGCGCGCTTCAGCTCGATCGCGTTCGGCCAGGGCGGAAGGCTCCTGGCGAGTATCAACCTGAACAACGCCATCACGCTGTGGGACGTCTCCGATCCCGCCCGTCTCAGGCCGGTGGGCCGTCCGCTGGAACTGCGGGCCGACGCCACGAGCAGGAGTTCGGAGTCCTCCAACTTCTACTCGGTGACCGTCAGTCCCGACGGGCACACCCTGGCCGCCTCAAGCGCCGACGGGAAGGTGTACCGGTGGGACATCACCGACCCCGCGCGGGCCACGCTCAAGGAACGACCGTTGACGGGCCACACGGGTGTCGCCTATTCGGTGCTGTTCAGTCCCGACGGGCGCACCATGGCGAGTTCCGGCTTCGACGGTGTGCTCCGGCTGTGGGACATGACCGACCCCGCAGGAGGGAAACCTCTCGGGCAGCCGCTGCTCAGACACACCACCGCGTTCCTTCCCGTCGCCTTCGACCGGACCGGCGGGTTGCTGGCGGGCGGCAGTGACGACGGGGCCGTCTGGCTGTGGACGCTGGACGAGGAACAGGCCGCCCGGCGGATCTGCGCCTACACCAGGGGCGCCCTCGACCCCGAGAAGTGGCGCCGTTTCGTGGGGGAGGGCATCCGGTACGACCCGCCCTGCCCCTGATCCCGACATATCCGGTATCTGGCCGGTATAGGCTGCCGAGCCGTGAGTGGATCTATGGCGTTTGTGAAGGATGTCGAGGTCGCGGCGCGGGTGAGCCGTATCGGTGGGCTGCCGTTGGCGCCGGAGGGGTTCGACTGGCCGCGCTGCGCCGTGTGCGACGGGCCGTTGCGGTTCCTGCTGCAGCTCATCACGGACGACCTCGGCGACCACGCCGAGGCCCTGCGGCCCGGGGCACTCCTGTCGTTCTTCATGTGCGACAACGATCCCGGCCAGTGCGAGGCCTGGAACCCCGAGGCGGGCGGCAACCGCGCCTACCTGTTCGCTGAAGACGCCACGGTGCCCCTGCCGTCCCCCGGGGAGGCGTTCGTTCTCCCGCAGTGCTTCGAGATCGGCATCTGCGAGGTCGAGCCGGAGACGGCGGACGAGGTCGCGGAGTTCAAGGTGGTCGGCTGGCTGGGTGGCGAGGCGGAGTGGTGGGAGACGGACATGACGCCCACGTGTTCCACCTGCGGCACCCCCATGGGCTTCGTCGCGCAGATGAGGGAGGGCTACAGCAGGAACTGGCTGATGAACTTCGGCGGCGGTGAGGCGTTCGTCTTCGCCTGCCCTCCCTGCGACGCGGCGTCCGTGGTCCTGCAGGGCTGACACCCCGGTCCGTACGGCGTGGCCGCCGGGCCGCGCGGCTGACAAGGGCGGGCCATACGACCGACAAGAGCGGAGTGACCGACGAGGGCAGGCCGCGTGACCGACAAGGGAGGAGTGACCAACGAGAGCGGGCCGTACGACCAACGAGAGCGGGCCGCGTGACCGACAAGGGCGGGCCGTACGGCCAGGGGTTCAGGGCCTGGCGAGCCGTAGTCCGGCGGTGAGGGATCCGGCCAGCAGTACGGCACCGGAGGCCACCCCGCTGACGATCGGCACCCAGGGCAGGGAACCCGCCCAGGCCATGAGGAATCCGGCGATCCCGAGCAGGGTCAGGGCCACGCCCGGCACCGCGATGGTCCCGTCCTTCCACACCGGGGCCAGGGCGACGAAGTGGACACCCACGATGATCGCCACCCACGCCACGTTGACCTCCGTGGGCGCGCCCAGGGCGGCCAGCAGCCGGAGGCCGCCGAACAGCGCGAGCACCTCGACGGCCACCACGATCAGGTAACCGCGCCCGAACATCGTCCTCACGGTCCCTCCGGAGGCGGCGGCCCCTCCCGAGACGGCGGCCCCTCCGGAGGCGGCGGCCCCTCCCGAGACGGCGGTCCCTCCCGAGACGGCGGCGGCAGGTCGTCGCACATCGGTGAACCACAGTGCCAGCACGGCCGCGACGGCCAGGCCCGCGAGCACCCGCAGGACCGTGACCACGACGTCGTCCAGCGGACTCCGCGCGTTGACGAAGACGAAGACCGCACCGAAGACGGCGCCGACCAGTAATCCGCTCATACGTTGCATGCGTTTCATCCAAGCCCGCCGGACGCCGGCCGGACACGGGTGCCAGACCTACCCTGACGTAGTGCCGCCCCTACCTGGCGGCCCCGCGCTGGTAGGCCAGCACCGCCAGCACCCGCCGGTTGACGTCGTCACCCGAGGGCAGGTCGAGTTTGGCGAACACACCGGCCACGTGTTTGCCGACCGCCGCCTCACTGATCGACAGGGCCCGCGCCACGGCCGCGTTGGAGCGTCCCTCCGCGATCAGCGCCAGCACCTCCCGCTCCCGAGGGCTCAGCCGCGCCGTCGGCTCGGTGACCTCCCTGGCCCTGTCCCAGGTCTGTTCGAACAGGTCGATCAGGACGCTGATCAGGCTCTGCTGCCGGATCAGCAGCGCGCCCGGCGAGCGGAGCACGGGGGTGATCCTGACGAAGGCCGCCTCCCGGTCGAAGACGAGCAGCTGCTGGATCGGCTCGTCCACGACCCGGTGCAGGTCACCCGCGGCGTGCAGTTCCCTGAGCCGGGCGAGCTTGCGTTCGTCGTCCAGCACGCTCGCGTGGACGACCGTCCGCATCCGCATCCCGCGTGCCAGGGCGTCCAGCACCTGGCGGCGGCTGCGCTGCTCCTCGCGCCCCTGCTCAGGAGAGCCCAGCGGCTGCATGGCGCGTAGTTCGCGCGAGGTGGCGACCAGCCGGGTGATCTCCTGCCTGACCCGCTCCCCGTCCTCCAGCCGCGCGACGTCCACGGGGACACCGCGCAGCTCGCCGACGACCTCTTCGAGCCGCCGGGCCAGTTGGTCAAGAGACGCTTCCATCAGGAGAAGCCTCCCATAACCCACCAGACCCGACGGCCTTCACCAAAGCGGACGTCAGGGCTGGCTGGCGGTGAGAACCCGCAGGGAGTGCTCCACGAGGGTCACCAGGACAGTCTTGGCCGAGCTGCGGCGCCGTACGTCGCAGAGCAGGACCGGGACGTCCGGGTCCAGGTCGAGGGCGACGCGCACCTCCTCCGCCTCGTACTGCTCGGCCCCGTCGAAGCAGTTGACCGCCACGATGAACGGCGTGCCACGCTGCTCGAAGTAGTCGATCGACGGGAAGCAGTCGGTCAGCCTGCGGGTGTCGGCGAGCACGACGGCGCCGAGCGCGCCGTAGGACAGCTCGTCCCACATGAACCAGAACCGTTCCTGACCCGGGGTGCCGAACAGGTAGACGACCAGCCCCTCCCGGATCGTGATGCGTCCGAAGTCCATGGCCACGGTGGTCGTGGTCTTGTTCTCCACGCCTTCGACGTCGTCGATGCCGATACCGCGGTCGGAGAGCACCTCCTCCGTGCGCAGTGGGCGGATCTCACTGATCGAGCCGACGAGCGTGGTCTTGCCGACACCGAATCCGCCCGCGATGAGGATCTTGAGCGCTACAGGTTCGTCAGAGGGCCCGAAGTCCATTGATCACTTCCTTGAGAATGCGCTCGCTCGCCGACGCGCGCCCGATCGAAATGAGCCTGTGGTCCTTGAGGTCACCGAGGAGCACCCGGACGACGCCGAGTGGCAGGTCCAGGTCGGAGGCGATGTCGGCGACCGAGGTGGCCTCGACGGTGACCAGGGAGAGAATGCGTTCGTGCTCGGGTCCCGGGACGAACCCGCCGGACGGGGCCGAACCGGTCGCCTTGATCATCGCGACCAGGTCCAGCGTGTCACCGGACGATCTGGTACGGCCTCCGATCAGCGCGAACGGCCGGACGACCGGTCCCGCCTCCTCGTCCATCCACCGGGTCATCCGTCCGCTCCGCCCTCGGCCCCGGGGTGGGAGAACCCGGGGGACGAGAACCAGGACGACGGAAGCCCGGTCATGTGAGGCCCTGTCTCGGCCGGGCGGAGATGTGCTGGCCGACCCGCTTGACCAGCATCGCCATCTCGTAGGCGATGTGGCCGACGTCGGCGTCCGCGGCGCTCAGCACGGCCAGGCAGGTGCCCTGCCCGGCGGCCGTGACGAACAGGAACGCCGACTCCATCTCCACGATGGTCTGGCGCACCTCACCACCGTTGAAGTGACGGCCCGCTCCGCGCGCCAGGCTCTGGAACCCGGAGGCGATGGCGGACAGGTGTTCGGCCTCCTCCCGGTTGAGCCCCTTGGAGAAGCCGACGGCGAGCCCGTCGGTCGACAGGATCACCGCCTGACGTACCGCGCCCACCCGGTTGGTCAGGTCGTCGAGGAGCCAGTTGAGCTCGCCAGTACTGGACGCTTTTCCAGTCATTAGTCCTCCTTGTCGCCTGTCCTGTGGTGTGCGAGATCGGGTTTCTCTTCCTCCCGGCCGCGTCGCGCGCCCGCCTGGAAGGCGGAGAACAACGCCCGCGCCTCGTCCGGTGAGCGCTCCGGCGCCTCGGCGGGGCCGGGCTCGGGGCCCTCTGGAGGCTCCTGGCGGAGCTGCGGGGCCAGGTTGGCCTGCCGTACCCGGCGGGGCAGGGCCCGTGGCCGTGGCGTCCCCTGCGCGGGTGCCCCGCCGCCCGCGCCGTTGGGGCCTCCCGGGGCCGGGCCGCCCGCGACGGGGCCGCCTGGGATCACGGGGCCGTCCGCGACCACGGACAGGGAGGGTTCGGGAACGGGCGGGGCACCCGTCGTCCTGCTCCTGCGGGGCAGGGCGCCCGGCATGGACGACTCGAACAGGCCGCCGGAGGGACGCGCGGGAGGTTCGGCGGGCCGTTCCTCCACCCGCTCCGCGGTGAGGGCGAGCTGCGCGGGCAGTTCGGCCAGCACGGTGCGCGGGATGAGCACGATGGCGGTGGTCCCGCCGAAGGGGGAGCCGCGCAGGATGACGCGGATGTCGTGCCTGGCGGCGAGCCGTCCGACCACGAACAGGCCGAGGCGCTCGCTGTCGGCCAGGTCGAACTCCGGCGGGGTGGCCAGCCGTTCGTTGAGGACCGCGTACTCCTCGGCGCTCAGGCCCAGGCCGCGGTCCTCGACCTCGATGACGAAGCCGTTGGCGACCAGGTCTCCGCGCACGGTCACCATGGTCTGCTCGGGGGAGTAGATCGTGGCGTTCTCGATCAGCTCGGCGATCAGGTGGGTGATGTCGGCGACCGCGGCGCCGTCGAGCGCGGCGGCGGGCATCGGCGCGACGTTGACCCTGGTGTAGTCCTCGACCTCGGCGATGGCCGCCCTGACGATGTCCACGGCCGCCACGGGGTTGCGCCAGGCGCGTCCCGGGGCCGCCCCGGACAGGATGATCAGGCCTTCCGCGTGCCGCCGCATGCGGGTGGTCAGGTGGTCGAGCCGGAAGAGGTCCTCAAGGCTGTCGGGGTCGGTCGCCCTGCGCTGCATGCCGTCGAGCAGGGTGAGCTGGCGCTGCAGCAGGTTCTGCTTGCGCCGGGCGAGGTTCAGGAAGACCTGGCCGACGCCGCGGCGCAGGTTGGCCTGGCCGACGGCGGCCTCGACGGCGGTGCGCCGTACCGAGTCGAAGGCGTTGGCGACGTCGCCGACCTCGGTGGAGTCGCCCACCTTGATCGGTGGGATCTCGGCGGGGACGTCCACCTCCTCGCCGCGCCGCAGCCGTTCGACGACGCTCGGGAGCCGTACGTCGGCCAGGTCGAGGGCGGTCGAACGGAGGGTGGCGAGCTCGCCGGCGAGCCTGCGGCCGAAGCGGACGGACAGGATGATCGAGGCGATCACCGCGACGAGTCCCAGGCCGCCGGCGACCACGATCCTGACGATGATCCCGGTGGCGATGGACCTGGACCGCTGGGACAGGGTGTTGGAGGAGGAGACGCCGAGCTGGTCGAGCCAGTTGGCCACGCTGTTGGTGGTCTGCTTCCAACGCTGCGCCTCGATGGGCAGCCGGTCCCCCTGGGTCCCCGCGATGGCCCTCTCCAGGGCGGTGAACCGCTCGAAGGCCGTCGAGTCGAAGGTCTCCCGGTACGGCCTGCCCAGCTCGGCGTCCAGCGCGGACAGGCCCCGCGCGTGCAGGTAGCGCCGGGTGGCGACGTACTCGCCGAAGGCCTCGCGCTCTCTCGGGGTGAGGCGGTAGTCGATCAGCGCGCCGCTGATCAGCGCGTTCTCCCTGGCGATCATCTCGCGGGCGTTGCCCATGGACTGCATGGCCGCGGCCTGCCGGTAGATGCCCAGGTCGGGGACCGCGACGAGCTGGTCGTACAGGAGGAAGACCGAGTCGAGGACCCGGTTGTAGTTCGTCAGGACGTCCAGGCGCGCGTCACGGCCGCTGTCGATGCCGGCGCGGATGGTCGCCAGCCTGCCGATCTGGCTGAGCACCCCGTTCAGCGCGGTGCGGAGTTCCGGGCTGCCGGAACCGGTGGACGCGGCGGCGGCGCGGAACTTCTCGGCCGCCCGGTCGGTGCGGGCGCGCTGGTCGGCGATCCCGCTGGTGAGGACGCGGGAGCTGATCGCGACCGAGGACTGCGTCCGTTCCGCCTGAAGCTGGAGCCCAAGCTCGGTGGAGGTGAGGCCGACCGTTTGGTAGAGGTTGTTCGACCGTAACAGCGCGGCGCCGTCGCCAACCGTCAGATTAAGGGCGAAACCCCACAGAGCACTCAGTGACAACAGGGGCAGGAGCAGCAGCAAGAAGATCTTGAACCGAATTGACCGGTTTCCAGAGCCCATGCCCACTCGTCCCAACTTCTGAGTGTGTGGAGGCCCGCGTCGCCTTGGGGATGGATATGCCTCCGGAAGATCGCACAGGAGACTAGCACCGATAGGGTTTCCGCGCAGTGGAGGATCTGATGATTAATGTGATTACCGGGGCGAGTGCCGGAATCGGTGAGGCCGCTGCCGTCGAACTCGCCAGGCGCGGGCGTCAGGTCGTTCTGGTCGGCCGGAACCAGGAAAGGCTGGCCGGGGTCGCCGCCAGGGTCAAGGAGGCCTCGGGGTCCGTCCCGGACACGCTGACCTGTGACTACACCTCCCTCGACGACGTCAGGCGGCTGGCCGGTGAGCTTCGGTCCCGCTACGAGCGGATCGACGTCCTGGTCAACAACGCGGGCGTGATGTCCACCGAGCGGACCCGCACCGGGGACGGCCACGAGACGATGATCCAGGTCAACCACCTCGCGCCGTTCCTGCTGACGACCCTGCTGCTCGACCGGGTCGGGGAGCGGGTGATCACCACCTCGTCCATGGCGGCCAGGTCGGGCAACCTCGACCCGGCCGACCTGAGCCGTGAGCGGCGCCGCTGGAGCGGCTGGCTGCAGTACGGCGACTCCAAGCAGGCCAACGCGCTGTTCACTGTCGAACTGGCCCGCCGCCTGTCCGGCACCGGGGTGAGCGCGACCTGTTTCCACCCCGGCGTGATCAAGACCGGGTTCGCCTCGGGAACGTTCCTGATGTGGATGACCCACCACATCCCGGGCGTGGGCCGTACGGTCGAGCAGGGTGCGAGCACCCTGGTCCACCTCGCCACCCACCCCGACGGGACCGCGCACCCGGGGCGTTACTTCGCCAACGGCGCCCCCGCCAGGGCTCCCAGGGGCATGACCGACCCCGGCCTGGCCCGCGACCTCTGGGAGGCCAGCGAAAGGGCCGTCTCCTGACCGTCCCCGGGATGTCATCCCGGGTTCGCCCGCCGTTGGGACACGGGCGGCTACGGTGCGTGGCCTGTGAGCGTCACGAGCCCCCGCCAGGTCGCCGCCGTCCCCACGGCGGGCAGGGACCCCTTCTTCGACAACGCCAAGTTCCTGGCGATCACCCTGGTCGTCTCCGGGCACCTGGTGGAGGACCTGCGGGACGTGGCGGTGGCGCACGCGGCCTACTTCTTCGTCTACGTGTTCCACATGCCGCTGTTCATCGTGCTCAGCGGCTACCTGTCGCGGAACTTCACCTTCTCCTCCGGCAAGGCGCGCAAGCTGATCAGCACGCTCGCCGTGCCGTACGTGATCTTCGAGCTGCTCTACTCACTGCCCCGCCTGATCCTGTACGGCAAGCTGGACATCAGCCTGCTCGACCCGTACTACCTGACCTGGTTCCTGATGTCGCTGTTCCTGTGGCGGCTGTCCACCCCCGTCTGGCAGCAGCTCAGGTGGCCGCTGGTGGTCGCGGTCGGCCTGTCGCTGCTGTCCGGGACGAGCAGGCTGCCCGACGAGCTTTCGATGAACCGCACGCTGGGACTGCTGCCCTTCTACGTGCTCGGCCTCATGCTGCGCCCGGAGCACTTCGAGATGCTCAGACGGCCGAAGGTCAGGATCGCCGGGGCGCTCACACTGGTGGCCGGGGCGGCTCTCGCGCTGGCCGTGCACACCTCGGTGAAGACCGAGTGGATCCGCTGGCGGCACGCCAACGACGCGATCGGGGTGGACGACCTCACCGGCAGCCTGATCCGGCTCGGCATGCTGGCGGCCGGGGCGCTGCTGGTCGCGGCCTTCCTCGCGATCACCCCCTCGCGCCGGACGTGGTACTCGGGTCTCGGCGCGGCGACCATGTACGCCTACCTGCTGCACGGCCTGGTGGTGAAGGTCGCCGAGCGCTTCTACGGCGACTGGGCGCGGACGGTGCCCGGCGTCGTGGCCGTGGCGCTCCTCGGCGTCGTGCTGGCGGCCCTGCTGTGCACGCCCCCGGTCAGGGCCCTGACCCGTTGGGCGGTCGAACCCAGGATGAGCTGGGCCTTCACCCGGCTGCGCCGCCCGTCCCCCTGAACACCCAGCCCCGCGAGCCTTCAGCCCCGCGAGCCTGCAAGCCTTCAGGTCCGCAGGTCGAGGACGGCCCGGTAGGCGGCGGTGATCGCCGCGTCGGCGTAGGCGGCGGGCACCGAGTCGGAGTTGGCGATCGCGATCCGGCCCCACCTGCGGCGGGCGGTCTCGGCGGGGAAGGGCCCGTCGGGGTAGAAGTCCAGGTTCCACGGGGTCGCGTACTCCGGCGCGTAGCCGTGTCCCCACCGGTTGACGGTGATCGCCTGGATGTCGCGGACCGGGTCGAACCCGCCGGGCCCGAGCAGCCTGACCAGCTGCTCACGGATGCTGAACTCCAGATAGGAGTACGGCGTGCCGAGCAGTTCGCGCCGCCCCGCGGCCGAGCCGTCCGCCGGTGACATGCCAGGCACCGCGGGAGCCCGTACCAGGTGGGCCAAGACCGGCTCTCCGGGGTCCTCGGGGGGCCGGTAGCCGCCGACGGCGACCCGGGGGGCCAGCTCCGCGACGGACCAGTAGGCCCCGGTGAAACGGACCCGGCCGACGCCGATCGCCCGCCAGGCCCGCCAGTCGCGCAGCTGGACCGTGGCGTAGAGCATCGGCACCTTGACGGCCGCGCGCAGCGCCCGTTCCTGCTCGGGAGGCAGCCCGGTGACGAGGTGGGGGATCATCATGTTCCAGCAGGCCATGATCACCCCTGCGGCCCGTACGGTCCTGACCCGGTCGCCGTCGAAGTAGCCGACCGTCGCCGTGGTCGCGGTCTCCGGGTCGCCGTCGTTGGCCACCGAGACCACCGGGCTGGACAGGCGGACCCGGACCCGGTTGCCCGGCCGGTCGAGCCGGTCGTAGTCGAACCGCGCGGTCGTGACGCCCTCGGGGTCGACGGAGGTGGCGAACCCGGGGACCATCCTGCCGACCATCATCCTGACCAGGGCCTGGTTGCCCTCGGGGAAGAGCAGCACCTTCCTGGGCGCCTCCCACTGCCTGATCACGCTCGGCGAGTTGTAGACCGAGGGCTTCGACCGGTCGAGCCCGAGCCCCTGGAAACCGGGGTAACCGCACCCCCAGGCGTCGACGGCGCCGAAGGCGTCGGAGCCGTACCCCCACTCGTCGCTCGGCATCGTCCGCACGAAACGCAGCACGTCCGGGTGGACCCCGCAGACCTCCCCGAGGAAGCCGGAGTAGGTCAGGCTCGCCAGGAACCGGTGCTTGGCCCGCTCCGTCAGGCCGGGCAGCCAGTCGGGCGGGTCCAGGTGGAGCGTGAGCAGGTCCCTTCTGGCCCGTTCGGCGAGGGGCAGCTCGGCGATCCACCGGCGGGTGTCCGTGCCGGTCGGCACGAGCCGGTCGACGCCGAAGGACTCCCGGTCGCAGAAGACCCCCTCCCGCGTCCCGAGGCCCGGGTACGGCACGGCGGCGAGCCGTGCGGGCCGTACCCCGAGCCGGTCGAGCAGCAGTCTGCCCTCGGGGGTCCAGGCGGAGGGCGCCTCGATCGCCTGGGAGCCGCCGTAGCCGACCAGCGGCCCCCGGCGGCCCGTGGGGTGGAACTCGTTGCGGCGGGCGTGCCCGCCGACGTCGTCGTGGTTGTCCAGGATCAGGATCCGCGCGTCCGGGTCGTGTTCGAGCCAGCGGTGGGCCGCGCTGATCCCGCTGATCCCGGCGCCGACCACCACCAGGTCGTAGCGTTCGCCGGTCGGTTCGGCGGGGCCCGCGTGGGCCCAGAACCGGCCGTCGCGCAGGGCGTGCGGCACCCCGACGTCCTCCGGGGTGTCGCCCCGCAGTCCCGTCAGAGCGGCCGGATGGCCTCCCCGCGGTGCCGTCCCCATCGGCTCGGCCGACGCCGGCCGGTCGGTGAAGGTCTCCAGCGCCGCGACCCCGGCGGCCGTCGCGACGCCGTCGAAGAAGTCGCGGCGGGAAATGGGGCGGTTCATCCCCAGTTCCCCGGCCCTGTGTGGAGTGATCTCCCCGGGATCCGTCATGGAGGGATCATCATGAATCGGGCCGCCCGACTTGGTCGTCCAAGGGCGGCGACGAGGACTTTTTACCCGGGGTGTTGAAAGGCTTTTCGTGATTTCCGGCGGGCGGGCTCTACGACCCACCCGCCGGAAATGTCATTTATTTCGTGCTTTTGACCCGTGCCCACAGGGCGGGAGTCCTGGGCGGCTGCCAACCGGGCAGGGAGACGTGCCCGAGCACGCACCGGTAGACGACCCCGTTGTGGGTGACGCGGTCACCGGCCTTGTACTGGGTGTACGGCTTCCACGCGGGCAGCGGGGGCGGCGTGACGGTCAGGGTGAAGGTCGTCGAACGCGTCTCCACGCCGGTCGCGCTGACCGTGATCGGATAGGTCCCCGGCACGGTCGTCGCCGAGGTGGCGAACGTGATCGTGCTCGGGCTGCCGAGCTCGACGGCGGACGGGCTCGCCGAGACGGTCACCCCCGCCGGGATGCCGCTGGCGGAGATCTGCAGCACCTGTGGGGCCAGCCAGACGGGCGTGGTCTCCAGCGTGGAGACGGCAGCCTGTCCGGGTTCGACGGTCGCCGCGGCCGGGGTGAGACGCACGGCGAAGTCACCGCCGCTCACCTCCAGCCGCAGCGTGGTCGTACGGCGGGAGGCCCCCGTGGCCCGGACGGTGGCGAAGTAGACGCCGGGCGGCGTCGCCTCGGACGGATGGACGGTCACCCGGGCGGTCTGCCCGGTGGTGATCGTGGACGGGTTGAAGGTGAAGGAGAAGGAGTCGGGCAGGCCGAAGGCGGTGAGCGCGACCTGCTGCGGGTCACCGGCCGTGGTCGTGGTACCGAGCGTCAGCGTGGCCGTCTGGCCCGGTTTGACGGTGACCGTGTGGCGGTCGAGCGAGACGGAGAAGTCGTTCGCCGGGGAGGCCGGGGAGACGGTCAGCCGGTAGGACGTCGTCTCGGAGAGTGTGGGGGTGGCCGCCGAGGTGGCGCGGACGACGATGGTGTGCGTGCCGACCGGGGTCGATGCCGAGGTGGTCACCCTCATCAAGGTCGAGGCGCCGCTCGGCATGCGGGGGGTGGTGAAGGTGACGTCCGTGCCGGCGGGGACGCCCTCGGCGGTCAGGTCGAGGTCCTGGCTCGGGCCGCTCAGCTTCCTGGTCCGCACCGCGACGGTCGTCGAGGTGCCCTGGTCGATCATGCCGTCGGGCTCGCCGGTCCGCACCGTGAAGGTCCGCGAATCGGCCGGGCAGCCGGGCTCGTCGGGGGAGGCCGCGACCCCGACCGCGTCCCAGGCGTCCTTGACCCGCTGGAGGTGGAGGCAGCCGAACAGGGCCAGCGCCGACTGCACGGTCGCCGCGCGGACCTTGGCGTGGGTCCAGGGCACGGTCTTGAGGTTCAGCGCGCCCATGTAGATCTCACCCGCGTCGCGCAGGCCGATCCCGGTCACGCCGTCGCCCGCGCAGACCGGGCTCTGCTCCGGCCTGCCCTGGACGCGGTCGCCCTCGGCCAGCAGGTAGAACCAGTGGTTCTGGATACCGGCCACCTTGTGCGGCTCCTGGGTGAGCACCTCCTCGGAGTAACAGCCGGGGTCGCCGAAGACGGCCGGGTCGTACATGTTGCGCAGCGGGCCGGGGCCGCTGAAGTCCACCTTCTCCCCGATCAGGTAGTCGGGCGCGTCCACCCCCGGCGGCTGGTTGGCGTAGTGCTCGGTGAGGGTGCCGATGATGTCGCCGGTCGACTCGTTGAGGGCGTTGGTCTCGCTGCCGCTGCCGTTGCCGCCGCTGGTGTTCTCGAAGATGGCGTGGCCGTACTCGTGGCCGACCACGTCCATGGAGGACATCTGCTTGCTGCCGCTCTCGTTGTGGCCGAGCCACACGCCGTCACCGGCCCAGACGGCGTTGGGGAAGTTGAAGCCGACCCTGATCGGGAACGTCCGGCCGGTGCCGGTGATGCCGTCCCGGCCGAGCCAGTCCCGCACCATGTCCCAGGTGCGCTGCGCGGCGAACATGCCGTCGACGCAGGTGGTCTCCAGGCCGGAGGCCGAGCCGTCGCCCCACTCGTCGTCGGCGCCGGTGTAGACGGTGCCGTTGGTGGACGCGCAGCTCAGGTTGGCCCGGGTGGGGTCGGTCATGCTGTAGGAGCCGGCCGAGCCCGAGGTGTCGATGTAGACGGGGTCGCCGTTGTGGAACGGGTGGCCGACGCCGCGCCGTACGTCGTCCCAGCGGTCGGCGATCGAGCCGTCGGCGGCGTCGACGTAGACGTGCAGGACGGAGGGGCCGTCCTTCGAGCTCCCGGTGACGACGCTCTCCCAGGTCAGCCGGGGCTTGGTGCCCGCGGCGTGCACCACGAGGCGCGGGTCGCTCTGCTTGGTCACGGTGCCGAGCAGGTCCCGCGCGATGGCGCGTGCCCGCTCGGCGGTGACGACGGGCTTGGTCGCGACGTCGTCGAGTTTGGCCCGCTGGCCGGTGGTGACCGCGGTGACCCTGCCACCCTCGCGGTCGGTCGCGACGATCACGTCACCGCCGTAGACGGGCAGGCCCCGGTGCAGGCGCGGATAGGTCAGGTACTGCAGGCCGCGTGAGCCGAAGACGACCGTCGGGCTCCCGAAGGTGTCGCCGTCACCGGTGCGCAGCTCGCGGGAGCGCGCGGTGAGGGCCCTGTCCGCGGTGCCGAGGGCGCGGGAGCGGGCGCGGGCGTCCGGGGGAGCGTAGGCGGAACCCTGGGCTCCGGCGGCCTGGGGGCCGGAGGGGCTGACAGGAGGGGTGGGGGAAGGCGAGGCGGTCGCGGGCGCGGCGCCGTACAACGCGCTCGCGCCCAGTGTCGCCGCGAGCAACGCCGCGACGCGTGTTCTGCCGTTCGGTTTCACTGCGTGTGACTCCTCAAGACGTCCCTGGGGAGGGGGACCAGGAGCCGGGCCGGCCAGGCTCAACTCGAAACGCAACTCAACGTGACACCGGATTGTGTGGGGCGAGTAGCCAATGCTTTTCCATGTCGCGGTGTTATGGACCGGACTTCTGCCAAACGAGGTACGCCCTGCTCAGTCGTATATATGGGGATGCGTCGAGATTGTTTGGGCTTGTCGCAACCGATGGTGAACGTTTTCGGGGCGCCGGTCGTTGGAGGGGGAGACGGGCTGCGGAGCGGTCATCGACCCCGCGGGGCGCCGGGCGTGCTACGAAGGGTGGTGAAACAGGACATGTCGGAGTAGCGTCCGCAGACGCGGATTCGCTCGGTGGATGACGGATCTGCTCCGCGACGGGACGGGGAGCCGCGCGTGGTCGGTAAGCAGGGCAGGGTGACCGGCAAGATCGGTCCCGGTCTGGTCGGCGAGGTGCTGATCGCCGTCCGCGGCGGCGTCGAGGCCTTCTACGCCCATCCCGCCGTCCCCGACGAGGAGATCTCTCCCGGATCGATCGTCGTCGTCGTGGAGTACTACCCGCCTCGCACGGTCTATGTCGCTCGCGCGCTCGTCTGACCTCTCTCCCTTTTCTTTTGCTCTCTCCCCCCTCGTGGAGGCCACATTGCCAACCGAGTCCCTCATCATCGGTGGCGGCGTCCTTGTCGCCCTCTTTGTCATCATCCTGCTGTTCAAGGCCGTCTGGCGGGTGGCCGAGCCCAACGAAGCACTGATCATCTCCGGCCTCGGCGCCCGGGGAAAGAACGAGGGCGACAGCCTCGGCTTCAAGATCGTCACCGGTAAGGGCACCGCCGTACTCCCCGGCTTCCAGACCGCGCGCCGCCTGCGCCTCGACAGCCGCGCGGCCAACCTCCAGGTCTCCTGCGTCACGCTGCAGGGCATCCCGGTGGTCGTCAAGGGCGTGGTGATCTACAAGGTCGGCGACGACCTGCACTCCATCGCCAACGCCGCGCGCCGCTTCCTCGACCAGCAGGACTCGATGAACGGGGCCATCCACGAGCTGTTCACCGGTCACCTGCGCTCGATCATCGGCAACCTGACCGTCGAGGACCTCATCCTCAACCGTGAGCGGCTGACCGGCGAGACACGCGCCTCCGCCGCCGATGAGATGATCAAGCTCGGTCTGATCGTCGACTCCCTGCAGATCCAAGAGATCGACGACGAGACCGGTTACATCACCAACCTCGGCAAGCCGCACGCCGCCAAGATCGCCGCCACCGCCCGTATCGCCGAGGCCCAGCGCGACCAGGAGGCCACCGAGGCCGAGCAGATCGCCGCCGCGAACAAGGCCGCCGCCTGGCGCGACGCCCAGATCAAGCAGGCCGCCTACCAGGCCGAGATCGACGAGGCCCAGGCCAAGTCCCGTCAGGCGGGCCCGCTGTCGGAGGCCTCCGCCCGCCAGGAGGTCGTGGTCCAGGAGACCCGCGCCGCCGAGCTTGAGGCGCAGCTCTCCGAGCAGCGTCTGCAGTCCCAGGTCCGCAAGCCCGCCGACGCCAAGGCGTACGAGACCGTCACGCTCTCCCAGGCCGAGAGGGACGCCCGCATCGCCCGCGCCGAGGCCGAGGCCCGCGAGACCGAGCTGCGCGCCGCCGCGCAGGCCTCCCAGGTCAAGCAGGCCGCCGCCGCCGAGGCCGAGTCCGTACGGCTGCGCGGTCTGGCCTCCGCCGAGGCGACCAAGGCGACCGGTCTGGCCTCCGCCGACGCCGCCAAGGCCAAGGGCCTCGCCGAGGCCGAAGCCGCCAAGGCCAAGGGTCTGGCCGAGGCCGAGGCCATCCGTGCCCGCTCCCAGGCGCTCGCCGAGAACCAGGAGGCGGTCATCGCCCAGCAGCTCGCCGAGAACTGGCCGCAGATCGTCGAGGCGGGCGCGAAGGCCTTCGGCAACGTGGACCACATGGTCGTGCTGAACGGCGCCCAGGGCATCGAGGAGATGCTCGCCAAGGCCCTCACCCTCGGTGGGACCGGCCTCGGCCTGGCCCGCTCCCTCCTCAACATGAACAGCGCCCCCGCTGCCGCTCCCGTCCCCATCCCCGAGGCCAACGGCAAGGCCGTCGAGCCCACCTCCTGACCCGCGTCTTCGGAGGGGCCGCCCGCCAAGCCGTACGGCACGCGGGCGGCCCCCAAGGCCCCGGCCCCCAAGGCCCCGGCCCCCAAGGCCCCCAGGCTTCGGGCCCCTGGACTCCCGGGCACCAGGCCTCTCAGGGCACCGGGGTTCGCAGGGCGTCGAGGACGAGGGCGGGGGAGTCGGCGAACAGCCGGATCACCCTGGCCCGCTCCCTGCGGCCGAGAGGCCGGACCACGGTGACCGGTTCGGACAGTTCGACGACCACGTTCGTCTGGGAGGAGACCGCGACCCCCAGCCGTCCGTCGGCCACGGTGACGGTGCCCCGCTCGTCGTAGGCGCGCGCCAGCCGTACCGAGGAGATCAGCTCGCGGGGGACGCGCAGGTCGAAGTGGACGCCGTAGCGCACCCGCAGCTCCCCCTCGGTCACCACGTGCGGCCGGGTCGCGCAGGCGGCCCACAGCGCCAGCACCAGCACGACCGCGTACGCGTCGAGCACCAGCACCACCGTCCGCACCCCGGACGGCACGCCGAGCGCCCCCAGCAGCAGCTCGACCGCCACCGTCTCGACGACCGCCGCGAACAGCAGCACCAGCAACATCGAGGACTGCTCCCGGACGTACGGCACCGCGGTCGCCCCCGGCGGCACCCCGTGACGGCGGCGCGTCACCCACAGCAGGAGAGCGGCCACGTTGCGCGCCTCGAACCCGATGAGCCTGCGCACCGGGACCGGCACCAGCTCCCGCACGGCCGTACCCAGCGCCGCGCGCCGACCGGCCCCGCCCCGGCGCGCCGCGCGGAACAGCCGCAGCAGGGTCACCGCCTCCAGCAGCAGCACCGCAACGACGGCCACCTCGACGACCACGAGCACCGGCCCCGGTGGCCGCACTCCCGCCGCGGTCAGAACCACGAGCAGCAACTCGGCGGGAAGTACGGCAAGCAGCGCGGCCCGCGCGACCCTGAACATCAGCCCTCACCCCGCACCACGACACGGGCGCATCCGAACGTCATCTCTCACCTCTCAGCGTGGTCAGCACCAGCCGGAACACCTCGATCTGCGCGGGCGACATCTCCGTGTCCAACGCCCCGGCCATCTCCTCGACCGCGTACGGCCCGGCGAAGGCCCCCGCCAGCTCCCCGGGCAGGTGCGCGGCCAGGTCGGCGGCGAGCACGGCCACCCGGGGGTCGCCGGGGTCGGCGGCGGCCAGCTCGTCCAGCCGCCGGTAGAGAAGCCGCCCCCGGGCCAGCGCCTCCGGCTCGGTCAACGGCCGGATCACGCCGAGCATCCTGTCCCTGGCCTCGGGATCGGTGACGCCGTCGAGCAGGGTCAGCAGCTCCCGGTCGAGTTCGGCGATGCGCGACCCCTCGGCGGGAAGCTCGCGCAGCACCGCCGCCAGGCCGGGGGAGACCGTGGAGTCCGGCCCCAGGTCCTCCTCGGCGAGCAGCGCGGCCAGCCGTTCACGTCTGGCGCCGATCGCCTCCTGCTGCCTGGCGAGGTCGGCGTCCAGCTCCATGAGCGCCTCACGCAGGTCCCCGCCCCGGTCGCCGGGGCCGAGCACGTCACGGATCTCGTCGAGCGAGAGCCCGAGCTCCGTCAGCCGCCGCACCCGGGCCAGGACGACCGCGTCGCGCAGGCCGTACTCCCGGTAGCCGTTGGCCAGCCGTACCGGCTCGGGCAGGAGGCCGAGGTGGTGGTAGTGGCGCACGGTCCGGGTCGAGACCCCGGCCAGCGCGGCGAGTTCACCGATCCGCATGCCCTCATTAGAAACGTTGACGTTACGTCAACGTCAACACGGCTTGACGGGGACACAGGCGAAGAACTGCGCGATGTTGAACCGGCGGACGAACACGGGGGCCGCGACCCGGCTGATCAGCCGGATTCTCCTGATCCGGGTTTCATGGTCGATCTTGACCTTCACGCACCGCAGCCTGACCATGTGGGGTCCGAGAGGTGCGTAGTAGGAGATCGAGACGGCGTCGCGGCCGATCCCCCGGTCGGAGAGGCCGAGCCCGATCTCCCGGTACGGGTGCCTCGACGCCCTCAGGGCGAAGGCGGTCGAGCCGACCGTCGCGTGGTTGGCACCGGTCGGGCAGTGCACCATCAACCGGACGTCGTTACGCTGCCGGGGCCAGGCGGGCAGGATCCGCAGCGAGGTGATGTTCTTCCACGCGGCGGGCAGTTTGCTGGGGTTCCACGAGGCGCTCGGACTCGGGCTCGGAGTCGGCGAGGTGCCGGGGTTCGCCGTGAGGGTGAGTGTCATGCCGCCCATGGCCTCGGCGGAAACCGTAGGGATGATCTGGAAGGGGACGGACGCCCCCGTCACCAGGACGACGACCGCCCCCAATCCCGCGATGGAACGCATCTGCTCTCCTCAAGTCCTTCCGGCGGGCGGGTGGGTGCTCCCACCCGGCGACGGGTCACGGGCGATGGCAGGGAACCACCCGGAGAGCAACGGGGAAGACCGCTCTGACCAGGCTGTTCATCATTATGTCGATCTTCGTCCCCGGGGGAAGGCACCACGCCAGACGGCCGGAGTTCTTGGGAGAGCGCATGGCGGTCGACACGGGTGAGGGAAGAGGTGATCATGGGACGGTTGATCCGGGGGCTTCCCTTCCGTCCTGAATCGGGGAAGCCGAGTCGAGGAGGACGTGTGACCGACATCGCCGACGACATCGCCGACTGGCTGTATCCCACCATCGAGAGTGAGATGAACGGCGCCCAGGTTCTCGCGGCGGACGGTGACCTGCTCAGGACCCTCGGGGAGAAGACCCTCGGCCCCGGGGGCGGGGAGAAGTTCATCGACCACATCTCCGGCAGCTCCCAGGTGAAGCTCAACATCATCCAGCGCTACCGGGCGACCCGTGAGGTCGTCGTCGCCTTCCGGCGGCGGGTCGCCTCGGGTGAGTCCCTGAGCACCGAGGACACGCTGGCGCTCACCCGCGCCACGATCAGGGACGAGACCCTGTCCGAGGTCCTGTCGTATCTCGCGGCCGGCTACTACCTGCGCCCCGGGTTCAGGGAGGAGTGGCGTCCGGCCTCCCAACCCTGAACCCGGGCCGGTTCAGATCATCACGTGGGCCTCGGGGTGGCCGACGAAGGAGAACTGGGCGTTACGGGTCAGTTTGATGTCGTCGGCCTGCCAGGTGTGCATGGCCGCGTCGCCGCTGCGCCAGTACACGAAGTTGAACCGGTCGGCCGAGTAGATCTTGACCCGGTCCTCCTTGAGCCGCCGCACCAGCCGGGTGTCCTCGCCCCGGGTCACGTCCTCGAACCCGTAGTGCTTGAACATCTCGGCCTTGCCGAGGAAGGTGCCGCCCTGCACCAGCCAGCTGTAGCGGTGTTCGAGCCCCGGCAGCCGCAGCATCGTGGTGTTGCTGCCCTCGAAGTAGGCGTAGTGCGCGCCCTTGCCGACGAGTTCGGCGTCGGAGTAGTCGAAGGCCCGCACGAGGTCCGACAGGTAGTGCTCGCCGTACAGGTTGTCGTCGTCCATCTTGGCGATGAGCGAGCCCTCCGCGGCGGAGATGCCCAGGTTCATGCAGGCGCCGAGGGAGAGCGACGGGTCGGCGGGCAGCACGACCACGTCGGAGATCCCGGCGACCCGCGCCTTGTCGGCCACCACGACGGGGTCGATGTCGAGGCCGTGCAGCACCATGACGAGCTGGACGGGCCGGTGGATCTGCTTGGCGACCGAGGAGATGGCGTGTTCGATCTGCGCGGCCCTGTTGGTCGGCAGCACGACCGAGACCGACCGCGACCGCGTCTCGACGGGCTTGCCGAGCACCCGCAGGATCTGGTCGACCCGGTGGGTGAACAGGTGCTTGTCGAAGACCTCCCGCATCGCCATGTGGCCCTGCCTGGCCCGCAGCTCGGGGCTGTTGATCAGGTGGAGCACCTGGTTGTAGGACTCGACGGGCTCACGCGCGATCGGGATCAGCGACCCGAAGGTCTCCTCGATGGCCCGCGACCACCCGGAGACGACGGAGGTCGCGCAGGCCGACAGCTCGAAGACACGGCGGGCGCACATGGTCGGCGAGTCGAGCACCGAGTTGACGTTGAGGAAGACCTTGTACATCTTGTACGCGGCCAGCATCTGGTCGTAGGGCAGTTCGCCCACGATGTGCGGGACGTACTCGGCGGGCCAGGCGTACTTCTCGTCCACGGTGCCGTTGCGGGCGAAGATGTGCAGACCCAGTTCGCGGACGGGGGCGAGTACGGTCTCCATCTGCTCACGCCGCTCGGGGTGCTTGTCGCGGAAGTACATCCCGGCGAACACCACGTCGTGCAGCCTGCCCTGGCGCTCCTGGATGGGGTTGTGCACCCGGGGCTGGGCGGCGAACTGCAGCACGTCCACCCGGTCGTGCCCGAGGACCTCCCGGTAGCGGGGCACCATGTCCCCGTCACAGGTGAAGACGTAGTCGAACAGCTTGGCCGTGTCGATGAAGAACTCGAAGTTCGGCGGGTCCTCCTTGTTCCAGAAGACCGTGGGGACACCCTCCGCCTTGCACCAGTCGATCAGGGCGCGCAACTCGGGCTTGGGCGCGTTGGAACCGGTCATCTGGTAGCGCCAGCGGCCCTGGTTGCCGTGCCAGGCCGACTCGGCGAACAGGATCTCCGGCCTGCGCTCGGCGAAGATCTCCGGCCAGTCGCGCAGCCCGAACTCGATCTGGTCCCACTCGTACTTGAAGGCCATCCTGGAGAAGTCGTCCAGGATCACCGCGACCTTCATGTCGGGCCGGTTGATCGGCCCGGCGGGCCACTTCACCTGGGGCACGTTCACCACGGGCCCCTGCTGGTCGAGCTCCTCGACCACCTCGGACACGGGCCTGGGCGCCTTGGGGCCCTTGCGGGTGGACATGGCCGCCTTCAGCTTGCCGGGCAGCCGGACGACCCCCGACCCCTTGGCCCCGGTCAGCGCCTCGGCCACCCGGTACGGCCGCTGCACCTTCGTGGACTCCAGCTTCCACTGGGCGTAGTCGGCGCGCGCCTCGGCGATGGCCAGCCGCCGTTCCAGGTCGCGGACGCGCTCCTCGAAGCGCTCGACGACCTTGCGCTCCTCGGGAAGCCAGTTGATCGGCCCAAGACGCTGGAACTTCGGCTCTTCGGGGGTCTGCTCAGACTGCTCAGGGGAACTCATGGGAATCGCCTTTACACCGAGGTCGTGCCAGCGTACGGCGTGCGCCGTACCGAAAGGGCGGTTTACAGGGAATTGGGCGGTATGACCTGGCCTGCGGGGGAGAGGTTGCCCCCCTTGAGCCAGGCGGCGATCACCCGGGCGATCCTGGGACCGGCCTTGCCGTCCCAGAGCGGGGGAAGGTCCCCGGACGGCGTCGTGGCGCCCTCGGCCAGCGCGCGGTCCGCGGCGACGGCCAGCTGCGCCGGGGTGACCAGGCGGTTCGTGCCGTGGGTGATGGTGATCGGCCGCTCGGTGTTCGGCCGGACCGTCAGGCACGGCACGCCCAGCATGGTCGTCTCCTCCTGCACCCCGCCCGAGTCGGTGACGACCAGCGAGGCGCCGCGGACCAGCGACAGGAAGTCGACGTAGCCGAGCGGATCGACGATGAGCAGGTTCCCGCCGGTCACCAGCCCCGCGTCGGCCAGCCGCTGCCTGCCCCTGGGGTGGATCGGCACCACGATCGGCAGGCGCGCGCTCACCTCAAGGACGGCGTCGACGAGCTCCTTGGCCGAGGCCGGGTCGTCCACGTTCGCGGGCCGGTGCAGGGTGGCCACGCCGTACCGGCCGGTCAGGCCGAGGCGGGAGCGGATCGGGGCCGGGTCGAGGTGGTCCAGCGCGGAGAACAGGCTGTCGATCATCGGGTTGCCCACCAGGTGGACCCGCGCCGGGTCGACGCCCTCGTTGGACAGGTGGGACAGCGCGTCCGGCGAGGTGGCGAACAGGATGTCGGACAGCGCGTCGGTGACGACCCGGTTGACCTCCTCGGGCATCTCCCGGTCGAAGGAGCGCAGGCCCGCCTCGACGTGCGCGGTCGGCACGTGCAGCTTGGAGCACACGAGGATCGCCGCGAGCGTGGAGTTCACGTCGCCGTAGACGACGACCAGCGTGGGACGGTGCTCAAGCACGACGTCCTCAAGGCCGGTCAGCAGGGCCGCGGTCTGCCGCGCGTGGGAGCCGGAGCCCACCCCGAGGTTGGCGATCGGCTCGGGCAGACCCAGGTCGGCGAAGAACACGTCCGACATCAGCGCGTCGTAGTGCTGACCGGTGTGGATGATGCCCTGCCGCACCCCCAGCTCCGCGAGCCCGCGCACCACCGGGGCCGCCTTCACGAAGTTGGGCCGCGCGCCGAGCACGTGCAGGACGAGGGGATTGTCGGGGTCCGGGGTCGTCCCCGTGGGGGCGTAGTCCCTCATTGACCTCGCCTTTCATGCGGGAGTGGGGCAAACGATGCCTATGGTACGGTCACGGCGTGGTATCCGATGCCAGCACGCCAGACTCCTCAAAGGTTTCCGCGAAGTCGGCCCGTGCCGGGCTGAGCGGCCTGCTGAAGGGGTTCGCCAAGCACCCCGTGATCGTCTCCCGGGTCGTGGCGGCCAAGGTCAAGTCCGATCCGGTGCGTGTGGCCCAGGCCGCCGCCGAGACGCTCCCGCCGAGCCTGCGCCCCGTCGTGGGCCGCTTCGCGTGGCCGGCGGCGCGACAGGCCAGGCTGGTCGTCCGCAAGCTCGGTATGCGCATGGTCAAGGGGCCGTGGGCCGAGGCCAAGGAGCACTTCGACTCGGGCCGGATGAGCGAGGCCGTCGCCGTGCTCCAGGGGCACACCAGGTATCCCTTCATCAAGCGCAGGGCCACCTACTACGCCGGTGAGCTGGGCGCCATCCAGCCCAACCCGATCCCGCCCAAGGACAAGGTCATCGTGGGGGAGCGGGTCGAGGGGCGGGTGCTGCACTGCGTCACCAACGCGCTGCCGTTCACCCAGGCCGGCTACACCGTGCGCACCCACCGCATCGTCACCGCGCAGAAGGCCGCGGGTCTCGACCCGCACGTGGTGACGAGCTGGGGCTGGCCGATGATGCAGGGCCACGCCGACGCGACGCCGTACGAGGAGATCGACGGCATCCCCTACCACCGGCTGATCCCCGACGGCGGTGAGGTGCCCTTCGAGAGCCAGGGCCGCATGATCAGGGGCGCCGGTGAGGTGACCGAGCTGGTCAGGACCCTCAGGCCGCAGATCCTGCACGCCGCGACCGACCACCGCAACGGCTCGGTCGCGCTGGCCGTACGGGAGCGGACCGGCACGCCGATGGTCTACGAGGTCCGCGGCTTCCTTGAGGAGACCTGGGCCTCGCGCGACCCCAAGCGGATCGGCAGCCAGCGGCACGTGCTCCAGCGCGACCGCGAGGCGTTCATCATGCGCTCGGCCGACGCCGTGGTGACGCTGGCGGAGACCATGGCCACCGAGATCGTCGAGCGCGGCGTGCCGAGGGAGAGGATCTTCCTGGCGCCGAACGCGGTCGACGACTCGCTGCTGTCCGCCGAGTACGACGGCGCCGCGTTCCGTTCCGCGTACGGCATCGCCCCCGGCGAGGTCATCATGGGCTCGGTCTCCAGCATCGTGGCCTACGAGGGCTTCGCGACGATGCTGAGCGCCGCGGCGCTGCTGCGCGACCGGGGGACCCCCGTCAAGGTCCTGCTCGTCGGCGACGGCGCCGAACGGCCCGCGCTGCTCGAACAGGTCGAGGAACTCGGCCTCGGCGACGTGGCGATCCTGCCCGGCAGGGTCGGTCCCGACGAGGCGCTGCAGGCCCAGGCGGCCATCGACATCTTCGTCTGCCCCCGCGAGGACCTGCGGGTCTGCCGACTTGTTACACCATTGAAACCTGTCGAGGCGATGGCGCTCGGCAAGCCGGTCGTGCTGAGCGATCTCCCCGCCCTCTCGGAGCTCGTCGGCTCCGACGGCGCCGGGCTTCTCGTCGCCCCGGGCGACCCCGAGGCCCTCGCCGACGCGCTCGCCGCGCTGCGCGACGACCCCGAACGGCGGGCCGAGATGGGGCAGGCGGGACGGGCCGAGGTGGCCGCCAAGCGCACGTGGAGCCGCGTCGCGGAGACGTACCGTGACCTTTACCGATCACTTACCGCTTGATGACCTTCGGAAGACTCCCAGAAAACAACCGGTTTGTGATGCGTTCAATGGCATTAGACGTGGCTCGTTCGGACTTGAGATAGCCTTTGCGACCATGAAGTGTTGTTTCCGGCATCCCAAGGTCACCCGGTGAGCGAGCGCAACGAGCCCGCCGGCGACACTGGCGCCCCCGTGGGCGGGGCCGGCGAAGGAGGCCGAGTGAGCACCTACGACCTGGCCGTCATCGGTCTCGGATATGTCGGCATGCCCCTGGCGAAGGAGGCCGCGGGGGCCGGACTGCGCGTCGTCGGCTTCGAGGTCGACCCCCTGAAGGTGGAGGCCCTCAACGCGGGCCGCTCCTACATCGACGACCTGACGGACGCCGACCTGGAGCACATGCTGGCCGGTGGTTTCACCGCCACCCTGGACGAGTCGGTCCTGGCTGAGAGCGCGACCGTGGTCATCTGCGTGCCGACCCCGCTCGACGAGGACCACCGCCCCGACCTGTCGGCCGTCGAGGGCGCGACCGCGACCGTCGCCCGTAACCTCTCCAGGGGCACCCTGGTCGTCCTTGAGTCGACCACCTGGCCCGGCACCACCGACGAGGTCGCCCGCCCCATCCTTGAGGCCTCCGGCCTCGCCGCGGGCACCGACTTCCACCTCGCCTTCTCGCCCGAGCGCATCGACCCGGGCAACGCCAAGTACGGCATGCGCAACACCCCCAAGGTGGTCGGCGGTTACACGCTCGCCTGCCGGGAGCGCGCGGTCGGGTTCTACTCCCGCTTCGTCGAGCAGGTCGTGCCGGTCAGCGGCACCCGCGAGGCCGAGATGGCCAAGCTGCTGGAGAACACCTACCGGCACGTCAACATCGCCCTCGTCAACGAGATGGCGATCTTCTGCGACGAGCTGGGCGTGGACCTGTGGGAGGCCATCGAGGCCGCCTCGACCAAGCCGTTCGGCTTCCAGAAGTTCCTGCCCGGACCGGGCGTCGGCGGCCACTGCATCCCGGTCGACCCGTCCTACCTCTCCTACACGGTGCGCAAGCTGGGATACCCCTTCCGGTTCGTCGAGCTGGCCCAGGAGATCAACGAGCGGATGCCGGCCTACGTGGTCGCCCGCGTCCAGCGGCTGCTCAACCGGCACAGGAAGGCCGTCAACGGCTCCAAGGTGCTTCTGCTCGGCGTCACCTACAAGCCCGACATCGCCGACGAGCGCGAGACCCCGGCCCTCCCGGTCGCGCGGGCGCTCGTCGAGCTCGGCGCCGACCTGGTCTTCGCCGATCCCTACGTCAAACAGTGGCGGGTCGACGGCGTCGAGGTTCCCCGCGAGGAGGACCTGGCGAAGGCCGTCACGGAGGCGGATGTGACGCTGCTGCTCCAGCAGCACGCCGCCTTCGACCTATCGATCGTCGAGGACCACGGCAGGCTCGTGCTCGACACCCGAGGCGTTCTCGCCGAGGGTGAACGCGTCGAGCGGCTCTAGTAACGAAGGGCTGCGCGCAGTGCACGTGCTCGTCATGACGGTGGTGCATCACCCCGAGGACGCCCGGATTCTGCACCGGCAGATCCGCGCGCTGGTGGACGCCGGTCATGAGGTCACGTATGCCGCGCCGTACACCGCGCGGGGCGTCATGGCCCGGTCGTGGGTGAACGGCGTCGATCTCCCCAGGGCAGCCGAGCGTAAGCGGCTCACCGCCGTGCGCGCCGCCCGCAAGGTCTTCAAGCGCATGCGTGGCCAGGTGGATCTCGCGATCGTGCACGACCCCGAGCTGCTGCTCGCGGTCGTCGGCGTGCGCAACCGGCCCCCGGTGGTCTGGGACGTCCACGAGGACACCCCCGCGACCCTGTCGCTGAAGCCCTGGCTGCCCGCGTTCCTGCGCCCGCCGGTGCGTTTCCTGGCCCGCCTGCTTGAGGGTACGGCCGAGCGCCACCTGCACCTGCTGCTGGCCGAGAGCGCCTACGCGGGCCGCTTCCACAGGACGCACCTGGTGGTGCCGAACGAGACGTGGGTCCCCGACCAGGTGACGGCGCCGGGCGGCGACCGGATCGTCTACCTCGGCTGGTTGTCGGAGGCGCGCGGGGTGCGCGAGGCCATCGAGGTGGCCAGGCTGCTACGGCCGCACCGGGTCGCGGTCGAGCTGATCGGCTACGCCGACCCGCAGTCGCGCCCGATGCTGAACGAGGCGGTCGCCGAGGGCCTGCTCGAATGGCGTGACTTCATGCCGAACGACGAGGCGCTCAAGCGGCTCGACGGCGCGCTGGCCGGGCTCTCGCTGCTGCGTGACGAGCCCAACTACCGGCACTCCATGCCCACGAAGATCGTGGAGTACATGGCGCACGGCATCCCGGTGATCACCACTCCCTCGCCACGGGCGGTCGAGCTGGTCGAACGCTACAACAGCGGTGTCGTCGTGCCGTGGCAGGACCCCAAGGCCGTGGCCCAGGCCGTCGTCTTCCTGCGGGACGACGTCAAGGAGCGGCATGGCCAGGGCGCGCGGGGGTACGCGGCGGCCCGTGCGAACCATCACTGGCCGAACTCGGCACGTCGTTTCGTCTCCCAGCTTGAGGCGTGGGCGGGGGTCAAGAGCTGATCTCCGGCACGGGGAAGCCGTTTATGTCCGCCTGATCGTGAGAACGGTAGTGTCCTGAAAGTGCGCTGGCTGACCGCTTTCCTGGGCCTGGCGATCCTCGCAACCGCCGTCGTGGCGGTCGTGATGGTCCTGCCCCGTGGCGAGAGCGCCTCCACGGCCCAGAGCACACCGTCCACCTCTTCGCAGAGCCCGCCGGACCCGTCGGCCTCCCCCTCGGGCACGCCGTACACCGATCCGTGCGGGACGTTCGACACGGCCGTGCGGTCGCCGTACGCGCTGACCGGCTACTGGCTGATCCCCACGACCGACCACTGCACCTGGCGCAGGCAGTTCACGGCCATCCACGAGGTGGGCGGCGACACCGTGATCCGGATCGGCTGGGGCCTGCAGGCCCGCAGGACCTCCGAGGACGGCCGTGTCCTGGAGAAGGAGGGGAGCAAGGCCGACCCCCGCTACGCCTCCTGCGTCGAGGACGGTGTGCCGTGCGTCGAGGCGGCCGAGCGGGACCTCAAGGCGGCCAACCCGGGCAACCGGGTGAGCTGGACGTTCGTCTACCGGACCGACGAGGCGTTCGGCGACGGGCTGTTCCGCTGCCCGGCCTACGAGCGCCGGATCGTCGCCGGGGACACGGTCTTCTACCGGTTGCTCGCGCCCGACGACGGCACCGACGACCCCAGCTGCGACAACGTCAGGAACAGGGGACGCGGCTACCACCTGATCCTGGTGGCCGCCGCGAAGAAGGACAGCCTCACCGAGCTGCTCGACCTCGGCGACCGGTTCGGGGTGAAGGTCTTCCCGGCGCTGCCGCTGGCCCCGCGTGACCCGGCGCAGAGCACCCGCGCCTCGGAGCGCGGCACCGACACCCTGACCACGCTCACCCGGCGCATCCTGCAGGACTACGGCGACCGCTTCGCGAACCGGACCTCGCTCGGCGGGTTCTACCAGCCGTTCGAGCTGCAACTGCGGGACATGAAGGCCGAGCATCCGACGCTGGCGGTCTACGCCTCCCAGCACCAGATCGTCGAACAGGAGATGCCGGGCAAACCCATCCTGGTCAGTCCCTACCTGGACGCGCGCAAGCGGCTGCCGTTCAGCGCGACGCCCCAGGAGGTGGCCAAGGGCTTCGAGGCGCTGGCCAGGACCGGCGTCGGCATCATCGCGCCGCAGGACAGCCGGGGCACGGGCAAGGTGGGGCTGTTCTGGCCCGACCAGCGGGGCCAGCGGGTGGACGAGCGGCTGAGGTCCGTCGTGGGGGAGACGACCAACGGCGACGCCTACCACGGCTCGACCCGCGACTACTACCGGGAGATGGCGGCGGCCAGGACCAGGATGGTCGAACAGGGCTACGACGTGCAGCTCTGGGCCAACGTCGAGGCGTTCGAGCCGTCGTCGGACGAGCCGTGCGCCGCCAGGACGGGCACCAGGGGGCGCACCGACAAGAAACGGCTCGACACCGCGGTGACCCAGGTCGGCCGGTACGTCTCGAAGATCGTCTCCTACATGTGGAGCGACTTCTTCACCTGCGGTTCGCCGTCCCTGTCCGAGGAGGTCGCCAGGGACGCGGGCAGGCCGATCCCGGTCGACGCCGTCCACCGTCCGCGTGACATCCAGGACGGCGTCGAGATCCGCGGCTACGACATCCCGGTCGGCTCGACGGTGACGATCACCTGGCCCGGTCAGGAGACCCCCGAGGTCACCAAGGTCACCGGGGTCGATCTCGAAGCGCTCCCGGCCGACCTGCCGGAACGCGTCAGGACGGCGTGGTTCCCGTTCAACTGGAACGGCGTGCCGCAGGGGACGTGGGTGCGGATCAAGGTGACCGCGCCCGACGGGCGCGCGGCGGCCGAGTCCTTACACGTTCGCGTGGGCTCCTGAGCGGTGTAACGTGCCTGACATGGTTCCGCGCATCCCCGTCAGCGTGGACCTTGTCGTTCTCACAGTGCGGTGCCAGGAGCTGAGCGCGCTCGTCTGGCGGCGGGACAAGCAGCCCTACGAGGGGCGCTGGGCCCTGTCCGGCGGCTTCATCCACCTCGACGAGGACCTCCCCGCCGCCGCGGAGCGCGTGCTCGCCGAGCGGGCGGGCCTGCCCGGGGCGCCGGTCCACCTGGAGCAGCTGCAGACCTACGGCTATCCCGACCGTGACCCGCGCCAGCGCGTCCTGAGCGTGGCCTACCTCGGCCTGGCCCCCGACCTGCCCGCCTCGACCGAGGCCCACATGAGCTGGCAGCCGGTCTCCTCGCTCAGGGAGATGGCCTTCGACCACCGGCGCATCATGGTCGACGGGATCGAAAGGGCCAGGGGCAAGCTCGAATACACCCCGCTGGGCGCCGCCTTCTGCCCGCCCGAGTTCACGGTCGCCGATCTTCGCCGGGTTTACGAGATCGTCTGGGGTCGCGCGCTCGATCCGCGTAACTTTCACCGGAAGGTCACCAAGGCGGAGGGCTTCCTGGTGCCGACGGGCCGTACGACCACCCGTGACGGGGGCCGTCCGGCCAAGCTGTACCGCAGGGGACCTGCGGTTTTCCTGCATCCCCCGATGCTGCGCTCCCTGAAGGAGTAGGTCCGGAGACAGTCCCCACGGGGAAGGCTTCCGACGCATCGAATCTCAAGGGATGAAAACCATTCCCTCGTTATAGACATGAAAATGGTTATCGCTTACGCTATTTCCACACTGAGAGGTTAAGAACGCAAAATCTTGAAATTTCAGGATGTCGTCGGGGTTGTTCCGCGACGATTGTCCTGGTGGTCTCGGCGACCGTGAACCCGGCACCGGACGGCGACGGCTCACCCGGCGAACGGCCATGCCTCCTCACCGTCAGGTGGTGGGGGCGGAGGCCGGGCCGGGGCGGGAACCGTCCGGACGCGTGACGCCCTTCCTAGGCACGGAACAGGCTTTTCTCAAGACAGGAGAGTGCTGATGGCGCGGCGGACACTTGCGCCCGGCGTGGAGATCTTCTCGGTGACGACCGGGACGGTACGGCAGGCGGCGGGCACGACGGGACGTTCCGAGACCGAGCCCCGCGGGCGACTGCGGGCCGGGGCGGGCAACGGCCACGCGGAACGCCGCGCGGGCCGGGCCGTACCCGAGGAGTCCGCGAAGGTGACGGTGCTGCGGACCGCCGCGGGCGAGTTCCTCCCCGTCCAGCAGGAGATCGGCGGAGACCTCGACCAGCTCGACCCGGGAACGCTGCGGACCTTCGAGGACCGTGGGCTGCTGGTCGAGCGTGAACCCCGCTCCTGGCCGGGTCCCGTCGCCGTGGTCGGCGGCGGAGCCATCGCGCTCGCGCTGTCCGAACTGCTCGCGCGGATCGGCGCCGAGGTCCACCGGGTGCCGACCCCGGACGCCGCCCTCGGCTGCGCCGCCGTCAGCTGGTGCCAGGACGACCACCCGCCCGCCGAGTGGGCCAAGGCCGACGTCCTGCTCACCGAACGCTCGATCGCCTGGCAGCGCTGCTCGGTCGAGGGCGCGACCGCGGTGCTCGAACCCATCTCCTCGGGCCCCGAGGACCTCACCCACTCCGACGTCAGGGCCAGGCGGCTGGCCGCCTCCGCCACTCCCGGGCACCTGCAGGCCTACTGGAGCAGCGAGCGCCGCAGAGGGCCCTCCCCGGTCGGCCCCGCCGAGGCCTGGTTCGTCGCGGCGCTGCTCGCCGCCGACCTGGAGGCCTGGGCCGCCCGCCGTACGGTGTCACGGGGGTTGAGGCTGGTCGACCTGATCAGCCTGACCGTGACGGAACAGCCGATCCTCCCGCTGTCGGTGGTCTCCTCAGGGGACGCCTGACCGCGAAACGCCCATGGACAGGCGCCGGGTCCCCGGGGGGGTGGAACCGGCGTCTACCGGCCGGCGACCGGACATCCCACGTCCGGTCGCCGGCCGGACATCTTTCACCCGTTCGGCTCGGAGACCTGCTCGGAGGCCTCCGCTCCGGCATTCCAGGAGGATGCCCCATCCGCCTGCTCCTCATAAAGTAAGGTCATGCCTCGTTTCCGTGCGATTCTGGACACCGTGCCCCCCTATCGGGCGGGCAAGGCCGTGGTGTCAGCCGACGGCCGGTCCTTCAAGCTGTCCTCGAACGAATCCCCCTACGGTCCGCTTCCCTCCGTGGTCGAGGCGATCTCCAAGGCGGCCGCCCAGGCTCATCTGTACCCCGACCCCGGGGTGGGCGCGCTGACCAACGCGCTGGCGGAGCGCTACGACGTGCCCGCGGAGCACGTCGCGGTCGGCGCGGGCTCGGTGACGCTGCTGCAGCAGCTCTTCGAGACCGTGGGCGAGCCGGGGGCCGAGGTGATCTACGCCTGGCGGTCGTTCGAGGCCTACCCGCTGATGGCCGACCTGTCGGGTTCCACCTCGGTGCGGGTCCCGCTGGCCGACGAGACGCACCACCTCGACGCCATGGCCGAGGCGATCACCCCGCAGACCCGCATGATCTTCGTCTGCAACCCGAACAACCCCACCGGCACGGTCGTGCGCTCGGCCGAGCTGGCGGCCTTCCTCGACCGGGTCCCCGAGGACGTGCTGGTCATCCTCGACGAGGCATACCGCGAGTACGTCAGGGACACCGACGTCACCGACGGTCTCACGATCTACCGCGACCGGCCCAACGTGGCCGTGCTGCGCACCTTCTCCAAGGCGTACGGCCTGGCCGGGCTGCGGGTCGGCTACCTGATCGGCAACGAGCCCGTCGCCGCGGCCGTCCGCAAGACCGTGGTGCCCTTCGCGGTCAACCACCTCGCCCAGGTGGCCGCGGTCGCCTCGCTTGAGGCCGAGGCCGAGCTGCTCGAACGGGTCGAGACCGTGGTCAAGGAGCGCGACCGGGTCCGTGACACGCTGATCTCCCAGGGGTGGACGGTGCCGGTCACCGAGGCCAACTTCGTCTGGCTGCGCCTGGACGGGCGCACCCTTGAGTTCGCCGGGGCCTGCGCGGCCGAGGGCGTCGCCGTGCGTCCCTTCGAGGGTGAGGGCGCCCGCGTCTCCATCGGCTCCCCCGAGGCCAACGACACCTTCCTGGCCGTCGCGGAGGCCTTCCTGAAGGGCTGACGCACCCGGGGCCCTGGGGGAAGTCCCCTGGGGTGTCCCAGGGCTCCCACGGGGCTCTCAGGCCCCTGTGGTCCCTTTTGCAGGAACCCGTCCCTACGCGGGGGCGGGTTCCTTCTCTGTCACGACCGGCGCCTTCCTGCGTTCGGTCGAGACCACCAGCGCCACACCGACGACGATCACCAGGCCCGCGACGACCATCGAGCCGGTGACCACCTCGCTCAGGATGAGTCCGCCAAGGACGACCGCGACGACGGGGTTGACGTAGGCGTAGGTCGAGACGAGGGAGATGGGGGCGTTGCCCAGCAGCCACGCGTAGGCGGTGAAGCCGACCAGCGAGCCCATCACGATGAGGTAGGCGAGCCCGATCCAGGAGCGCCCGGAGACGGCCGCGAGGTTCAGGTGCTCGCCCGACGCCGTGCCGACCAGCGTCAGTCCGACGCCGCCCACGAGCATCTCGACCGTGCTGGCCGCGAAGGGGTCGGCGGGCATCGGGATGCGCGAGGACAGGAACGAGCCCACCGACCACGAGATCGAGGCCAGCAGGATGATCGTGATCGCCGTGCCGTTCGACGAGCCGCTCGCCCCGGTCAGGGAGAGCACCGCGACACCGGCGAACCCGACGAGCACCCCGGCCAGGGTCAGCGCCCGGGGCCTGTCCCGCGCGACGACGCGCAGGATCACCAGCCACAGCGGCACGGAGGCGACCAGCAGCGCGGCCAGGCCGCTGGAGATGTGCTGTTCGGCCAGCGCGACCAGGCCGTTGCCCGCGGTCAGCAGCAGCACGCCGACCAGTGCGGCGCCGCCGAACTGCTTGGCCGTCATCCTGAAGGGGCCCGGTCCCTTCAGCAGCAGAATGACCAGGCTGAGAATCACCGCGGCGGAGGTGAAGCGCATCGCTCCGCTGAGCAGCGGGGGAAGCGTCTCGATGACCACCCGGATGGCGAGATAGGTGGAACCCCAGACCACGTAGACGATCGCCAGCGCGCCCCAGACGAGGAGAGACGTGCGTCTGTCAGCAGCGTCATAAGCCATAGCTCCTGACAATATCCCCTTATATGGAGAAACCTCTCGCGGATTTCAGTCCTTGAGACGACCCTCCCGAGCCTCGGAAACAGCAAGCGCCGTCACCCCCCGGATGTCCTCGCGGACCCGGAGGGTGACGGCGCGGCGGCCCCGGGGTATGGGCCGTGCTGCAGTACGGCGCAGGCCCCGGAGCCACGGACACACGAAGGTCGCGGCCCAGACCGCGACAGGGGCCCCGGCGGAGGCTGCGACCTCAACGGTCTCAGTGGCCTCGGCGGAGCCCGGACAGCCCTTCTCCGCCCCGGAAGCCCCAGGGGTCTCCGAAGTCCTGGCAGGGACTCCGGTGGGGACTTCGTGGGAGGCGTCGAAGGGAGCCTCGACAGCCGCGGCAGCGAACCCGGCGGCCTCGGCGGTCTCGGCGGACCTCAGCGGGTTCCCAGCTTCTCCACGATCAGCCGGTAGAGCTGGCGTGGACGACCGGGCTGCGGAGTGCGGTTCGGCGGAAGCGGCCACGCGAGCCCCTCGTCGACCAGCGTGCGCAGCAACCGCCGTGCCGTACGCGGGGTGACGCCGAGCATCTTGCCCGCGCCCTCCGCGTCCACCACGGTGTCCCCGCCCTCCAGCTTGGCGGCCAGCCGTGCCAGCACCTCCACGCCCTTGGGCTTCAGCGGTCCGCCGCCCTGCGGAGGCATCCTGGGCGCCGGGATGAGCGCCCTGCCCTCCCGGTCGACGGCGAAGCCCTGGGCCTGCTTGCCCGCCTGCGTGCGCGCCAGGGCGGCCCTGGCGTGCGACTCGGCGTCATGCGTCGTACGGCCCATGCCGACCCCGACCTCGACCGCCAGCCCCAGCTCGTCACGCACCCGGGCCGCGAAGGGCAGCACCCGGAAGCCCTCGGTCGCCGTGGCGACCGAGCCGCGTGTCGCGGTGACCATGTAGCTGTGGTCGTCGACCGCGGTCACCGAGGCGTTGATGCGGTTCGCCTCCTGCACCAGCAGCCTGTGCAGCGACAGCCTCAGCTCGTCACGCCAGTAGCGCGGCGCGGCCCTGCGGACCGGCTCGCGGAGCGTGGGAACCTCGACCAGCACCACCGTGAGCTGAGACTCCTCCAGCCTGTGGTGCGCCCCGAGCAGCGCCGCGGTGTGCAGCGCCGTACGGACCGCGGCGGAGGTGGGGCGGATCCTGACCACCGGAACCCCGGCCGTCTGCAGCCGGTCGGCGACGGCGGGCAGGCAGGTGAGCGCCCCGCTGGTGTTCCCCTGGCGCGCCAGGCGCTCGTGGAAGGACGCGATCGTGCCGGTGGCTCCCGGCTCGTCGCGGCTGTGCACGTCCCCGGCGGGCAGCCCGAGGTCGGCGTAGGCCTCCTCGATGTCGGCCCGTCCGAGCACGTCGATGCTGACCCTCCTGGGGTCGATCCGCTC
This sequence comes from Streptosporangium jomthongense, assembly GCF_042650425.1. Lineage (NCBI taxonomy): Bacteria > Bacillati > Actinomycetota > Actinomycetes > Streptosporangiales > Streptosporangiaceae > Streptosporangium > Streptosporangium jomthongense. Next base: position 138,374 of record NZ_JBHSBC010000004.1, on the reverse strand, counting down.
GTCCAACGCTGCCCTGGCCAACGCGGCGATCAGTGCCGCGCCGCCGAGCTGGACATACGTCGCGGGCATCGTCAGCACCCCCGATCGTCTGGCCAGGTCGTAGGGAACCGGGCTGGCGAACAGACAGGCGTCGACTCCCGCCCCGAGGCGGGTCACCTTGTCGGCCGCCTCCTGTTCGTCCCGGTACGCAGCGGCCACCAGGCGGCACGGCAGAGGTGCCGCCGCATGTCCCATAAGCATCACTCTTTCTACGAGGTCATGGGGGCCCACCACACCGATAGTGAGGTCCGGTGTCATGGCACCCGGGCGTGACACTCGTGGAGTTTCTTCGGCCCGCTCGACCAATGTTCGTCCCATCCTGCCGTCCCTGTTGATTCGGCTCTCTTTTGGAACGATCGCTTGCGAGGGCCGTAATGTCACGCCCGTTTAGAGGTCAATTCTTGGAGGAACCCACGGTCTAAACCCTGACTGACAGTGTTTACACAGGTCAGAGCGCTTTTTGGGAGACTGAAACCGGTTGATTATCAGGCAGAAATCTCTCGGTGGACATCCGCGCCCAGCGCCTGCATACGCTCGGCCAGATAAGAGTGGCCCCGGTCGATGAGATATCCTGACCCGATCACGGTCTCTCCCTGGGCCGCCAGACCGGCCAGGACCAGGGCGATGCCGGAGCGCAGGTCATGGGCGGTGACGTCGGTTCCGGTGAGCGGAGTGGCGCCCCGGACGACGGCGCTGTTCTCCTTCACTTCGATGTCGGCGCCCATTTTGTTCAGTTCTGCGGCCAATGCGAACCGACCGTCGAAAATCCGTTCGTGGATGTAGCTCGCGCCGTCCGCGAGACAGGCGACCGTCATGATCGGCGACTGCAGATCGGTGGCGAAGCCGGGGTAGGTGTCGGTGATCACGTTGATCGGGCGCAGCGGGCGGTCCCTGCGCACGTGCAGCACGGCGCCGTGGTCGGCGAACTCCACCCCCATCTGCTCCAGCTTGTAACGGACGACACCGAGGTGGTCCAGGTCGGCGCCGACCAGGTTGACCTCGCCGCCGGTGATCGCGGCGGCCATGGCGAACACGCCGGCGTCGAGCCGGTCGGGCATCACGGTGTGCTCGACGGCCTGCAGCTCGTCGACGCCCTCGACGGTGATGAAGCCGGTCCCGCCGCCGCTGATCCGCGCGCCCATCCTGGTCAGCATCTCGATCACGTCGAGGACCTCGGGCTCAAGGGCCGCGTTCTCGATCACGGTCGTGCCGCGCCCGAGGACGCCCGCCATGATCAGGTTCTCGGTGCCGGTGTGCGAGGGGGTGTCGAGGTACAGCGTGGCGCCGGTGAAGCCCGCCGTCTTGACGTGGATGACGGCGTCGCCCTCGTCCACGACCGCGCCGAGCCGCTTGTAGCCCAGGTAGTGGAAGTCGAGGTTGCGACTGCCCAGGTTGCAGCCGCCGACCCCCTCGATGACGGCCTCGCCGAGGCGGTGCAGCAGCGCCGGGACGAACAGCACCGAGCCGCGGAACCGGCGGGCGATCTCGGCGGGCAGCACGGGGCTGCTCAGCGTCGAGGCGTCGATCACCAGCGTGCGTTCGGCCTCGTGGAGCTCGACCTTGGCGCCGACGGCCTCGGCCAGCTCGACCGCGCGGCGGACGTCCTCGATGATGGGGACGTTGCGCAGCACGGTACGGCCTCTGGGCGCCAGGAGGGCCGCGCCGATCATGGGAAGCACGGCGTTCTTGGCGCCCTGGATGAAGGCGGTTCCACGGAGGGGATTGCCACCGCGCACGCGGTAACGGACCATGCTTCATGCTCCTTGGGGGTGGGGGACGATATTCGTACGACATGGGGGGCGGTGGCCGGAAGGCGTCGGCCAACACTAGCCGTTGGATGCCCCTGAACCTGCTATTTCGTGGGGAAACCGGACCCGGTCAGCGGACTGACCAGAAGCTTCCGCGCGAAAGTCTCGACGGTTCCCACATGACAATTTCCACTCGGCCGTGAAAGCTCCAGCGGTTCGTGTGCCCCGCCGGGCGGACCGTGCGACGCCTGCGTCACCGGCCAGAGTTTATTCACGCGGTACGGGTGCCCCTGCCCGAGGGGGTCAGCGGGGAGGCGGCCGTCAGCAGGGTGTCGGCCCGCTGGTCCACGAAGCGGGTCACGACCTGCTGGCCGTACCCGAAGACCATGGCCCAGACCAGGATCGCAGGCTGGGAGCCGAGCCCGGACATGCCCGGGACGAACCCGGAGTTCAGGATCAGCAGCCCGAGCACGGCCGTCGCCACCCCGGCGGGCGCCTTGAGCAGGGTCTGGGCGACCGCCAGCGAGTAACGCGTGGACAGGTCGGCGCGGGTGGACAGCGAGGCCGCGCTGGACAGCGCCGCGCCCAGCACGCCGACCAGGGCGACGAGCGGGACGTCGCCGTGACCGGGCCGGTGGCCGCCGGTCGGGCAGATCTGGGCGGGCATCAGGCCCTGGGCCTGGACCACCGACTGGTTGCCGCACATCGGTACCGCGTCCGGCCAGATGGCGCCGACCGCCACCAGGCCGAACACGATCACCGACAGCATGAGGACCCCGCCGAGCAGCAGGTTGCGGAAGCTGCGGACCCGGCCGCTCTCCATCGCCTGCGCGGTGTAGGCCGCCCGCAGCACCGACTGCATCAGCGGCCGGTCACCCTCGCCCAGGTCTCCGGCGGCGATCCTGGCCTGCAACTGGACCAGCCTGGGGTCGTCTCCGGGCAGGTAGGCCCTGCCGATCGCGAGGACCTCGGTCGCCCGGCCGCACAGCTCGGGCGTCGGCAGCACGCCGTACAGCATCACGGTCGCGCTGTTGACGTTCGACCAGGCGCCCTCGACGGCGTGACCGGTCAGCCAGCGGCGCAGGCCGTGCCTGCTCCTGGCGTAGGACTCGGCGCGGGCCAGGTGCGTGCCGATGCCCTCGCCCGCCGAGGCGGACGAGCCCGTGCGCTCGCACGCGGTCAGCGCGCGCTCGGCGTCGGCCCTGATCTCCTCGCTGCGGGTCGCCACGTACACGCGCCAGATGCCGGGCCAGCGCAGGACGCCGGTGTCGCCGATCCGTTCCGGGGAGACTGCGTCGAGCGACATCGTTCCTCCGTTGGGCGCGGGCCGTGGGGGATCGGGCCGGGAGTGTTCCCGGCCCTCGGGGTGTGCCGATTCGACGGTACGTCCCCGTGCCCCGGGACGCCGGGCCTTCGCGGAGCCGGGGCTCAGAGGCCCTGGACCGCGATGTCCGTACGGTGGTGCGAGCCGCGCATCCGGATGCGGCCGACCGCCTGGTAGGCGGCCTCGCGGGCGGCGGCGACGTCGGCTCCGGTGCCGACCACGCTGAGCACCCGCCCGCCCGCCGACAGGACACGGTCGCCGTCGGCGGCGGTCCCGGCGTGCAGCACGTAGGCGTCGTCCGCCACCTCGGAGAGCCCCTCGATGACATCGCCCTTGACCGGGTCCGCGGGGTAGTTCTCCGCCGCGACGACCACGGTCACCGCCGCGCCCTCGTGCCAGGCGAGCGGACCGAACCGGTCGAGCGTGCCGTTCGCGCAGGCCAGCAGCAGGCCGGCGAGCGGCGTCGCGAGCCGGTCGAGCACGACCTGGGTCTCCGGGTCGCCGAACCGCGCGTTGAACTCGATCACCTTCGGGCCGTCCTTGGTGAGCGCGAGCCCGACGAAGAGCACCCCCGTGTACGGCGTGCCGCGTTCGGCCAGCTCGGCCACGGTCGGCAGGACGGTCTCGGCCATCACCCGGTCGGTCAGGTCGGCGGGTGCCCAGGTCAGCGGCGTGTAGGCGCCCATGCCGCCGGTGTTGGGGCCCTTGTCGCCGTCGTAGGCGCGCTTGTGGTCCTGGGCGGGCAGCAGCGGCACGGCCGTCGAGCCGTCGCAGAGCGCGAACAGCGAGACCTCGGGGCCGTCGAGGAACTCCTCGATGACGACCCGTCCGCACGCCGCCGCGTGCCCGAGCGCCTCCTCGCGGTCGTCGGTGACCACGACGCCCTTGCCCGCCGCGAGCCCGTCGTCCTTGACCACGTACGGCGCGCCGAACGCGTCGAGCGCCGCGGCGGCCTCCTCGGGCGTCTCACAGGTGTGGGAGCGCGCGGTCGGCACGCCCGCCGAGGCCATGACGTCCTTGGCGAAGGCCTTGGAACCCTCGATCCTGGCCGCCTCGGCCGAGGGGCCGAAGCACGGGATGCCCGCCTTCCTGACCGCGTCGGCGACCCCGGCGACCAGCGGCGCCTCGGGGCCGATCACGACCAGGTCGGCCCGCAGGTCCTCCGCGAGCCCGGCGACGGCCCCGGGGTCGGTCGGGGTGACCGGGTGGAGGGTCGCGATCCGCGCGATCCCCGGGTTTCCCGGAGCACAGTGGACCTCGGTGACCTGGGGGTCCGTCGCCAGAGACCGGCACAGGGCATGCTCGCGCCCGCCGGATCCAATCACAAGAATGCGCACTCGGGAGAGCTTATCCGCCGGGCATGGGACGACTGTCCACAGGCTGTGGACAAGGTGTTCGACCGCGTACCGCCCGGGGTTGACGAACTTCCGCGTGTCGATCTTCTCTGTGACATATCCTGATGAAAGAGCTGATCTAGCTGTAAACGGGACATGAATTTCGTTGGGTTCCGCATGATCGCCCCTTGTGACCGAGGGTATCCTGGGAGTCCGCCCCCAAGCATGTGCTAAGTTTGGGCGGCTTTGGCGTGTCTGATGCTGATTGGAGGTGGTTGGGGATGACCTCTGGCGATCCCAGCAGTACGTGCTCGCGCACACGTGCTGTGCGCACTCTCGACCACTCCACACCGGTGTCCGACCGGCTGCGCACGCATTCTCTTTGAGTTGAGGTGACACAACGTCGCGTGCGATCAGTGCCGGTTCGGGCGGGAAGGCCTGACATGCGCTCTTCGCTTCTGTTCCCCCGCATCAAGCACGTACGTGCCGTTCGTACCCCGCGTCCCAGCCTCTCGGCTGCCGACCGTGCGAACTCCCCCTGTGTCCCGCCGAGCGACTCGCTCGTCGAGTACGCCGCCTACGTCAACGGCAAGAAGATCGACGCCCTGGGCATCGTCGACGCCCTCGAACTCGTCCGCGAGCACAACGCCGCGCAGGAGAAGGGCAACGCCTTCGTCTGGGTCGGCCTGCACGAACCCGACGCCCCCGAGGTCGAGTGGCTGGCAGAGGTCTTCGCCCTGCACCCCCTCGCCGTCGAGGACGCCGTCAAGGCTCATCAGCGTCCGAAGGTCGAGCGGTACGGCGACTCGCTGTTCGTCGTCCTGAAGACCGTCGCCTACCTCGACCACGACGAACTCACCGCGACCAGCGAGATCATCGGCACCGGCGAGATCATGGCCTTCGTCGGCCCCGACTTCGTGGTCACCGTACGGCACGGCACGCACTGTCCGCTGACCGAGGTGCGCCAGCGCCTTGAGGACAAGCCCAAGCTCCTCAGCAGGGGCCCGACCGGCGTGCTGCACGCCATCGCCGACCACGTCGTCGACAAGTACCTCACCGTGGCCGACCTCATGCAGACCGAGCTCGAAGACGTCGAGGCCATGGTCTTCGCCGAGGTCAGCGCCCGCGACATCGGCCGGATCTACAACCTCAAGCGCGAGATGATCGAGATGAAGCGGTCGGTGACCCCGCTGCAGTCACCGCTCGCCACGCTCGCCCAGCGCCGGATGATCCCCTCGGAGATGCGCGAGTACTTCCGTGACGTCGTCGACCACCTCGCCCGCGTCTGCGAGCAGGTCGAGTCGTCCAACGAACTGTGCAACTCGGTCCTGCAGGCCGCGCTGGCCCGCTCGAACGCCCTCGCCAACGAGGACATGCGCAAGATCTCCTCGTGGGTGGCCATCATGGCCGTCCCCACGATGATCGCCGGGATCTACGGCATGAACTTCAAGCACATGCCCGAGCTTGAGTCCGTCTTCGGCTACCCGCTCGTGATCTGCGTCATGGTGATCGTCTGCACGCTGCTCTACCGGGGGTTCCGCCGCAACGGCTGGCTGTGACGTCAGCCGACCGGCGCGCGCATCGGGGAGAGCGGGGCGGCCAACGGCAGGCCCCGCTCGGCCCACAGCACGCGCATCCGGTCGGGATAGTCGGTGACGACCCCGGCGACCCCCAGGTCGAGCAGCACCGCGGCCCTGGCCGGGTCGTTGACGGTCCAGGCGACCACCGGAAGCCCGGCCCTGGCCGCGTCGGACATCAACTCCTCGTCGAGCAGCACGTGGTCGGGCGAGAGCACCGTTCCCCCCGCCGCCAGCGCGGCGGCCGGAAGGTCGCCGCAGAAGTCGTCGAGATCGAGCCCGCCGAACCACGCCGGGTCCATCGTCGCCCGCTCGACCAGCGCATAACAGGGCGTCGCCGGGACCAGGGAGCGGGCGACGCCGAGAATCCGCCAGTCGAAGCTGAGGATCGCCGCCCCGCCGAGCCTGCCGTGCAGGTCCAACTCGGCGACGACCAACTCGGTCAGCTCACGCGGGTCGGCACTCAGGTCGGGCCGCGTCGGATCGGACTTCAGCTCGACGTGCAACCGCACCCGGTCGGCCCCGTAGGCGTTCACCAGGGCCAGCACGGCGCTCAGCGTCGGCATACGGGTGTCGGGAACCGGCACCTGGGTGGCGACGAACCGGTCACCCGAGACGAGCGGCAGCCGTACACCGCATTCGAGGGTGCGTAACTGTGCCAGCGTCAGATTCCCGACGGGCCTGCCCACGTAGGGGAACAGCGGGTCGCCGGGGAAGGCGGGGTAGCGGTCGGCGCTGGTGACCGCGGAGACCGTCAGGTCGTGGGTCAGCACCAGGCGCCGGTCGGCCGTCAGCGCGACGTCGAACTCAAGCGCGTCGACACCCAGCTCCAGGGCGTGGGCGAGGCCGGGCAACGTGTTCTCTGGCCGGAGGCCGCGGGCTCCCCGGTGGCCATGGATCTCGGCATGCACACAGGGGACCTTACAGACCCCGGACCCCGATTCCACAGCGCGGCTCGCCCCCTGTTTCCATCGCGCGTCAACCTTGTCACCGCATGTGGTTCGCAAAATCCTCACCAGTGGACAACCAAGGCGGCGCAGCGGATCGGGCCCGGTACGCGTTCCTAGGTCATGAACGGTGAGACAGTCGCTCAGGCGACCGCGCCACCCGGTGCCGGGGCGGTACTGGCGGACCTGTACCGCGAGCACCGGCTCGCCCTGGTCCGCCTGGCCGTACTGCTCGTGGGGGACAGGGAGAGCGCGGAGGACGTCGTGCAGGACGTCTTCTCCAGGCTGCACACCGCCGCGCTGAACGGCGGGCGCCCCGGGACGCTCACGCTGACGTACGTCCGCGTCTGCGTGCTGAACGCCTCGCGCTCCCTGCTGCGCAGACGCGGGGTCGCCGCCAGGCTGAGGCTCACGCGACGGGACTGGCCGATCGGCCCCGATTCGGCCTCCGGCTCCGGCTCCGGCTCCGGCTCCGGCTCCGCGGAGACGAGCGTGCTGCTGGGCGAGACGCGCCAGGAGATGCTGGCCGCGCTCGGCAGGCTGCCCAGGAGACAGCGTGAGGTCCTCGTCCTGCGTTACTACCTCGACCTGTCCGACGCCGAGATCGCCCAGGTGACGCGGCTCGGGCAGAGCACCGTACGGTCCACCGTCTCACGGGCTCTGGGACGGCTTGAGCGCGAACTGGGAGGAAAGGCATGACCGGCATCGAGGATCGGCTCAGGGACGCGCTGGCCGCCAGGGCCGAGGCCGTGACGGACGACGGACGGCCCCGCGTTCTCCCCGAACCGCACAGGCCGCTCGCGCGGCCCGGGTGGTGGGCGCCGGTCGCGGTCGCGGCGGCCATGGTGCTCGTGGTCGGCGTCGTCGTCGTGGGAACGCGAACGCGGCTGGTCACGGCCCCGCGACCCGTGTCCTCCTCCGGCGCCCTTCCCCCGCCGATCAGACAGGTGTGGCCGGACGCGGTGCACGAGATCCCGACGACAGGGCCCGGCGGCCGGACGTTCACTCCGGAGACGTTCGTCACCGACTGGATCGTGGTCGGGCAGAGTCTGCGGAAGGACCGGTTCGACGGGCTCTGGGCGTACGACGTCGTCCGGCGGAGGTTCAGCCTGATCGCGTCGTTGAAGGAGCCGATCGACGGGACGCCGGCCTTCGGGGACGGCCATCTGGCGTGGTCGACCACCCGGGGCCGGACGACCGAGGTGTGGACGGTGTCGATCGCTGGCGGCACACCACGGCGGCTCGCCAGGTTCCCCGCCGCGATCGACGACGACGACAATTACGAGGGGATGAGCCTGGCCGTGGCAGACGACGCGGTCGTGTGGTCCCCGCCGGGGGGCGGTGTTTACCGGGTCCCGCTGAAGGGCGGGAAGGTGTCCCTCATCGAGGGGACGAAGGGCCAGGGGCTGGTCGAGTGGCCGTGGGCCGGGTGGCCCAGGCGGGGCACCATGACGGACCAGTCGGTTCCCCGTCCCATGGAGCACCTGCGGAACGTGCTCTCGGGCGAGTCGAGGGACGCGGTCCCTCCGGCGGGACACACCTCGTGGTACGAGTGCGGCCTCACATGGTGTTACGGCGGCTCCAACGCCTGGCGACGTGACGGGACGGGCCTGCACGCGATGCCGGGGTCGACGGGCGGGGCGTCCTTCCTGGGCCGTGTCGTTCTGCTTGACCAGATGGACCACGCGGGCAACGGGGGACGCGGTCTCTACGACGCGGCCACGCGCCGCTCCGGCCTGCTGTTCCCCGTTCGGGCTTCCCTGAACCCGAAGGATCATCCTCCCGGCCTGTTCGTGGAGAAGAACCTGTTCTGGTTTAAGAAGGACAAGAAAACCCTGGTTCTGGTGAACCCCAATGCCATAATTCGATGAGGCTTTATTGGTTTCGGTCGGCTGGTAAACGGGTTCGGGTCCTCGACCTCGCGGGAGAGCCGTGGCGAAGGGGAAAAGTCCCGCGCCGCCTCCTGGGAGCGTCCGCCCGTGTCCTCGCCCTGGCGGCTCAGGAGGCGGGGAGACCGCGTCCCCCCGGGGCCCGGTTCGTTCGGAACAGGTCGGCCGCCGTGAAAACCCTGGTGACGACGGGAGTTGACAACCGGTCCTTACAGGATTGTTTCGGAAACGGTGTGTGCGAACTCGTGGGAAGGCCCGTACGGCGGTCGGGCCGAACGGGTCGTCGGGCTTTCCCGTCGCGGGGCCGCCCGAATGGGAGCCTGTTATGTCGGAACTGACATCCCCTGCTCGGAACAATCGCGGAGGAACAGGAAAACGGTGGTCGCATTCTTTTGGCACCGGATGTGGGAATTCACAATGCCACGAGGGCTGAATTCCTCTCGGCGCCGGTAGGGGCGATTTCCCGATGACGCCCTTCCGGGGCCGTACGGCGCGCTGTGGGGTTGCCCGGAGGGGCCGGAGTCCGAGATCCGGCTCGTCGTGGGGTGGGCGGGGCCGTACGGCCTTGGGGAGGCTCGGCTGAGGACCTGGATCCTCCCAAGGTCGTACGGCTCGCCGGGGCTTCGCCGGGTCAGCTGAGGAAGGCCGGGCGGAGCATGGCGAAGACCTGGTCCGTCAGGGTCGGGCGGTCGGCTGAGCCGCCGGTGCGCAGCCATTCACGCGCCACCGTGTCGAGGGCCGCCCCGGCGGCGACCGAGGCGAGGTCGGCCTCCAGCGGGGACAGGCCGCGCCCCGTCAGCGCCTCGACGATCAGGGCGCGGGCCTCGTCACGCTTCTGCAGGAGCCTGGCCCGTAGCGGGGGAGTGGACTCGATGAGCCGCAGCACCTCGATCTGCGTGTTGATGTGCGCCTCCCAGCCGCGCAGCACCGTGTGCAGGCACTCCCACGCCCCTTCCCCCGGTGGTCGGGCGGAGATCTCCTGGGCGACCCGCTCGGCCGTCGCCTCAAGCTCTCCGAGAAGCGCGTCCTCCTTGGTCGGGAAGTAGCGGAAGAAGCTCCGCTTGGACATCCCGGCCGCCCTGGCGATGTCGTCGACCGTGGTCTCGTCGAAGCCGCGCTCGGTGAACAGCTCAAGCGCCCGTGCGGCCAGCTCGGCGCGCACCGCCCGCCTGGTGCGATCTCGTAACCCCTCCATGACCCGAAATCATACACTCATTGCCAACCTTGGCACTTGGTGACATATTCAGGGCGACGCTCTTTGGATCGGAGGCTCTCATGCGTGGAAAGACCGTCCTGATCACCGGCAGCACCGGAGGAATCGGCAAGGAGACCGCACGCGGACTGGCCGCCCTGGGCGCCCGGGTGATCCTCGTCGGCCGTGACCCCGTACGCGCCCGGCGGGCGGCCGACGAACTGGGCGCGGGCGGCGGCCAGGTCGAGGCCCTCGCGGCGGACATGACCCGCCTGGGTGAGATGGCGGCCCTCGCCGCCCGGGTGGCCGAACGCTGCGACCGGCTGGACGTGCTGATCAACAACGTCGGCGCCAACCCGCCACGCCGTACGCTCACCGAGGACGGGGTGGAGACCACCTTCGCCGCCCACGTGCTGGCGCCGTTCACACTCACCCGTCTGTTGCTGCCGCTGCTCGTCGGCCGGGTCGTCAACATCACCGGGGGCATCCCCGGCGGCCCGATCGACCTGGACAACCTCCAGGCGGAACGGCGCTATCTGGGGTGGACCTTCGCCCAGTACAACCACACCAAGACCATGCAGATGGCGATGAGCCTGCGCTTCGCCGAGGAGGTGGGCGGGACCGGCGTCACGGTCAACGTGGCCTACCCCGGGCACGGCCACACGCCGATGAACCAGTCGCTGAAGGCGGCCGGATTCCCCTACCTCTACCGCCCGATCGTCCCGCTGCTGGGCCTGGTCGCCCCCCGGTTCTTCGCGGACCTCGGCAAACCCGCCCGCTCCAGCATCCACCTGGCCTCAAGCGCCGAGGTCGAGGGAGTGAGCGGAGCCTACTTCAGCATGAAGTGCCGCCGTACGGCCTGGCCGGAGAGCGCCCTGAACCGCCGCAACCAGGATACGATCTGGGCGCTGTGCGAGAACCTGACCCGCGAGGTCATCGGACGCCTCTGATGTAGGAGGCTAGGGGGATGACACGGTCACATATCACTGGTCTTCGAGCTCTTCGGGTCTCCCGGACCTTCCAGGTCGGCGGTGGCTCCCGTGGCTGACCCGAAGCGTCCCGTTCCCGTGATCCGCGAGGCTCGTGAGGAAGACTGGCCGCGGATCTGGCCCATCGTTCGCGACGTCGTCACCGCGCAGGAGACCTTCACCTACGACCCCGCCATGAGCGAGGACGACGCCAGGAACCTCTGGCTCCTGCCGGCCCCGGCCAGGGTGGTCGTCGCGGTCGACGGTGACCTGGTGCTCGGCACCGCCAACATGTACGCCAACCGGCCCGGCCCCGGCGACCACATCGCCTCCGGCAGCCTGATGGTCGCGGGGGAGGCACGGGGCCTGGGCGTCGGACGCGCCCTCGTCACGGACATGATCACCTGGGCGAGGCGGGAGGGGTTCGCGGCGATCCAGTTCAACGCCGTCGCGGACAGCAACAGGAGCGCGATCCACCTCTACGAGAGCCTGGGCTTCACCACCCTGGGCACGGCCCCCGGCGCCTTCCGCCACCCCACGGAAGGCCACGTCGGCCTCCGGATCATGTGGCTCCCCCTGTGACGGGTACGGCCTTGCTCACCGGATCACATGGGCATGTCGTGGAGAGGGCGCTGTGTGACACAGTGGCCTCCAGACAGGTTCCTGAGGACCGGGCCGCTGCCGGGAGGAGGGAAGAACCGTCGTACGACCCAGCCACATCCACAAAATGATCAACGCCCTGACCTGCACTTCTGCACTACCGTCGGACTGCCGCAGAACCAGCCGATCCCACCTTCGACCTAACCTGCCTGACCTGCGACTTTACCCCGGGTCCCTCATCACCCTGGAGGGTTCGCAACTCCAGGCGCGGCCGGTGCACCGTGTGAGCGATGGCGTCCCTCATCGCCCTGGAGGGTTACCAGTGACCTCTTCGGTGTGAACGAAGCGCTCTCCCGGTCCCCTCATCATCCTGGAGGGTTCGCAACACTGCGGAACGGCGAACCGCTCTCCGCGGCCGATGGGTCCCTCATCACCCTGAAGGGTTCGCAACTACGGAAGGCGCGGGATACCGGTGGCCATGTCGCCCGGTCGCTCATCACCCTGAAGGGTTCGCACCACTACAGGAGAAGCGTTGAGGAGGGCCTTGATGTCGGTTTCGCGGTAGCGGCGTTGGTTGCTGGGGGTTCTGACCGAGGGGATCTTCCCGGTGAGGGCCCACCGGTTGACGGTCTTGGGGTCGACGCCGAAGATGCGGGCGACCTCGCCGGGGGTGAGGAGTCGTTCGGTGGTGTCCGGTCCGGTGGAGAAGGTGCCGTCGGGGGCGACGGCCTTGAGTGGGGACATGGGGACTCCTTCAGTAGCGGAGGGTGTGCAGGATCTGGTCGTGCCGGGCGAGCGCGCGGACGAGCCGGTGCAGGGTCGTACGGCCGAGCACGTCGCGGGCCCCGGCTTTGCGCTGGTCGAGGCGCAGGGGTTCGTAGCGGACGGCCCACCACCTGGGGAGTCCGGGCAGGTTCCGTTCCTCGTACCGCCAGGCGGGGTGGGTGCTGATGAGCAGGTCGATCAGGCGCCGTTCGTCGTCGGTCATGGTCGTCCCTGGTTAGGGAGTGGAAGTGGGGGCGGGTGCCCGGCCCCGAGCCGGGGAGCATGCGGCCGGGCACCCTGGAGGAGGACCGGCCCCACACACTCGGGCCGGTGCGCCAGACGACTCCCCTTCCCCAGCACGCCAGCGTGCATGGGAACCGTCTTGCGGAGGTGTGCGGCTCAGGTCCCTCCTACCTGAGCCGCACGTCATGGAGTACGGCGAGCGACGGGTGGGATGACGTCCTCCGCCCGCCGTACCGGCTTCACGAGCGCAGCAGTCTGCGCAACGCCGTAGCCCGACCCGACACAATGGCCTGATCAGGACTTACGGCCTGAACAACCCGGGAGACCCGGGCCATCTGCCTGACCCGAGCGGTCTGGATGGCACGGGCGACGGCGACGGCCTGAATGCTCGGCGGCACCGTCGAGGGTGCCTGGGCGCTCAGCTTGCGGTCCAGCTCCTCAGCCGACTCGGCCCGCACCAGCAGCACGTCCCCGGCGTACGGCCTGCCGAACAGGACACTCCGGTAGGCGCTCCACAACCCGGTCATCGGGCTGTGGAACACCAGCCAGCCCAGGTGAGCCGTCTGCACGGAGTCACAGGTTCGATCCGAAAACTTAGAAACTTGACGAGGCCCTGCGGGAAGTGGCATCACGCCGCCCTCCCGCCCGGCGAACGCCGTCCACCGACCCTCGCCACCTTGGAGGTAAGGCGTCCCCGTCGAGCCAGCGAAGGCGGCGCGAGCCGAATCGCCCGGATCATCTCTGCCTCCCGCATCCGCTCCTCCAACCCCTCGGAAGTGGAGTCCTCGACGATCACCGGACGCGGACCGTCCCAGGAGGCCATCGCGTAGAAGGAACGTCGCCCCAGGCTGTAGAGGACGGTCCAGTCGGCCCAGGCCAGGTTGATCCGTTCAGCCTCAGCCCGCGCAGGCCCGTCCCACACCCGCCGATACACCGGCGCGTACGGCAGGCCGTCCCGATGCCGCCCGGTCACGAAGGCACCCCCTCGGCGATCTCCTCCTGACGGGCAACCGCCTCCCGGACCTCCTCGAAGGTGTCGGCGTCCACGGTCGGCTCGGCCCCCGCCCGCAACGCCGTACGCGGGAAAGCCCGATTGCGGATCGCCCAGAACCGCCCGGCATCACTGATGATCAGCCGCCACCCTGGGATCGCCGTTGCGGGCGCGCTGGTCCTGTCGTCACTCACGGATCGCAACTCCTTCGCGATCAAGAACCTGCTCGACACCTGTGACGGCCGAGCGGGTCACCGCATTGGGGACGGCCGTAACGCTACGCACACGGTGAGTTACTCGACAGGGACAGAACCCACTAGTTCCGCTGCTCAAAGATGGTGCGACTAGTGCGCAACCCCCACGAAATCAGCGAGTGCCACGATGCCGCGCGGCCGGTGAGGCCGGGCGAGCAACTCCCGGATGACGACCTTGCTCAGACCGCTCTGCCGCAACCACGCGGGAGCGATCCTGCGCAGATTACGCAGTGTCTCCACCGAGTCGGAGTCCCGGTAGGTCTGCGCCTGGGCATGCGCGACATCAAGCAGGAACCACGACTTCCAGGAGTCGGGCACCTGACCCGTCAGCGGAATCCGCTTGGCGAGCCGCAGAACAGAGCCCCACTCACCGGCCGCCGCCTCCACCGCCACCGCCTGCATCGCCACCGCCGTGGGCCCGAACACCGACGTCCAGCGATTGCTGGAGTCCTCCCCACTCCGCTGAGCCGCCGCACGGGCGACGGTCAACAGGTCCCGCGCCGTGTCGAAACGTTCGTTGCGCGCCGCCGCACTCATCGCGGACAGCAGCAGGCCGCCGTACACGGAGATCTCGTTCTGCGAAGCCGTACGGAGCCTCGGCTCGACCTTGTCTGCGGTGGCCAGCGCCACACTCTGCGAGTCGTCCAGGCGGCCGGTACGGATGAAGATCCAGCTGACGCTGTTGGCGATCATCGCCGGGAGCAGGGGGTCGTTCGACTCCCGCGCGGTCTGCCGCGCCCGGTCCAGGGCGAGAAGCGCCAGGTCCTCCATGCCGTTACGCGCCATCACGTGCGCGCCGAGCTGCATCGTCTTGGACAGCACCCCCCGGGCGCGAAGCGCGGTGCCGTTGGTGTGCTCACGTACGGCGACGCGCCCCTCGGCCAACAGCCCGGGAAGGATCTCTCCTAACGCGCTCAGATCACCCTCGTGATAGATCGTCCACGCGTCACTGACACTGCGTCGCAGCGCCGCGACATCCGGCGGGGTGTCCTCGGCGTCGGTCTCGGTCGGCGGCATGAAGTCAGCGGCCGGGATCAGAGCACGGCGAATCGCCGTGACCTTGGGGTCTCTGGCGCCCTCCTCAGGGACGACACCGAGCAGAAGCGCCGTCGTGTCCAGGTCAAGCGCACGGGCGAGGGAGTTGATCGTGGAGATACGGGCCGACTGCCGCTGGTTCTGCTCAAGCTTGCGAATGGTGTCCACGTTGACACCGGAACGCTCGGCCAGGATCTCCTGGGTGAGCCCCTCCACAGACCGGCGAGCCACCCTGAGCCGCTCACCAACGGTCATGTCCGGACGAAGTTCTAGGGTGTTGCGATCACGCATAGCCCTGCACCTTCCTGAAGGCCAACACCTTCAGAGTAGGCGCGCGGCCCCCTGGCCTTTAGGGGATGCCACCGGAATGCGGTGGAAACGGGCCGCGTCCGCCGGAGACTTCAGGTCAGGCGGTGGGAGCGGAAGCCGGGGTTTCGGCTGTGGATGGCAGCGCCCGCTGCGGTCCCATCCTGCTGAGCTGGTCAGACGCCGTTCCGGGAACCGGAGATCCGAGGTTCTGTCCAGCGTGCCGATTGCTGTTTGGGGCTGGTGACGCGTTCTTACCGGTACCCACAATGGACCGTTCGCGAGACGACTAGGCCTGGGCTGCCTCAGCCGGTGTGGCCCAAGGTTGATCTAGTACATGAACGTTATGTTGAAAACGGATCGTTTATTCGGCATGCTGTCATGCATGTCCGATGTCTTCACCCGGCCCGATTCCGGGGCGCAACGCGCCGAACGCGGCTACCATGCTCTGACCCACCTCGTTGAGCGGCATGCTGGCGATGCCGCGCGTCGAGCGCGGCAGATTCATCCCGACATGCCAGCCCCGCATGAGGTGGTTCGGCTCGTGGCGGGACTGGTCGGCGGTTCCATATGCCTGGAGGCGGGCGAGCCGGTCATCGATCACGACGACCTCGTCGCCGTGCTGACCCTTTTGCCGGGCATTCGAGCCGACCTCGACTCGACCGAGTTGTTTCTGCTCACGACCGCCAGAAAAAGGGGCATGACCTGGCAGGACATCGCCTTCGGTCTCGGCCTGAACACTGCCCAAGCTGCCCGGCAAAGGTACGAACGCTTGGGCGCTCGATCCGAGAGCGGGCCGCCTGCCGACAGATGATCTACAGACTCCGCAGGCCGTTCCCTCACGCCCGACGCGCCGCCATGTTCATCCCGTCATGGGGAGCAGACCAAGTAATCCGGAAAGAGCTGATAAGGCTGGTCAAGCGGTGGAGGCGGAAGCCAAGTTTTCGGCTGTGGATATCCGTTCCCGGCGTGGGATCGGATTGCTTCCCGCAGCGGTATGGTTGCGCCGGCCTGGTCAAACGCCGCCCCAGGAACCGGACAGAATATGCGTTCTGTCCGGTCAGCGCCGCGGCACGGCACGTTTCCGCCGTATTCCGGTAGCACCCCTTCAGGGCGAAAACGCGGATCCCCGGCTTTGTAGACGGTGTGAAATTCGGAATGTTCGACTTTGGCCCCATGGGCCCGTCACCATGGACAGAGCTCGTACTCCGGGGCCGCACCTAGAAGATGATCAACGCTCTGACCTGCACCTTTGCACTACCGTCGGACTGCCGCAGAAACAGCGAACCCCGCTCCTGCGGCGCCCGGCCCGGCCTGGGACTTTACCCTCGGGTCGCTCATCACCCTGAAGGGTTCGCAACAAGGACTCCCAGTAGTGCAGGACATGTCGTAGAGGGGGCACTCATCACCCTGAAGGGTTCCCAAGGCGGACGCGGGTCACGACTCATCCCCCGGTGACCGGCCCTCGTCACTCCCGGTCGGTTCCGGTGCCCTCCAGGACCGTGGAAAGCAAGGCTCGGAGGGCGGTGCGGACGGCTTCCAGGTCTACTGCTTCCGGGGTTATCCGCCACTGGGCGTGGATGCCGATGACGGTTCCCACCAGGACGACCGTGAACGCCTCCGGGGTGGTTCCCGGGGGAACGGCGTGTTCCGGGATCCAGGCTCGTACGGCCTCCCTGAGGGCCACGTGGAGCCGGGCGTAGTGGTCGCGGATCGGTGAGTCGGCCTCGACGGCCTCGGCGAGCAGGGTGATGAACAGGCGTGCGACGGGCATGCGGATGAAGGCCATCACCTGCTCCAGCGGGTCGCCGCGCACCTCCCCTGAGATCCGGCCGGAAGCCGAGCCTCCTGAGGCCGGGCCGGAAGTCGAGGCCGGGTCGGAAGCTGCGGCAGGACCGGACGCCGGGGCCGGGCCGAAGGCGGTCAGCATGGCGTCGAGGCGGTCGTCGATCACCGCCTCAAGCAGGCCCAGCTTGTTGCCGAAGTGCCAGGGGATGGAGCCACGGCTGATACCGGCCCGGTCGGCGATGTCGATGAAGCTCGTCTGCCGGTAGCCCTTCTCGGCGAAGAGTTCGGACGCGGCCGTCACCAGCAGCCGGCGGCTCTCCTGCGTCATCTCGGTACGTCGCGTGGCCATGTGACCCATCAAACCAGGTATGCCCGATGACCTACCAAGTGCTGATCGATATATTCTATGTCAGCCAACATAGAAAGAGGCATCCATGCGTTGGGTCACCTACGAAACGGACGACGGCGACCGCGTCGGAGTGGTCGACGACGACCGGATCCACCCGATCGGGCCGGGCGTCAGCCTGATCGACCTCATCGGCCAGGGTTCGGAGAAGCTGCGCGCGGCCGGGGAGGCGGCACTGACCTCGGAGGCGCACACGGTCCCGCTGGCCGGGGTCAGGCTGCGCGCGCCGATCCCGCGTCCGCCCTCGATGCGCGACTGCCTGTGCTTCCTGGACCACATGCGCAACTGCCAACAGGCCATGGGGCGGCCGCGCACGCTCAAGGACGCCTGGTACCAGATCCCGGCCTTCTACTTCGCCGCTCCCTCGACGGTCGTCGGGCCGTACGACGACGTGGCGATCTCCCCGGGCAGTTCCTGGTTCGACTTCGAGCTGGAGATCGCGGCGGTCATCGGCCCCGGCGGCCGGGACCTCACCCCGGAGCAGGCCGAGGAGCGCATCGTCGGCTACACCGTCTACAACGACTGGTCGGCGCGGGACCTGCAGACGCACGAGGCCGCGCTGGCGATCGGCCAGGCCAAGGGCAAGGACGGCGCGACCACCCTCGGCCCGTTCCTGGTCACCCCGGACGAGCTTGAGCCCTACCTTCGCGACGGCAGGCTCGCGCTGCGGGTCGAGGCGACCGTCAACGGCCGGGTCATCGGCTCGGGCCGTACGGACTCCATGGACTGGAGCTTCGGCGAGGTCGTCTCCTACGCCTCACGCGGTGTCGACCTGCTGCCCGGTGACGTGTTCGGTTCGGGTACGGTGCCCGGCTGCTGCCTCGTCGAGCACCTGTCCCTGGCGGACCCGGCCTCCTTCCCCGGCTGGCTGAAGGACGGCGACGTCGTCGAGCTGGCCGTCGAGGGGCTGGGCCGTACCCGGCAGACGGTTCGCGCGTCGGTCAGGCCGTACGCGCTGACGCCTCGGGAGAACCCCGACCGGCGTCCGCCGCGGCCCCGGGTGAACAGGGCGCCGTCGCGGCTGCCCTACACGCGCGGTCTGCACGAGGTCGGCGCGGACGTGTGGGCCTGGCTGCTGCCCGACGGCGGGTACGGCCTGAGCAACGCCGGGCTGGTCGCGGGCGAGGGCGCCTCGATCCTGGTGGACACCCTGTTCGACCTGCCGTTGACGGCCGAGATGCTCCACGCGATGGGTCACGTCACCGCTCGGCACCCGCTCACCCACGCCGTCCTCACCCACTCCAACGGCGACCACACCCACGGCAACCAACTGCTCGGCGAGGGTGTCGAGATCGTCGCCGCCACGGCCACCGGCGCGGAGATGCCGCACGAGATGCCCGCGGAGCTGCTGACCGCCACCCAGGTCATGGACGTCGGCCCCGCGACCCCCTACCTCCGTGAGCGGTTCGGGCCCTTCGACTTCGGCGGGATCCGTCTGAGGCTGCCCGACCGGACCTACGACGGGGAGCTCACCCTGGACGTCGGAGGGCGTGAGGTGCGCCTGACGAACCTCGGTCCCGCCCACACCGGCGCCGACACGGTCGTGCACGTGCCCGACGCGGGGGTGCTCTTCGCGGGGGACCTGCTGTTCGTCGGCTGCACGCCCATCGTGTGGAGCGGCCCGGTCGGCAACTGGATCGCCGCCTGCGACAGGATGATCGCCACCGGCGCCCACACGATCGTCCCCGGCCACGGCCCGGTCACCGACCCCGACGGCGTTCGCGCGGTACGCGGCTATCTCACCCATGTGGTCGAGCAGGCCGACGCCGCCCACGCCCGGGGCGTCCCCTTCGCGGAGGCGGCCAGGACCGTCGACCTCGGGGAGTACGCCACCTGGCTGGACGCCGAGCGGATCGTGGTCAACCTGCACCGCCGCTACCGCGAACTCGACCCCGAGACCACGCCCGAACTGAGCCGGCTGACGCTGATGGCGATGATGGCCGACTGGGACGCGATACGGGGGCTCTCGTGAGACTCCCCGGAACCGCGCACACCCGCCTGCCCTGGCGGGTCCACGAACTCACCGGGGACTTCACGGTCGAGGACGTGTGGTCGTTCCGTACCCCCGGCGCCGGGCCCGACGACTTCCCCACGATGCTCGCGGCGATGCGGACCGCCGGGGGGATCGCGAAGCTGCCCCGGCCCGCGCGGTTCCTGTTCGCCCTCCGCTGGAGGATCGGCGCGCTGCTCGGCTGGGACAGGCCGTCCTCGGGCGTCGGCGCGCGGGTCGGCTCGCTGCGCGACCGCCTGCCCGACGACCTCCGCGACGCCCCCCGTGGCGCCGACAGCGCGACCATGCCGCTCAAGGCGGTCTACGAACTCGACACCGAGTCCGCCAGGGAACTGGCGAACAGGACCGTGCACACCGTGATGCACCTGGGCTGGGTTCGAGGCGCCGACGGTGACCACGAACTGAGGATGGCCGTCCTCGTCAAGCCCAACGGCCTGTTCGGACGGCTCTACATGGCCGCCATCGCGCCCTTCAGGTACCTCGTCGTCTACCCGGCGCTGACCCGGCGATGGGAACGCGCCTGGTGTGACCACGCGGAAAGGACGCCCCGATGAACTCCAGGATGCTCCGCTGGGCGAGCGGGATCATGATCACGCTGGGCGCGGGGCACCTGTCCGTGGTGGTGCTCACCGGCTGGGCGCGGATCTCCGACTGGGTACGGCAGGGCCTGTGGGCGGCCGTCCCGTTCCTCGGCACGAGCGGCGACACGGCTCAGCTGGTGGAGGCCCTGCGGGACAAGACGATCTTCTGGGCCGGTCCGGGAGGCTTCGCCGTTCCCCTGGTCCTGCTGGGCTGCCTGACGTGGCACCTCGCCGGGCGTGGGGTGACCGTACCCGCCGGAGTCGGCTGGGGTGTCGCGGTGTGGTCCGTGGTGGGCGGCGTCGTCCTCGTGCCGTCCCCGTTCTTCCTCGGGGCCGTCGCCGGAGCGCTCATCGTCCTGGCGGCGCGGAGGGGAGTGGGTGCGCCGACCTCGCACGGGAGCTGAGCCGGTCACCACGGGGGCGTCCGGCTCACGCTCCCGGCGGGGCGTCGTCCGTCGCGACGACGCCCCGTCCGGTTCACCAGGTCTTGCCGGCCTGCTCGCGGATCGTGTGGTTGATCCGGTTGAAGAAGTTGGTCAGCGCGATCTCCATGGTGATCGCGTTCAGTTGCTCGCCGGTGAAGTGGTCGGCGGCGTGGTCCCAGATCTCGTCGGTCACGCCGGGGGCGCCGTCCTGGATCCGGGTGGCGGCCTCGGCCAGTGCGAGCGCGGCCCGTTCCTCGTCGGTGAAGAAGGACGTCTCGCGCCACGCGACGACGTGGTGCAGCCGCTCGTCGGTCTCACCGGCCTTCTTCGCCGAGGCGACCGAGGCGAAGACACACGGGCTGCAGCCGTTGATCTGGCTGACGCGCAGATGGACCAGCGACAGCAGACGGCCTTCGACGCCTCCGGAGTGAATCACCCTGTACAGCTTCGTGATCCCCTCGATCAGTTCGGGGCTTGCCGTACCTTTCAGACGTGCTTCCATGGTTCCTGCTCCCTTGTCGGTTACCTGAGCCCGTTCCGGCTCGTCATCACCCATGACGGAGCGGTTCTGCGGAAGGTAACAACATGCCCGACACCGGCCAGGCCAGGCCCGCCGATCCGATGGCCGAGGCGTTCGAGTCGCAGCGCGACCGGCTGCGCGCGGTCGCCCATCGCATGCTCGGATCACACGCTGACGCCGAGGACGTGGTCCAGGAGGCGTGGCTGCGGCTGTCCCGCCAGGACGCGGCGGTCGCTGGTGACACCGCCGGCATCGCCAACCTCGCCGGGTGGCTGACCACGGTGGTCGCCAGGATCAGCCTCGACGTCCTGCGGACGCGCCGGGCCCGCACCGAGGTGCTCCTGGACGACCGGCTGCCCGAGTTCGTGGTGACCCCCGATGACGGTCCCGCTCCCGAGGAGGACGCGGTGCTCGCCGACTCGGTCGGGCTCGCGCTTATCGTCGTCCTCGAATCGCTCCGGCCGAGTGAGCGGCTGGCCTTCGTGCTGCACGACCTGTTCGCGGTGCCGTTCGACGAGATCGGCAAGATCCTCGGCAGGTCGACCGACGCCGCCAAGATGCTCGCCAGCCGGGCCCGCAGGAAGGTGCGGGCGACCGAGCGTCCGGCGGGTGCCGGTCGGGAGCGGCGCGAGGTGGTCCAGGCCTTCCTGGCGGCCGCCCGCCGTGGCGACTTCGAGGAACTGCTGCGCCTGCTCGACCCCGAGGTGAGGCTGACCGTCGACACCCCCACCGGAGAGATCGTCGTCCTCGGCGCGACCAGGGTCGCGGCGGGCGCGCGGCTGTCCTCTGGCGCGGGCGCCCTCGGCCGGGCGGTGCTCGTCAACGGCCTGCCCGGCTTCGTCTCCTGGCATCAGGACGGCACCCCACTCTCCGTCCTGGCGTTCACCGTCACCGAGGGCAGGATCGCCGCCATCACGGCCCTCACCGACCCGGCCAAGCTCGCGCGGATGAACCTGCCCGACCCGGCGTGAGCCGTCGGGACCTGCTCAAAAGACGTGTGAAGTGCGAGGATCACTAGCAGAGTTACCTTTTACTGCACTTCCGGAGGATTGGTGCGTTCTCTCCCCCTGGCCTGCGCGGTGGCACTGGCCGCCGCCACGCTCGTCCCCGCCCTGCCCGTTCAGGCCGCCGCGACTCCGTCCCTCCAGATCACCCGTATCTGGTACAACTCGCCTGGGTCACCCGATTTTGGGGCGAACAGCAGCCTGAACGGCGAGTACATCCAGGTCAAGAACACGACCCGGCGAGCGGTCAGCCTCAAGGGCTGGACCATCCGCGACGAGACGCGTCGCTCCGACCACGTCTACACGTTCGGCGCCTTCACCCTCGGCGCGGGCAAGACGGTGACCCTGCGGACCGGTAAGGGGAGGAACACCGCGACCACCCGGTATTGGGGCAGGAGCGGGGGCACGCTCGCCTACATCTGGAACCAGACCAGGGACACCGGCTACCTGCGTGACCCCAGGGGGAAGCTGGTCGACTCCTGCTCCTACAACTCGTCCCGGGTCGAGTACGTCAACTGCGTCTAGGACCCGGTGAACCGCCGAGGAGCCCGCGCCGGAAGGGGCGGGCTCCTTCCATTTGAGATGTCCTGCAACCTTTCGCTGGTTTGGCCGCGTTGGGAACCGGCGAGAGGAGATCACATTGGATCGTCACGACGGCTTCCGCGAGTTCGTGCTCGCCCGGCAGCAGGCGCTGACGAGGACCGCGTACCTGCTCACGGGTGACGCGCACCTCGCCGAGGACCTGCTGCAGAGCGTGCTGATCAAGGTCGCCAAACAGTGGCCCAAGCTGTCCGTCGACGGCAACCCCGAGGCGTACACGCGCAAGGCGCTGATGAACCAGTACATCTCGTGGCGGCGGCGGTTACAGCGGGAGTGGCCGAGCGCCTCTCCACCCGAGCGGGGCGCCTCCCACGACGAGGCGACGATCGACCGGATCATGCTGCGTCAGGCGATGACCAAGCTGACGCGTAAGCAGCGCGCCGTACTCGTGCTGCGTTTCTGGGAGGACCTCACCGAGACGCAGACGGCCGAGGCGCTGGGCTGTTCGGTCGGCAACGTCAAGAGCCAGACCCACCGCGCGCTGGCCCGCCTGCGCAGGCTCGCGCCCGAGTTGTCCGACCGGAGTTCCCTTTCCTTACTGCAGGAGGTGGCGGTATGACGAGGCTGCGCAGAGCCCTGAACGACCTCGCCGAGGAGGCGCCCTCGGCGGACCTGTCCGGCATGGTCGACCGGATCCTGACGGGGAACCGGCGCAGACGGCACACGACCGCCGTGCTGGCCGCCGTCGCCACGGTCGTCACGGTCGTGGCCACGGGCACGGTGATGGCGACCGTGACGCGGTCCCGGTCCCCGGAGGTGGCCACGTCACTGCGGGCGGGCGCGATCGCCGACCTGCCCGGGGGGAACGTGGGACCGCTCGAATACGCGTACGAGACGCCCTGCAAGGTGGACAAGCGGAAGGCCCTCGACTGCTCCTCCGCGGAGTGGCGGGTGGTCACCCGCGCGGGCACGACCTACCGGCTGCCGCAGGCGCTCGCCATGACGGCCCAGAACCACCGCGTGCCCGTCTCGATCAGTCGGGACGGGCGCATGCTCGCCTACTACAGCAGGAAGGCCCGGGCGCACGTGGTGCGCGACCTCGTGGGCGGTTCCGAGACGACGTCCCCCGTCACGGTGAAGGAGTCGCAGATCGGCGCGGGCTCCATGCTCGTGCTCTCCGACGACGGCCGTCATGTGGTGTTCGACCCGCGTGAGGGGACCAGGAAGCCGGGACTGCTGATCGACGTGCGCACCGGCACGACGGTGCGGGTGCCCGGCCAGTACGAGGCGGTCAGCGTGCGCGGCGGCGTCGCCGAGCTCGTCCGGTACCTCAGGACCGACCTGCGGCTGATGCCCGTCACCGGCGGAGGCAGGACGGTGCACTTCGACGGCACGTTCACGGGCTTCAGCGAGATCTCTCCCGACGGCCGTACGGTCGCCGCCTTCGAAAGACGCGACGCCAAGAAGTGGGTCCAGGAGCTGCGCACGTTCACCCTGCTCGACGTCGGCACCGGGCGCAGGGTGCGCGAGGTGCCCATCAACGGCCTCCCGGAGGGGGAACCCGTCATGGCCACCGGTCCCTGGCTGAGCGGGTCGGAACTCACGGTCGTCGTGCGGGACTCGAAGCGCACCTATGTCTACGGGGTCGACATCGGCACCGGGAAGGCCCGCCGGCTGGCCGACCATCAGAACGCGCCGTACCTGACCCTGCCGGGGATCGCGAGCGAGTGATCCACCGAGCGTGTGGGAAGGGCGTCGGACAAGGGGGCTCCGACGCCCTTCCGGCGTTCAGCTGGAGAGTTGGCCGTGACGGGCGCGCATGCCGTCCACGAGGGTCTTGAGGGCGGCGGCGGTCGGCAGCCAGGGGTCGGCCAGAGACTGGGTGGCCTGGGCGACGAGCTGGTCGGCGAGGTTGGACACCGGCGTCGCCGCATTCGTCACGTCCGCGGCCCACAGGTAGGCCGCGTTCCCCGCGGGTAGGGGCGTCCCGGCCGCCAGGACGTGCACGGTCTGCTGCGCCTGACCCCAGCCGACCAGCCGGTGCAGGTCGGCCAGGACCTCCTCCATCACCGCGAGGTCGTAGGCGGTGATCAGGGGAAGGACCGGTGAGGTGTCGACCGGGGTGGTGGAGCGGCCGCCGGGCCCGTGGTGCAGGGTCATCGAGATCTGCTGCGACTCCAGCATGAGCTGCCGGTACAGCAACTCGGTCGGCGCCTCATCCAGCCAGATGTAGGAGTTCTGGTACTTCTGGACGAACACCATGTTCTGCCACACCCACAGCGACCGCGCCCAGCCCTTGGTGAGACGCTCCTGGGCCTCCGTCAGAGCCTGGCGCACCCTGGTCTCCTGCGGAACCGTCAGGGCCGGACCGGCGGCCGGGGCGAGTACGGCGAGCGGCGCGGGCGCGGGCAGGACGAGGTTCGTGTGGCGCCTGGCCACCTCGGCGTAGTGGTCGGCGTTGGTCTTCATGGCAGGCCAGTCGACCGTGGCGAAGCCCGCCGCGCCGAAGTAGATGTGGTCCACGATGTCCTTGCCGGCGATGTGGAAGGACTCGTGCAGCAGGGTGCGGACCCGGCCGTCGGTGCGGGCGTCCGCGAACGCCATGGGGACGGTCAGCGACTCGGGAGACGACACGGCCCCGGCACCCTGGATGGCCAGGTCACCACGGCTGTCCAGCAGGATCATCCGGTTGTCGTAGAGGCGCCTCAGCCCGTTCGCGGCGTCGGTGAACCTCTGCTTGATCTTCGGCAGCCTGGTGCCGTCCGGCAGGTTGAAGACGGCGGCGATGTGCGCGTCGGCGTTGCCCGCCGCGATCTGGGTGAAGGCGGTGGTCGCCTCGTCCACCATGGCCTTCAGCACCGCCTGACCGGCGTCGCCCGGAGGCTGGTTCTTCCGGTTTCCGGCCTGCGCGACGTACGGGGTCTTGTCGGCGAGGACCGCGATCAGCTTTTCCAGGGTGTCGTTGGCCGCCGCGTTCGCGTAGTTCAACGGGGCGGCGGTCCTGGCGTAGTTGTCCACGCCGGTACTGCCGAGCGCGACCCGCAACGCGCCCAGGTCGGCCGGCCGGACCCTGTCGTAGGCGCGCCGTACCAACCGGTGCAGCGTCGCACGGAGCGGAGGCTGGGGGAGCTGGGGGTGGGTGAACGGTTCCTGCTGGGTCACACCGCTTAACGGCAGCATGAATTCCCTTCCACATCCGCGTTTTCCCTCGCGACGGATGTCGCGTATGTCAGATATGACACCCACCACAGAAAATGCGTTTACCGCCCGGGCGAATCCCCCGGCCGCGTCGCGCTGAGGGCGGTGAGGCGAAGGCCGACAGGAACAGGAAGCCGCCGGCCATCGCGAGCCGACGTTGCGGAAGCTCTTGCGTGCCTTTGGTGAAATATCCCGGTCTAATAGGAAATATATCTACTTTAGTCTAATTGTCGCTATTGTGATCCACTGCGAAAATCGCCGCATGCGACGCAAAACACCTAAATTGCAGGTCATGACGGTCGCCATGTTGGTCGCCGGTATGACGTGGGCCGCGACGGGCGCGGCGTCCGCGCAGATCTCCCCCACGAAACCGCCCCTCGATCCGGCGGGGACCGAGAAGGACCCGCCTTTCACGTTGGGGCAGATCATCGCCGAGTACGGGAACACCGACCTCTGCGAACCGGGAAGCGGACCCGGCGGACCGGCCTTCAACGCCTTCGGAACCCAGCCGGTCCCGTTACCGGGGCAACGCGTCGTCAGAATCGTCATCACCGGTGACTCCTACATGTCCGGTGAGGGAACGAGTGACTACTACAACAAGAAGGGCGTCGTCCCTCCGCCGATGATTCCCGGGCCCAACGGGCCGGTTCCCGCCCCCGGATACTCCGCCGAGGACTACCAGACCGACTGGCGGCACAGGTCGCCCAACGCCGCCGTCATGGTGGCGATCGACCAGTTGCGGCGGGCCAATCCCGACGTCCACTTCGACGTACGGTTCAACGCCTCCTCCGGCGCGTCGTCGCAGCACTACTTCGTCCGGCAGCTGGACAACGAGAACCGCGACAACCCGCCGCAGCAGGAGGGCATCACCCGGGAAACGGACCTGGTCATCGCCGGATTCGGCGGCAACGACGTCCAGTTCGGGCCGCGGGTCCAGGACATGCTGAAGGGGGGCGCCGCGCAGAGCGCGATCATCAGAAACAACCTGCCCCTGCTGGACACCTCACGCGCGGACGAGACCGAATGGGCGGACTCGGCTCCCCCCACTCCTCCGCTGCAGCGCCCGCTCACCACTCCCTCGACGCTCTCGGCCCGCTATGTCCAGCTGGTACGCGCGATGCACGCCTCCGGGGGGTCGAAGACGAGGGTCATGCTCGTCAACTACCCCCAGAGCGTGAAGGCGGGGCAGCTGCCGACCGGGGTGATGGGCAGGCTCCTGAACTGGCACAACACCAACCTCGACCAGCTGGAGCCGCTGGCGGGCCAGTTGACCGCCTCGATGAGGAAGGCGATGCAGGTCCTGGTCTCCCACGGTGTCCAGGCCGACCTGCTCGACATCCAGAACGCCTTCGCCGGACACGAACTGGGCAGCCGCAGCCCGTACGTCCGCAACCTGGCCATCCAGGCGGGGCCCACGACCTTCAACAGGGTCCAGCAGACCGCGCACCCCACCAGGGCCGGCGCCGCCGTACTGGCGAACTACTACGCGCTGATGATCGCGGCCGAGGTGGGTGTCAAGGCGGTGCCCGAGGCGGGCGCGCCGGCACCGGACGCTCCGGCCCGCCCGTGCCAGTCGTCGACGGTGTGGGAGCCGCCGGACTGGACCCCGGGCGACGGCGGTTCCACCGGCGGCGGTGGTGGCGGTGGCGGAGGCAGGGGCGGTTCCCCCTGGGCTCCGACGGGCGTCGTCATCGGCACCCCGCCCTCCTCCTGGCTCTTCCCCGGCGGAGGCAACCCGAGCAACCCGGGCAACCCCGGTAACCCGAACCCCGGTACCCCGACCGGCACCGACCACGGCACCGTCGTCGTCCTTGAGCCGGTCAAGACGGTCCGGCCGGGCGACCCCGTCCCGGACCCCAGCCTCCTGAACCCCTTCCCGACCGGGGTGCCGAACAGCGGCGGAACGACCGCCACCTGTCAGCAACTGCTGTACATCCCCTGCACCCCCACCATGGTCAAGGTGCCGATGCAGTAAGGGCACGGGCCCTCCGGCGCCGGAGGGCCCGTACCGATGGTCATGAGGCCGGATCGGCGGCGAGGCGGTTCAGCTGCAGGTCGAGGGTCGCGACGGCCGTGTCGCGGTCGGTCTCACCCAGCATGAGCGCGTCGGCGAGCGCGCCCGCCGCGCCGAGCAGGATGCGCGCCTCCGCCTCGGCGGCGACGGCCGGACCGTAGGCCTCGGCGACGAGCCGCGTGACGGCGGCCGTCGCGGCGGACAGCCCCTCCCGGTAGAGCCGGTGGAGCTGGGGGTTCGCGGCGGTCGAGGCGAGGAAGGCGTGGCCCGTCAGGATCTGTTCGGCGCCGAGGTCCACAAGTGCCAGGAGGACCTGACGCAGCGCCGTACGCGGCGGATCACCCGGCCGTACGGCTGCCGCGAAGGCGCTCTCGATGTCGTGCCGCCGCATGGTCGCGGCCAGCCGCAACAGCTCTTCCTTGGCGGGGAAGTAGTGCTGGACCAGGCCCTTGGAGATCGAGGCCTCCACCGCGACGCGCCCGACGGTCACCGCCTCCGGGCCCTCGCGCACGCACAGCCGAAGCGCCGCCCTGGCGATCTCCTCACGCCGCGCGTCGTGGTCCACGCGCTTCGGCATCATCACCTCCGTGGAGCGTTTACAGTACGATCGTATCGTAAACGAGGGGGTTGCCATGGACACCATCGCGCCGAACGTCGGAGCGGCATTCAGGGCGGACAGGCTCGGTCACTTCCACGACGCCGCCGCCTACGCCAGATATCGGCAGGCCTACGACCGCGCGCTGGCGACCCTGCCCGCGCCGAGCGCGACGCTGGACGTGCCGACCGGCTTCGGCACCGTCCGCGCCTACCGGTTCGGGCCCGCCGACGGGGTGCCGCTGTTGCTGCTGCCCGGTCGTGCGGCGGCCGCGCCCATGTGGGAGGCCAACCTGGCGGGCCTGGCGAGGAACCGCCCGGTGTACGCGGTGGACCTCATGGGAGAGCCGGGCCTGTCCGTGCAGACCCGGCCGCTGACCTCCTCCGAGGACCAGGCGGCCTGGCTCACCTCACTGGTCGACGCCCTGCCGGAGCCGGAGCTCCACGTGCTGGGGCTGTCGATCGGCGGCTGGTCCGCGCTCAACCTCGTCGTCCGCCGACCGGCCGGGATCCGCTCGCTCGTCCTGCTCGAACCGGCCGTCACCTTCGGCGGCATCACCTGGAAGGTCGTCGTCGTCTCCCTGGGGTCGGTGCTCCCCATGCCCGGCGCGGTACGGCGACGCCTGCTGAGCTGGATCTCCGGTGGCGCCGACGCCTCGGAGGACGAGCCCGTCGCCGAGCTGATCGCCTCCGGCATGCGTGACTTCACCGCCGCCCTTCCCCGGCCCGACTACCCCACCGACGAGCAGATCGCCGGGATCGACCTGCCCACCCTGGTGGTGATCGGCGGCCGGAGCATCATCCACAATCCGGAGAAGGCCGTGGCACGGGCACGCCGCCTCCTGCGGCACGGCACCGTCGAACTCTGGCCGGAGGCGTCGCACGCCGTCAACGGCGAGTTCCCCGAACGCGTCGAGACCACCGTCAACGCCTTCCTGGCCGAGGTCGAGCGCCGCCCGTGAACATGACGTCCGTCAAGTGAGAAGCGGCTCCGGCGGCCGTCGAACTCCGGAGAATCATCCCGAAAGGACGACCCACAACCACGGTGACCGCGACCGTGGCGACGCCGGTGCGGCCGACGCCCTCGCCTCCCCATCGAGGAACCGTCCGCCCCGCTGCCCGGTGGTCAGCCGGCCCCTCCGAATTCGAGGATTCTCCAGGGGGCGTCGTCCGCCTGCCTGCCGACCAGGAAGCTGTAGGGGTAATGGCGGTCGTCGTCAGGAGGCTCTTCGCTGCACCGGCGGATCTCGACATCGACGTGGACTCTTTGAACCTGCCGATAACCGCCGGGTCCATAGGTGTCGGAAATCGGTCTGCCGACTTTGGAGACCTTCACGTCGGCCCACGTGTTGATCGGGTCGTTCAGCCAGCCGTGGAAACGCCGGTGATAGGACGGCGTCGACAAGGCGCGGGCCACGTCGGGGTCACGCGCCGCGACGGCGGCGAGATAGGCGCGGACCACCACGTCCGCAGCGGCGTCGTCCTTCGGCATGGTGACCGGTGGCCCCTGCGAAACGTCGCACGCGGCACAGCTTCTGCCGTTGACCAGGAGGAACAGGATGGTCAGCGCGAGAACCGCACGTCCCGGCTTCGTTCGCACGATGCTCCGATCCCGGCGCCCGTCAGAATAGCCTGGTCTCCGTGATTTAAAAGAATGTCATCCGGCGAAATGCTCAGGTGGTGAAACGCTCGCGGTAGTCCGTCGGGGTGACGCCGAAGCGTTGTCTGAAGACCCGGTGGAGTGTCTCGACGGAGCCGAGGCCGACCGTGTTCGCGATGGTCCGCAGACCGCTGCCGGTGTGGAGCAGGTGCCGCGCCGCGGCCTCCACCCGGATCGTCTCGACGTAGTCGGCGGGTGTGACCCCGACCTGGCGGCGGAAGAGCCGTGAGAAGTGGCGGACGCTGAGACCGGCCCGGCGCGCGAGCGCCTCGTTGGAGAGGTCCTCGGTGAGGTGGTCCGGTATCCACGCCTGCAGGCGAGCGATCCCGGCGTCCGATG
Source organism: Streptosporangium jomthongense (assembly GCF_042650425.1). Taxonomy (NCBI): domain Bacteria; kingdom Bacillati; phylum Actinomycetota; class Actinomycetes; order Streptosporangiales; family Streptosporangiaceae; genus Streptosporangium; species Streptosporangium jomthongense. The sequence continues at coordinate 108,082 of NZ_JBHSBC010000004.1, read as the reverse complement.
CCGAGGGGTGCGCGAGGAGTTCGCTGAACTGGCTCTGCCCGCCGGGCCGTCGCATGTACATGACGAGCCACCGGGCGACCCGGCGGGCCAGTTCGGCGTCGTGGTCCTCGGCGACCAGGGCGAGGGCGAGGTCCATGCCCGCGGTCACCCCGGCCGACGTCCAGATGCGCCCGTCCTGCACGAAGATCGAGTCGGGGGCGACGGTCACCTCGGGGTGGTCGGCGGCGAGCCGTTCCGCCGCCGCCCAGTGCGTCGTCGCCCGCCGTCCGTCGAGCAGCCCGGCCGCCGCGAGGATGTGGGCCCCGACGCAGACCGATGTGATCCTCCGTACGTCGTGGTCGGCGAGGGTGGTGAGCCACTCGACGAGCGGTTCGGCCCGCAGGACCCTGGGGCCGGTCGTGTCCAGCACCAGGCCACCGGGCACGATCAACGTCCCGATCTCGCGGCGCAGCTCCGTCCAGGAGACGTCGGCGGCGATCGAGGCGCCTCCCGCGCAGCGGACGAGGCCCGCCTCCGGTCCGGCGACCACGATCTCGTAGCCGGGTGCGCCCTCGCCGAGAAGGCGGTCGGCGGTGGAGAACACCTCAAGCGGTCCGGCGACGTCGAGCAGTTCGACACCGTCGTACACGGTGATCACGACGAGATGCGAAGTCACGGTGCCCACTCTGCCGTACGGATGCGATGGCCGGATATGACATGTGCATGTCCTTGCGGACATCGGTTTCGCCGATCGACGATGGTGATCGTCCATCCACCGGTGACGTACGGAGCACCCGATGATTCCCTCGATTCCCGACTCGCCCATCGCCCAGGCGGCGGCCGCCCTCGCCGCCGAGGCCGAGCCCGTGGATCTGCTCAACCACAGCTACCGCACCTACCTCTTCGGCCGGTACCTGGTCGCCGAACCCGGGATCGACGAGGAGGCGGCCTTCGTCGCGGCCATGCTCCACGACCTCGGCCTGGCCGAGGACTACCGCGGCGAGGCGGAGTTCGCGCGCGTCGGGGCCGACCACGCGTGCCGCTTCCTCGAAGGGCGTGGCTGGGATCCGGACCGGATCCACCTGGTCGAGGAGGCGATCCTGCGGCACGCCAACATCCACGCCGAGGAGGTGCCCGAGTACCGCGTGATCCAGGCGGGGGCCGCCCTGGACGTCGGCGGGCTCGGCTACGAGCACGTCAGGAGGGATGATCTCTCCGGCGTTCTGAGGGCCTATCCGCGCCTCGGCTTCGCCTCGCACATGCGCGACCGCTTCCTCGGCGAGATCCGACGGCACCCGGAGGGTTCCTTCGCCGAACTGGAGCGGGCCCTCGGGGCGACCGACCTGATGGGCGCCAATCCGATCGACAGGCTGGAGGAGTAGCCGCCTCAGGGGCTTTCGAGCACGGTGCCGATCAGGGCGGTGCCGCGGTCCGTGCGGCCGCCGGGGCCGGGGTGGTAGCCGACCTGGTCGGCGGTCAGTTCGTCGCCGCACGACCGGCAGGTCACGGTGGCCCGGGTGTCGTCGCCACAGGTGTGGTGCCGGACGATCAGCGGCGGCCCCGCGTCGTCGGCCTCCCAGCGGTCGCCCCACGCGGTCAGCGCGAGCAGGACGGGCACCAGGTCCCGGCCCTTGTCCGTCAGGTGGTAGCCGTACCGGTCGGGCCGTTCGGCGTAGCGCTCACGCCGGAGCAGGCCGCCCTCCACCAGCCGTTCGAGGCGCTGGCTCAGCACGTTGGTCGCGGCGCCCAGGTCGCGCTGGAGGTCGTCGAACCTGTGCAGGCCGAGCGTCACGTCACGCATGATCAACAGCGCCCAGGGGTCACCCACGATCGCCGCGGAACGGGCGATCGAACATGCGATGCCGGTGAAGTCCGTTCTGGTCATATTTGAGTCCCTTGCTTAAAGCAAGTCAGCAGGATACCTTGCGCTTCATGTATCACGCTATTGTGCGGTCCGTTGTCAGGAGAACCTGGCGCAAGGTGGGCGCGGGCGACTACGAGGCGGCGGTCGCGATGGCCGCTCCCGATGTGCGCTTCCGGTTCGTCGGGGACACGGCGCTGGGCGCGGACGTGCGGGGCCGCGACGCGTTCCGGGCGTGGTTCGCCCGTTTCGAGGAGCGTCTGCCCGGGGTCCGGCTGAGGCTCGTCGACGTCGTGGCCAACGGCTGGCCGTGGAACACCAAGGTCGCGGTGTGCCTGCAGGTCGTCGGCACCCTGCGGGACGGGACGCCGTACCGCAACCTCGCCATGCAGTGGGTCACCCTCCGCTGGGGCCGCATGGTCGACGACGTCGTCGTCGAGGACACCCTCAAACTCGACGCGGCCCTGCGCGGTTCCGAGGCCTGAATTCCCGGCGCGGGGGCACGGGAAGGCAGGGAGAGGGAAACGCGACGCGGGGACGGCGCCGGGCACCGTCCCCGCGTCCGCGGGCCGTACGGGATCAGATCAGCGAGTGGACCTGCAGGGTCTCGGTACGGCCGGGGCCGACACCGATGGCCGAGATGCGGGCACCGCTCATGCTCTCCAGGGTCTTGACGTACGCCTGGGCGTTGGCGGGCAGGTCCTCGAAGGACTTGGCGCCGGAGATGTCCTCCTGCCAGCCGGGGAACTCCTCGTAGATCGGCTTGGCGTGGTGGAAGTCGGTCTGGGTCATCGGGATCTCGTCGTAGCGGACCCCGTCCACCTCGTAGGCGACGCACACCGGGATGCGCTCAAGGCCGGACAGGACGTCCAGCTTGGTGAGGAAGAAGTCGGTGACGCCGTTGATCCGGCTGGCGTAGCGGGCGATGACGGCGTCGAACCAGCCACAACGGCGGTTGCGGCCGGTGGTCACGCCGTACTCGCCGCCGGTCGTGCGCAGCCAGTCGCCCATCTCGTCGTCGAGCTCGGTCGGGAACGGGCCGGAGCCGACACGGGTCGTGTAGGCCTTGAGGATGCCGATCACGCGGGTCAGACGGGTCGGCGGGATGCCGGAACCCGAGCAGGCGCCGCCGCTGGTCGGGGAGGAGGAGGTGACGAAGGGGTAGGTGCCGTGGTCGATGTCGAGCAGGTTGCCCTGACCGCCTTCGAGCAGCACGACCTTGTTCTCGTCGAGGGCCCTGTTCAGGATCAGGGAGGTGTCGGCGATGTGCGGCTTGAGACGCTCGGCGTAGCCGAGGTACTCGTCGAGGACCTTGTTCGCGTCGATGGACCTACGGTTGTAGATCTTGGTGAGGATCTGGTTCTTCTCACCCAGGGCGATCTCGATCTTCTTCTGCAGGATGCCCGGGTCGAGCAGGTCCTGGACCCGGATGCCCATGCGGTAGATCTTGTCGCCGTACGCGGGACCGATGCCGCGGCCGGTCGTGCCGATCTTGGCCTTGCCGAGGTAGCGCTCGGAGACCTTGTCGAGGGCCTTGTGGTGCGGCATGATCAAGTGCGCGTTCGCGGAGATGAGCAGACGCTCCGAGGAGACGCCACGGGCCTGGAGGCCGTCGATCTCACTCAGCAGCACACCCGGGTCGATGACGACACCGTTGCCGATCACCGGGATGACGTTGGGGGAGAGCACTCCCGTCGGCAGCAGATGCAGCGCGTACTTCTGGTCGCCGATGACGACCGTGTGTCCCGCGTTGTTGCCACCCTGGTATCTGACGACGTAGTCGACCTGGTCACCGAGCAGATCGGTCGCCTTGCCCTTGCCCTCATCGCCCCACTGGGCACCCACGAGAACGACAGCCGGCATCGTTAGTCTCCAACCGCAAAAACCAAAGCCCCTGACGCAATCGCGACAGGGGCTCTTGCGAGGTGAGAATACCTGACCTGGTGGGAAATGGGGATTGTCCGTTTCCTGGCGGGTCAGCGTCCGTTCAGTTCCTCGGCGGCGGTGGCGCTCGAATCCCTCAGGAACTGCTGGCAACGTTCCGCCTCGTCCTTCTCGCCTATGGCCTGGGCCGCGCGGCCCAGAGCGTGCAGGCAGCGCAGGAAACCGCGGTTGGGCTCGTGTTCCCAGGGGATGGGACCGTGGCCCTTCCAGCCCGCCCTGCGGAGCTGGTCGAGACCGCGGTGATAGCCGGTCCTGGCGAAGGCGTAGGAGGTCACCGCGTGTCCGGCGGCGAACGCCTCGTCGGCGAGGGCGCCCCAGGCGGCGGGGTAGGCGGGGAAGCGCGCGGCGACGTCTGAGGCCTGGGCGCCGGACTCCAGCGCCTGCCTGGCCTCGGGCAGGTCGGGCAGCCTGGTGGGCGGCGGACCGGCGAGAAGGTTCTCGGATTCCATAGGGACAGTCCTACCCGTTGGGACGGGGTCAGGCCAAGATCGGCCGCCTGAGACGTGCCTTACTTCTGCGGACTCAGCGGCGGTAGCCCGGATGGACTCCGGGGGTGAGGCCCTGCTGTACGGCGACGGCCTCCAGGAGGGCGGCGAGCTGCTCACGCTGGGCCTCGTCGAGGGCGGCGCAGATGTCGTTCTCGTGCGCGGTGCCCACCTCGCGCATCCCGGCCATCACGCGTGAGCCCTCCTCGGTGAGGTACAGGGCGTAGTTGCGGCGGTCCTGGGGGTTGCGCCGCCGTTCGACGAGCCCCTTGCGCTCCAGGCCGTCGACCAGCGTGACGACCCGGCTGGGCACGACCCCGAGCTCCCCGGCCAGGGACTGCTGGCTGCGTCCGGGACGCATGGCGATCATGCGCAGCAGACCGACGTCCGAGGGGGCGACGCCCAGGGCGCCGACCCGCTCGGCGAAGCGCGCCGCCGCGTGCGCGCCCACCTGCGAGAGCAGGAACGCGGTGCCCCTGGGCTTCGACCATGGCGCCGTCCCGCTGTCGTGCTCCTCTGTGGTCATGGAGCGATGGTAGCTGTAGTGAATAGTTCTCTGCTATGAATAGTTCAGTAAAGAGAACGGAGAAGAGCGTGTCCCACGACATGACGGGCAGGGTCGCGCTGGTGACCGGCGGCTCACGGGGGATCGGTGCCGAGACCTCCCGTGTCCTGGCGGCCAGCGGCGCGAAGGTCGCGGTGAACGGCCGCGACCGGGCGGCGATCGACGAGGTCGTCGCCGACATCACCGCACGGGGAGGTACGGCGCTTGCCGTACCCGCGGACGTCACCGACGAGGACCAGGTGTCGGCCATGCGCGAGCGGATCGAACGCGAGCTCGGGCGGGTCGAGATCCTCGCCGCCTTCGCGGGCGGCTCCGGGGCGCCCGCCCCCACGGCCGATCTCGGGGCCGCCCGCTGGCGCGCGGTCATCGAGTCCGACCTGACCTCGGTCTACCTGACGGTCTCCGCGTTCCTGCCCGCCATGGTCGAGCGGGGCCGGGGCGCGATCGTCACCATGTCCTCGACGGCGGGACGCCACCCCGGCGGGGCGAACGCCGCCTACGCCGCCGCGAAGGCCGGGGTGGTGATGTTCACCAAACACCTGGCCAACGAGGTCGGCGGGCACGGCGTCCGCGTCAACTGCGTGGCCCCCTCGGCCGTGCTCAACGAACGCATGCGGCGGTTCATGTCCGACGAGCAACTCGACGGGCTGGCCGCCTCCTACCCCCTGGGCCGCATCGGGCGTCCCGAGGACGTCGCCCAGGCCGTCCTGTACCTCGTCTCGGACGCCTCGTCCTGGGTGACCGGGGTCACCCTCGACCTGACCGGCGGCCGGGTGATCGTGTGAGCGAGACGACCGTACGGCGCAACGGCCAAGGCGGCCCTCCGCTGGGCGTCCTCGGCGTCGTGTTCACCGTGCTGTTCCTGGCCGGGATCATCGTCAGCACGATCATGGCGGGTGGCGCGACCTTCCCCTCGCCCTTCGGGGACGGGGTCGTCGACTACTTCAGGGAGAACGGCAACGCCGTCGCGGTGACCGGGTTCCTGCAGTTCGCCGCCTCGGTCCCGCTGGCCGTCTACGCCGCGACCGCCTCGGCCCGGCTGCACAACCTCGGCGTCCGCGCGCCCGGCGCCGTCATCGCCCTGACGGGCGGCGCGCTCGCCTCGGTCATGCTGACCATGTCCGCGCTGTTCAGCTGGACGCTCTCGCGCCCCGAGGTGATCGCGGAGCCCGGTGTGGTCCGCGCGCTGCACTTCCTGGCCTTCGCCGCCGGCGGCGTCGGGCACGTCGTCTTCCTGGGACTGCTCATCGCGGGCGTCGCCGTACCGGGCTGGCTGGCCGGGCTGCTGCCGCGCCCGTTCGCGCTGGCCGGCCTGGTGATCGCCGTGGTGGCCGAGCTGACCACCCTCGTCATCCCGCTGACCGGGCTGGCCGTGCTGCTGCCTGTGGCCCGTTTCGGCGGCATGGCCTGGCTGGTGGCCGCCGGATTCCTGTTGCCCCGCACCCGGACCCGCGGCAACGGCCGCCCGACCGTCACGAAGGAGACCCCGTGAACACCGCGATACTCGAAAAGCTCATCAGGTTCCAGCACCCGGAGAAGGTCCTCGGCTATCTCGGCGGGCTCGACGACACCCGCGTCGCCGCGCTCTTCGGTCTCGACGAGGACGCCTACCTGCGGATACGCCGCGACCACGAGGACCAGGTGCGCCGGACGGCGGAGGAACTGCTCGACGACCCGGCGTTCGCCGCGAAGGTGGACAGGCTGCCCTTCGAACCCGGCCTGCGCGTCGTGGCCGTCGGTGAGAGCACGACCGACGACCTGCTGTCCTGGTTCGAGATCCTGCGCCACCTCCTCGCCCTGCGGCGTCCCGGCGACGGGATCGTCCTGGTGAACACGGCCGTCTCCGGGCAGACGAGCACCCAGGCCCTGGCCGGCTCGCCCGCGGTTGCCTTCCAGCGGCCCGACTGGGTGCTGTGCATGCTGGGTGCCAACGACGTGCGGCGCTTCGGCGGTCCCGAGGGGCCGATCCTGGTCAGCCCCGCCGAGACCGGCCGCAACCTGGGAGCGCTGCGCGACATCGTCACCGCGCGCACCGGAGCCCGCTGGGTGTGGGTCGCGCCGAGCCCGATCGACGACGCGCGGGTCGCGGCCTACCAGCCGTTCCTGCAGGGCGGCTTCTCCTGGAGCGACCGCGACCTCGACCCCGTGGGCGCCTTCCTGGCCGCCCAGCCGGAGCCCGTGGTCGGCGGCGGCCCCGCCGTCGCGAAGGAGGGCGCCCACGCCCACCTCGACGACGGGGTGCACCTGTCCCTCGCGGGCCAGCGGGCCCTGGCCGTCGCCGTGGTCGAGACCCTCGCGGACCTCACGTGAAGCTGATCGTCTTCGGCGCGACGGGCGGCACCGGCCTGCAGGTCGTGGTCCGGGCCCTCGACGCCGGTCACGACGTCACCGCCGTCGTGCGGGACCCGGCGCGGCTCGGCGCGGGCGGTGCCGTGGGTGGGGACCCCCGGCTGACCGTGGTCCGGGGCGACGTCCTGGAACCCGGGACGTGGCGGCAGGACGTCGGCGGCCACGACGCGGTCCTGTCCTGCCTGGGCAGCAGGGACCGCAAACACCCCACGACCGTCTACTCGCGGGGCACGTCCAACATCATCGACGCCATGCTCGGCACCGGGGTACGACGGCTGCTGTGCCTGTCGTCCGCGGGCCTGGAGATCCCACCGGGAACCCCCTTGGCCCAGCGCCTGGTCACCAGGCTTGTCATCCAGCGCCTCTACCGGTACGGCTACGCCGACATGGCCGCCATGGAACGCCTCGTCAAGGCGGGCTCCGTGGACTGGACGATCATCCGCCCGCCCATGCTCACCGACAAACCGGCGACCGGGCACCCCCGCGCCGCGATCGACGGCCACCTGGAGGGACTGCGCAGCGTCTCCAGGGCGGACCTGGCCGACTACATGATCGGGCACGTCGAGGACCGGGAGACCTGGGGAAGGACGGTCGAGGTCGGTTCGTGACCCGGTGTCCGGCCCCTCGACGGGGGTGGGCCGGAAACGGTTTCCCGGCGGCCCGCCGTCAACCCCGAACGGGGCGGGCCGCCGGGATCTCCGGACGAGGTGACCCGCCGGAGCCTCCGAACGAAGCGGCCGGTCAGGGCCTCCGGACGGGGCGGGCCGCCGGGGTCTCCGGACGAGAGGAGCCCGGGTCCGAACGCGGACCCGGGCTCGAAGGACTCAGGCTCAGGCTCAGGCTCAGGCTCAGGTGAGCCTGGTGCCCGCGGACTTCAGGTGCCGGCAGGCCTCGGCGATACGGTCCGCCATGGAGGTCTCGGCCGCCTTGCCGTACGAACGGGGGTCGTAGGCCTTCTTGTTGCCGACGTCGCCGTCCACCTTGAGCACGCCGTCGTAGTTCTTGAACATGTGGTCGGCGATCGGGCGGGTGAAGGCGTACTGCGTGTCGGTGTCGATGTTCATCTTGATCACGCCGTACGAGATCGCCTCGTGGATCTCTTCGAGCAGCGAACCGGAACCGCCGTGGAAGACCAGGTCGAAGGGCTTCTCCTTGCCGTACTTCGTGCCGACGGCCTCCTGGATCTCCTTCAGCACGCCGGGACGGAGCTTGACGTGGCCCGGCTTGTAGACGCCGTGCACGTTGCCGAAGGTCGCCGCCAGCATGTAGCGGCCCCGCTCGCCCAGACCGAGGGCGTCGGCGGTGGCCAGGGCGTCCTCGGCCGTGGTGTAGAGCTTCTCGTTGATCTCTCCGACGACGCCGTCCTCCTCGCCGCCGACGACGCCGATCTCCACCTCAAGGACGATCTTCGCGCGGGCGGTCTTGTCCAGCAGCTCCTGCGCGATGTCCAGGTTCTCCTCAAGCGGTACGGCGGAGCCGTCCCACATGTGCGACTGGAACAACGGGTCCTGGCCGCGGGCGACGCGTTCGAGGGAGATGTCCAGCAGCGGCCGCACGAAGCCGGGGAGCTTGTCCTTGGGGCAGTGGTCGGTGTGCAGGGCGACCGTCACGGGGTACTTGGCCGCGACGACCCTGGCGTACTCCGCCAGCGCGGTCGCGCCGGTCACCATGTCCTTGACGGTGGTTCCGGAGAGGAATTCGGCGCCACCGGTCGAAACCTGGATGATGCCGTCGCTCTCCGCCTCGGCGAACCCTCTGAGCGCGGCGTTGAGGGTCTGGGACGAGGTCACGTTGATCGCCGGGTAGGCGAACTCACCGGCCTTGGCCCGGTTGAGCATCTCGGCGTAGACCTCTGGAGTCGCGATGGGCATCGGTGTCATCTCCCTAGAGACGGCGGTGAACTGCTGGCGCGGGGTCCGGCCGGGGCCAGGCCCTCAGCCAGTATTCCGGGTTCCTTCCCAGCCGGACAGTCCGGGCAACACTTGTGCCCGCGAAGATCTCTCGATCCGGGGGCTTTGCCCGGGTAGGCTTCACGCCGATGGACCTCCTGCATAACATCCTCGACCCGAAGTGGTGGCTCGGCCTTCTCGGCCCGTTCGCCACCATCGGCGTGCTCGGCATCATCTTCGCCGAGACCGGGCTGCTGCTCGGCTTCTTCCTGCCAGGTGACTCGCTGCTCGTCGCGGCGGGGGTGTTCAGCACGGCCGAGGCGGCCAAGGCCATACCCGGCCTGGAACCGCTCTCGTTCCCGGTGCTGCTCGTCCTGGCTCCCCTCTGCGCGATCGTGGGGGCCCAGCTCGGCCACCACCTCGGCGCCAGATACGGCCGCAAGATGTTCGACCGGCCCGACTCCCGGCTCTTCAAGCGGGAGTACGTGGAGAAGGCCGAATACTACTTCCAGCGGTTCGGCCCGGCCAGGGCGGTGGTCATCGCCAGGTTCATCCCGATCGTGCGGACGTTCCTGAACCCCGTCGCGGGCACGCTCGGCATGGACGCCAAGCGGTTCTTCCTGTGGAACTGCGTCGGCGCCGTGCTGTGGACCGACAGCCTGTTGATCTTCGGCCGCCTGGTCGGCTCCGCGGTGCCCAACGTCGACAGGTACATCCTGCCGGGCGCCCTTGTGATCATCCTGCTGTCCGTCATCCCGATCATTCGGGAGGTCCTGAAGAGCCGCAAGGAGGGCAAGGCCGTACAGACTCCGCAGGGCAGGCACCACCGGGGCGCGCCGACCGGCACCCCTGGTGAGCCCGGTCTCTGACCGTTCTTCCTCAGTCCGGCCGAAGCCCCTCCCAGGTCCGCTGCCTGCCGCTACTCTCCACACTGTGGGACGCCACAGGTCTGATCCGATGGGTATAGCGCGCCTCGGCCTCGCGGCTCTGGCGGTGCTGGCGCTCGTCGCCTTGGTCGTGATCGGCGTCAGGTCCCTGTCGGGAGCGCTCTCCGTCGCGGCCCCGAAGCCGACGCCGACCGTCACTCCGCCGTCCCCTGAGCCCTCCGCCGCCTCGCCGCGGCGGGTGCCCACGGTCGTGGTGCGGTGTGTGCGGGAACGTTGCCCCACGGTCTTCCTGAAGGAGGCCGGGGGCGACGTGCTGATCAACCGGGAGATGGACGACGGCGAGCAGGTCCGTTCCTTCGAGCGGAAGCTCGAAGTGGTGCTGGCCGACTCCGCCTCGGTCAAGGTGCTGGTGAACGGGGAGGAGCGCCCCCCGGGCAGTCCGGGGAAGCGCCAGGAGTTCACCGTCTCCCGTGACTGATCAGGCCAGGCCGAGGTCCCCGAGGGTGTAGGCGGTCAGGTACGGCAGGCCGGCGGCGGCGATCGCCGAGGCCGCGCCACGGTCCACGATCGTGGCGACCGCGACGACCTCGGCGCCCGCCTCGCGCAGCGCCTCGACCGCCGTCAGCGGGGAACCACCGGTCGTCGAGGTGTCCTCGACGGCCAGCACCCGCCGCCCGGCCACGTCCGGCCCCTCGATCCTGCGCTGCATGCCGTGCGCCTTCTGCGCCTTGCGGACGACGAAGGCGTCGAGCCTGCGGCCCCGCGCCGCCGCGGCGTGCAGCATGGCCGTGGCCACCGGGTCGGCGCCCAGCGTCAGCCCGCCGACGGCCTCGTAGTCGAGGTCCTCCGTGAGGTCCAGCATGACCCGGCCGACCAGCGGCGCCGCGTGCCCGTCGAGGGTCACCCTGCGCATGTCCACGTAGAAGTCGGCCTCCTTGCCGGAGGACAGCACGACCTTTCCGTGCACGACGCCCTTGTCCTTGATCTCGGTCAGCAGGTTCTCGCGATCGCTCATGGCAACAAGGTTAGGGTGGCCGCCGAGAGCCTTGTGCGGCGGGCGAATCCACGTGCCGCGGGGGCCTCAAGAACGGGACAAACTGGTACGGTCTGCGTAAACCCTCCGGCGTATGGTCATGCGCGGGTCGAATCGTCGGGATTCACCCTCGGACGATCAGCGGCTTGATTACCCTGAGAAAGGGCCGCCTGTTCTGGTCTCTCAAGGGGTTCTTTCAGGCGTTTGTGAGCCGGAAGGGCCGGGCCACGCAAGAAAGGGCGGTTTCGCGTGGATCGCTGCGCGCTTTTCGTGGACGCTGGATATCTGCTGGCCGACGGCGCTATGGCGGTGCACAGTACCCGTCATCGGGAGGAGGTCTCGTGGGACTACCGGGGACTGCTCTCCCTGCTCAACGAACTCTCCAGGGAACGCACCGGTCTGCCGCTGCTGCGCTGCTACTGGTACGAGGCCACCGTCGAGGGCCGTCGCACTCCCGAGCATGACGCGCTGGCCGACCTTCCCGGGCTCAAGCTTCGTCTGTCCCGCATCCGTCCCGGCCGCCGCGAGGGTGTGGACGCCCAGGTCCACCGCGACCTGATGACCCTGGCACGCAACGGCGCGGTCTGCGACGCGGTCGTGGTCAGCGGCGACGAGGACCTGGCCCAGGTCGTGTGCGACGCCCAGGACTTCGGGGTCCGGGTCACCGTCGTGCACATCACCGCGGACGGCAGCTGGGCCGTCTCGCGCTCGCTCCGCCAGGAGTGCGACGACCTGATCGAGATCAGCGCCTCCCATCTGAGGCCGTACGTCACCGTGACGTCGAGCGTCTCGGTCGGCGTCACGGTCACCCC
>NZ_JBHSBC010000004.1:0-96261 GCF_042650425.1 Streptosporangium jomthongense | reverse complement strand
CTGCCCACCGGCGGCAGGACGAGTGCGAACGGGCAGGCCCCCGTGGTCTCCCTCGGCACCGGGCCCTCGCAGACCGGCCCCATGCCCGCCGTCCCGCCCTCGCGGGCCGCCCACGCGCTGCCCACCTATCCCGGCTACTCGACCGAGCCGCCTCCGCCCGCGCCCCCGGCGCCGCCCGTCCCCCAGCCGCAACCGCAGCCCCAGCCGCAGCAGCAGGCTCCGGCCCCGCCCGCCTCGTCCGGCCAGGGCGGTTCGGCGGGCTCGCCGCAGTCGCCGTACGGCTCGGCGGGCACCGGCGGGCCCTCGGCCTACCGGCCGGGTCAGATGGGCGCCTACACCGGGCCGCACCCCGCGCCCGTCCCGCAGCAGAGCACGGGCGGCAACGGCACGACCACCCTCTCCGAGGCGGTGAAGGCCGCGCACAAGGAGGGATACGACTTCGGCGAGTCCGTCGCCAAGGACGCCCCGGCCCTGTGGCTTGAGGCCGTGCTCGCCCGCAAGCCGCGGATGCCCTCCGACCTTGAGGCCCGCCTCCTGCAGGGTTCCTCCCTGCCGATCGACTTCCTGCTGCACGACGAGGTCCGTCACGCCCTGCGCCGGGGCTTCTGGGACGCCCTGGAACGAGCCCGCCGCTAGTCCCGGGCCCCGGGGCCGCCGCGTGAAAGCCGTCGCCTGAAAACGGTGAGGCCGCCGGGGAAGGTCCCCGGCGGCCTCATGCTCCGTGTCAGGAGAGGGCGTCGAAACCTGCCCTGAGATGGTTGAGACGGTGGGAGAGGTCGGACAGGGGGCCGACGAGGTTCGGGTCGCCGCCCTTGCGGGCCAGCTCGACGACCCGGGCGAGCTCCTCCTCAACGGCCGTCAGCCGCCCGGACAGCTCCGGCAGCACGGCCGTATGGACGTCGGCCTCCCCCGAGGGGATCTCGGAGGCCAGCCGGTCACGGAGCATGAAGGCCTGCTCGGCCAGACGGCGGTTCATGTTGTACAGCTCGACGAAGACCGCGACCTTGGCCCGCAACACCCAGGGGTCGAACGGCTTGGTGAGATAGTCGACCGCCCCGGCCGCGTAACTGCGGAAGGCGTAGTCGGGGGCGCTGTCCACCACCGTCAGGAAGATGATGGGGATGTTGCGGGTACGCTCACGGCGCTTGATGTGCGAGGCGGTCTCGAACCCATCCATGCCGGGCATTCGCACATCCAGCAGGATCAGTGCGAACTCCGTGTTGAGCAGGGCCTTCAACGCCTCCTCTCCCGATCTGGCCCGTACGGGCACCAGATCGAGCGAACTGAGGATCGCCTCAAGCGCGATGAGGTTCTCCTCCCGGTCGTCGACCAGGAGGATCTTGGCGCGGTCCGCCATCTACTGTGCCCCTTCGTTGGAGTCGTCCGCCGGCCTGCCTCTGGTGAGCCAGCCGCGCAGCCGTTCCAGTAGCCGGTCGACGTCCACGGGCTTGGGAACGTAATCCGAGGCACCCGAGGCTATGCTCTTCTCCCGGTCGCCGCGCATGACCTTGGCGGTCAGCGCGATGATCGGCAACTCGGCGAACTGGGGCATCCGGCGGATCGCCGACGTGGTCGCCCAACCGTCCATCTCGGGCATCATGATGTCCATCAGCACGAGGGCGACGTCCTCGTTGCGTTCGAGCTGCTCGATGCCCTCACGGCCGTTCTCCGCGAAGACGACCGTGGCGCCGTGCCGTTCGAGCACGCTGGTCAGCGCGAACACGTTGCGGATGTCGTCGTCCACGATCAGGATCTTGGTCCCGGTGAGCGGATCGTCGCCCTTCCACGTCTTGGTCTCCTGCTTCGGGAAGTGCGAGACCGGCATCTCCTCCGGCATCGGGATCTCGGGCAGCTCCTCGGGCTCCTCGGCCACCCCCACGATCGTCTGGCCGCGCGGCAGCGTCTCGGAGACGGCGGCGCCGCCGTCCCGTGAGGCCAGCGGGCCGACGTAGGAGGGCGGGAGGTACAGCGTGAAGGTGCTGCCCTGCCCGACCTCGCTGGCGACGTGGATCTCACCGCCGAGCAGACGGGCGATCTCCCGGCAGATCGACAGACCGAGGCCGGTGCCGCCGTACTTGCGGCTGGTCGTCCCGTCGGCCTGCCGGAACGCCTCGAAGATGAACTCCAGCTTGTCGGCGGCGATGCCGATGCCGGTGTCGATCACCTCGAAGGCCAGGGTGCCCTCGGCGCCGCGCAGGGTGTCGTCGACGTAGGGGACGTTCGAGGGGGCGCGGACGACGCGCAGCCGTACCTCGCCCTTGGGGGTGAACTTGATCGCGTTGGACAGCAGGTTGCGCAGCACCTGCTGCAGGCGCTGCTCGTCGGTGCGCAGCTCCTGCGGGACCGAGGGGTCGACCTCGACCGCGAACGACAGCCCCTTGTCCTGCGCCAGCGGGGCGAAGGTGGCCTCGAAGTAGTCGACGAGCTTGGGCAGCGAGATGCGCTGCGGATGGATGTCCATCCGCCCCGCCTCGACCTTCGACAGGTCGAGGATGTCGTTGATCAGCTGGAGCAGGGCGGAACCCGCGCCGTGGATGGTCTTGGCGAACTCGACCTGCTGCACGGTGAGGTTGCCCTCGGCGTTCTCGGTGAGCAGCTTGGCCAGCACCAGCAGGCTGTTCAGCGGGGTGCGCAGCTCGTGGGACATGTTGGCCAGGAACTCGGTCTTGTAGCGGGAGGAGACCGCCAGCTGCTCGGCCCGTTCCTCCAACGTACGGCGCGCCTGCTCGATCTGGAAGTTCTGGATCTCGATGGCGCGGTTCTGCTTGGCCAGCAGGGCGGCCTTGTCCTCAAGCTCGGCGTTGGAGCGGCGCAGCTCCTCCTGCTGGCGCTGGAGCTCGTCGGAGCGTTCACGGAGCTCGGTGGTCAGACGCTGCGACTCGGTCAGCAGGTCCTGCGTCCGGGAGTTGGCGATGATCGTGTTCATCGTGACGCCGATTGTCTCGACGAGCTGGTTCATGAAGTCATGGTGTATCTCACTGAACTGGCTGAAGGAGGCCAGTTCGAGCACTCCCAGGACCTGCGTCTCGAACAGGACGGGCAGCACGATGATCTGGGCGGGCACCGAACTGCTCAACCCGGTGTCCACGGTCAGATATCGGGCGGGCACCTCTCCCAGGAAGATGCCCTTGCCGTCCATGGCGGCCTGCCCCACGATGCCCTCGCCGGTCGCGAAGCGCTGCCTGATCCGCGAACCGGGGCGGGCGCCGTACCCGGCGATCAGGTGCAGGTCGTGGTCACCGGACGGGTCGGCGAGGTAGAAGGCGCCGTAGTGGGCCGCGACCAGCGGGGTCAGCTCGCTCATGATCAGCCTGGCGACCTCCATCAGGTCGCGGTGGCCCTGCATCAGACGCGAGATCCTGGCCAGATTGGACTTCAGCCAGTCCTGCTCCTGGTTGGCCTTCGTGGTGTCGCGCAGGTTGGACACCATCGTGTTGATGTTGTCCTTCAGCTCGCCGATCTCACCCCCGGCGTCCACGGTGATCGAACGGGTCAGGTCACCCCTGGCCACGGCCGTGGTGACCTCGGCGATCGCGCGGACCTGCGTGGTCAGGCGGCCCGCGAGCTCGTTGACGTTCTCGGTGAGCCGCCGCCAGATGCCCTCGACGCCCTCGACCCGGGCCTGGCCGCCGAGCTTGCCCTCCGAACCCACCTCACGGGCGACCCGGGTGACCTCGGAGGCGAAGGAGGACAGCTGGTCGACCATGGTGTTGATGGTGGTCTTCAGCGCCAGGATCTCGCCCTGGGCGTTCACGTCGATCTTGCGGGTGAGGTTGCCGTTGGCGACGGCGGTGGTGACCTCGGCGATGTTGCGGACCTGGTAGGTCAGGTTGTTCGCCATCGAGTTGACGTTGTCGGTGAGGTCCTTCCAGACGCCGGAGACGCCTCGGACGCGGGCCTGGCCGCCGAGTTGCCCCTCGGTGCCGACCTCGCGGGCGACGCGGGTGACCTCGTCGGCGAACATGGACAGCTGGTCCACCATCGTGTTGAGGGTGTCCTTGAGCTGGAGGATCTCGCCCTGGGCGTCGGCGGTGATCTTCTTGGACAGGTTGCCCTGCGCCACCGCGGTCGAGACGGCCGCGATCTGCCGGACCTGCGTGGTGAGGTTGTTGGCCATGACGTTGACGTTGTCCGTCAGGTCCTTCCAGGTGCCCGAGATGCCGGGAACCTGTGCCTGACCGCCGAGTTGCCCCTCGGTGCCGACCTCGCGCGCCACCCGGCTCACCTCGGAGGCGAAGGAGGACAGCTGGTCGACCATGGTGTTGATGGTGGTCTTCAGCGCCAGGATCTCGCCCTGGGCGTCGACGTCGATCTTCCTGGTCAGGTCGCCGTTGGCGACGGCGGTGGTGACCTCGGCGATGTTGCGGACCTGGTAGGTCAGGTTGTTCGCCATGAAGTTGACGTTGTCGGTGAGGTCCTTCCAGACGCCGGAGACGCCTCGGACGCGGGCCTGGCCGCCGAGCTGCCCCTCGGTGCCCACTTCGCGGGCGACGCGGGTGACCTCGTCGGCGAACATGGACAGCTGGTCCACCATCGTGTTGAGGGTGTCCTTGAGCTGGAGGATCTCGCCCTGGGCGTCGGCGGTGATCTTCTTCGACAGGTCGCCCTGCGCCACCGCCGTGGCGACGGAGGCGATCGCGCGGACCTGCGTCGTCAGGTTGCCCGCCATGAAGTTGACGTTGTCGGTGAGGTCCTTCCACACGCCGGAGACCCCGCGGACCTGCGCCTGACCGCCCAGCTCACCCTCGGTGCCGACCTCACGGGCCACCCTGGTGACCTCCTCGGCGAACGCCGAGAGCTGGTCGACCATCGTGTTGACCGTGGTCTTCAGCTCGAACATCTCGCCGACCGCGTCGACGGTGACCTTGCGGCTCAGGTCGCCCTTCGCGACCGCCGTCGTGACCAGCGCGATGTCACGCACCTGCGCCGAGACGCGGCTGGACATCGTGTTCACGGCCTCGGTCAGGTCCTTCCAGCTGCCCGACATGCCCCGCACGTTCGCCCGGCCGCCCAGACGACCCTCGGTGCCGACCTCGCGCGCGACCCGGGTCACCTCCGAGGTGAACAGCGAGAGCTGGTCGACCATGCCGTTGATCGCCTTGCCGAGGCGGCGCACCTCGCCCCGGGAACCGCGAACCAGGTCGATCCTGCGCGACAGGTCGCCCTTGGCCACCGCGTCGATCACGTCCGCGGCCCCGCTGACCGGGCCGACCAACGCGTCGATCAGAGCGTTCACCGAATCGACGCTCTCCGTCCACGAACCGACCCCGGGGCCGGGGGAGAGACGTTCACCGAAGCGGCCCTCCCGCACCACCTCCCGGCGCACCCGGTGCAACTCGTTCGCGAGGTGCTCACGGCGGTCGGCCACCTCGTTGAGCAGCAGGCGGATCTCGCTCAGGATGCCCGGCGGGGCATGCGGCACCCGGCGGCGGAAATCGCCATCGCGCCAGGTGATCAGTGTCTGGAGAATCGGCTGCAGGTCCGATTCGGTGTACCGTCGTTCTTCGACGCCAGACACGGTGTTGGCCGTGGTCATGAGACCTCCTTGACTCCCGGGGGGCGCAGCCGTGAGTCATCCCAGTCTGTCACGGTGCGCAACTCCGAGTCCCGCCTTCGATTTACCCCATGTCAGCAGCAAGTGTGGTAGGCACGGAACAGTGACGAACGCTCCCCGCGCCGTCCTGGCCGCGACATTCGCCCCAGGAGACACGGCCGTCCCGGCAGCCAGGCGGTTCACCATGGAGGTGATGACCGCCTGGGCGGCCGCGTCCCTGCTCACGCCCGCCGAGCGGCTGGTCGCGGAGTTCGCCCGCCAGGCCGGGGACGCGCCGTTCGAGGTCGTCTGGAGTCACCTCGGCGACGGCCTGCGGATCGAGGTGCGGCGGCAGGACACCTCGGAGCCGGCGTTCGAACGCCCGACCGTGCCGGTGGAGGAGTGGGGCGTCACCTTCACCGACGACCAGCGTACCCACTGGGCGGTACTGGGCCTGTCCGGCGAGGCCGAGGGACAGGCCGCCGAGTGGAAGGCGGAGGAGCCGAGCCGCGGGCCGCTCTGGATGGGCTTCCTCGCCAACGCCAGCGACCTGCTCGCCGGAACCCTCAACCCCGACATGGTGCCCGCGATCATCTCGCAGATCGTGGTGCCCCGCCTGGCCACCTGGTGCGCCGTCTACACCTGGAGCGACAACGGCGGCCCGCAGCGCCCCGCCTACCTGTGGCACACCGACGAACGCGGCATCGACGGGCTGCGCGAGGAACTCGCCACCGTCCAGATACCGCAGGCGGGCGGCGCCATGCAGCTCGGCGACTGGCAGGTGCTCGTCGTCCCGCTGCTGGCCAGGGGCAGGGCACTCGGCGCGATGTGCCTGGGGCGCCCCGACCACTTCGCCGAGGACGTCTTCCAGTACGCCGAGGACATCGGCCGCCGCGCCGCCCTCGCCATGGACAACGCCAGGCTCTACGCCACCCAGGCCGCGGCCAACCGGGCGCTCCAGCGCAGCCTGCTGCCTCCCGACGAACCCGGCGAGATCCCGGGCCTCGACCCGGCCGTCGTCTACGAGCCCGCCGGTGAGACCAACGAGGTCGGCGGCGACTTCTACGACCTGTTCGCGGCCGGGGACGACTGCTGGCGCTTCGCGGTCGGCGACGTCTGCGGCACCGGCCCCGAGGCCGCCGCCGTCACCGGCCTCGCCCGCCACACCCTGCGCCTGCTCGCCAGAGAGGGGTACGGCGTCGCCGCCGTCCTCGACCGCCTCAACCAGGCCATCCTCGAAGAGGGCGACCGTGCCCGCTTCCTGACCCTGCTGCACGGGGAGATCAAGCCGGTGCCGACCGGGCTGGACGTCTCCATGGTCTCCGCGGGCCACCCCGAGGCGCTACGGCTGCGGCCGAGCGGCGTCGTGGACACGGTGGTGACCTCCCAGTCGCTGCTCGGCGTCTTCCCCGAGGCGACGTTCAAGGCCCAGCTCGTCCACCTCGACCCCGGCGACGTCCTGCTCGCGGTGACCGACGGGGTGACCGAACGCCGCCAGGGCGGCAGGCTGCTCGACGACGACGGGGGACTGGCCAAGCTGTTCGCCGAGTGCGTGGGACTGTCCGCGCGGGCGGTCGCCGAACGGATCCGCCGCGCCGTACAGGACTTCGCCACGGAACCCAGCGCGGACGACCTGGCGATCGTGGTTCTAAGAGCTAGGTGATCAGGGGCCTGGGGTTATGTGTTTGCGGGCGAAGTCGAGTTGGGCGGACATCTGGGTGATGCGTTCGGCGACGACCAGGGAGCCGTGGCCGGCGTCGTAGCGGTAGACCTCGTGGGGGTGGTCGCGTTCGGCCAGGCGGGAGACGTAGGTCTCGATCTGTCCTATGGGGCAGCGGGGATCGTTCTCTCCGGCCAGGATCAGCACCGGGGCCTCGACCTGGTCGACGTAGGTGATGGGGGAGCACCTCGCGTAGCGTTCGGGCTGTTCCTCGGGGGAGCCGCCGAGCAGGGCGCGGTGGTAGGCCCGCAGCGCCTCGGTCTCCTCGCGGTAGGTGGCCAGGTGGTCGGCGATGGGCACGGTGGCGATGCCCGCCGCCCACATCCCCGGCTGGGTGCCCAGGCCGAGCAGCGTGAGGTAGCCGCCCCAGGAGGCGCCCGCCAGCACGAGGCGGGTGGGGTCGGCGATACCCCGTTCGATCATGGTGGTCCGCACCGCGGCCACGTCGGCCAGCTCGATGTGGCCGACCTCACCGACCAGGGCGTCCCGCCAGGCGGAGCCGTACCCGGTCGAGCCTCGGTAGTTGATCCGCACGACGGCGAAGCCGTGGTCGACCCAGGCGGCCACCTGCGGCACGAAGGAGTCGTCGTCCTGCGAGGTCGGGCCGCCGTGCAGCAGGAAGACCGTGGGGAAGGGGCCGGAGCCGCGTTCCGGGCGTGAGACCAGGGCGTGGATGCGCCCGCCGGGCCCCTCGACGTCCAGGTCCTCGACCGGTACGGACAGCGGCGCGGTCGGGCCGCCGTGGCTCACCACGATGTGGCCGTTGGTCGACCTGATCACCGGTGGGTGGGCGCCGCTCGACCAGGAGTACTCGACGGAGTCGTCGGGCCGGGGCGTGGCACCGTCGATCACCCCGTGCGGGGTGTCGATCGGGGACATCCTGCCGCCGGGAAGGTCGTAGTGGTGCAGGTACGTACGGCCCCGGTTGGCCCGCACGAGCAGCAGGGAGCGGCCGTCGTCGTACCAGTCGGCGGTGATCTCGCCGGAGTCGCGCAGCCAGATCTCCCGCTGGTCGCCGGTCTCCGGGTCCCAGACCAGGGGTTCCCTGCGGCCTCTGCGCTCATGCAGGGCCAGCAGCCTGCGGTCGCCGAGCACGGGCGCGAAGCGCAGGCCCAGCACGCCCTTGCCCTCGCCGTCGCGCAGGTCGCCGACCACCGTGCCGTTGCGTCTGAGCACCCGCAGCGCGGGGTGGCGCGAGTCGCCGTGCTCGCTGTGGCTGATCGCGATGAGGGAGCCGTCCAGGGAGATCGCGGCGACGGAGGCGGCCTCGGTGTGCTCGTAGATCACCCGGGCGGGTTCGCCGGGCCGTACGAGGCTGACGGTGAAGCCCTCGCCGGGCCTGGCCATGCCGATGGCCGCCTCACCCGTCGCGGCCAGGGCGATTCCCGAGGGGAAGCCGGGCTCCAGGTCGATGGGCTCGTCGGGGCCGCCGTAGAAGGGCTGGCGCATCCAGCCGCCCCACTCGTCACCGTCGGTGTCGGAGAACCACCAGATCCACTTCCCGGTGGGGTCGATCGTGCCGTGCGAGGTGCCCTTGGGACGCGTGGTCACCTGGCGGGTCGCGCCTGTCGTGCGGTCCCAGGCGTAGATCTCCCAGGTGCCCGAGGCGTTGCTCCGGTAGACGTTCCTGGCGGGGGCCCGCCGCGCCCACACGGGCAAGGTCACGCGGGGCGCTCGGAACCTGGATTGCCAGCGTTCCTCCGCCTTCATATATCGCTTCCCCTCGTCAAGGCGTGGCTTCAAGCGTCCAGGCGCGGGCTCGCCGGATTGCCGTCCAGTATGTCGCCTCCACCACTGGTTTGCTTCATTAATGTGTGGGAATTTCGGACTAAATGTCACTCCAGTAACACGAATCTCGGCGGCATCTGTCAAGTTAACGGCTTGATCAGAGACGGCGGTGAAAGATAGACATATAGAAAGAAGCCGTCACTTCACTGGATTCCGGTAGGTCTGCGATCCTCGCTCGCATAGCGTGAGAATCGGTGTGCCAGGCGCTCGGTCCCATGCCCACGACGGCCTCGACCGCGTCACGTCCGAGGGTCATGCCGAACTCGTGCAGGCTCCGCCCGGCCTCGACGAACCGGTCGCCCAGGCTGTCGGCGACCCGCCGCTCCTTGTCCTGGTCGACCGAGAGCAGCCCGAGCCGTTCGACCAGCGGTTCCAGGTGCCTGGAGGTCGGGGTGACCACGACCAGCGTGCCGTCGGGCGCGAGGACCCTGGCGAACTCGGGACCGTTGCGCGGCGCGAACACGTTCAGCAACACCTCGGCCGAACCGCTCCTGAGAGGCAGCGGTCGCCACACGTCGGCCACGACGGCGCCGAGCCGGGGATGGGCCCGCGCGGCCCGCCTGAGCGCGTGCTTGGAGACGTCGAGCGCGACACCGACCGCCCCCGGCAGCCGGTCGAGCGCCCCGGCCAGGTAGTGCCCCGTGCCCGCCCCCGCGTCCACGACCACCCCGGCGTCCGTACGGCAGGCA
Organism: Streptosporangium jomthongense; assembly: GCF_042650425.1. Lineage (NCBI taxonomy): Bacteria > Bacillati > Actinomycetota > Actinomycetes > Streptosporangiales > Streptosporangiaceae > Streptosporangium > Streptosporangium jomthongense. The sequence continues at coordinate 86,531 of NZ_JBHSBC010000004.1, read as the reverse complement.
CCCGCGACGGCCTCGGCGAGGGGGGCGAAGTGCCCGGCCCCGAGGAAGGCGTCCCTGGCCGCGACCATGTCCGCGCTGTCGGCCGTCCCCGGCGCCCGCGAACCGGTCAGCAGGCTGACGTATCCCTGCCTGGCCACGTCGAAGGTGTGTCCCGTGTCACACCGTACGGCCCGCTCGTCGAGGGCCAGGTCGCCGCCGCAGACCGGGCAGACGAGAAGATGGACGACGTCGGCCAGCATCCGTCCATCATCCCGCCTCCCGGGGAGTGCCCCGCCCCGGCCCCTCGTCCTGTTCTGAAGGGGAATTCAACTCAGTGCCGTACAAGCCGGTTCCAAGTGGCGGGCCGTACAAATTCGAAGCATGAGAAGGACATTTTTCGCCGGTGCCGTCCTCGTGGCCCTCGCGGCGGGCCCGGTCACCGCGCTTCCCGCCGCGGCGGACTACCGGCTGGGGTCGGTCAGGACCTCGGCCGGCCACGGCGGCTACGCGAAGGCGACCGTCAGGATCACCTCTTTCGGCGCCGAGACGTTCAAGGTGTACGGCACGCTCTACGACCGCGACCCGCACCGTGACCACTGCGCCTACATCAGGGCCAGGTTCCACTACACGGGCGGCGGGACGGGGTGGGCGCAGCCGCGCGTGACATGCGCCCCCAGCGGCTCCTACCGGCTCGGCTCGGACGGCGAGATCACGAGGGTCGACATCAAGATCTGCCTTTACGACCGCAGGACGCGTTCACTCGGGTACTGCCGGGTCGACTCGATCAGGAACGAGGACCTGGCGTACTGAGCGGGGTCGGCGAGGCTTGACACCCCTGGCGCCCTGGTCGGGAGACCTCGGACGGGTCGGCACGGGGAGAGGAAAGGGGCGGTGAGGGAGAATGGGCGGATCATCGCACGCGGCCCGGCCTGCGGTGCGTCACACCCACATTCGCCATAGCGCCGTCAAGCCGTGGACGAACAGGAGAGCCGATGCCACATCAGCCGATGACAGTCGCCGGAGTCGAGGTGTTCCCCCTCTGCGACGCCGTGGGCCCGATGGGCGGGACGGTCCGGCGCCCGCTGACGGAGCTGTTCCCCGGGGGCGGGCACCGGGAGACCGACGAGTGGGTGCTGCACTTCCACTGCTACCTGCTGCGTGACGCGGCCGGCCGTACGGTGCTGGTGGACACGGGGGTCGGGCCGGAGGACTCGCCCGCCGCGAGCTGGGCGCCGGTTCCCGGCGTGCTCGGCGCGGAGCTCGCGCGGGTCGGCGTCGCCGCAGAGGAGATCGACGCGGTGGTCGTCACCCACCTGCACAGCGACCACGCGAGCGGCGTCGTGGTCGGCGGGTCGCCCGCCTTCCCCAACGCCAGGCACCTGCTCCAGCGGGCCGAGATCGAGACGGCGGAGGAGACGGCCCTCGACCGGTTCGTCAGGCCGCTGGGCGAGCGGGTCCAGGTCGTCGAGGGCGGGGCCGAGGTGTTCCCCGGCATCAGGGTCCTGCACACCCCGGGCCACACACCCGGCCACCAGGTCGTCCGGGTGGGAGACCTGGTGCTGACCGGTGACGTGGTGCTGCACCCGGTGCAGCTGGCCGATCCGTCGATCCCCTATCTGTACGACGACGATCCCGACCTCGCCGTGGTCACCCGTACGAAGCTGCTCGAACAGGTCGAGGCCGAGCGGGGCGTGATCGCCACCGCCCACTTCGCCGAGCCGTTCACCCGGCTTGGGGGGTGACCTCGGGCTCGGCCGTCCGTACGGCCGCCAGCAGCCTCCGGGTCCTGCGCCGGTAACGCAGGACCTGGAGGGCGCTCAGCGCCCAGATCGGATACTGGACGGCCAGGGCCCAGCGGAAGGACTCCAGGGTCGTCTGTCCCGTCAGGTCGAGGACGATCCCGACCAGGGCGATCAACGACATCGAGGCCACGAACCCGCCGCCGTTGACGATGCCGGTCGCCGCGCCGATCCTGGCGGCCGGGTTGAAGGTCCTGGCGTAGTCGAAGCCGATCATCGACCCCGGCCCGTTGGAGGCCAGCACGACCACGAGCACCACCAGCAGCCACAGCGGGGCCCGTCCCGGCCAGGCCAGTACGGCGGTCCACGCCGCGGCCGTGCTGCCGACCACGACGAACACCATCCGTGAGCGGTGGAAGGGGAAACGGCCCGCGAGGTAGCCCATCAGCGGTCCGCAGACCATGCCGCACAGCGTCAGCGTGGACAGCAGCACACCCGCCGTCGCGGGGGACAGGCCCTGCCCCTGGACCAGGAACGGATACCCCCACAGCAGCAGGAACGCGGCGGCCGAGCACTGGGTCGCCGCGTGGGTCCACATGCCGAGGCGGGTCCCCGGCTCGGCCCAGGCGGCGCCCAGGCTCGGCCGCTCCGCCGTCCGCACGGGCCGGGCGTCGCGGAGCACGACCAGCAGCAGCACCGCCGAGACCGCCCCGAGCCCGGCCGCGCCGACGAAGGTCGGGGTCCAGCCGTTGACGCGCAGGGAGTGGATCAGCGGCACCGTGGAGGCGATCGCGCCCACCTGTCCGATCAGGCCGGTGAGCTGAACCATCAGCGGGTTGCGGCGGGCGGAGAAGTGGACGTTGACCAGCCGGATCACGCTGATGAACGTCATCGCGTCGCCGCAGCCGATCAGCGCCCTGCCCGCGATGCCGCCGGTCAGGCCGTCGGCGAACGCGAAGACCAGCTCGCCGCAGCCCATCACGACCGCGCCGGTCACCAGCATGCGCTTCGAGCCGAACCGGTCGACCAGCACCCCGACGGGCACCTGCATGGCCGCGTAGACCAGCAGCTGCAGCATCGCCAGGACGGAGAGCCCGGCCGCGCCGACCCCGAGCCGCGCGGCGGCCTCGATGCTGGAGACGCCGAGGGACTGACGGTGGAAGACCGCGATCACGTAGGCAAGGACGCCCACGGCCCAGAAGAGCCCCGCCTTGGCTCGTGGAGTCATGGGATGAATATACGTTTATGCCCTTTTTGCCGAACCATTGGGGTCCCCGGGGTGGGCTGTGGGCGGTACGTGTGCCCCGGGCCGGCTTTGGGCGGGCGGGATCGTGGTCGGGTTTCGGTGGTGTGTCCTGGGTGGGGCCGTGGGTGACGCTGATGTCGTGGATGGGCGTCAGCGTCGTGGGTAGCGGATGAGCAGGCTCGCGTGGACGTCCCGGTCGCCGACGGCCTCGTAGGAGTGCGGCACGTCCGACACCCAGCCGATGTGCTCGCCCGCCCCGGCCGTCAGCGTGCGGTCCGCGGCGACGACCCTGAGCGTCCCGGAGAAGACCGTGATGTGCTCGGTCACCCCCCGGTGATGGGCCGGGGAGGTCTGCGCGGCGCCCGCCGGGACCGTCATCCGGTAGAGCTCGTAGGTCACCTCCCTCTCCTCGAACACCTCAAGGAGCACGGCGGCGACGGCCGTACCCCTGATGGTGGTGCCCGGGGCGGCGGGGGCGGTGCCGAGGGCCACGGCCAGCGGCACGCCGAGTTCGGCGGTCACCGACCAGAGCGTCTCCAGGGTCGGATTGCGGGTGCCGTTCTCCAGGCCGGAGAGGGTGGCCTTCCCCACGCCCGCACGACGGGCCAGTTCGGAGAGCGACATGCCGCGTTCCTCGCGCAATTGGCGGATTCGCAGGCCGATGTCGTGAGTGTTGCTCTCCAGAGCCGGACGAGGGGTTTGTGAGTGGCACTCCATGGGGCTATGGTGCAGCATGCCCGCTGTTCCGTTTACGGAACGATCGTCCGCGCGTCGTTCGGAACGGGCCGGGTGAGATGCGCATGCCGTCGGGCGGGGTCGCGTGCCGCCGGGCGGAGAACGGAGAACGATGTCACGCCTTCTGCAACCGGCCCTCGCCGGGATCGTCACCGCGCTCGTCGGCTTCGCCAGCTCATTCGCCGTGGTCCTGGCCGGGCTGCGGGCGGTCGGCGCGGACCAGGACCAGGCGGCGTCGGGACTGCTCGCCCTGTGCCTGGCCAACGGGGTGGTCGCGATCTGTCTCGGGCTGTGGCGGCGGATGCCGATCACCATCGCCTGGTCCACCCCCGGCGCCGCGCTGCTGGTCGCAACCGGCGCCGTCGAGGGCGGCTTCCCCGCGGCCGTCGGCGCCTTCGTCGTCTGCGGCCTGCTGATCGTCGCCGCCGGGCTCTTCCCCGCGCTCGGCCGACTGGTCGCGGCCATCCCGGCCCCCATGGCCAGCGCCATGCTCGCCGGGGTCCTGCTCGACCTGTGCGTGGCCCCGGTCAGGGCGCTCGGCGAGGTGCCGCTGATGGCCGCCCCCGTGGTGCTCACCTGGGCGCTGCTGAGCCGCTTCGCCGCCCGGTGGGCCGTCCCCTGCGCCCTGCTGGTCGCGGTCGTGGCCATCGCGCTGACCAGCTCCGGCCTCGGTGCCGTGGACATCCGTCCGGTCGTGGAGCTCACCGTCCCCACCTGGAGCCCCCAGGCCATGATCAGCGTCGCCCTGCCGCTGTTCCTGGTCACCATGGCCTCCCAGAACGTGCCGGGCATGGCGGTCCTCGCCCAGTACGGCTACCGCCCCCCGCTGCGCGGCATCCTGCTCGGCACCGGCCTGGCCAGCACGGTCGGCGCCCCCCTCGGCGGCCACGCGGTGAACCTGGCCGCCATCACCGCCGCCCTGGCCGCGAGCCCCGACGCCGACCCCGACCCGGGACGCCGCTGGATCGCCTCCGTCACGGCCGGTGTCTCGATGATCGTCCTTGGCGTCGGCTCCGGACTGGCCACCGCGCTGGTCCTGCTCTCCCCGCCGGTGCTCATCGAGGCCGTGGCGGGCCTGGCCCTCGTCGGCGCGCTCGTCTCCGCGCTCGCCGCGGCCCTGGCGGACCCGGACGGCAGGCAGGCGGCCGTGATCACCTTCGTGGTCACGGCCTCCGGGATGACCCTGTTCGGGATCGGCGCCGCCTTCTGGGGTCTGGTCGCCGGAGGCCTGATGACCCTCCTGCACGGCGGACGGAAGGCTCCGGTGGCTCCGGCGGAGCCGGAGAAGGCCGAGCCCGCCCTACGCTGACCCGCCTTCCCGTCCGGCGGCCGGGCGCGAAGCCGTACCGGGCGGGAAGGCGCGGTCCCATCTCGTGGTCCCTACTTCGACGGGCGGGTGTGGCGGCCCGCGACGAGCTGGTCGGCCGAGTGCTGACGGGGGACCTCGACACGGGGGTGCGGGGCCGTCGTCTCGGGGTCGGCCGTCTCGGGGGTCTCCGCGAGCTTGCGTTCGAGCTCCTGCTTCTCCCGCTCCAGGCGGTTCATGCGGTCACGCGCCTCAAGACGGGAGGCGCGCAGCCTGCTTCGCCGTACGGCGGAGCGGCGGGTCCCGGCGATCAGCAGGGCCAGGCCGAGCAGGAAGACCGCGCCGGTCGCGGCTCCGGCGAAGAAGAACTCCAGCTGGGAGAGCTGGAGGGTGCGGTCGAAGACCGTGAACGTCGCGGTCGCCGTCGCGGTGGCGGCCTCGTCCCAGGAGACCGCGACCACAGTCGCGCCCGCGAGGACGATCAGGAGGACTCCAAGAACCAACATGTGACCTCATCTCGGGCTGCTTGTGCTGTGCTGGTCACCCAAACTGCCCCGGGACGGCCCGATTATGCGGGTCCGGCCGCAGGAGGGGGAATCGCCCGAGGTGGGCGGCCCGACACGGTCCGGTGCGCGTCGGGCCGTGTGTGGAGGCGTCCGCGGCTGACATGGTCAGGCGCGCGTTCGGCCGCGTGGGGGATTCGCGGGGGATTATCCATGGACGGGCCGTGGTTGCCAGGGAGCATGACGCAGATCGACGTCGTGGTCATCGGAGCGGGGCAGGCCGGGCTGTCCAGCGCCTACTTCCTGAAGAGGGCCGGTCTCGACTTCGTCGTGCTCGACCGCTCACCGGCTCCCGGCGGCGCCTGGCAGTTCCGCTGGCCCTCGCTGACCCTCGGCGCCACGCACCGGGTGCACGACCTGCCCGGCCTGCCGCTGGGCGACCCCGACCCCGGCCGTCCCTCGGCGGAGGTCGTCTCCGAGTACTTCGCCCGCTACGAGCGGACCTTCGACCTGCCGGTGCTGCGCCCGGTCGAGGCGCGTTCCGTCGAGGAGGGCGCTGAGGGCAGGTTGCTGGTGCGGACCTCGGCCGGTGACTGGTCGGCCCGTGCCCTGGTCAACGCCACCGGCACCTGGGAACGCCCCTTCTGGCCGCGCTACCCGGGGCAGGAGACCTTCGCCGGACGGCAACTGCACACCGCCGACTACGTGAGCGCCGAGGAGTTCGCGGGCAGGCACGTCGTGGTGGTCGGCGGGGGCGCCTCCGGGGTGCAGCTCCTCATGGAGATCGCCCGCGTCACCACGACCACCTGGGTCACCCGCCGCCCGCCGGTCTTCCGCGAGGGACCGTTCGACGAGGAGGCGGGCCGTGCCGCCGTCGCCAGGGTGGACGCCCGGGTCCGGGCGGGTCTGCCGCCGGGCAGTGTGGTCGGCGCGACCGGTTACCCGCTGACCCCCCAGGTGCGGGCCGCGATGGCGGCCGGGACGCTGAACCGGCTGCCGATGTTCGACAGGATCGTCCCCGAAGGGGTGGTCTGGGATGACACCGGTGATCTTGTCAGGGCCGACGTGATCCTGTGGGCCACCGGGTTCCGGCCCGTCGTCAACCACCTGGCCCCGCTGCGCCTGCGCGAGCCCGGCGGTGGCATCCGGGTCGAGGACACCGTCGCGGTCCTCGACCCCCGCGTCCACCTGGTCGGATACGGTCCCTCCGCGAGCACCATCGGGGCCAACCGCGCGGGCCGTACCGCCGTCAGGCACATCAGGAGGCTTCTCGAAGCCGTTTCCGAGGCCGCCTGACCGGGTTAGTGTGAAACGCCATGGACCGCACCCGCCTGTACCGCAACGGGGCTCTGAAGACCGAGGGTTTCCCCATCGACGAGGTCTCCGAGCATGTCGGGGACCCCTCCGCCGTGGTGTGGTTCGACCTGTGCTCGCCGACGCCCGCCGACCTGGAGACGATCAGCGAGGAGCTCGGACTCCACCGCCTGGCCGTCGAGGACGCCCTGCAGAGCCACCAGCGCCCCAAGCTGGACAGCTACGACAGCCACCTGTTCATCACCGTCTACGGTGCCAAGCTGCACAGCGGGAGTCTCGACCTCGTCGAGATATCCGTCTTCGTCACCAAGAACGCCCTGGTGACGGTGCGGGAGAACCCCGGGTTCGACATCGACGAGGTGGTCCGGCGCTGGGACGCCAACCCCGAGATGGCCAGGTACGGCGTGCCGTACCTGCTGCACGGCCTGCTCGACTACGTCGTGGACGGCTACTTCGACGTGCTGCAGGCCATGGACGACCGGGTCGAGGCGCTTGAGGACGACCTGTTCGCCGACGTGCCGGGGGACCGGGTGCACATCCAGCGGCTGACGTTCGAGATGCGCAAGAAACTGGTGCGTTTCCGGCGGCTGGCCGTACCGGTGCGGGAGGTCGTCGGCAGTCTCCTGCGGCGCAGCGTGGAGATGGTCGACCCGGCGCTGACGCCGTACTACCAGGACGTCTACGACCACACCCTGCGTGCGGCGGAGTGGACGGACTCCCTGCGCGAGCTGGTCGGCAACGTCAGGGAGGCCCACATCAACCAGCAGGGCTTCCGGCTCAACGACATCATGAAGCGCATCACCAGCTGGGCCGCGATCATCGCGGTGCCCACGATGATCACCGGCTTCTACGGCCAGAACGTCCCCTACCCGGGCTTCGGCCACACGGCGGGCTTCTGGATCTCCACCCTGGCCATCGTCATCACCTCGGCCGCCCTCTACACCGCCTTCAAACGCAAGGGCTGGCTGTAGCGTCAGGGCTGGTAGGGCGGCATGACGCCCCAGCCCCAGCGCGGCACCGGCTCCTCGCCCGGCTGGGAGACGCCCGGCTGGGAGAAGTGGACGGCCAGCCGGGTGCCCCATTCGATGTAGCCCGCGAACGCCGCCCTGAACTCCGGGTCGGAGGGCAGGCCGACCTCGTCGGCCGCGTCCATGAGCAGGCTGACCCATCTACGGCGCTGCGGTTCCGTGATGCCCCTGCCGAGGTGGTGGGAGATCATGTGCGAGTGGCCGCCGCGTTCTTCTCGATCACCTTCTCGTAGTGCCGCATCTCCTCGATGTTCGACACATACGGCTTGATCTCCGCGAAGAACTCCTGGAAGTGCTCACTGCCGCGGAAGCCCTGGAGATGGTCGTGGGCCGACGTCCAGGTGACGCGCAGGACGTAGCACTCGGGCTCCTCGACGCAGCGGGACAGTTCGTAGTCGAGGCACTGCGGCGCCCGCCCGAGCGGCACGACGGCACGCCGGTAGGCGGCCTCGAACTCCTCCCTGTCGGGAACCCGGTAGCGGATGTACTCAACAACCATCACACAACTCCCTTGTAACTATGTAATCGACATTACATCACCGTTTCATGCCACCTTCGTCGGCCTGGCGGGGGCCTCCGGTCCCGGGGGCGGTGCGTCTTCAGGGCGCCCGGTGCTCCCGCCTCCCGATGGGTCCTCAGGGACGCAGGCCGTGGAAGACGACGTCGAGTGCTCTGGTTCGTAGGGTCTCGTCCCAGTTCTGGTGTTGGGCGGCCAGGCAGGCGGCGGTCAGGAGGGCCAGGATCTCCGGCATCTCCACCTCCCGGCGCACCTCGCCCGCCTGCTGGGCGCGGACCAGCAGGGTCTCGACGGCGCCGCGGATGTCGTGGGCTCCCGCGGTCGCGGCCTTGACGTCTATCCCGGCCTCGGTCAGGGCGTCGGCGAAGATTTTCTTCGGGGTGGCGTCCTCCACGACGCGGGCGAAGAAGGCGAAGAACGCGGCGCCGGGTTCGGCCGCCTCCGCCAACGCCCGCGCCTCCTCGGCGAGCCTGCGTTGACGGTCGACGACGATCGCCTGGTAGAGGGCCTCCTTGGTGGGGAACTGCCGGTAGATCGTGCCCACGCCGACCCCGGCCCGCGCGGCGATCGCCCGCATGGGGGCGGAGAGGCCGTCGCGGGTCAGGACCTCCTCCGCCGCGCTCAGCACGCGCGCCAGATTGCGCTGTGCGTCCGTACGCATCCTCGCCCCCTGTCCTTCACGATCGTTGACAACCGGAACAAGCGTTCCGTATCGTTTCGCGCATTCCAAGCGGAACACTGGTTCCGATTCTATCGGGGGTATTTCCATGGATCACGTACGGCTCGGCGGCTCCGGCCTGAAGGTCTCTCGCGCCTGCCTGGGCACCATGAACTTCGGCACCGGTCCCGGCGTGGGCGGCTGCGAGGAGGCGGAGGCGATCCGCGTCATCGACGCCTTCCTCGGCGCGGGGAACAACTTCATCGACACCGCCGACATCTACCACGCGGGCGAGGCGGAACGGATCGTCGGCAAGGCGCTGCGCGGACGCCGGGACTCGGTGGTCGTCGCGACCAAGGCCTTCGGTCCCCAGGGGCCGGGCCCCAACGACCGGGGACTGTCCAGGGCGCACCTGACCAGGGCGCTTGAGGCGAGCCTGCGACGTCTCGGCACCGATTACATCGACCTCTACCAGTGCCACCAGTGGGACCCCGAGACCCCCGTTGAGGAGACGATGGCGACCCTCGACGGGTTCGTCCGTTCGGGAAAGGTCCGCTATCTGGGCTGTTCCAACTTCACCGCGCCGCAGATCGTGGAGGCGCAGTGGGCCGCCGAACGCGTCGGGGGCACGAGAATGGTCAGCCTCCAGCCGCAGTACTCCCTGCTGGCCAGGCTGATCGAGGCGGAGATCCTGCCCGCGTGCGAACGCCACGGTCTGGGCGTCGTCACCTACGCCCCGCTCGGCGGCGGTGTCCTGGCGGGCCGCTACCGCAGGGGTGTCGCCCCCGGCCCGGACAGCAGGATGAGTTCCCTGCTGGCGATGTCCAGCCCCGCGGCCGACCGCTGGGCGGGGGAGATGCTCAGCGAGCGCAGTCACGGCATCGCGGACGAGGTGGCGGGGGTCGCCGCCGAACTGGGCGTCACGCCGGTCGAGGTGGCCATCGCCTGGGTCGCCGCCAGGCCGGGCGTCACCTCGGTCGTCATCGGCCCGCGCGACCTGGGGCAGTACGAACGGAACGCGGCCGGATTCGCCCTCGGTCTTCCCGCCGAACTGGCCGCCCGGCTTGAGGAGGTCTCCCGGCCCGCGCACCGTCCCGTGACCGGGGCGTCCTTCTGATCGAACTTCGGAAAAGCTGATATTTCCGGGTATGGCATGCCGTACCCGGCAGATAACCCGCTTTCCGGCTGTTCTATTCTGCGAAGGCCATTCTGACCAGCAGGCGAAGGAAATCCCGTGACCTTTTCGGCTCTGAACCTCGACGAGCTGACCGCTCAGCATGACCGCGCCCGGCGTGACTACGACGCGCTCGTCCAGCGCGGTCTCTCGCTTGACCTCACCCGGGGCAAGCCTTCGGCCGGCCAGCTGGACCTGGCCTCCGCCATGCTGACGCTGCCCAGCGGCCACACCGCCGCCGACGGGACCGACTGCCGTAACTACGGTGGCGGACAGGGTCTGGCCGAGCTTCGGGCGATCTTCAGCGGCCTGCTCCAGGTGCCCGCCGCCCAGCTCGTCGCGGCGAACAACTCCAGCCTGTCCCTGATGCACGACACCCTCGTCCACGCGCTGCTCAGCGGTGTGCCCGGTGGCGAACGCCGCTGGGTGGACGAGCCGAGGGTCGCCTTCCTGTGCCCGGTGCCGGGGTACGACCGTCACTTCGCGCTGGCCCAGCGCTTCGGCATCGAGCTGATTCCGGTGCCGATGAACGACCAGGGCCCCGACATGGACGTCGTCGAGGACCTCGTGCGGCAGGACGCCCAGATCAAGGGCATCTGGTGCGTGCCCAAGTACAGCAACCCCAACGGCGTCTCCTACGCCGACGAGACCGTACGGCGCCTGGCCGCCATGCCGACGGCCGCCTCTGATTTCCGGATTTATTGGGACAACGCCTACGCCGTACACCACCTGACGGACACCCAGGTCGAGATCGCCGACATCCTGGCGCTGTGCGCGGAGCACGGCAACCCCGACCGCGCCTTCGTCTTCGGCTCCACCTCGAAGATCACCTTCGCCGGGGGCGGCGTCGCGTTCTTCGGCTCCTCCCCGGCGAACGTGTCCTGGCTGCTCGGCCACACCGGCAAGCGCACCATCGGCCCCGACAAGATCAACCACCTGCGGCACGTGGAGTTCCTCAAGGACGAGGCGGGCGTTCTCGACCACATGCGCCGCCACCGGGAGCTGATCCGGCCGAAGTTCGACACGGTCGACCTGATCCTCGGCAAGGAGCTCGGCGGAACCGGCCTGGCCACCTGGTCCAAGCCCCTCGGCGGCTACTTCATCAGCCTCGACGTGCTGCCGGGGTGCGCCCGCCAGGTGGTCAGCCGCGCCGCGGAGGCGGGCATCGCGCTGACCCCGGCCGGTGCGACCCACCCCTACGGCGACGACCCCGCCGACAGCACCATCCGCATCGCGCCCACCTACCCCGAGCTGCCCGAGGTCGAGCTGGCGATCAGCGGCCTGGCCGTCTGCGTCCGCCTGGTCGGCACGGAGAAGCTGCTTGAGCAGGCCCGGTAACGGCTTGGGCGAGCCTGACTGGTCGCGGCTGTTCCACGCCTACGGCGTCGCCGTCGACGTCCCCGCCCACCTCGACGCGCTGGCCGGCGACGACGAGCGGGCCCGGGTCAAGGCCGTCGACCACCTGTGGGCGGCGGTGATCCACCAGGGAACGCCCTGGTCGGCAACCCCGCCCGCGGCGCTGGTCGTCGCCGGGCTGCTGTCCGATCCCCGTACGGCCCGGCGCCGGGTGGCCTCGGCGCCGCTGCGGGCCGTACTGCTGGACTTCCTCGGGGAGGTCGGCGAGGCCGCCCAGCCCGAGGTGCCGCAGGAGGAGATCAGGGCCGCGGCCGACCCCCGGGGACGGGAGGCGGAGATCGCCGCGACCCTGGAGACGCTGCTCAGCGAGGACCCCGAGGACTCCGAGGACTCCGAGGACTCCGAGGAGAGCGAGGACGTCTGGGACGAGGAGGCCATTGAGGTGATCATGGCCCAGGTCGTCCTCGATCTCAGGGCCGCGGTGCCGTACCTGACCGAGGCGGTGGCCGCGTGCCTGGCCGACGAGGAGTCCGCGGTGCGCGACGCCGCCTCGAAGGCGCTGGCCGTCCTCAGGCGCGTGCCGACGGACGGTTCCTCAGGCACGTAGGGGCCGGCTCACGGGTACGCCGGCCAGGCGCGCGGCCGGCTCGCGGGTGCGCCGGCCAGGCGCGCAGGGCCGGTTTCGCGGGCGCGGCGGTCAGGCGCGCAGGGCGCTGACCAGGGTCCGGAGCTCGGAGACGCGCAGCGCCCACGCGGCCAGGCCGTACAGCAGGCCCCCGCACGCGCCCGCCGCGAGCACCACGGCGAGCGAACCCGCCCACCCCGGTCCGGTGACCTGCCCGGTCAGGCGCGCCACGACGGCCGCGGCCCCGCCCGCGACGAGCGCGGCGGGAAGCATCCGGCCGTGCGCGCGCAGCAGACGGTGACCGTCGACCCTGCCGAGTCTGCCCCGCAGTACGGCCGCCGCCACGAGGAATCCGGCGCAGTTGGCCAGCGCGTACCCGACCGCGGCCCCGACGACCATCCGTGGGCCGGGCACCAGCCACGCCGAGACCACCGCGCCGCCGATCGTGGTCGCCGTGACGAGCAGCCCGATCATGGCCGGGGTACGGGTGTCCTGCATGGCGTAGAAACCGCGCAACAGAACCTGATAGCCGCAGAACGGCACCAGGGCCAGGCCGTAGGCGGCCAGGACCGACCCGGTGAGGGCGGCGGCCGAAGGGGTGGCGTTGCCATGGGCGAACAGGGCCGTGGCCAGGTACGGGCCGAGCACGACCAGGAAGGCGGCCACCGGCAGGAGCACCACGCCGGACAGCCGCAGACACCGGGACAGTTCGGCCGTCACCAGCGACAGGTCCCGCCGCGCCGCGGCCCGGCTCAGTCCCGGCAGCACTCCGGTGACGATGGACACGGTGACGACCGCGTAGGGCAGCTGGAACAGCGTGTAGGCGTTGGCGTAGGCGCCGAGGGCTCCCTCCCCCGAGGCCAGGGCGAGCCGGTTGACCACGACGATCGCCACCTGCGCGGCGGCCACGGACAGGAGCGTCCAGCCCGCCATGGCCGCGATCCGCCGGACACCGACCCCTCGCGGGTCGGCGCGCAGCCGTATCCGGAATCCGGTGCCGCGCGTGGCCAGGCAGAGCACGAGCGCCTGTACGGCGACGCCCGCCGTGGTGCCCACGCCGAGCAGCCAGGTCTGGGCGACGGTCAGCCTCTCAAGGCTGCCGGTGCCGCCGATCGCCAGGTAGGCGGCGGTGGTCGCGACGACCACGAGGTTGTTGGCCACCGGCGCCCACATCGGTACGGCCTGGCGGCCTCGGGCGCTCAGGACGGCGGCCAGGGTCGTCCCCACGCCGTAGAACAGGACCTGCGGCAGGAAGAAACGGGTGAGCACGATCGCCACCCGCCGCTGGTCCGCGCCGAGGTCACCGGCGCACAGGTCCACGATCTGCGGGGCGAACAGGGTGGTGACCACCACGGTGGCGCCCAGACCGTAGACCACCAGCGACAGCAGCCGTTGCGCGTAGAGCTCGTCGGGATACCGGACGAGCAGCGGGACCAGGACGCTGGTCAACGCCCCGCCGAGCACCAGGTCGTAGATCGAGTTGGGCAGCGTGTTGGCGACGGTGTAGATGTCGAACAGGCCCTTCCCGAGCCCGAGCGCGGCGACCAGTGCCAGTGTGCGCAGGAAACCGGTGACCCTGGAGACGAACGTCCCCACGGCCATGGCCCGCCCCGCACGCGCGAGTCCTTCGTCCATGAACGCCATATTTCATGAACAGGACATGGAAGGTGAGACGTTTGACGGGAATCGGATCAGGAATTTCGGTCAAATATGCTTATATTGGGCAGAAAGTTCTACGATGTGTGAGCGTCGGCGTGGATGGCTCCGGCTCTATTCCGCTCAAGCTGCTTGACCTCTGTTGATGTGCCGTACACGCTCAGGGTGGCGATTTGCGACCTTGGGGGTGCAATCTCATGCAAGGTTCCGGCGCAGCCAAGCCGATCACGGTTACCTTCTTCTGCAAGGACCCTGACTCCAAGGATGAGGAAGACTGCCCCAGCCTCTACCGCACCAACCGGGGAAGCTGGATGGTTCAGGGTCTCCGTCATGGTGAGGACGTCGCGGTCCAGCTACGCGCCTTGAAGGATGACGAGAGTTTCGTCGAAATCTCCGAGGCGCTGGTGGAGCGGTTCGTGAGGATGTATGTCAAGGAGCACTATGGAGTCGATCTCAGTCCAACGTCGGGCTGAACTGGCGCGGGCGAGTCGAGACACCCGCAAGCTTGAGCTACACGACTATTACGGTGCTGACAAGGAGGATCTGAAGCTCTTCCTGGCGGGTGATCTGGACGCTGTGGACGCCTCCTACCGGCAATGGGCCGCCAAAGTCGCCGAGAAGGAACGCGAAGGCAGACATCTGCGCCGAGTGAGACTGGTCTCCGAACCACTCTCGGACTACCAGCGCATGTCCCTCCGCTACTCCGGCAGCGCGGTCGACGCGGGTGAGGATCTGCGCTGGCTGCCCCGGCGGCTCGCTTCCACGGTGCTGCTTCCCGGCAACGACATGTTCGTCCTGGACGGCAGGCTCGCCATGTTCAACGTTCTGGACGGGAACGGGGAGCGGGCCGACATCCAGTTCACTGACGATCCCGCTGTCGTCGCTCGCTGCCTGGAGATCTTCGAGGCGGCTTACTCCGCAGCGATTCCACATCATGAGTACCGCCCGGTCTGACCCACGTGCAAGACCAGTCGGCTGAGGCGCGGAAAGCCTTCGGCATCAGACTCCGGGATCTGCGCCGAGACGCTGGACTGAACGGCAAGAAGCTGGCCGACCTCACGGGCATGCACCCCACCAAGGTCAGTCGTATCGAGCATGCCCGGCAGAATCCCTCTGAACAAGACATTCGTGACTGGTGCACAGCCTGTGGCGTCGAGGGCCTCGTTCCCGAGCTGATCGCTGTCCACCGTGACGTGCGACGCATGTGGCAGGAGTATCGGACGACCTTCCGCACGCACAGCCAGCAGGCAGTTCAGGCTCGCGGTACCCCGTTGTACGAGCGGACCAAGCTCTTGCGGGTGTACGAAGCCATCGTCGTGCCCGGCATCCTGCAAACTGTGGGCTACTCGCGTGGCATCCAGACCATCAGTGCCATGCTCCATGACCTGCCGATGGAGGGCGTGGAAGGAGCAGTTCAGGCCCGCCTGGGGAAACAGCGCTTTCTCACCGGGGGCACGGCTCATATGTACAGCTTCGTTATCGAAGCCGCCGTTCTCACCTATGCCTACGGCGACATGGATGCGATGAACGAGCAGTTCGACTTCCTGTCACGGGTTACCCGCTTGCCCAACGTTGCGTTTGGCATTATTCCACCCGGATTCCGCAAGATTTGGGGTGGAGAATGCTTCTATATGTTCGACTCCGGCCTTGTGCGCAGCGAGATGTGGTCTGGGCGTTTCCAGACCACTCGTGCCGAAGACCTCGCCTACTTCATGAAGGTTTTCACCCTGCTGCAGGGGCAGGCCGTTTATGGGGACGAAGCACGGGCCCTTATCGAACAGGCGCGTGACTTTCTGCAATCACATGAAATCTCCTAGCCTCCGCTCCGGGCCGTTGGCACATTGAGGTCGTGACCTTCACTCGGCACCACAAGCGGTGCCTGAGAGAGGCCGCCGACATGTGCGTCGACGTCTGAGCGGGCTTGGTCCCGTGGAAGCCCGGAAACGAAGGGAACCCGATGAGACCTCTGGTGGGTAAGCACGACGACGACAAGAAGTCCGGCGACAAGCCGTTGCCCAAGCAGCCGAAGCCGTCTCAGGATGGTCAGCAGCCGGGTGGGCAGGGAGACGGCAAGCACGCGGGCGGCGGTAAGAAGTGACCGATCTCATCGACCGGATAGCCGGGCCCTTCGAGGCGCTGGGCCCTCGGTGGCTGGAGGCCCTGAAGGCGAACCCGAGAGAGCTGTTCATCCCAGGCCAGGCATGGGTGTCGCCGGGTGACGGGCCCGGCTATGTGATCGACCGGGACGCGGACACCTCAGCCTGGGAGAAGGTCGTCTACAGCGACATCTCGATCGTCACCCAGATCGACGACGGGGCCACACCCCTGGTCGAGGGGTATGAGGAGGGAAGCCTCTACAGCTCCTCCAACTCCATGCCCACGATCGTGGCCACCGAGCTTGGGCTTCTCGGCCTCCACGCCGACGACCACGTGCTGGAGATCGGCACCGGCACCGGCTGGACGGCGGCGCTCGTCTCCAGTTTCGTCGGCGGTGGCCAGGTCACCAGCGTCGAGATCGACGCCGACGTCCACCGGCAGGCGCGAGCCAACCTGGCGCGGGCCGGTCGCGACGCCGTCCGGTTGGTCCATGGGGACGGAGCCCTGGGGTATCCAGGCGGTCAGCCGTACGACGCGGTGCATGTCACCGTCGGCGCGACCGAGGCGTCACCCGCGTGGATCAGGCAGACGCGGCCGGGCGGCACCGTCGTGTTTCCGTGGATGCCGATGTGGCGGTATGGCGCGTTCGTCGTCCTGCGTGCCCTCGGCGACGGTACGGCGGTTGGTCGTGTCGAATCGGGCTGTTCGTTCATGATGATGCGCGGTCAGCGTCCGGAGGAGCTTCGGGGGCTCGGCGATGACGTGCGCAGGCGTCCGGCCCGGATCGACCCGCGGAGGATCACCGGGGAGTGGGCCGCCTCCGTCTTCCTGAACGCGATGCTGCCCGGCGTCGTCTGTACCACTGAGCACGACGGTGGGTTCGTCCTGTGGGCGCACTCCGACACCTCGGCCGCCTACGTGGCCTGGAGCGAAGGGGAGAACGACTGGATCGTGCGGTACAGCGGCGACCGTGACGTGTACGGCGAAGCCGAGGAGGCGTTCCTGCGCTGGATCTCCTGGGGTTGCCCGGCCGACGACCGGTATGGCTACACCGCCACGCCTGAAGGCGACGTCATCTGGGTGGACCATCCAGGACGCGTCGTCAATCCGTGACGGTCAGAAGGGGCGGCCGCCGCCTGCGCCGAAGTTGGTTTCGTGGCTCCACAGGTGGGTGCAGCCGGGGCACTGCAGGTGCAGCAGGCTTCCCGTGGTGCGGATGAGATAGCGCCAGTGGTCCGAGCAGTTGCGGCCGTCGGAGCAGGGGGCGCAGTCCCTGTCGTCGCGGCATCCCGGGCAGGGGACCCAGGCCCTGCGTCCCAGGTCGGCGTGCGGATCAATCGGCAGCATGCCCCGCCCCCCGGTACGGCAGGACCCCGGCGGCGACGAGCATGTCGTAGGTCTCCTGCTGCCGCTCGTCGAGGCCCGAGTAGAGCAGGTCGTAGGCCTCCTCCTCGCCCCGCATCACCGCGATCGGGTCCCAGTCGTCTCCCAGGGCCTCCATGACCGCGGCCCGTCGCCGGGCCTCCTCAAGCGTGAGGTCGATCTCGACGACGACGTGTGCGTTGCTGTTGTCCTGACTCATGAGACTTTCCTGTGGGTCGCTCTGGGCTTTCCTTGGCGGGGTTTCGCGGGAGCCGGGCCCGTGGGCTTCCCCGCTGCTTCGTGGGGCTCGCGGAGCTCATGGGCTTCCCGCATGCCTTCACGAGGTTTCCGTGACGGAGACGTGGCGGATCTTTGTGATCAGTCGGACATCCGGCGACGCGCCACGAGGCCTCTTTATACCTTTTTATACCTTATGTCGTTTTTCTTGCCTAGTTCGTGACGTGTCTCACGGGATGTCGTGCCATGGTTGACCTGAACATACGTTGAGGTCTTAGTGTTCGGGGAGGCCACACCTGGAGGGCGGTCACGCCCCGTCTCCACGCGGACGCGGTCACGCGGCGGTTTTGTCGGTGACGGATGAGAGCCTTTCGGTGTCGTCAACCTGTTCGAAGAGCGGTCGGAAGGCCACCACCCCCCGGAGAAGAGCGATGGACATAGAAGTCACCGCGTGGACGTCGATGTACCACGCGATGCACGCCCAGAACGAGCGCAGGCCCTTCTCCCGGGCGACCCTGCGGCGCATCGGCGCCTTCGCCAGGCCGCACCGCCGGTTCCTGACGTGGTTCCTGCTGCTCAGCGTCACGACGGCGGTTCTCGCGGTCGCGACTCCCGTGCTCGCGGGCCGGGTCGTCAACGCGATCGTCGAGGGCGCCGACTTCGGCCTCGTCGTGCTCCTGGCCTCCCTGATCGCCGTCATCGCGGTCGTCGAGGCCGGGCTCGGGCTGGTCACCCGCTGGTTGTCGGCGAGCATCGGCGAGGGGCTCATCCTCGACCTGCGCACCACCGTGTTCGACCACGTGCAGCGCATGCCGATCGCCTTCTTCACCCGCACCCGCACCGGCGCCCTGGTCAGCAGGCTGAACAACGACGTCATCGGGGCCCAGCGGGCCTTCAGCGACACCCTCTCCGGCGTGGTCGGAAACATCGTGACGCTCGTGCTCACGCTCATCGTGATGGTCGGGACCTCCTGGCAGATCACCCTGCTGGCCCTGCTCCTGCTGCCGCTCTTCGTGCTGCCGGCCCGCCGGATGGGCACCCGTCTGGCCAGGCTCGAACGCGAGTCGGCCGACCACAACGCCGCGATGATCACCCAGATGACCGAGCGCTTCTCCGCGCCGGGCGCCACGCTGGTGAAGCTCTTCGGCAGGCCCAGGCGCGAGTCGGCGGAGTTCGAGGGGCGGGCCAGGCGGGTGCGCGACATCGGCGTGCGCACGGCCATGTCCCAGTCGGTGTTCGTCACCGCGCTGGTGCTGGTCTCCGCGCTCGCCCTGGCCGTCGTCTACGGCCTCGGCGGGTTCTACGCGCTGCGCGGGCAGCTCGAACCGGGCGCGGTCGTGGCGATGGCGCTGCTGCTCACCCGGCTCTACGCCCCGCTGACCGCCCTGGCCAGCGCGCGGGTCGAGGTGATGACCGCGCTGGTGAGCTTCGAGCGGGTCTTCGAGGTGCTCGACCTCAAGCCCCTCATCACCGACGCCCCGGACGCCAGGCCGGTGCCCGAGGGGCCGGTCTCCATCGAGTTCGACGGGGTCGGCTTCGCCTATCCCTCGGCCGACAAGGTGTCGCTCGCCTCACTTGAGGAGGTCTCGACCCTCGACACCCGTGGTGGCGTCGAGGTGCTGCACGGGGTGTCCTTCCGGGCCGAGCCCGGGCAGATGGTCGCGCTGGTGGGCTCCTCGGGGGCGGGCAAGTCGACGATCGCGCAACTGGCGGCACGTCTCTACGACGTCGACAGCGGCGCGGTGCGGCTGTCCGGTGTCGACGTCCGTGACCTGAGCGCCGAGTCGGTGCGTGAGACGCTCGGCATGGTGACGCAGGACGGGCACCTGTTCCACGAGTCCGTCCGCGCCAACCTCCTGCTGGCCCGCCCTGAGGCCACGGATGAGGAGATCTGGGAGGTGCTGCGGCGCGCCCGGCTGGCCGACCTCGTCTCGGCGCTGCCCGACGGGCTGGACACGGTCGTGGGTGAGCGCGGATACCGCCTGTCCGGTGGTGAGCGTCAGCGTCTGACGATCGCCAGGCTGCTGCTGGCACGCCCCCGGGTCGTCATCCTCGACGAGGCGACCGCCCACCTGGACTCCACCTCGGAGGCCGCCGTCCAGGAGGCCCTGGGTGAGGCGCTCGCCGGGCGGACTTCGGTGGTGATCGCCCACCGGCTCTCCACCGTCCGCGCCGCGGACCTCATCCTCGTGGTCGAGAACGGCCGCATCGTGGAGCGCGGCACCCACGCCTCCCTCCTCGCCGCCGGCGGCCGCTACGAGGAGCTCCACCGCACCCAGTTCAACCAGTCAGAGGAGAAGGAGCCCGTCCACTGAGCCAGTCTCCACGGTCTGAACTCGTCCCTACGGTCTGAGCCCTCCTTCTCAAGGGCTCGGGGCGTGGGGACGCAGCCGATGAGACCGCGGACCGGGGAAACGGTGGGGCGCGCGGGGGGAGCGAACGGGCGCCGGAGGGGCCGCGACCGGTGCCCCCGGCGACCAGCGGGAAGGTCAGCTCAGGAGGTTGGGGAGGCGGTCGTTGACGATGCCGTACAGGAGGTCCAGGCTCTCCTCGACCGGGAGGTTCGTGTCGAAGCGGACCAATCCCTCCTCGTCGGCGACGATCTGGTAGTTCATGTAGAGCTGCTGGTCGTGGTCGGCCTCGATGTAGGAGTCACGCCAGTCGGTACGGCGTCCGACCCGGCCCTGCGAGACCTGGAAACCCGGGTCGCACAGCAGCGTCAGGTCCGGCCTGGGCACGTGCTTGCAGATCTCGAAGAACCACTCCTCGTTGGCGAAACCGCGTGCCCGCATCTGCGCCAGCGCCGTGAAGACGTACCTGTCGGTGATGACCGTGCGCCCCTCGCGGAGCGCGGGCAGCACCACCTCGTGGAGGTTCTGCAGCCGGTCGCTGGTCAGCAGGCAGATCAGGGCGCGGTAGTCGACCTGGTGCCGCTCCTCCGGGTGGTAGATGTAGCGGGTGAACAGCGGGGACTCCCGGGCATACCTGGACGGCTGCATGGTCACGACCGGTTCCACACCACCCGAGGCCAGCCGCTTGGAGAGCCCCTCGATGAGGCTGGTCTTCCCACTGCCGTCCATGCCGCAGAAGGCGATGAACGTGCCGGGGAGGTCGTGGTCGTAAAGGGGAAGGGCCATGTCCGGGCTCCTCTCAGAGTCCTCTCTTGGGCAGATGACGGTACAGCTGATGGGGCGGCCACGGGGCAAGCCGGTTCCTCTCGGGGCCGGACGGTGCTCCGGCCCCGGGCCGGGTCAGATGGCGGTGTAGCCGCCGTCCACCAGCAACTCGGTGCCGGTGACGAACCGGGCGTCGTCACCGGCGAGGAAGTGGATGGCACCGGCGATCTCCTCGGGGCGTCCCTCGAAGCGTAGCGGCGCCCCGAAGGAGTGACGTTCCCGCCGGGGACCGTCGGCGGAGGTGTAGACGGTCTCGGCGAGTCTCCGGGTGTTCTCGCCGAGCCGGGTGGCCGTCCGTCCCGGGCTCACGATGTTCGCCCGCACGCCGTACGGGGCGTTCTCCACGGCGAAGGCGCGTACCAGCTGCACCAGGCCCGCCTTGGACGCCTCGTAGGCGGCGCACCCGCCACCGGCGCCGATCACGTGGGCCGAGACCGAGCCGACCGCGACGACCGAGCCGCCGGAGGAGAGCCGCAGCAGCGGCGCCGCCCGCTTCAGGCACAGGAAGGGGCCGGTGAGGTTGACGCCCAGGATGTAGGACCAGTCGTGTTCCGACATGTCGGAGACGAACCCGTCGCTGGTGACGCCCGCCGCCAGGACCAGGGAGTCCAGCCCCCCGGCGTCCGCGATCCGGGCGAAGAGGTCCTCGACCTGCTCGGCCACG
Organism: Streptosporangium jomthongense; assembly: GCF_042650425.1. Taxonomy (NCBI): domain Bacteria; kingdom Bacillati; phylum Actinomycetota; class Actinomycetes; order Streptosporangiales; family Streptosporangiaceae; genus Streptosporangium; species Streptosporangium jomthongense. Next base: position 65,159 of record NZ_JBHSBC010000004.1, on the reverse strand, counting down.
GAGACGTCCACCGCGTACGGCCGGACCCGGTCGGCGCCGTGTTCGGCGGCCAGCCGTTCGGCGGCCTGGGTGAGGGCGGTCTCGTCGCGGTCGACCAGGGTGACCTGGTCGCCGCGCGTGAGGAAGATCTCGGCGGCGGCGTGACCGATGCCGCTGGCGGCGCCGGTCACGCACACGCGACGGGGAGCCGTCACCGCCTGCCTCCCAAGGCACCGGGAAGTTCGCCGCCCGAGGCGCCGGGAAGTTCGCCGCCCGAGGCGCGGGGGAGTTCGCCGCCCAAGGCACCGGGAAGTGCACCGCCCAAGACGCCGGGAAGTGCGCCACCCCAGGAGCCCGGAGCCTCGCGGGGCGTCTGACGTTCCCGGGAGGTCGTCACTCCCACTCCACGGTCGCCGGGGGCTTGCTGGTGATGTCGTACACCACGCGGCTGATGCCCGGCACCTCGTTGACGATGCGGTTGCTCACCGTCGCCAGGAAGTCGTGGGAGAAACGCGACCAGTCGGCCGTCATCCAGTCTTCGGTGTCCACGGCGCGCAGGGCCAGGACGTCCTCGTAGGTCCGGGCGTCGCCGAGCACGCCGACGGTCCGCTCGGAGGTGAGGACGGCCAGCGCCTGCGCGGTGTGCCGGTAGAGACCGGCCGCGCGCAGCTCCGAGATGAAGATGTGGTCGGCCCGGCGCAGCCGTTCCAGCCGCTCCCGGGTCACCGCGCCGGTCATCCGTACGGCGAGGCCGGGGCCGGGGAAGGGGTGGCGGTCGACGATCTCCTCGGGCAGGCCGAGGCTGCGGCCCACCTGGCGCACCTCGTCCTTGAACAGGAACGACAGCGGGTCCAGGAGTTCCAGGCGCATGGTGTCGGGCAGCCCGCCCACGTTGTGGTGCGTCTTGATCTTCGCCGCGGCCGAGGAGTGGCGCTTGGAGTCGCCGGCGCTCTCGATGACGTCCGGGTAGGTGGTGCCCTGGGCGAAGAAGTCGGCGTCGCCGAGGGTGGGGGCGACCTCCTCGAAGACCTCCATGAAGCTGCGGCCGATCCGGCGGCGCTTCTCCTCGGGGTCGACCACGCCGTCGAGGGCGCTGAGGAACTTCTCGCTGGCGTCCACCTTGACGACGCGCATGTTCAGGTGGCGGGAGAACACGTCCATGCACTGCTCGGCCTCGCCGAGGCGCAGCAGCCCGTTGTCGACGAACACGCAGGTCAGCTGGGAGCCGACGGCTCGGGAGACCAGGGCGGCGGCGACGCCGGAGTCGACTCCGCCCGACAGCGCGCAGATGACGCGCCGGTCGCCGATCCGGGTGCGCAGCCAGTCGACGGTGTTCTCGATGAACGACGTGGCCGACCAGTCGCCCGCGCAGCCGCACAGGTCGAGGGCGAAGTTGCGCAGCAGGTCGCGGCCGAAGGCGGTGTGCGCGACCTCGGGGTGGAACTGCACGCCCCAGAACAGGGCGCCGTCGCCGATGACGGCGATCAGGCCGTCGCCGCTGCGCGCGAACACCTCGAAGCCGGGCGGCACCTCGACGATGTGGTCGGTGTGGCTCATCCACGCGACGGAGTTCGACTCGACGCCGGTGAGCAGGGGGGAGTCACCTTCGAGGAGCACCTCGGCGCGGCCGAACTCCCGGCTGGGGGCGGAGGCCACCCTGCCGCCGAGGGAGTGAGCGAGCAGCTGGGCTCCGTAGCAGATGCCGAGGACGGGAATCCCCAGGTCGAGCAGTCCTTCGGGCAGTCCGGCGGCGCCGTCGTCGTAGACGCTGTGCGGGCCGCCGGACAGCACGATCCCGCGCGGTTTGCGCGCGGCGATCTCCGAGACGTCGGCGGTCGCGGGCATCAGTTCGCAGTACACGCCCAGTTCGCGGATTCGGCGGGCTATCAGGAGGCTGTACTGCGAGCCGTAGTCGAGCACGACCAGCTCAGCCTGCTCGACGGAGGGGCGGTTGAAGGTGGGGCTCACGTCGGAGCGTGACATGCGAATCCATTCGGGCGGTCTCGGTGGTCCCACGCGGGTTCCACAAGTACTCAGATCATACGTATTAAGTATGAGGACGAGGCCTGGAAACAAGCCCCGCGTGAGGCCCTTCACATTTATGCAGGTCAAGGCCTCGTGACTGCTTGGAGAGCCAGCGGATCCGGCCCTCATGAACGGTAAACCTTCTTAACTATAGGTCCTTGACACTACCAAAGTCATACGTATGATGAGGCTCACTTGTAAGCCCGTTTGTGGGCTAATGGGTGCTTTGGCCGCCTGAAAAAGCGTGTCTCCCGCCCATAACTCTGCAGCTGGGAGTGAGCACAGATGTCCACCAAATCTGAACTCCAGCGGTCCATCGACGGCGGGGCCATCCCTCCCTTCGTCTACTGCTATCCGGTGCGTTCCTCCTACCGCCCGCTGGATCCGGGACGGGCCGTCGAGGCCATCTGGGAAGAGGACCTGAGCCATTCGCCGACGCGCGAACTCAACCTCTACCTGCACGTTCCCTTCTGCAGGTACAAATGCGGGTTCTGCAACCTGTACACCGTCATCTCCGAGGACGCGGACGTGTACGACGCCTACACCGAGGCGCTGTGCGCGGACATCCGCAGGCACGCCTCGGTGATCCGGGACCGGCGATTACGGACGGTCTACATCGGCGGGGGAACGCCGAGCCTGCTGCACCGCCGCAACTTCGACCAGATCTTCGACACGCTGACCGAGGTCTACCCCAACTGGCGCAGCACCACCGAGGAGGTCGCGGTCGAGGCGACGCCCGACTCCATCGTCGACCGGCCCGACACCCTGCGCCACCTGATCGCACGCGGCCTGACCAGGGTCAACATGGGCATCCAGTCCCTGCGGCCGCAGGAGATCCGTGAGGCGGGACGCGGCCAGGCCAACGAGCGCACGGTCCGCAAGGCGATCGAGATCGTCAAGACGACGGACCTCGCCAACCTCAGCACCGACCTGATCATGGGATTCGCCGGACAGGACGACCAGTCCTGGCGCGAGTCGGTCGACGAACTGGTCTCCCTGGCCCCCGAGACGATCAGCACCTACTTCCTGACGATCCGCCCGGACGCCTGGTTCTCCAAGACCGGCAGGTACCGGTACATGCGCAACGGCGCCCTGTACGACCGCTACGACTACGCGCAGGAGAAACTGCTGTCGGCGGGATACGTCCAGGAGTCCAACGTCCGGTACAAGAAGCCGGGACGCGGGGGCTACGTCCAGAAGGTCCTGCAGTTCCACGGCGTCCCCGTGCTCGGCCTGGGCGCCGGGGCGCGGACCTACACCAACACGGTCGACTACATCGTCGGCGGCAGCGCCAACCCCACGCTCGCCGAGGTCGGCGACTACATCAAGGGCGCCACCACCGGCAGCCTCGCCCCCCGGGCCGGGTTCGTCTACGACGACGTCGAGCGGATCCGCAAGCGGCTGGCCCTGGACCTGTTCGACCTGAACCTGCACGACCTCGACAGGTACGGCTACCGCGAGCACGCCCACCTGTTCGAGCCCGTCCTGCTCGCCGCCGAGGAACTCGGCCTGCTGACCCGCCTGCCCGGGGACCGGGTGCAGCTCACCAGGACCGGCTTCAAGTACCGCGACATCATCTCCTGGATGTTCTACTCCCCGGAGGTCGTGCGCCTCGACGAGGAGTTCTACCGGGAACTGCACAACCAGAACTCCCGGGCCACCCGCCTGCTCGGCAACCCCTCGTTCATCTCCGGCCTGTCGGCCGCGGTCTGAGAGGGGACGAGATGCCGGTACTCGCCGTCCTCGGAGCCCACTGGGGAGACGAGGGCAAGGGAAAGATCGCGGCGGCCCTCAGCCGGGACGCCCACGTGTGCGCCCGCTTCCAGGGCGGGCCGAACGCCGCCCACTCGGTGCTCGCGCCGGGCCGTACCGAGCCGTGGGTGCTGCGGATGGTGCCCAGCGGGATCCTGAGCGGGGCCGTCGGCGTCGTCGGCGGCGGCTGCGTCATCGAGCCCAGGATGCTGCTGAACGAGGTGGCGACGCTGCGCGCCGCCTTCCCCGACGTCACGGACCGCCTGCGCGTCTCCCTGCGGGCCCACGTCATCACCGCCGACCACCGGGAGGCCGACAGCGCCGGAAGCGGCGTGGGCAGCACCCGGATGGGCGTCGGCCAGGCCTACCGCGACAAGGCGGCGCGCACGGGACTGCGGGTCAGGGACCTGCTGACCGGCGGGGACCGCCTGCCCGCCGACCTGCGGCCGGTCGCCGAGGAGTTCGCCGACCTGATCGGTCACTGCTGTGTCGACGAGGTCGCCTACCTGCGCGACCGGCTCGACCACGGCGCGCGGGTGGTCGCCGAGGGCGCCCAGGGCAGCAGGCTGGACCTCGACCACGGCGACTACCCCTACGTGACCTCAAGCAACACCACGGTCGGGGCGGTCCTCACCGGCCTGGGGGTCGGCCCCAGGGACATCGCGAGCGTCCTGCTGGTGACCCCCGCCTACGTCACCAAGGTCGGCGGCGGTGAACTGCCCTCGCGGCTGTACGGCGAGCTCAACGCCGAACTGCAGGAACGCGGCGAGGAACTCGACCGCGCGACCGACCTGATGCGGGACACCGGCTGGCTCGACATCGGCTGGTTGCGCAGCGCCTGCCGCCTCAACCAGGCGGACGGGATCGTGATGACCAAGTTCGACGTGCTCGCGGGCTTCCCGGCGATCGGGCTCTACGACCAGGACAGGGCCCCCGCGGTACGGATGCTCCCCGGCTGGAGCGCCGAGGACGTCGCCGCCGCGTCCGGGGGCGCCGAGGCGCCCCCCATCGCGGCCTACCTCGCGGAGGTCGAGCGGCACTGCGCCACCCCGGTGGTCGCGGCGGGCCGCGGGGCGGGGCTGGACGACTGGTGGTGGCGCGGTGACGAGGAAGACCTGTGGAGGTCGCCCGACCAGGCCCTGGTCGTGAACTGATGATCGAGGTCGACGTGGGCGACGCCGTACTCGGCAACCTGCGGATCGGGATCAGCCCACTGTGGGAGACGGTCGCGAGCCTGTCGCTGCTCAGCAGGCGGGACGCCTGCCCGTGGCCGTACACCGTGTGGGCCAGGAACGCCAGGCAGGCGCTCGCCAGGGGACGCGGGGGTGAGGCCCTGGCGTGGTTCGCCGGGGTCGGGCTCCCGCTGCCCGCCTTCCTCACCCCGGCCCCGCCGCCGGGAGCGGCCGGGATCGACGAGGAACTCGCCGCGCTGCGCGCCGTACCCGAGGAGACGGTCAGGGAGGAACTGGCCCGCCGCCACCCGTCGGGGACGCCGGAGCCGTTCGCCCGGTTCGCCAGGAAGCCCCGGGAGGCGCTCGACTGGTACGCGGACCTGCTCCAGGACTACTGGGCGGCCACGGTCGCGCCGTACTGGTCGGCCATGCGGCCCGTCCTGGACCAGGAGGTGCTGCTCCAGGCCAGGGTGCTGGCCACCGCGGGCGGCGGGGCCGTACTCGGCAGGCTCGGCGGGCGGTTGCGCTGGGACCGGCCGACGCTGAGCCTCAACGACTCCTCGGCGTCCCGGCGCGACATCCGGGGCGCGAGCAGGCTGGTGCTGGTCCCGCTGCTCTTCGCCCGAGGCACGCCGTTGTGCGCCACCGGCTCGCAGGAGGAGGTGGCGATCGCCTACCAGGCGCGCGGCTCGGCCGTACTGGCCGGGGGACGGGCGTCGGGGGCGGTCAGGCAGGACGCGGAGCCGGAACGCGGTGACCGGCTGGCGATCCTGGTGGGACGCGGCAGGGCCGCCATCGTCAGGGCGCTGGCGGTTCCCACCACCACCTCGGTGCTGGCGACGACCCTCGGCCTGGCGGCGAGCACGGTCTCGGAACACCTGACGGCTCTGGTCGCCGCCGGTGTGGTGCAACGGCATCGAATCGGTGTACGTGTGATGTATGAGCTGAACCGGTCAGGTCGGGCGCTGCTGGAGTATCTCGACAACGAGACCGTGCACCCGGCCGCCTGACGCCTGTTCCAGGAAGGACCACCGCATGCCACCGACGACGACGCCGTTGATGACGCCGTCCCTCACCGCCGACGAGAAGACCACGCTGCACGCCTTCCTGCGCTACCTGCGGGAGTCCGTGATCGCCAAGTCGGCGGGCGTCGACGACGAACAGGCCGCCAGGGAACTCGTTCCCTCGGGCAAGAGCCTGCTCGCGCTGCTCAAACACCTGACGGTCATGGAGCTCGGCTGGGTGAGCTGGGCGTACGCGGGCGTCGACCTCCCCTCCGAACTGTGCGACCAGGAGGTAAGGCCAGGGGAGACGGCCGAGGAGGTGATCGCGGCCTACCGCGCCGCCGCCGCCCGCTCGGACGCCGTCATCGACGGCTGCGCGTCCCTGGACGCACCCGGCGTGCGGACGCTGCGCCCGACCGCCCCGGCCACGCCGACCATGCGCTGGGTGCTGGCCCACCTCATCGAGGACACCGCCCGGCACACCGGCCACGCCGACGTGCTGCGGGAGCAGATCGACGGGCTCGCCGGGAACTGGAAGGGCAACACCCGGTGGTGAGCGGGCTCCACGAGGTGGAGACCGTCTTCACCGAAGGGCACGTCGAGATGCTCGACTGGTCGGGCGGCCCGGTGCTGGCCGACCAGGACGAGAAGGGCGTGCTGCTCACCGGCCCCGACGGTACGGTGCACCGGATCGACGACGAGGCCGACGTCACGATCTTCGCCGGGGACGAGGCCGCCTTCCTGTCCGTCCACCGGGACGGCACGACCCTGCGGGTCGTCCAGCGGCCCCTGCGCGGTGACCCGGTCACCTGGGAGGTTCCCCTGACGGGTGCCGCCGCGCGGGGGTGGGCGCCGTTCGACGCCCTGCCGGGACGGCCGGTCGGCGGGACCCGGGGCGTCGCGCTGGTCATGGAGACGGACACGGGCGCCCAGGCGATCCTTGAGGCCTTCCCCGGCGGGACCGGGCGGATCCACCCGAACCGGTGGCCCGGCGAGTCGCCGGTCCACGTGGACGGCGGCCTGAACCTGGCCGTGACCCAGCTCCACGACGCCCCCGACCGGCCGGTGCTCCACGTGTGGCCCCTGGATCCGGACCTTGACGACCCCGTGGAGAGACGGGTCGAGGGACGCTGGCTCGACGTCCGCGACGGCCTGGCGCTCGTCGAACGCGACGGCAGGCCGGTGACGTGGCGGCCGGGCACGGACGTCGTCACCGACGAACTCCGGATCGAGGGAGACCTGGTCGACGCGCGTTTCCTGGGACCGGGCACGGACACGATCGCCGTGGTCGTCACCTCCGAGGGCGCCGACAGCCTGGTCGTCGTCGACCGGGCGAGCGGCGCCCGGCGGGCCGTACCGCTGCCGCCGGGCCGGATCCGGGTCTGCTCCGCCCACGCCGGGGGTGTCGGGCTGCGCCTGACCTCCGTCGTGAACGGCGGCGTGTGGGCCTGGCTGGCACCGGACGGGACAACGCGCACCGCGCCGGGAGGCGTCCCGCCGCTCGGCGGCGGCGCCGTCTCCAGCCACCGCTGGCAGGGCGCCACCCCCATCCACGTCCACCTGCCGGGAGGCAGGCCGACCGGCGTGGTGATCTCCCTGCACGGCGGGCCGGAGATCGTCGAACGGGACGAGCTCCGCTTCGACGGGCTCTACCGGAGACTCCTGGAACGCGGGATCGCCGTCCTCGCGGTGAACTACGCCGGATCGTCGGGCTACGGGGCGGCCCACACCAGACGCGCGTGGCGCGCCTGGGAGGAGACCCTGCGGGAGGACCTGACGGCCTGCCTGACGTTCGCGGAGCGCAAGGGCGTGCCCCGCGACCGGACGATCCTGCTCGGCGCCAGCTTCGGCGGCGGCCTCGCGCTGCTCGGCAACGCCATCCTGCCCGGTACGGCCGGCGTGGTCGCCTGCTCGCCCCTGGTCGACCTGGTGCGCCACGTGCGCAGGATGGTCGAGGAGGACCCCCGCTGCCGGGCCTGGTTCACCCGCAGGTTCGGGGACCTGACCGCCGAGGGAGCCGTCGCCCCCCTGGACCCGGTACGGCTCGCCTGCCCGGGGAGCGGTCCCGTCTTCCTCATCCAGGGCGACCGGGACCCGATCTCCAGCCTCGGGGACGTCCGGGACCTCGCACGGCTGGCGGCCGAACGCGGCCTGCCCTGGGAACTCGTCGTCGAGCCCGGCGTCGGCCACCGCCCCGCCACCCTCAGACAGGCGCTGAACCGCCACCGCAACCTCATGGAGGCCCTGGAGAAGTTGGCCGGTCAGTGGGGGCATTCGGCTGGAACCGAATTCCTTGTCGGGCCCGCGGACGCCACCTAGGGTCACGATGGCGATCAGCCGTCCGTCCAGGAACCCCTGAACCCGGGAGAACCCATGAAGCCGTACGTCAGACCGCAGCCCATGTCCGAGGAGCCCCAGGAGGAGGGCTCGGCCGAGTCCTCCAAGCCCCTGAAGCCCTACGTCAAGTCGCAGGCCAAGCAGGTCGCCTACAACACGGTGCTGCGCGTGGTCGCCTGAGCAAGGACTCCCCCCAACCCCTGAGGTGCACATGTGCGGTCTGGCCGGTCTGGCCCGTATCGACGGCGGCCACACGGACGCCACGACGGACGCGCTCCTGGAACGGATGGCGCGGATCATCGCCCATCGAGGCCCCGACGACCGGGAACTGCTGCGGCAGGGACCGGTCGGCCTCGCCTTCACCAGGCTCTCCCTGGTCGATCCGGAGAGCGGCGGCCAGCCCCTCTCGACGGAGGACGGCGACCTCGTCCTGATCGCCAACGGCGAGGTCTACAACCACCGTGAGCTGGCCGCGAGGCTTCCCGCGGGCACCCGGCTCAAGGGGGGCTCCGACTGCGAGGTCCTCCTGCACCTGTACCGCGAGCGGGGCGACGCCTTCCTCGACGAGGTACGCGGCATGTTCGCCATCGTGCTGTGGGACCGTCGCCGAGGACGGCTCGTCCTGGCTCGCGACCGGTTCGGCATCAAACCGCTCTACTACCACCGTGACGGCCGGCGCGTGGTGTTCGCCTCGGAGATCAAGGCGCTGTTCGCCGACCCGGCCACGCCACGCTCCCTGGACTGGGAGCAGGCGCTCACCCACCCCATGCTCAGCGCCGCGCCGTACCCGCACCGGGCGGAGGTCCCCTCCACCTGGTTCACCGGGATCGAGTGCGTCCCCGCGGGCCGGATCGTGCAGATCGACCTGGCCGACGGGACGACCCGCGAGCACACGTACTGGTCCCTGCCGACGGCCGACGCGGACGCCTCGGAGGAGGAGTTCGTCCGCCGCTACGGCGAACTGCTGGCCGAGTCCGTGGCCGAGTGCGCGACCGCCGACGCCGAACTCGGGGTCTTCCTCAGCGGCGGCGTCGACTCGGCGGCCGTCACCGCCCTGGCCACGCCGTACGCGGGACGGCTGCACACCTTCACCGTGCTGTCGGCGAGCACCCTGCGCAACGGCGACGCCGAGCACGCCTCCTGGCTCGCCGGGAAGCTCGGCCTGCCCAACCACCAGGTGTGCTTCGAGGCCGACCGGATCCCCTCCCCGGACGAGTGGAAACGGCTGCTGTGGCTGATGGAGCACCCGCAGTGCGGACCCGAGCAGTACTACAAGCACGAACTGCACCGCTACGCCAAACAGGCCAGGCCGGAGCTGCGGGGCATGCTCCTGGGGGCCGCCAGCGACGAGTTCAACGGCGGCTACTCGGTGGACTACAGCGGGGGAGGCGGCTGGGACGCCTTCGTCGCGACCCTCGACTCCATGGCGTGCTCCGGCGCCCTGCGGACCCACCCCGGCCTGGCGCCCTGGTGGACGCGGACCGACGTGCCGCTGCTGTCCAGGGAGCTGCTCGCCGTACGTGAGGACCCCTACCGGGCCTACCTGGCCGCCGAGTACAGCAAGATCCAGCAGTACAACTGCTGGCACGAGGACCGTACGGCCGCGGGCAGCGGCATCGAGGCGCGGGTGCCGTTCCTCGACCACCGCCTGGTCGAACTGGTCCTGTCCATCCCGCCGAGCCACAGGAAACGGCTGCTGTGGGACAAGACGATCCTGCGGGAGAGCATGCGGGGCGTGCTGCCGGACCGGATCGCCGCCCGGGAGAAGGTCCCCTTCTTCTACGGCGAGGGGCAGCGCCACACCCACCGGGTCTTCCTGCGGATGCTGCGCGGGGACGGGGCAGCGCTCGTCGAGGAGGCCCTGGCCGCGCCGGGCGCCTCCGGCGCGCTGGACGGCCCCGCCGTACGGGGACTGCTGGGGTCGCTGACGGAACGGGACGACCTGGCCCAGGTGGAGATCCTGCTCAGGCTGGTGAACCTGGGGCTGCTGTCCCAGATGGTCAGCGATCTTCCCCCGCCCGTCGTGGACATGTCCGCCGGCCCGGTCCCCGTCGCCTTGGGCGGTGAGAACGAGGCGCGGACGGAGGAGATCCTCGGCTGCGCGCCCTCCGTCGAGCCGGGGTCGGTGCCCGCGCAGGAGGACGGCTTCCTCCTGCTCGCGGACACCACGGCCGAGGGGACCTGGTACGTCGCCGTGGACGGCGCCGTCCGGTACGTGCTGGAGAAGGACGACGACTGGCTGGACCTGCTGCGCTCCGTCGACGGCGCCCGCTCGGTCGCCGAGATCGCCGAACTGACCGGGCGGCCGGGGGACCAGGTGGCACGGCAGGTCGCCGAGGCCGTCGAACACGGGATGTTGCACCTGATCGAGGAGGGGACGGGCCATGCGGGTTGACCCGAGCGGACACCTGGCGGAACTGGCCGCGCGCGGGCTACTGCCCGAGGACCACCAGGCCGTCTACCTGGCCGGATCCCTGGTCAGGGGCTGGGGCAACTCGGGCAGCGACCTCGACGTCTACGTCGTGTCCACCGCCCAGAGAACCGCCCCGAGCACGGCTCTCGCCCCGGTCGCGCTGACCCCCGACCACGTCCCCGTCGAGGTCGTCCACGTGGACGGCGTCAGGTGGGACATCGAGTACTGGACCGACTCCCAGGTCGACCAGATGTTCGCCAAGGTGTCCTGGGAGGAGTTCGACACCAACCACAGCGTGGCCGACCTGCTCACCTCCCACGAGATGGACTTCCTCGAACGACTCGGCAGCGCCGTGTCCGTCACGGGGGAGTCGTGGCTGGCCGGGCGCAGGACACAGCTGGAGTCCTCGGCGATCCGCTCGATCCTGGTCAGCCGCGCGCTCAACCTGTCGGACCTCTTCGTCGAGGACGCCGTCGGCCAGCTCAAGGCGGGAGACGTGGAGAGCGCCGTGCTCTCGGCCAAGCTCGCCTTCGGCTACGCGGTCAACGCCCTGCACGTCTCGTGCGGGGAGTTCGGCCACAGCGCCAAGTGGCGGGCACGCCGGTTCCGCCAGGTCGAGCAGACCATCATGCCCTTCGAGGAGTACTGGACGATCGAGACCATGCGGGGGTACGACCCGGCGAACCCGGCCGCGTGGGTCGAGGACGTCGTACTGGCGTGCCGCCGGATCTCCATGGAGGTCGTGATCTGATGGAACAGCTGTCCCCCGAGGCCGTACCGGTGCCCAGGCTCGACGTCCGGGTGCGCAACGTCGGCGGCACGATCACCGTCGCCTGGGGCGAGAGCGTCTTCGAGCTCTCCGAGACGGCGGGCTTCCTGTGGAGGCGCGTGGACGGCCGCAGGTCGCTGCGCGAGCTGGCCCTGCTGCTGGCCGGGGAGTACGCGGTCGACGCCGAGACCGCGCTGCTGGACACGGCGGAGACCATGACGGCGCTTGCCGACGGCGGGCTCGTGCGGTTGAGATGAGAGACACGCCGGAGGACTACGGCAGCCGTTTCGAGCGCTGGGACGAACGGGCGGCCGTCAGGGTCAAGCCGCAGCCCGTCATGGACCCCCCGGCGCCGGACGCGCTGTACTTCCCCCCGGAACTCGTCCCCGTGCTGCGCCATCCGCTGGTCGCCGAGCGGGGGGAGCGGGCGGTCCACGACGCCCTCGCCCAGCACCTCTACCACTACCTGCACTTCACGGTCGAGCTGGAACAGCTCGCGATCATCCCCGTCGCGGCCAGGATCGCCAGGGGGCGCTCCGGGCTGGACCTCCCGGAGCGGATGCGCGCCGACGCCTACAAGATCGTGACGGACGAGGCCTGGCACGCCCAGCTCTCCTACGACCTGATCAGGCAGGTCGAGGCGCGCTCAGGGGTCGAGTGGGCCGACGCGGGCACCCCGGCCTTCCTGCGGCGCCTCGACGCCGTCCGCAGGCGCCTCGACCCCCGGGTCCGGGGGCTGGAACGGCTGCTGTTCGCGGTCGTCAGCGAGACGCTCATCTCGACCGTCCTGACCGACATCCCCAGGGACCGGCGGCTGCCGGGGGCCGTACGCGACCTGGTGCGCGACCACGCCGAGGACGAGGGCAGGCACCACGCCTACTTCCGTGACCTGCTCCAGCGGCTCTGGCCCGCGCTGAGCGCCGGGGAGCGCGCCTGCGTCGGCCCTCTGCTGCCCGCGATCGTCGCGGCGTTCGTCGAGCCGGACCGTGAGGCGGCGGCCGTCGTCGCCCGGTCGGCGGGGCTGTCGCGCGAGGAGGCCAGGACCGTCGCGGCCGAGTCGCTCTCGGTGGAATGGACGGCCCGGGACACCGCGTCGAGGGCGCGGACCGTCGTACGGTACTTCGAGGAGGCGGGAGCGCTCGACGACGGCGCGACCATGGAGGCGTTCGTCTCGGCCGGGCTCCTGAACAACGTCCGGGACGGGTGAGAGCGCGCCTCTTTTTCCCCTTCGATCCGATGGGGAATGCCTGGATGGAATACTTGTCCTGGCATCGGATCACAGAGCATCGAGTGGCAGCGGTGTACGGGGTCACGGGTCACGGGGAAGAACGCGATCTGTCTGTGCGCCATGACGAACACATAGGGTGATTAGACATGCTTAGGCCGGTGAAAGCGCGCATCACCAGCAGGGATGTGGCTCAGGCAGCCGGGGTCTCACAGTCGACGGTCTCCCTCGTCCTCACCGGGAAGTGGCCGGGCCGGGTCTCGAAGGAGACCGCGGCCAGGATCAGGCGCATCACCGCGGAGATGGACTACCAGCCGGATCTGACGGCGCGGAGCCTGCGACTTGAGCGAACCGGCACGGTGCTGCTGATCGTTCCCGCGATCACCAACACCTTCTTCGCCAACCTGCACGTGGGGGCGACCCAGGTCGCCAACCAGCACGAGACGACCGTCCTGGTCTATCCCATGGGCACCGACAGGCACGAGCGGCTGCTGCCGATACCGCAGCAGGCCATTGACGGGATGCTGGTCTACGGCGACGTGGGGACGGAGGCCATCCGCCCGCAGGGCGTCGTGCCGATGGTGCCGCTGGACTGCGACCCCCGGCTGTACCCCGACGCGGTCAACGTGGACATCGCCGTGGGCAGCCGCGAGGCCGCGCGCCACCTGCTGGACCTCGGTCACCACAGGATCGGCTACCTGCACGTGGACCGGCGCGGCGCCTGGATGCTGACGACCAGGCTGCGCTCCCTGCGCGCGGTGGTCAGGCACCGCCCGGGGGCGAGCCTCACGGTGGTCGGCACGACCTTCGACCCCGTGGACGCCCAGCGGGCGGCCCTGGAACTACTGCGTTCTGACCCGGCCCCCACGGCGGTGGTCTGCGAGGACGACAACCTGGCCGTCGTGGTGTTCGCCGCCGCGCGGAGCCTCGGTCTCGACGTCCCGAACGACCTGTCGGTGATCGGCTACAACAACCTTCCGATCAGCGACGTCCTCCACCCGGCGCTGACGACGGTGAACATCCCGGTCACCGAGCTGGGGGCGGCCGGTGCCCAGGCGCTGCACGACCGGCTCGCCGCCAGGCAGCCGAGCCCCGCCGTGCTGCGGAGCTCCCTGGTCGTACGGCAGTCCACCGCCCCGCCCCGTCAGGCCTGACGTTCGCGAGCCCCCGTGAGGCCGGGATCACGGTAGATGATCCCGAACGAGGTGAGGAGGAAGGCGACCGGCAGGAGCGCCTGGATCGTCCCGGTGAGGAGCACGGTGGTCGCGCTGCCGAGAGACTGCGCCGCCACCCCTCCGGCCAGCGCCCCCAGGGGAATGGCCCCGTGCGAGATCAACCGGTAGCTCGCCGTCACCCGCCCCATCAGCTCGGGACGGACGATCGCCTGCCGGGCGCTGATGGCGTGGACGTTGTACACGGCCAGCGCGAACGTGCTGACGAACATGCAGGCCACCAGTACGGCGACGCGCGGCGCCGTGGCGTCGAGGAGCGTGGCCGAGGCCGCGGCCATCACCCCGATCCCGCTCATGACCTGGGCCGCGAAGATGGTCGGCCCCGCGGGGAACCTGTTGTGGACGTAGGCGGCGAAGGCGGAACCGGCGATGCCGCCCACGGCACCCGCGGCCACGACCACCCCGAGCAGCGCGGGCGTCAGGGCGAGGTGCTGGACCACGTAGATGAGGATCGTCACGTCGAACGCCTGGATGCACATGTTGCCGAGGCCGCTGGCCACCCCGAAGGCGAGAACCCGCCGATCCTTGACGAAGTACCGGAACCCCTCGGTGATCGCCGTCCCCCAGCGGAGCCGCTGCGGCCCCTTCCGCCCGGAGAACCTGAGCTTCAGCGTGGACAGCAGGGAGGCCGACAGCAGGTAGGACACCGCGTCGACCAGGAGGGCGTACGGCGCGCCGAGCAGCTGGACGATCAGCCCCGCGAGCCCGGGACCGGCCACGTCGATGACGGAGTAGCTCGTGCTGACCGCGGCGTTGCCGGGGACGAGCTGCTCCTCACCGACCAGCCGGGGAAGCATGGAGTGGTGCGCCACGTCGCCGAGGGCCTTGAACACGCCCATGGCCAGGCCCAGGCCGTACAGCCAGCCCAGACTCAGCACGCCGGTCGCCGTGACGATCGGCACGGTGAGCAGGATCAGTCCTCGGGCCAGGTCGCACCCGGCGTTCACCAGCTTGGCCGGCCAGTGGTCGGCGACGACCCCGGCGAAGGGCAGGACGACGACCGCGGGGACGTACTGCAGGCCGGTCAGCAGGCCGAGCTGCACGGGGTCGGCGTGCAGGACCATCAGGGCGGTCAGGGGCAGGGCCATCAGCGTGACCTGGGACCCGATTCCCGAGACGGTGACCGCGGTCCAGAACCTGAGGAAGTTCGCGTCGCGGAGCGGGCCTTTCCCAGCCGGGCTTTCCGCGGCCGGGCTTCCAACGGCCGGGCCTTTCCCAGCTGGACCTTTCGCAGCAGGGTCTTCCGCGGCCGAATTCTTCCCGGCCGAGCCTCCAGCGGCCGGGTCTTCCACAGCCGGGTCTTCCACAGCCCGGCCTTCCGCAGCGGGGTCCTTCGTAGCGGGGCCTTCCGTGGCCGGGTCCTTCATGGCAGGCCGATGACGCCGACGTCGACGAGCGAGGCGTGGTAGGCGGCGATCTCGTCCTCGCCGACCTGGAGCCCGGCCGAGGCGAGCACGCCCCCCATCAGGTGCACGGCCTCATCCTTGGGGCGGCCGTGGGAGATGCCCCACAACAGGGCGCCCTGCCAGCTGAGCAGCACGGACTCCCCGCGTACCGACTCGATGAGGACACCGCTGCCCTTCATCGGGATCACGCTCACGTCGATACGCCGGGAGTGGTGCCCGGGCACGGCGCCGAGCACCGGCACGTACTCCAGGCCGGTCGCCGCCATCACCAGCAGGTCCTGCGCGAGGAAGCGGTTCCTGCCGACGGCGTCGTCCTCGGCCGTGTACGCGTGGTCGATCACCTCGGTGAGCGAGGCCTTCAGCAACTCGCTCGCCGAACGCCTCCAGCGGGCCCAGACCCACTTGGTGTTCACGTAGAGGTCGTCCCGCATGCACAGGTAGGCCTCGGTGGCGCGGTGCAGGTACTCCTGGGAGAGATACCTCATGGCGGGCGCGTCCCCGTTGAGAATGGCGCCGCAGATGTCCTCGTTGAGATTGTGCGCGTCGATCGCGTGCCGCGTCATGAGGAGCCGTTTGTAGTCCGGCATGTTGTCGGCCAGGCGTTGCCGCAACGCGGCGAGTTCACCGTCGTCGACGACGACCTCGCCGAGCAGGAAACGGGTGAGAACGTCCAGCCGGTTACGGCTGAACCGCGCGGTCTGGCTGAAGTCGGTGTTCGTCACCCGGAAGACCGTGCTCTCCTGCACGTCCCGGCGCAGTTGTTCGAGATCCAGGTACTCCACGTCCGCGCGCTCGCCCTCGAATTCGAGCTGCGCCGGGGGAAGCGATTCGCAGTCGGCCCTGACGACGAACAGATCGATGTCCGACATCGGGGAACCAAGCCCTGCCGTCGGCGCGCCACCGAGGTAGATCCGGGACACGGGATGTTCCTTCGCGAGCCATTCGGCGGCGCGTCGCCCTCGCGCGAGGACGTCATTCGACATGGGGGTGGTCATAAGCTTTCCGACGCTTTCCGAGGCTCTCGCTGGACGGTTTCCAGAACTGTCACCGGGCAGCTTTTCTGAATCGTCGCCGGACAGGTCGTGGAGACCCGGCGACCGGGCGGCTGGGTGCGCGAGCACTCGGTCAGAGGGCACGCGCACCCAGTCAAGCTGGGGAAACTCAACCGTCTCCCGTTGTGGAGGACTACTCCATCCTGGTGGAGATGGTAATCATCGGAGACTCACCCATGGCCGATCACCCCCTTCCTGACCGTCGCGGCGGTGTTTCTCGCGAAACAAGGCCGTCTTTATCAGGAACCGTCTCCCCGGGGCCGTGGGTTTTCCGGCCGCCGTCCTCTTCCACAGGCGACCGCCCACGGGAAGGACGTTCTGAATCCGTTGCCGCAGCGATTTCTCTTCCGGCCCTCCGGCCGATACGGTTCCCTGCCCAACCTTCGTGGCGCCGGAGATCGCCGGGCAACTCTTTCGGTCCCCGCCGAATCGCCGGACTCCCGGGGCTCCCCAGGCTTCGCGGTGCACGGGTCCGGAAACGGCGGTACGCGACGAGTACGGCCCCGTCCCAGGGCGCCGCTGAGTCCGTTCGCTCCCGAGCGGTACCTGTTCGTCGCGACCGTCACACCGCCCGGGGGCCCCTCCACGGGGCGGAGGACCCGGGGCTCCCCGGCGGATCCGGGCCGTGACGGACCCCTGGGTGAAGGCCCGATCATCCAGACACACCCCTCCCTTCGCTGGCCTTTTATCGTAGAATGCTCAGTTTTCTGAGGCCCTTCTCCCGGAATTGCCCGGTGCATATGATTCGAGCCGGTTGACGAAGTATCCCGCGCTCGGACCCGGCCGCCTCCGCACGAGGAAAGGGACATCGCAGAGCGGCCGGTCGTACTCCGCCTGCGCCGATGCGGCCGTGCGGCGGGTGCCGCGCGGCGTTTTTTGGAAATCCCGAACAAACGGTGGAAACAAAAGGCGTCGGTTCGGCGGAGCCATTTCCACGTGAGTCACGCCCTTTCTTTTCGTATGCCTCGGAGGCGGAACGATGAACGAACCGATGACGGTCGGTGCCGCGGTTCCCGCTCTTGTCGCGCGCTGGGCGCGGGCGCGTCCTGACCACCCGGCGATCGTGTCCGCCGGTACCGAGCTGACCTACGGCGAGCTGGTCGAACGGGCGGGCCGGATGGCGAGCGTGCTGCGTTCCCACGGCGTCGAGCGGGGCACGCTGGTCCCCCTGGTCGTCGAACGCTCCGCGGAGCTGGTCGTCGCCGCCCTCGCGGTGCTGTTCGCCGGGGGCGCCTACGTGGGCGTCGACGTGGACGAACCGGACGCCAGGCTCGGCGCGATCGTCGCCGACTCCGGAGCCCCTCTCGTCGTCACCCGCGCGGCCACGGCCGGGCGGCTCGGCGGGGGACCGGCCAAGGTGCTGGCCGTTGAGGAACTGCTCGCCGCCGACGCGCCGGTGAGCCTGCCCCCGGAGGCGAGCCCCCTCCCGCCGGTGAGCCCGTCCCCGGAGAGAGGCCCGTCCCCGGCGGCCGGCCTGTCCCTTGGGGCGGGCCCGCTCCCGGAGGTGACGCCCGGCGACGTCTGCTACGTCACCTACACCTCCGGTTCCTCGGGCACGCCGAAGGGCGTCATGGTGGCGCACGGCGGGCTTTCCAACCTGGTCTCCTGGTACGGCCAGGCGTTCGGCGTGGGCCCCGAGGACCGGATCACCCAGTTCGCCCGCCCCTCGTTCGACGCCTGGGCGCTTGAGGTGTGGCCCTGCCTGGCGTGGGGCGCGACGTTGCGCCTGGTCGAGGGGCGGCTGCCGGACTCCCCGGCCGACTTCGCCGAGTGGCTCGCCCGGGAACGGATCACCGTGTGCTTCCTGACCACGGTGCTGGCCGTCGAGATGTTCGACCAGCCCTGGGACCTGTACGGCCACGCGCCCCGTGTCCTGCTCCTGGGCGGGGAGAGGCTGCGCCGCCACCCGCCGTTCGGCCTGCCGTTCGCCGTGTACAACCTCTACGGGCCGACGGAGACGACGGTGGTCGCCACCTGGGCCGAACTCGACCCCGCCGACGTGGTCGGAGGCCAGGACCCGCCGATCGGCAGGCCGTTGCCCGGCCTGCGGACCCATGTCCTGGACGCCGAGCGGCGCCCGGTGCCGCCGGGCACGGTCGGCGAGCTGTACGTCGCGGGGGCCGGGGTCGCGCTCGGCTACCTGCGAAGACCCGAACTGACCGAGGAGCGCTTCCCCGCCGACCCGTTCACCCCGGGCGGGCGCGCGTACGCCACCGGAGACCTGGTCCGCGAGCTGCCCGGCGGCGCGCTCGTCTTCGTCGGCAGGGCCGACGACCAGGTGAAACTGCGCGGCTTCCGGATCGAACTCGGGGAGGTCGAGACGGCGCTGACCCGCCTGCCCGGGGTCCGCGAGGCGGCCGTGGTCCTGCACGAGCGGGGCGACCGGCTGGTGGGTTACGTCGTGTCCGACGGCCTCACGGAGGACCCGGGGGAGGGTCTGGCCGCTCTGCTGCCCGCCCACATGGTGCCGCAGACGATCGTCACGGTCGAACGGCTGCCCCTGACACCGCACGGGAAGCTCGACCGCGACGCCCTGGCCAGGCGCCCCCTCCCGGCCCGCGTCGCAGGTGAGACCGGCTTCCTGACCGAGGCGGAGCGGGTGCTCGCCGAGATCTGGTGCGACGTGCTCGACCTCGACGAGGTCGGGCGGCAGGACAGCTTCTTCGACCTCGGGGGCGACTCGCTCAGCGCGATGCGGCTGGCGTCACGGGCCAGGGAACGCGGCATCAGGCTCGGCGCCGAGGACGTCTTCGAGCACGAGGTGCTGCACGAACTGGCGGCGGCGGTCGACGCGACGGCGGGTGAGGACAGATGAGCCCCCTGACGAGCTTTTCGACGAGCCCCCTGCCTGAACCGCTGCCTGAACCGCTGTCGGAGTCACCGTCTGGGTCACTGCCGAGGCCGCTGCGGGTGAGCCTGCTCGAACTGCCGCTCTACACCAACACGCTGCCCCTGGCCTCGGGCTACCTGCAGGCCTACGCCCTGCGGGACCCCGCCGTCGCGGCCGGCTGCGAGTTCCTCGTGCACGCCCCCACGGCGCGGACGCCGGTCGCCGAACTGGTCACGGCGCTGCTCGCGCAGGACGCCGACGTGTACGCGATGAGCTGCTACCTGTGGAACATGCGCCGGATCAAGGAGGTGCTCGACGAACTCGTACGGCACCGCCCCGACGCCTGCTTCGTCCTGGGCGGCCCGCAGGTGATGAACCACGCCGCCGAGTACGTGCCGCCGGAGCTGGAGAACGTGCTGGTGTGCAACGCCGAGGGGGAACGGCCCTTCCACGCGCTGCTCACCGAACTGCTCACCGCCCGTGAGGCCGCGGCCGTACCGGACTTCACCCGGGTGCCGGGGATGAGCTTCTGGGTACGGGGGGAGCTGCTGACCACCGACAAGCCCGCCCGGATCACGGACCTGGACGAGATCCCCTCGCCGTTCGCCATGGGCCTGTTCGACGGCGGGGAGTACACCTTCGCGGTCGTGGAGACCAACCGGGGCTGCCCCTACAGCTGCTCCTACTGTTACTGGGGCGCCGCGACCAACGACAAGGTCCACCGCTGGGACCTGGAGCGGGTCAAGGCCGACCTCACCTGGATCAGCGAGCACGGCGTCGAGAGCGTCTTCCTCGCCGACGCCAACTGGGGGGCGCTGCCCCGCGACGTCGAGCTGACCCGGCACCTGGTCGAGGGCAAACGGCGCACCGGCTACCCGATGATGATCGCCATCCAGGCGGCGAAGAACCGTCCCGACCGGGTCACCGAGATCACCGAGATCCTCGTGGAGGGCGGCCTGCTGACCAGCCAGCCGGTCTCGCTGCAGACGCTGAGTCCGCAGACGCTTGAGATCGTGCAGCGCGCCAACATCAAGGAGTCCACCTATGTGGAGCTGCAGCTCAAGCTGCACGAGAAGCAGATCAGTTCCTACACCGAGCTGATCTGGCCGCTGCCCGGTGAGACCCTGAAGTCCTTCCAGGCGGGCATCGCCAAGGTGTGCAGAACCGGGGCCGACGCCGTCGTCGCCTACCCGCAACTGCTGCTGCGCAACACCCCCATGTACGGCACGCGGGAGGCGCTGGGCATCGAGACCGTACGGGTCGACGACCCCGTGGCCGAGGCGGACGTGGTCGTGGCCACCAAGTGGGTGACCCGCGAGGACTTCCAGGCCGGGGCCTGGTTCTACTACGCGGTCATCAGCCTCTACAACGCCCGCGCCGCCTTCCACGTCGCCAGGGAACTCGACCGGAGCGGCGTCTGCTCCTACGAGGACTTCCTCGTCCGCGCCGCCGACCACTACCGCCGCCGCACCGACACGGAGATCTGCGCGTTCTTCGCCGAGTCGGTGCGCGGGCTGGGCAACTACGACCTCAACAACATCGGCAAGGTCCTGCACATGGTGCTGCACTCCCACCGGGCGGAGATGGACACCCTGCTTGGGGACTTCCTCGGCGAACAGGGCTGGCTGGCCGATCCCAGGCTGCGCGCCGTCTTCGAACTCGACCTGGTGGCCAGGCCGTACGTGTACCGGGAGGCCGTCTCCGCGCCCGCGGTGCCGCTCTCGCAGGTGAGGATCGTGGACAGGGACCGCTACCGGCTCGTGGTCGACCTGCCGGAGGCCGCCGTGGGGGCACTCGCCGAAGCGGGTTTCGTCGAGGGCGCCACGGACCCCGGGAGGTACGTCGTCGACCATCGAGGCCGCAGGAAGATGCCCTATCCGCGTCACCGCAGTCTGGAGCACAACGCCGCCTACTGCCAGGCGATGATGAACCGGCTGCGCGACATCCTGCCCTCCTGGCGGGCGGCGGCCGTACGGGATCGGGTTCTCGATGCGTCGTGACCTCTTCACCCGGGAGCACGAGGAGTTCCGCGACCTCGTGCGGACCTTCGTCGCCAGGGAGGTCACCCCGAACCTGGAACGGTGGGAGGAACACGGTGCCGCGGACCGGGCCGTGTGGCTGCGCGCGGGCGAACACGGCCTGCTCGGCCTCGACGTCGACCCGGAGTACGGCGGGGCGGGCGTCGCCGACTACCGCTACCACGCGGTGCTGGGAGAGGAGTTCGCCCGCGCCGGAGCCCACGCCCCGGCGCTCTCCCTGCACAACGAGATCTGCGGCCTCTACCTGCGCACGCACACCACTCCGGAGCAGCGACTGCGCTGGCTGCCCGGCTTCTGCTCGGGTGAGCTGGTCACGGCCGTCGCCATCAGTGAACCGGACGCGGGCAGTGACCTGCGGCGCATCCGGACCAGGGCGGTGCGGGACGGCGACCGTTACGTGCTCAGCGGGCAGAAGACCTTCGTCTCGAACGGGGCCACGGCCGACCTCGTGCTGGTCGTCGCCCGCACCGGGGAACGGCCCTCCGACGCCGGTGTCTTCGTGGTCGAGCCGACCAGGGTCGGGGTGACCAGGGGCAGGACGCTCGACAAGATCGGGATGCGCGCGCTCGACACCGTCGAGCTCTTCCTCTCGGACGTGGAGATCCCGGTGGAGAACCTGCTCGGTCGTGAGGACCGCGCCTTCGCGTACCTGATCAGGACCCTTCGGCAGGAACGGGTGATGCTCGCCGTCTCGGCATTGGCCACCGCCGAACGGCTCTTCGAGGAGACCCTGACCTACTGCGGCAGACGCGAGGTCTTCGGACGGCCGATCGGACGTCACCAGTACAACCGTTTCCTGCTCGCCGAGCTGAGGACCGCGCTCACGGTCGCCCGCGCCTTCACCGACCGCTGCGTGGCCGAACACGACGCCGGACGTCTCACCTCGGAGGAGGCCGCCATGGCCAAGTGGTGGAACACCGAGCTGTGCCAACGTGTGGTCGACCGGTGTGTCCAGCTCCACGGGGGTTACGGCGTGATGCGGGAGTTCCCGGTGGCCCGTGCGTTCGTGGACACCCGGGTCCAGACCATCTACGGCGGAACCACCGAGATCATGAAGGAACTGATCGGCCAGTCCCTCCTGTGACCGGTTCGACGGCTCCAAGCGGATCGGGTGGTTTCCAGCGGGTCCGGCGGCGAACCGGAGCCGGTGCGGACCTGGGGTTTTCCAGCTCCGGCTCCGGGTGGGTGGGTCTTCAGGAGGTCACAGCTTGACGCAGCCGCTTCCGGAGACCCAGGTGCTGGTGAGCAGGTTCGCCCGGTCGCACTCGTAGGTGCCGGCGCTTGAGCCGGACGAGATGGTGATCACGCTTGCTCCTCCATCACCGGAGCCCGTGCACGGATTGCCCCAGACGTGCCAGATGGGGGTGCCTCCGGCGGGGCCCCGCTCGAAGAAGGTCCCGCTGTCGCAGGTGTAGGTTCCGGCGGCGTGCGCGGCCGGAACCATCAGCAGCGGCCCGGCGAGGGCCGCAGCGGCTGCGGTGATGGTGAGACGCTTGATCAGGGACATGGGGGGTGTCCTTTCTGAAAAAGGATGATTGTCCAACTATCCACCCATCCGCCCAAGGAACACCCTCACCACACCGTCAGGCTTTTGGACCTTCTCGTTTGATCACCGAGAGTGTCGACGGACCCGGAGGCTCAGCGGCGACGCAGCGACGGGTCGAGCAGGGCGGGCGGGGTGTCGAACTTCTCGTGCGGGGCCAGATCGACACCGGGGGCGACGATCGCGTCGATCGCGTCGAGGACGTCGGCGGAGAGCACCGTGTCCGCGGCGTCGAGCTGCGAGCGCAGGTGATCCAAAGTGCGGGGGCCGATGAGCGCGCAGGTCACGGCGGGGTGCGCGGTCACGAACCCGAGCGCGAGCTGGATCATGGTCAGTCCCGCCTCGTCGGCGACCTTGGCCAGTCGCTCGACGGCGTCGAGCCTGGCGCGGTTGGCGGGGATCGCGGTGTCGAAACGCTGTGGCATGAACGTCGAGCGGCTGGTGGTGATCTCCCGGCCCTCACGGACCGCTCCCGAAAGCCAGCCGGAGGCCAGTGGACTCCACGCCAGCACACCGAGTCCGTACTGCTCGGCCACGGGCAGCACGTGGGTCTCGACACCGCGCTGCAGGATTGAGTAACTGGGCTGTTCGGTGACGTAACGCCCCAGATGGTTCTCGCGGGCGGCCCACTGAGCCTGCACGATGCGGTACGCGGGGAAGGTCGAGGAGCCGAAATAACGGATCTTCCCCGCGCGTCGCAGGTCGGTCAGGGCCGACAACGTCTCCTCGTCGTCGGCGCTCGGGTCCCAGCGGTGGATCTGGTAGAGGTCGACGTGATCGACGCCGAGGCGGCGCAGACTGTCGTCCAGCGCGGTGACCAGCCAGCGGCGCGAGCCTCCCCGGTGGTTGCGCTCCTCACCCATCGGCATGGCCGCCTTCGTGGCCAGCACGATGTCGTCGCGGCGCCCGGCGACGGCCTTGCCGACCATCTCCTCCGACTCGCCCGCGCTGTACATGTCGGCGGTGTCGATGACGTTGATCCCGCCGTCGAGGGCGGCGTCGACGATGGCGGTGACCTCCTCCTGGGTGGTGCGGCCGATCTGGCCGAAGTTCATCGCGCCGAGTGCGAGGGAGCTGACCTGCACACCGGTGCGGCCCAAGGTGCGGTACTGCATGGCCGTGTTCCTTCCGTCAAAGGTGGGGGAGCTTGGACACGGGGGCCCGTTCTGCCATCATGAATAAACGGGACGATGTCCCGATTAACGATATGGAACGTTGTCCCGTTTAGCAAGCTCGACGGCGGAGGGAACGGCGCGGTGAAGAACAGCGACGAGAACGCGGGGAGTACGGCCCGCCCCAAGCGGGCGGACGCCCAGCGCAACAAGGAGGCCCTGCTCGACGCGGCCGCCGCGATCTTCGTCACCTCGGGCGTCGAGGCGCCGGTACGTGACATCGCGGCCAAGGCGGGCGTCGGGACGGCCACGATCTACCGCCACTTCCCGACGCGGGCGGACCTCATCATCGCCGTCTACCGCCACCAGGTCGAGGCGTGCGCCGAGGCCGGACCGGCCCTGCTGGCCTCGGGAGCGACGCCGTACGCGGCGCTGGAGCGATGGATCGGCCTCTTCGTCGACTTCCTGGTCACCAAACACGGTCTCGCGGCCGTGCTGCAGCCGGACAACCCCGGCTTCGACACGCTGCACGCCTACTTCATCGACCGTCTCGTGCCCGTATGCGGCCGGCTGCTCGACGCCGCGGCCGACGCCGGTGAGATCCGATCGGGCATCCAGGCCTACGAGCTCATGCGCGGCATCGGGAACCTCTGTATCGGCGCGGGCGGCGATCCTCGCTACGACGCGCGCCGCCTGGTCGAACTCCTCGTGGCGGGCCTGAGGAATGCCGACGGGTCGTGAATCCCCACGGGTGAGGACCGACAGGTTCGCCCAGGGGCCGCCCCGAGGGCTCTGACGGTGGAAGCGGTGAGGAGGGCGAGCCTCATGGTTCCGGCTTCCACCGCGGCCCTTCGTCTCTCGGTCGTGACGAACGGGGGACGTCGTGAGTGGATGTCGGGCGGAGCGTTGACGGTTACGGCCTCGCGCCCTTTCGGGCGCCGGTGGTGAACCCGGCGGTCTGCGGATCGCCGGTCGTGCCGGCGGCGACCGAGGTCAGCATGCTGACCACCGCCGCCATGCCCGCCACCGAGACCACCGCGGGCCAGGCGACGTCGAACAGTCCGGCCTGCCTGGCGCTCAGCGCGGCCAGGGCGCTGGAGGCCGCCGCCCTGATCATCCGCTCGACCGTGTCCGCCCAGTACGTCCCGGTCAGGAGCCGTCGTGTCGTCATTGTGATCTCCTCATCTGCGCCGGGGTCGGGGCGCTCTGGAGGGTGGATACTTCCATGACCGTAACTATTTGTAGTTTTGTGAACACTTACCGTCACAGTGAGGAAGTCATCACTCCACCCGTGCGTAAGCGGCCGTACTCGCAGTGGCGCTGGGCGCCGGGACCCTGGCAGCCGTCGCCCCCGCGTCCGCGGCGCCCGTCGGATGCCGGCCGACCTACCCCTACAGCGGCGCGGTCACGACCTACTGCTCGGGTGGCACCGGTGAGCACAGGGCCGTCTGCCTCTACCGGGACGGTCAGACCGTCCTGAAGAACTTCGGCGCGTGGGTGCCCACCACCGCCTCCTCCTGCACCTGGTGCCCGCCCGCCTCCATGATCGGCGGCAACGTCGAGACCAGGGGCTGACGGCCGCGCCAAGCATGTCGGCGACGCCCCGCCGTCCTGTGGTGACTCCACCGCGGGACGGCGGGGCGTCGCCGTGTCCCCGGCCTTCCGGCCACGGCCCGGGTCGTGTGGAAGCGCCGTGGGGAACGCGTCGTGGGGAGTGCGGAGGCCGGGAAACCGTACGGTTCTGCGGAAGGGTGAGGACGCGTGGAACGGACGGTCGCCCGTCAGGTGCCGTAGGCGCGCAGGAACGTCTCGACGGCGGCGCGCACCACGGCGTGCGTCTCGGTGTCCGGAACCTGCCTGGTGCCCAGCCCGGAACGTACCTCCATCGGGCCCGTCAGCAGCGCGAGGAACTGCTCGGCGGCCATGTCCGGGTCGTCCGTGCGCAGGCGGCCGGTGAGGGCGAGTCGCGCCAGCCGGTCGGCCAGGGCGTGACGAACGCGCTGTTCCCCCTCCTGGTGGATGGCCTCCACGAGGGAGGGGAACCGGGTGACCTCGGCGTGCAGGAGCCGGCGAAGCGCCCAGGACCGCTCGTCGCAGTGGCACCGGAGCAGGTGGTGACCGACCTTTTCCAGCATCGCGTACGTGTCGGCTTCCGGGGCGCGGAGCTGGTCGAGCGCCGTCAACGCCTCGGCGAACGTGTCATGGGCCGCGGCTCGCATCGCCTCGTGGAACAACGCCTCTTTGTCGAGCAGGTGGTTGTAGATGGTCGGCTTGGCCACGCCGGCCTCGGCCGCGATCTCCCGCACGCAGGACTGGTCGTAACCCGTGCGGGCGAAGACCCGGAACGCGGCCGCGAGGATCGCCTGTCGTTTGTCGACGCGTCCGCGCCGAACGTTCGGCCTCGGCTCAGACGAGGTCGTGGCTCCGTTCACGTGAGCATCGTACCTCTCTGTACCCGACGGTTCATTTTTCTGAACCGATCAGTTGAAGTGGATCGCCTGGTTCGCTAACTTGAACCAGGTAGTTCAATTCCATGTTCGCCATCGGCCCTCAACGAGGTTGAGATGACTCAACTAGTGGACGACCGTCTGGACCCCAAGCTGCTGCGGCTGATCGGTGTGGTCCTGCTCGGCGGGATCATGGGGATCCTTGACAGCACGATGGTCACCGTCGCGGCCGAGACGCTCGGGAGAGAGTTTCACACGTCGCTGAGCTCGATCAGCTGGTCCTCGACGGCCTACCTTCTCGCGCTCACCGTCACCATTCCGGTCACCGGCTGGGCGGTCGGCCGGTTCGGCGTCAGGCGACTGTGGTTGTTCGGCCTGTCGGTGTTCCTGGTCGGCTCGCTGGCCTCCGCGGTCGCGTGGAATGTGCCGAGCCTGACCGGCTTCCGGGTCGTCCAGGGATTGGGCGCGGGCATAGTCGACCCCCTGGTGCTGGTGATCCTGGCGCGGGCGGCGGGGCCGAGCCGGGCGGGACGCGTCATGGGCATGATGGGAGTGGTGCTGTCCCTCGGCCCGGTTCTCGGTCCCGTCCTCGGCGGGGTCGTGCTCGACGCCGTGAGCTGGCGCTGGATGTTCTTCATCAACCTGCCGATCGGGATTGTCGCCCTGGCGCTCGCGATCCGGGTGATCCCGGCCGACCCGCCGACCGAGAGCCGTTCCGCCTCGCCTCTCGACGCCATGGGCCTCGTGCTGATGGCGCCCGGCCTGGCGGCGACGGTGTTCGGCCTGACACGAGCCGGTGAACAGGCCCGCTTCGACACCCTGCCCGTGCTGGTCCCACTGGTTCTCGGTGTCGTGTTCCTGGCCGGCTACGTGGCGCACGCGCTTCGGGTACGGCGTGTCGCACCGTTGATCGACGTCCGGCTGTTCGCCAGCCGCGCCTTCGCCGCGAGCGTCCTGGTCCAGGGACTCGTCGGCGTCGCCACCTACGCCGGCCTCTTCGCGCTGCCGCTCTACTACCAGATGGTCCACGACCACGGCGCCCGCGCGGCCGGGTTACTGGTGGCGCCCCTGGGTCTGGGGTCCGCCCTCGCCATGCCCCTGACCGGCCGTCTCAGTGACCGGCTGGGGGCCAGGAACCTCGTCCGGGGCGGTGCCCTCCTCGCGGGGCTGGCCGCGTTCGCCCTTACCCGCATCAACGGAGACGTCGGCGAGGTGTGGTCGGGGCTGGCCGGTTTCGCGGTCGGATTGGGTCTGGGCGCCGTGGGCGCGCCGACGATGGGGGCGTTGTACCGGACGCTGCCGCCGGAGAAGGTCCCGCAGGGAAGCTCGGTGCTGTACAACCTCAACCAGTTCGGCGGAGCGCTCGGCGTGGCGGTCGTCGCTCTCGTCCTGGCGACCGCGGGCGTCGGCAGGACAGGCGTCGGGGAGTCGGCCGGCGGATTCCACAACGCGTACTGGTTCATGGTCGGCGTCGCCCTGGTCATCCTGGTCGCCACCCCGCTTCTGCCGGGACGCCCCCAGCCCGTGTCAAGCGGCGGCGGCCGGGCGAGCCTGCGGACCGAGGGAGTCCACGCCGACGGATAGGCGCCCGGCCGCCTCACCCCGGGGTGACCGGCCTCCCGCGCCTCCCGTGCCGACGCCGACCGGTCCATGGCCGGATCGAACCGGCGGCGTCGAGGATCTCAGGTCCGGCTTTCCCGCCGCTGATTCCGGAGAATCGGACCTGAGATCCATAACTCACGGTGGATCGGAACGGCCGATGACCTCGTATCGGTCGCGGAGATATCGCGAACCATTCCGGATGGTGCCGGCCTGATTTCTTCGTCGATCGGGCCCCGGCCGTACGCCTGCGAATTCGGTTTTCCTCTCCGCGGATCCCGGCCTGCCGGAAAGGAACCGGCCGGATGAGCTAGCCGCGGAGGGCCGCCATATCGTCATGGCATGCGATACATAGTTGCGTTCAATGAGACGGTGGTTGGATATTGGAGGCTTATCGCCGTGGTGTCCTGGGGGAAGAAAAACGATGGCAAAGACGTCGAAGGCCTGTAAGGTGACCGTCACGCTGGCCAGCAGGAACGAGTTCCGCCGCCTGGGGCTCGAACAGCTGCTGCAGCGGATACCGCTCGTGGAATCATTCACAAGTTATGAGGGGGGAGCGGAACTCGCCTCTGTCGCCGAATCCGAGACGGACATCTTTATCATCCCGGTCGAAGATCTGGACGAATCCCTGGTCGCCTTCATCGCCCGGCTCCCGGAGCACAGCAAGACGTTGCTGTTGCTCGACCGGGTTTCCGACGAACGCGTCTCGCGCATCGCCGCGGTGCCCGCGCACGGGTTCCTGTCGGAGCACGACCTGGGCGTCGAGTCCCTCGCGGACGCGCTGGAGCGCGTGTCCGCGGGCGAGGTCCCGATGCCCTACGAGCTGACCATGAAACTTCTGCGGCGGGCGGGTGAGCCCTATCGGGTCGACCGCGACCGTGCCCCGGTCCACCTGACTCCCAGGGAGCAGGAGGTGCTGTCCCTGCTCGTCGACGGACTGAGCAACAAGCAGATAGCCAGTCGGCTGCATCTCTCACAGCACAGTGTGAAACGCCTCGTCACCAGCATTCTGGCCAAGCTCAACACCCCGAACCGCACGCTGGCCGTGGCGAGGAGCCTGCGGGAGGGGTTGGTGCACCGCACGGCGTCGCGGGAACCGGAGGAGTTCACCGCCTGAACCACTCCATAACGTGTTCCTGCGGAGAATCCGGCGTTCGCCGACCGCATTCCCGGCGCGGTTCGTCCGGCCCTTCCGAATAGGGACGTCGAACGCCGGAATCCTTTCTCGGACGGTATTCATCCCGTCACGCGTTCTGTTCTCCACGCGAGCCGCCGATCGGCCCCTCCCGGCAGGGGCGTGCCCGCCGCCGGCGTGCCGAAACGGCGAGAAAACCCCTCGGGTCTTCGCGGGAATTCCAGGGCGTCACCCCACCTCGCGAATATGACGCCGCGTCGCGCGAGGTGACGGCGGACGGGCTGCCCGGCGCTCCGGCCGTACGGCGGGCCCCGGCTTTTAAGCGGGCGGTGATCGTTCGGGGATGACGGGGCCGTGGGCCACGTGGTGGCCGCGTCGGCCGGACCGGGACGTCTCGGAGTCCCCGCCCGGCCGGGCATCCGCCTGAGCGCGGCGTTGAACGAGCCTTGGTCGTTTCTTGGTCGGGCGCTGCGATCCTCGGGGGGAACCGAGATCCGGCCCTTCGGCCGCGTGGCGGAACACCGAACCACCGTGTAACCGGAACACCAGACCGCGCGCGGCGGAACACCGGACCAACAGATCCCGAGAAGGGCGCTCATATGGGTGATCAGCGTGTCCCGGCTCCCGGAGAACCGGCTGTTGACCATGTCATGGGGATGCTGGCCGGTTACTGGCAGGCGAGGATTCTCATCACGGCGGTGAACTCCGACCTCTTCGGCGCTCTGTCGGGCTCCTCCGCCACCGCGGAGGAGTTGTGCGGTCGGCTCGGATACCGCATGCCCGGAGCCGGTGGCTTCCTCTTGGCGCTGGCGGGGCTGGGGCTGCTTGAGACCACGGACGAAGGAAGGTTCCGGAACTCCGCGGTCGCCGACCGGTATCTCGTGCGGGGGCGCCCCGAGTACGTCGGCGGTTACGTGCTTTTCTGCGACCGCGAGCTGAACCCCGCCTGGGACGGGCTCGCGGAGGCGTTGCGCACCGGAGCTCCCCAGAACCGCGCCGCCCTTGAGGGAAACCCCTACGACACCCTGTACGAGGACGGGGAGGTGACGAACTT
Source organism: Streptosporangium jomthongense (assembly GCF_042650425.1). NCBI lineage: Bacteria > Bacillati > Actinomycetota > Actinomycetes > Streptosporangiales > Streptosporangiaceae > Streptosporangium > Streptosporangium jomthongense. The sequence goes on along the minus strand of NZ_JBHSBC010000004.1, from coordinate 35,034 downwards.
CTTCCTGGAGAGCATGGACATGTTCAACACCCCTCTCTCACGGCGGATGGGGGAGCTGGACTGGAGCGGGTACGGCTCCTTCGTCGACGTCGGCGGCGCCCGAGGCAACCTCGCACACCACCTGGTGAGCGCGCACCCCCGGTTGAGAGGAACCGTCTTCGACCTGCCGCAGCTGGAGCCCGCCTTCTCCGCGTACATGCGCGAGCTCGGCGGGCAGGAGGCGGTCTCCTTCCACGGCGGTGACTTCTTCACCGACCCGTTGCCCCGGGCCGACGTGCTCATCTTCGGGCACGTGCTGCACAACTGGGGTGTGGAAGCCCGCCTCGACCTGCTGCGCAAGGCCTACGAGGCGGTCCACCCGGGGGGCGCGGTCATCGTCTACGACCCCATGGTCGGCAACGGCACGCCGCCGCTCTACGCGACCCTGGCGAGCCTCAGCATGCTGGTCTGGTCCCGCGGCGGCGGCGAGTACACAGTCGGCGAGTGTCATGCCTGGCTCAAGGAGGCGGGGTTCCGCCCGGAGACGGTCGGCCCCGAGGACACCCCCGACGACGTCCTGGTGGTCGGCCACAAGGAGCGCTGAGAGGTGCGAGGCCGAGACATGGGCCGCGCCGCTGGACAGGAGGAGCGAATGGACACACCGGTCGTGGTCGTCGGAGCGGGGCCGACCGGACTCATGCTCGCCGGTGAACTACGCCTGGCCGGGACGGACGTGACGCTCGTGGAACGGCATGCGCGACGCACGGGAGAGTCCCGTGGCGTCGGTCTCAGCCCTCGCACCATGGAGGTGTTCGACCAACGCGGCCTGCTGCGGCGTTTCGGGGACGTCGAGACCAGCAGCGAGGGCCACTTCGGCGGCATTCCAGTGGATTTCCGGGTTCTCGGGCGTGACGTACGGGCCGCGAGGACGGTGTCACAGTCGCTCACCGAGACGGTGCTGGAGACCTGGGTCCGTGAACTCGGCGTGGACGTCCGCCGCGGCCACGAGCTCGTCTCGCTGACCGACGGCGGAGACCGTGTCGAGGTCCGGCTGCGCGGCCCCGGCGGGGACCACACACTGACGGCCTCATATCTGGTCGGCTGTGACGGTGGGCACAGTCAGGTGCGCAAGGCCGCCGGATTCGACTTCCCCGGCACCCCGGCCACGACCGAGCTGTTCCTCGCGGACATCCGGGGCGTCGACCTGGAACCGCGGATGGTCGCGCACCGGATCACCGGCGGGATGGTCATGGTGGCCAGGCTGGAGGAGGGAGTACACCGGATCATCGTGAGCGAGCGCGGGGCGCCGCCGCGACGCCGTACGGAGCCGCCCGCCTTCGCGGAGGTGGCGGACACGTGGAAACGGCTCACCGGCATCGACATCTCCCACGCCGAACCCGTGTGGGTGAGCGCCTTCGGCGACGCCAGCCGGCAGGTCACCGAGTACCGCCGAGGCAGGGTGCTGCTGGCCGGTGACTCGGCTCACGTCCATCTGCCCGCGGGCGGCCAGGGGATGAACACCGGTGTCCAGGACGCGGTGAACCTCGGCTGGAAACTCGCCGCCGTGCTGCGCGGAAGCGCCCCCGCCTCGCTGTTGGACACCTACCACGGCGAACGGCACGAGGTGGGACGCCGTCTGCTCGCCAACACCCGCGCGCAGAGCCTGCTCATCCTGGGCGACGACGAGGTGCGGTCGCTGCGCGACATTCTCACGGACCTGGTCCGGTACGAGGAGGTCGGCCGTCATTTCGCCGCGCTGGCGAGCCAGCTCGACATCCGCTACGACGTCGGAGGCGGTGACAACCCGCTTCTCGGCGCGCGCCTGCCGCGCCTGGAACTGACACGCGGAACGGAGGAGACGACGAGCACCCGGCTGCTCCGCAGCGGCCGAGGCGTGCTGATCGACCTGGAGGACGTCCCGTGGCTGCGGCGACGCGCGGCCGGATGGACGGACCGGATCGACGTCGTCCTCGCCACGCCGCGGGACATCGAGGCGGGCGGTCCGGTCGAGGGCACCTCGGCGGTGTTGCTGCGCCCTGACGGCCATGTCGCCTGGGCGGCTCCCGGCAGCCACCACGACCTGACCATGGCCCTGGAACGGTGGTTCGGCCCCGCCCGCTGACACCGCGCCACACCTGTGCACATGACCGGACCGGACTGTTCAGACACGAGTGTGAAGGGGAAGAGATGTACAGCACCTTGATCGTCGCACGGATGGACCCAGGATCCGCGGCAAGTGTCTCGGAGATCTTCTCCGCCTTCGACAGCACAGAGGTCCCCCACCTGATGGGAACCCGGCGCAGGGAACTCTTCTCGTACCGCGGGCTGTACTTCCACCTGCAGGACTTCGAGAACGAGAACGGCGCCTCGCACATCCAGTCCTTCAGGACCGATCCGCGCTTCATCCAGATCAGCGAGGACCTGAAGCCGTTCATCGAGGCGTACGACCCCGCGACCTGGCGTTCGCCCGCCGACGCGATGGCGGGCCGCTTCTACCACTGGAGCGGCGAGTGAGCGGTGAGGAGGGACGACGGGTCGTGATCACCGGAATCGGTGTCACCGCCCCCGGTGGTCCAGGGGTCAAACCCTTCTGGCAGTTGCTCACCGACGGGCGGACGGCCACCCGTCGCATCTCCCTCTTCGACCCCACACCTTTCCGTTCCCAGGTCGCGGCCGAGGTGGACTTCGACGCCGAGGCGCTGGGACTCGGTCCCCAGCAGACGAGACGCATGGACCGCGCGGCCCAGTTCGCGGTGGTCACCGCACGTGAGGCGGTGACCGACAGCGGCCTGGAGGACCGCCTTCCCGCGCCGCACCGCATGGGAGTGACCATCGGCAGCGCGGTGGGCGCCACGATGAGCCTGGACCAGGAGTATCGCGTCGTGAGCGATGGCGGACGGCTGGAACTGGTCGACCACCGCTACGCCGTACCACACCTGTACAACCACATGGTTCCCAGCTCCTTCGCCGCCGAGGTCGCGTGGACCGTGGGCGCGGAGGGGCCCGTGACGGTGGTCTCGACCGGGTGCACCTCGGGCCTGGACGCGGTCGGATACGCGGCCGAGGTGATCAGGGAGGGGGCCGCGGACGTCATGATCGCGGGCGCCACGGACGCGCCGATCTCGCCGATCACCGCGGCCTGCTTCGACGCGATCAAGGCGACGACCCCGCGTAACGACGACCCCGAGCACGCCTCCCGGCCCTTCGACGGCAGCCGCAACGGCTTCGTCCTGGGAGAGGGCTGTGCCGTCCTCGTGCTGGAGGAGTGGGAACGCGCCCGGCGGCGTGGCGCGCATGTCTACGCGGAGATCGCCGGGTACGCGACCCGCTCGAACGCCTTCCACATGACCGGGCTGCGTCCCGACGGCAGGGAGATGGCGGAGGCGATACGGGTCTCCCTCGACGAGGCCCGGCTCGTCCCCGAGGACGTCGACTACGTCAACGCGCACGGCTCGGGGACCAAGCAGAACGACCGCCACGAGACGGCGGCCTTCAAACGCAGCCTGGGCGAGGCGGCGTATCGGGTGCCGATCAGCTCCATCAAGTCGATGATCGGCCACTCACTCGGCGCGGTCGGCTCCATAGAACTCGCCGCCTGCGCCCTGGCGATGGAGCATCACGTCGTGCCGCCCACGGCCAATCTGCGCACTCCGGATCCGGAGTGCGATCTGGACTACGTCCCGCTCACCGCGCGTGAACGGCGGATCGACGCCGTACTGTCCGTGGGCAGCGGTTTCGGGGGCTTCCAGAGCGCGGTGGTGCTCGCCCGTCCGGACAGGGCCCGGCGATGAGCACCGCCACGGTCGTGACGGGGCTCGGCGTCGCGGCGCCCAACGGGCTGGGCGCGCGGGCGTACTGGTCGGCCACCCTGGCGCGCGTCAGCGGCATCGGCCCCGTCACCCGTTTCGACGCCTCGTCCTATCCGGTACGGCTGGCCGGGGAGATCAAGGGGTTCTCCGCGGCCGATCACCTGCCCAACAGGTTGCTGCCGCAGACGGACCGCATGACCCAGCTCGCGCTGGCGAGTGCCGACTGGGCCCTGGCCGATGCCGGGATCGTCCCGGGCACGTTGCCCGAGTACGACATGGGAGTGATCACGGCCAGTCACTCCGGCGGCTTCGAGTTCGGTCAGAACGAGCTGAGGGCGTTGTGGAGCAAGGGAGGCCGGTATGTGAGCGCTTACCAGTCCTTCGCCTGGTTCTACGCCGTCAACAGCGGTCAGATCTCGATCAGGAACGGCATGCGCGGACCGAGCGGCGTCGTCGTCAGCGACCAGGCCGGAGGGCTGGACGCGATGGCCCAGGCCCGCAGGCAGATTCGCCGGGGCACACCCCTGGTCGTGTCCGGCGCGGTCGACGCCTCGGTCTGTCCCTGGGGTTGGGTGGCCCAGCTGGCGAGCCGCCGGCTGAGCGGCGGTGAGGAGCCGACGCGGGCCTACCTGCCCTTCGACGACGACGCCGCCGGTCACGTTCCCGGAGAGGGCGGCGCACTGCTCGTTCTGGAGAACGCGGACCACGCCCGCTCCAGGGGCGCGCGGATCTACGGTGAGATCGCCGGCTACGCCGCCACCTTCGACCCGCCGCCCTCCAGCGGGCGTCCGCCCGGAACGAGGCGGGCGATCGAGTCGGCACTGGCCGACGCGGGGGCCACACCCGGCGAGGTCGACGTGGTCTTCGCCGACGCCGCGGCGATACCCGACCTGGACCGGATCGAGGCCGAGGCGGTCAGCGAGGTCTTCGGCCCGCGGGCCGTACCCGTGACGGCTCCCAAGACCATGACGGGACGGCTCTACTCCGGTGCCGCGCCGCTGGACGTGGCCGCCGCGTTCCTCAGCGTCCGGGACGGCGTGATACCGCCGACCGTCAACACTTCGCTCTCCGACCGCTACGACATCGACCTGGTGAGAGACGTCCCCCGGGAGGCGCCCGTGCGCACCGCGCTGGTGCTCGCCCGCGGTTACGGCGGATTCAACTCCGCGCTGGTCGTGCGCGCGTTCGGGCCGTGAGCCCGGCGAACCGACTCCGGCGAACGGCCCTCAGACCCGCACAACGTTGCGAAGAAAGGACAGTCATGCCGACCGCAAGCCCCTTCGGTGTCGACGACCTCAGGCGGATCCTGCGTGAAGGAGCGGGAGCCGACGAGGCCGTCGATCTCGACAACGACATTCTCGACAGGCGGTTCGACGAACTGGGATACGAGTCCATCGCGCTGCTGGAGACGGGCAGCCGGATAGAGCGCGAATACGGGATCAGGCTCGATGACGAGGCCCTCGGTGAGGTCCGTACCCCTCGCGCGCTGATCGACCTGGTCAACGAGCAACTCCCGACCGGTCGTACCCGATGACCGGCTCGCACCGCGGCCAGATCCGTGCGCCGCGCGTCTCCGACCCACTCCCAGGAGAGAAGCCATGACGCAAGACGCACCCAAGACCGCGATCGTGACCGGCGCCACCAGCGGCATCGGCCTGGCCGTCGCCCGCCTGCTGGCCGGTACGGGCTGCCGTGTGTTCCTGTGCGCGCGCACTGAGGAGGCCGTCTTGCGGACGGTCAAGGACCTCAGGAACGAGGGGTTCGAGGTGGACGGCAGGGCGGCCGACGTACGGTCGACGGACGACGTCCGCGACCTGGTCCGGGCCGCCGTCGACCGCTTCGGGACCGTCGACGTCCTGGTGAACAACGCGGGCCGCAGCGGGGGCGGGATCACCGCCGAGATCGACGACGGGCTGTGGCACGACGTGATCGACACCAACCTCAACAGTGTCTTCCGCGTGACGCGGGAAGTGCTCACGACCGGCGGGATGCGGGACAAGGCCAGGGGCCGCATCGTCAACATAGCCTCGACCGCCGGCAAGCAGGGCGTCGTGCTGGGGGCGCCGTACTCCGCCTCGAAGCACGGCGTCGTCGGTTTCACCAAGGCCCTGGGCAACGAGCTCGCGCCGACCGGCATCACCGTGAACGCCGTGTGCCCCGGCTACGTGGAGACCCCGATGGCCCAGCGGGTCCGTCAGGGATACGCCGCCGCGTACAAGACCAGCGAGGAGGAGATCCTGGCGAAGTTCACCGCCAAGATCCCGCTGGGACGCTACTCGACCCCGGAGGAGGTCGCCGGTCTGGTCGGCTACCTGGTCTCCGACGCCGCGGCCTCGATCACCTCCCAGGCGCTCAACGTCTGCGGCGGCCTGGGCAACTTCTGATCACGGCGGCACCGCGCCCCATGGCGACCAAGGAGAGGAACATGACCGAGAGCGTGTCCCGCGAGGTCGAGCACACCATCACCGTCTCCGCCCCCGCCGCGGAGGCATACCGCCTTCTCGCGGAGGTGGAGAACTGGCCCAGACTCTTCCCGCCGTCGGTGTACGTGGACTACGTGGAGAAGAACCGCGACGAAGAGCGCATCCGAATCTGGGCCACGGCAAACGGCGAGGTCAAGAACTGGACGTCACGCCGCAGGCTTGAGCCGGACAGGCTCCGCATCACCTTCTGGCAGGAGGTCTCGGCCCCACCCGTCGCCGAGATGAGCGGCACCTGGATCATCGAGCCGCGCGGCGACGGGGGGTGCGAGGTCCGTCTGCTGCACGCCTACCGGGCCGTCGACGACGACCCCGAGGGGCTGAGGTGGATCGACGAGGCGGTGGACCGCAACAGCAGGGCGGAGCTGCCCGCCCTGCGGGAGAACCTGGAGCTCGCCGCCCGGTCCGCCGAACTCACGCTCTCGTTCGAGGACGGCGTCCGGATCAACGGCTCGGCCAAGGACGCCTACGACTTCATCAACGAGGCCCGGCTGTGGACCGAACGACTGCCGCACGTGTCCGCCGTACGGCTGACGGAGGACACACCGGGCATCCAGACCCTGCGTATGGACACCGTCGCGAAGGACGGCTCCACGCACACCACCGAGTCGATCAGGATCTGTTTCCCTCATCGCGGGATCGCCTACAAACAGACCACGCTTCCGGCCCTGATGACGCTGCACACCGGCTACTGGGATTTCGCCGAGGACGACGACGGGACCACCGTCGTGACCTCACGGCACACGGTGATGGTCAACACCGAAAAGATCGCCGCGGTCCTGGGGCCGGACGCGGGCGTTCCCGAGGCGCGCGCGTTCCTGCGGGAGGCTCTCGGAGCCAACAGCAGGGCCACGCTCCGGCACGCCAAAGAGTTCGCCGAAGCACGGCGCTGAACGCCGGTGTGCCCAGTGGACGCGGACGTCATCGTCGTAGGCGCGGGCCCGGTCGGGCTGATGCTCGCCGGCGACCTGAGCGCGGGCGGCGCCCGGGTGGTCGTACTGGAGCGGCTGAGCGAGCCGACCCTCGAATCCCGGGCGTCGATACTCCACGCGCGGACCATGGAGATCTTCGCCGAGCGCGGCATCCTCCACAGGCTGGGCGCCGTGCCGGACGCGGGGCGCGGCCACTTCGGCGGGATCCCGCTCGACCTGAGGGAGGCGGACCCGGAGAACCCCCACGCGGGTCAGTGGGAGTGCCTGCAGAGCCGGCTTGAGCCGGTCCTGCAGGAGTGGGCCGTGGGCCTGGGGGCCGAGGTGCGCCGTGGGCACACGGTCACCGCGCTGACCCAGTGGCGGGACCGGGTGCAGGTCGTCTCCGTCGACGCCGACGGGAGAACACACGGTCACACCGCCGGATACGTCGTGGGATGCGACGGGGAGCGGAGCACCGTACGCGAGCTGGCGGGCTTCGAGACGGCCGGGCGGGACGCCACCCGGGAGATGCTGCGAGCCGATGTGCTGGGAGTGGACATCCCCGCCCGCCGCCTCCAGCGCTTCCCGTACGGCACCGCCACGGCGTACCGCCGCGCCGACGGGACCACTCGCCTCATGGTCCACGACCGCACCCGCGTCCCGCGCCCCCACCCAAGGGAAACGGATTTCGCGGACGTCAGGACGGCCTGGGAACGGGTGACGGGTGAGGACCTCGCGGGAGGCACACCGGTCTGGCTGAACGGCTTCGACGACACCTGCCGACAGGTCACCCGGTACCGAAGGGAACGTGTCCTGCTGGCCGGTGACGCCGCCCACATCCAGATGCCCGTCGGTGGTCAGGCGCTGAACCTCGGCCTGCAGGACGCGGCCGACCTGGGACCGAGGCTGGCCGCGTGCGTCACCGGCCGGGCCGACGACGGCGTACTGGACGGCTACCACCGCGAGCGCCACCCGGTCGGCGCCCGGACGCTGGCCAACATCCAGGCCCAGGCCCTCCTGTTGTTCGGCGGGCCTGAGGTGGACGGCATGCGGGAGGTCTTCGGCCGGCTGCTGCGGATGGGAGTCGTCCGCCGTCATCTGGCCCGGATGATCAGCGGCCTGGACGACCGGGCGGAGTCCCGTACGGCGGAGCGTGACATCACCCACCCTTTCTCGACACACGGGAGTTCCATCATGAACAGGCTCGCCGGCAAGACGGCGCTTGTCACCGGGTCAAGCCGGGGCATCGGCCGGGCCATAGCGGTACGGCTCGCCCGCGAGGGGGCGCTGGTCGCCGTGCACTACGCCGTCAACGAACAGGCGGCGCTGGAGACCGTCACCACGATCGAGAAGGAGGGAGGCCGGGCTTTCACGGTCCGCGCGGAACTGGGCACCCCCGGCGCCGTGCACACCCTCTTCACCGGCCTGGAACAGGGGCTGAAGGAACGCACGGGAGAGGCCACGCTCGACATCCTCGTGAACAACGCCGCGGTCACCGGCATGGACGGCTTCTCCCCTGAGGACGTCACACAGGAGCAGCTCGACCGGTACTTCGAGGTGAACGCCAAGGCCCCGTTCCTCATCGTGCAGCGTGTGCTGACCAACATGCCGTCCGGAGGCCGTGTCATCAACATCTCCTCCGGGCTCACCCGGTTCGCCAACCCCGGCCAGGTCGCCTACGCGATGACCAAGGGCGCCCTCGAACAGGTCACGCTGCACTTCGCGAAGCATCTGGGTCCGCGCGGGATCACGGTGAACACCGTGGCGCCCGGCATCACCGACAACGGCGGGCCGATCTTCGACGTTCCCGAGGCGGTGGAGCAGATGGCCGGTCTGTCGGTTTTCAACCGGGTGGGCGAGGCCGGTGACGTCGCCGACGTGGTGACCTTCCTCGCCACCGACGAGGCGCGATGGATCACCGGCGCGTTCCTCGACGTCAGCGGCGGAACCCTGCTCCGATGAGCGCCCTGCGGTCTCCCGGCCGGGAGACCGGCCCGTCGGAGTCTCCGGCATCGAGACAGGAAGCCAGACAGGAAGCCAGACAGGAAGCCAGACAGGAAGAAGGTCGCACATGTCCAGCACGCCTCGCGTCGCACTCGTCACAGGGGCGAACAAGGGCATCGGACACGCCGTCGCCCGCCGCCTCGGAGAGCTGGGGATGCGTGTCTACCTGGGCGTCCGTGACGGCGAACGGGGCCGGACGGCCGAGCGCGACCTGCGCGCGGACGGGCTGGACGCACGGTTCGTACGCCTCGACGTCACGGACGAGGCCTCGGCTCTCCTGGCGGCCAAGCACATCGACGAGGAGTCCCACCGCCTCGACGTCCTGGTGAACAACGCGGGCGTCGGCGGTTCGGTGAGCGCTCCCAGCGAGGTCTCCCTCGACGAGGTGCGGCGGACGTACGAGACGAACGTCTTCGGTGTCATCGCCGTCACCAACGCGATGCTGCCGCTGCTGCGCCGCTCGCAAGCCGCTCGGATCGTGAACGTCAGCAGCGTCCTCGGCTCCCTCGCCCACGCGGCCGCCCGGCACGACCCGACGGGGGTGTTCGCCGAGGGGGTCTTCCCGGCGTTGCTGGAGTACAACACGTCGAAGGCCGCGCTGAACGCCCTCACCGTCACCTACGCCAACGAACTGCGGGGGGAGGGGATCCTCGTCAACGCCGTCTCCCCGGGTTTCGTGGCGACCGACATCAACGGTCACCGAGGACATCTGACGCCGGAACAGGGCGCGCGCGTTCCCGTGCTCCTGGCGACCCTCGGCGACGACGGCCCCACAGCCGTGTTCCTGGGGGAGGACGGCTCGGACACCGGCCGGGAGCTGGCCTGGTGACGGCCTCGTGCTCTTCCAGGAGCCCAGGGACCACGGGCTTTCTCAGGGCTCTGGGCGGCGACGTAGGAAAGGAGTGAACGCCGATGAAGGCCACACACCAGGCTCCTCCGGCACCTGACCCGTTGCGGGAACTGGGGAAGGTGAGGGAGCTCGCCCGCCAAGGGCCGGACGGCGAAGCCACGCGACGGCAGCACGCCAAGGGCAAACTGACCGCCCGTGAACGCATCGACCTCCTGCTCGACAAGGGGAGTTTCGTGGAGGTCGAACCGTTGCGGCGCCACCGCGCCACCGGCTTCGGGCTGGAAGCGAAACGTCCGTACACCGACGGCGTCGTGACAGGCTGGGGTACGGTCGACGGCCGCACGACCTTCGTCTACGCCCATGACTTCCGCATCTTCGGCGGAGCGCTGGGGGAGGCGCACGCGCAGAAGATCCACAAGATCATGGACATGGCCGTCGCGGCCGGGGCGCCGCTCGTCTCGCTCAATGACGGAGCGGGGGCACGCATCCAGGAGGGAGTCTCCGCGCTCGCCGGTTACGGTGGCATCTTCAGCCGCAACACCCGGGCCTCGGGCGTCATCCCGCAGATCAGCGTGATGCTGGGGCCGTGCGCCGGGGGCGCCTCGTACTCACCCGCGCTGACCGACTTCGTTTTCGCCGTCCGCGGTGTCTCCCAGATGTTCGTCACCGGGCCGGACGTGGTCCAGACGGTCACGGGGGAGGAGATCTCCCACGAAGGGCTGGGCGGGGCGGACGTCCACGGGGGCACCTCCGGCGTGGCCCATTTCGTCTACGACGACGAGGAGACCTGTCTGGACGAGGTGCGCTACCTCCTGTCCCTGCTGCCCTCGAACAACCGTGAGCTGGCGCCGGTCGGAGCCGGGGGAGACCCGGCCGACCGGGTGTGCGAGGCGCTGGTGGACCTGGTCCCGGCGGAGGGCAACCGCTCCTACGACATCCGCCAGGTGATCGAGGAGATCGTCGACGACGGTGAGCACATGGAGGTGCACGCCATCTGGGCGCCCAACCTGGTGTGCTCGCTCGCCCGGCTGGACGGCCACGTCGTGGGCGTCGTCGCCAACCAGCCGTCGGTGACGGCCGGTGTGCTGGACATCAGGGCGTCGGAGAAGGGCGCACGTTTCGTCCAGTTCTGCGATGCCTTCAACATTCCGCTCATCACCCTGGTCGACGTGCCGGGCTTCCTCCCCGGCGTGGAGCAGGAACACGGGGGCATCATCAGGCACGGCGCGAAACTGCTGTACGCGTACTGCAACGCGACTGTGCCGCGCGTCTCCGTGGTGCTGCGCAAGGCGTACGGCGGGGCGTACATCGTCATGGACTCCCGGTCGATCGGTGTGGACGTCGCGTTCGCCTGGCCGGGGAACGAGATCGCGGTCATGGGGGCGGACGCCGCCGCCAACGTGGTCTTCCGGAGAGAGATCGCGGCGGCCGACGACCCCGACGCGGTGCGCAGGCAGAAGATCGAGGAGTACAGGAGGGAGCTGGTGCATCCCTACTACGCAGCCGAACGCGGTCTCGTCGACGACGTCATCGATCCACGGGAGACGCGTTCGGCGCTGGCCCGCTCGCTCGCCATGCTCCGCGCCAAGGACCGTGACCTGCCCCGCCGTAAACACGGCAACCCGCCACAGTGAGGAGTCAACCGATGAGCGAACCTCATGACCGGACCCTGCTGCGGGTGAGGAGGGGGCGCCCGACCGCGGAGGAACTGACCGCGATCACGGCCGTGCTGCTCGCCTGCGCGCGCCGTAAACGTGATCTTCCACGCGACGGCCTCCCCCCGGGAGCCGAGGCGAACGCCCGCTGGCGCAGGCCGGAACGGACGGCCGTCTTCGAGGACCCACGATCCTGGCGAAGGGACGGCACATGACGGCCGGAACGGTGGGACGGTGACGGCGGACCGCACGACACGGGGTTCCCTCACCGTCCCGGACCCCCGGGGGGCACGCCAATGGGTCCTGCTGCTCGTCCTGTCGGGGAACATGCTCCTGGACGCCGTCGAGGTGTCCGTGGTGCTCCTCGCGCTGCCCACCATCGGCGGCGCCCTGGGCATGTCGCTGCCGGAGGCGCAGTGGCTGATGAGCGGATTCGCCCTCGGCTTCGCGGCTCTGCTCGTCCTGGGGCCCTGGATCTGCGCCCGCCTGGGGCGGCGCCGCGCCTATCTCGGGGCCATGCTGCTGTTCGTCGTCGCCTCGGTGGCCGGCGGTACGGCGGACAGCGAGGCCCTTCTCGTCGCGAGCCGGGTCGTCAAGGGGGTGTGTGCCGCGTTGACCGCGCCCACCGGTCTGGCCGTCATCGCCACCACCTTCGAAGAGGGGCCGAGGCGGCGCAGGGCCGTCTCCGTCTACGCCCTGTTCGGCGCCGTCGGGTTCACCGCGGGTCTGCTGCTCTCCGCGGCCTTCCTCGCCGTGAACTGGCGGTGGACCTTCCTCTTCCCTGCCCCGGTCGCACTGGTGCTGCTCCTCCTCGCGGCACGGACCATGACGGAGGAACCCGGAGAGGGGAGACGCGTGACCTGGGTGAAGCCGTCGCTGCTCCGCGACGGACGGCTGCGTAACGCGACGATCGGCGCGGCCACGCTCAACGGGGGCTACGTCAGCCTGCTCCTGATGGTCACCTTCGATCTTCAGCAGAGGCTGGGATGGTCCCCCTGGCGGTGTGCCCTGGCGCTGTTGCCCGCCTGCGTGCCACTGGCGGTGACGGTGCCGTTCGCCGGGCGTCTGACCGCCCGTTTCGGAACGGAGAAGCTGATAACGGCGGGTGCCTCCACTTCCCTTCTCGGCTACGCGCTCTACCTTCTGTCGCCGGAGACGAGGCCGTACTGGTCCGGGACGCTGCCGACGCTGCTGCTGGTCGAGACCGGGTTCGTCCTCTCCTTCGCCGCGCTGAACATGCAGGCCACGGCGGGGATCCGGCCCGCAGAACGGGGGCTGGCGGTTCCGCTCTACCAGACCGGGGTCCAACTCGGCGCCGCCGTGATGTTGCCGCTCGTCGCGGTGCTGGTGACCGTTCGGCCCACCCCCCGGGCGGCGACGCTGGCGATCACCGCCGCCGGGGCACTGGGCCTGCTGGCGGCGCTCGCCGGACTACGCGGGGGCGCGTTGCGGCGCCCCGGAGAACACATGGGAGGTCCCGTTCATGATTGATCGTCCTGCCGACCTCGTCGTGACCGTCGGCGGTGTCCGGGAGGGGCCCGTCAGTCCCGGCGTCGCCGCCCGCGACGAGGGAAACTCCACCGTGCGGCGAGAAACCCCGCGAACGGTTGTTCCCCATGGACACCGCCTGGCTTTCCTCGAAGGGAAGGCGGAATGACCCGGCTCACCTCCGCGCGCATGCCGGACGTTCGCCGCACGGACGCGCGGGCCGTCTTCGTCGGACAACGGTACGTGCCGACCCGGCAGGCGGCGATCGAGGTACTGCAGCAGCACGTCGAGCAGTGGAGCGGCACGCCATGGCCCGTCGGCGTTCTCTCCTTCAGTTGTTACCTCAGCGTCGAGGAGGACACCGTACTGACCTACGCGCAGTGCTCCGACGCGGCGGTGTACCGGCCGTTCGTCGCCTCCCTGCACGGAGCCGCCAACGCCGGAGCGGTGGAGTACCGCCTGCGGGGGAGCGTGGTGCCGCGGGGGGCGGCGGGGACCCCCGGATGCATGGTCGTCGCGACGTTCGACGTCGACGGCGCCGAACGGCAGGACAGGGTCATCGACTCCCTGACCGACGCGCTGGAGAGGACGCGGGCGGGCCGATCCCCCGGAATGCTCTCAGCGAACTTCCACGTGAGCACCGACGCCACCCGGGTCCTCAACTACGCGGAGTGGACGTCCGACGAGACGCACACGGCGTTCCTCGACAGCGCGGCACGGGTCACGACCAGGAGCGTCAGTGACGACATTCCCGGCGTACGGCCCATCGGGTTCAAGCGCTACCACCTCTACCGAGGATTCGATAGACAGGCGTAGAGCCGTGCACGAGGGAGTCCGGCGCTCTCCCGGTCCTGAGCGCCTCGTCAAGGGCCGGGAGGGCGGAACCGCGAGGCCGTTCCAGCCGCGACGCCCTCGACGGCATCGGCCCGCGGGCGGCGGGACACCCGCGGGCCGGATCGCGGAGGGGCACACAGGACTCTCCGGTGCCGCCACGTCGGACCACGACGACGGCGGTGGCCTCGGGCCGGGCGGCGAGCACGGGGCAGGCGGCCCCCCGGAGGAGCCCGTACGGCGGGCCCGGCGGGCCGGGGCGCAGCGGCGCAGAACGAGGCGTGAAAAGACGGTTCCGCACTTCGGGCCTGTTCCGCCGCATTTTTCGACATGGTCGTGAGAAGAGGCGCCTTGAGCGCTCGCACCCGACTGTGTATCGTAGCCCCTAATTGACTTAGGGTGACGGGAAACGTTTCCTGATCGTTTCGCGAACACATTCCGACGGACGTGCCGTCGTGGTTTTCCCCACCCGGGTGAAGGTGGCGAACGCGCAGGCCAGGGGTTGTCTGCGGGCTCGCCGTGCGGAGTGATTCCCTTTCCCGCGGATGATACGCGTGACGCGTCCGGCGCGGACGGTCGGCCTACCCGTTTGGGGCGCTCGGGTGTAGGGGCGAATGAAACCCGTTCGGGCGCCCGCAGGGGGCTACTCCCGCCGTGCGGGAGGATGAAGAATGGCAATGAGGTCGCGAACAGTCTCTTAGACGGCACCGAATGCATGAGCCGAAATAATGTGGCCGCTTCGGCGATTCCCTGGTAACGGGACCTCGCTCTCCTTAAAGATTTCCTGTCCGCGCATTCAACGGTATGACATGTCGCGCCGGATCACCGGGTGCGGCGCGGCCGAAAAATCCTTGATAAGGGGTCAAGAATGTTCCGTACCGCTGACAGTCTTCCCGTCATCGACCGTCCGGACGCCGCCGCGGTGTGCGTGGAGGTGATATCCGTCGGCGGAGCCGATGGACAGGGCGCCGTCGTGGACGCGACGGCCGCCCACCGGCGGTCCCGCCCCTGGCCCGCGGAACTCCTCTCCTTCAGCTGTTACGTGAGCACCGACGGAGACTCCGTGCTCACGTACGCGCAGTGGTCGTCCAGGGAGGCCGCGCTGAACGCCCTGCGGGAGGAGGAGGACGGACCGCAGGAGGGCCCCTACCTGGGCGTTGAGGGGGCTCGCTCCCTCGGCGCCGTGCCGTACCGGTTGTACAGGGTCGTGAGAGGTGGGGCGATCACCGAACCCGAACCGGTCCCCGAATGTTTCCCCGCCGCGGTCTTCCCGATGCCCGGCGAGGACGCCGCGTGTCGTTGGATCGACGATCTGCTGGCCTCGGAGGAGGAGGTCGAGGGAGAGGAACGCGCCTATCCCGGTGCGATCGCGGCCAACTTCCATGTGGGTCTGGGCGACGGTGGCGTCTTCGTGCTCTCTGAGTGGGCCTCGGAGAAAGAGGCGGCCGAACACATCGAGGAGGTGATCCAGCCGTTGCTCGACCAGGCGGGCGGTGGCGACGCGGGAGCGCGCTACACGCACGCGCTGACGCTCACGGGCCCGTGACCTGATTGCCGATGGGGTGCCGTGGCGGTCCTTCTTCGTCCAGGAAAGCACGCTGGACGCCGTGGAAACGTCATGAATGCCGGCTGATGAACGGGGGTCATCATGTACTTCGCCATTCTTGGCCCATTGGAGGTGCGTGGAGAGCGGGGGCTCCTTGATCCCATGTCCCCGATGGGCCGCCGAGTGCTCTCGCTGCTGCTCGCCCACGCCGGGCAGACGGTCTCGGTCGAGACCCTGATAGAGGAGCTCTGGGGGGAAAGGCCCCCGAAACTCGCCCGCAAGACCGTACAGACGTACATCTACTCCGTGCGCAAGGCACTGCGGAAGAACATGGAGGGAAAGCCTCCCATAGAGACCGGACAGCATGGTTACCGGATCCGGCCGGAAGAGGACCGGTTCGACCTCTGGTGTTTCCAGAAACTGTGCGAAGCGGGATTCTCCGAGCTGGGCGGGGGAGATGTCGAGGCGGCCTCGGACAGTTATCGAAGGGCGCTCGCGCTGTGGCGTGGGCGGCCCTTCGAGGACGTGGAGACCGGGGTGCTGCTCATGGCCCAGCAGGCCAGGCTGGAAGAGCTGCGGATGCACGCTCTGGAACAGCGGATCGAGGCCGACATGGCACTGGGGCGGCACCGTGAGTTGCTGACCGAGCTGAGCGGCCTGGTGATCAGTCATCCGCTGAACGAGGTGATCTGCGGGCAGCTCATGCGCGCGGCGGCCCATTCCGGACGGCAGCACGTGGCACTCGACGCCTACAGACGGCTGCGGACCACGACGGCGAACGAACTTGGTCTGGAACCCTCCCCACAACTGAGGGATCTGCAGCGCCGCATCCTGGAGGGCCAGGTGTCGTTGGAGAGGCCGAGGGTGCGCGTCGTCGGCGGGCCGCCCCAGAAACCTCCGGCGGAGCTGCCGGCCAGGACACCCGGCTTCACCGCGCACAGTCGCGAGGTCGCGGACATCGTACGCGCCGTCCGACCGGCCGCCGCGGCCTCCAGCGGCCCGTCGACGGTGCGCATCGTGCTCGTGGCGGGCGGTGTGGGAGTGGGTAAGACGGTGACGGCGGTCGAGGCGTCCCACTGCCTGCGCCGCCGGTATCCCGACGGCCAGCTCTTCACCACACTGCACCGTCCGGACAGCACCCCGGTGCCCGTCCGGGACGCGCTCACGTCGCTGCTTCTGTCAGCCGGATACCTCGAACGGCACCTGCCCGAGTCGACGGAGGACATGGCGCGGCTCTTCCGCAGCTGGACGTCGGAACGGCGCATGTTGGTGATGCTCGACGACGCCCACTCCTGCGGGCAGGTGCTTCCCCTCATACCGAACAGTCCGGGCTGCGCGGTGATCGTCACCTCACGCTGGCGGCTGGAGGGCTTACCCGGCGCCGTCACCCACGTCCCGCTTGAGGGCATGTCCGACCACGAAGGGGTGGTACTTCTCAGCTCCGTCGTCGGTGCCCAACGCGTCGCGCGGGAGCGGGCGTCCGCCATGGAACTGGTACGGCTGTACGAGGGATCGCCGCTGGCCCTGGTCGCACTGGGAGAGCGGCTCAGGGCCCGGCCGCACCTTTTCCTGCACGAGGTGCTCCGCCGGGCGCGCGACCACACCGAGCGGCTGGCGCTGCTCCAGGGACCGCGGAACGACTGCCTGCGAAGGCTCAGAGAAGCGTATCTGCGGCTCCCCGCCGCGGAGCGGCGCCTGCTGTCCACCCTGTCCCGGCTTCCCGGGCCGGTGCGGGAGGCCGACCTCTGGAACGAGGCGGGACGGCCGGGGCCGTACGCCAGGGAGTTCGGTCGTCTGGTGGAGTCCCTCCTCGCGTCCCACTCGCTGAAGGTGCGCGACCGTCACGACGGTCCGGTGCTGGAGGTTCCCGGGCTGCTGCGGTTGATGCTGTCCACCTGGGCGGACCGGCCATGGAGTGCCTCTGTGGGGGATTTCGCACTCGACGGGGAGGACCGCCTGCCCCTGGTTTCCGCGCAGGCCGCCCGATCACGGTGAGGAGGAGTCGCGGGGACCGCCGCCCACTCCGTCACCCGCCTGGACGGAGCCGCCGCTTTTCTTTCTCCTGCGTTTCCGCCCCGTCTTGGAGATGGATTTGTCATCCACCTGGAAAACCGTGCTCGGAGTTTTTCTTTGTTCTTTGCGATGCCAGGTCCGTCTCGACGTAAAATCAGCCGGGAATCACACCATTCGAAAGGACAAATGTGAAAAGAATCGTTATTCAGGGGGGCAGTGACGGGATGGGGAGGGGAATGGGTGCCGCATTCCTGGAGCGGGGCGACGAGGTCGTCGTCATCGGGCGCGACGAGAGGAAGGGGGAGTCCTTCCTCTCCGCTGCCAGGGAGATCGGCGCAGGCGGGCGAGCCCATTTCGTGCGGGCGGACCTGAGCCTGGTGAGTGAGAACCGCAGGGTGGTCCGCGAGATCGGTGAGAGGCTTCCCGCGGTGGACGTACTCGTCCTGTGCGCACGGCACTTCCTCTCGGAGCGCCGGGAGACGGCCGAGGGGTTCGAGTACACCTTCGCGCTCTTCTACCTGAGCCGGTTCTTGCTCGGCCACGATCTGCGCGGCCTTCTGGAGAAGGGGGAGAGACCGGTCATCATGAACGTCGCGGGACCGGGCTCCCCGATGGGGGAGATCCAGTGGGACGACCTCGGGTTCGAGCGGAACTATGACGGTCTGGCCGCGCAGATGCAGGGCGGAAAGGCGAACGACCTGCTGGGGGTCTCCTTCGCGGAGAGATACGGATCCGGGCCGATCAGATATGTGCTTTTCAACCCCGGCAGCGTGTCGACCGGTTTCTCCGGAGAATATGACGAGATGACGAGGTTCCACGTCGAGGCGATGAAGAGAAGCGCGAAGCCGGTCGAGGCGGGGATAAAGCCGATCATCGCGACCATCGACAATCCTCCGGCCGAACCGCTGAGCGCCTTCGTGGAAGGACGGAGGATGGATCTTGTGGGAGAGTCCTTCGAGCCGCGGCATGCCAGGAGACTCGACGAGGTGACCCGCGAGCTGCTGTCGCGCTGAGGGAACGCCGGTCGGGCCGACGCGTCGAGCGACGGGCACGCGCGCCGCACCACATGGTTCGTCCCGGGACCAGGCCGGTCCCGGAGGCGGTCCACTGTCTCGGCCCACGTTGGTCGCCTCCGTGGAAGGCCCCGTCCGCGACGTCGAACCCGACGCCGACGAGGTGGCCCCTCCCGTGACCGGCGTCTCATGGCGGTCTTCCACGGCCGGGCCGGTCCTGCGGCCTCCCCGCTCCTCCTGGCCACTTCGTGCCGTCACGCGGTCCTGCCACCGGACCGGCCCGGTTACGGCTGTTCGGCCGTGGATCTCCGGACGGCACGAACCTCGGCGGTCAGGCGGATCCGTGTACGAGCCGCCAAGGATCGAACAGACCGTGAGG
Organism: Streptosporangium jomthongense; assembly: GCF_042650425.1. Classification (NCBI taxonomy): domain Bacteria; kingdom Bacillati; phylum Actinomycetota; class Actinomycetes; order Streptosporangiales; family Streptosporangiaceae; genus Streptosporangium; species Streptosporangium jomthongense. Next base: position 16,076 of record NZ_JBHSBC010000004.1, on the reverse strand, counting down.
ACCTGAACGGTCCACGCCGAGGAAACACGGGTCTTCCTCCTGGGGCCGAGCAGGGGCCGTGGGAGACGTCCTCCCAGGAGTTTGAGGTCGGCCGACGTCACGGGCGCCGTCCCCGGACCGTGAGCTCACGGCCTGACAGGAGGAAGCAAAGATCGCCTCCCGTATTTCTCCCGGAAACAGAAAAAGGACCCGATCCGCTTAACGAATCAGGCCCTTGATCTGGCCAAACACTGTCGGGGTGGCGGGATTTGAACCCACGACCTCTTCGTCCCGAACGAAGGAATTGTTCGCGGTTGGGGGCTTTCGCGCCGATCTGACCTGGGGAAATGGTCTCCCTGTGTCGTGACGTGTAGGGGGTCGTCGCCCACTCCTGACGCACGTCTGACGCACGATCACCCCGCAGCGCACGATCACTCCCTGTAGACAGGTGACCAGACCGATATGTAGCGGAAGGTAGACCGGAAAGCGGAGGCTGGATAAGGTCTCCGGATACGTTGCGAAGGGGAGTCGCCCTCGCCTCGCAACCGAAGACCCCCGTAGCCCGGCTGCGGGGGTCTTTCACTTCACCCGGATCTCCCCGCCGTCCCCCGGCAGAACCTCGACCTCACCCGACGGGCGCTCCACCACCAGCACCCAGACGCCCTCGGCAAGATCCAGCGTCGCCCTCTCCGCGTCGGTCGCCGGCCGCGTCGTGATCCGGAGGCCCGGCTCCATGTCCACCACGCTCACCTCCAGTGCGCGCACGAACGTTCCCCGGCCGGCGACCACTCGCACCAGGCCGAGTTCGACGAGGTGGGTGATCGCTCGCCGGATCGTATCCCTCGCGACGCCGAACTCCTGCTGCAGGTGGACCTCGCTCGGGAGCGGGCGCCGCGGCTGGACGCGGCCTTCCTCGATGTCGGCCCGCAGGGCGTCGGCCACCTGCCGGTAGACCGGCGTCTCGCCGTGATGATCGATCTCGCGCACGGGGCGACCGTACGGGCGCCCAGGTGCGCCCCTACCGGGCCCTACGGGTACCTGGACAGGGGTAGACGGGGGAGTAGACAGCGGGCAAGGGGGAGCGCTGGAGCGGCCGGTGAGTCACTCCTCAGCGGCTGGAGCGGCCGGGTCGGCGACGAACGATCCGAGGGACGGCCGGGTGACGATCAGCCCGTCCTCGCGGAGCTGCCGGGTGACCTTGCGGATCGTGGTCCGCGTCACGTCGAACTCGGCCTCGAGGCGGACCTCGCTGACGAGCGCCTTCGGCGGGTACTCGCCGGACTCGATGCGCTGGCGGACGATCGCGTAGATCTGCCGCCACTTCGGCTCGGTCGGGTCGTACTCGATCACGCTCCTGACGGTACGTAGGCGGCGACGTGCACTCATAGAGATGGATAGCTGCCCCTGTCTATGGACAGGTATAGATAGGGTCACGTACGGTCACCCCGTGACTCCTGAGGAGCTGGACCGGCTGCACGCCCGGGCGGTGGCGCGGGGCGTCGCCCCCGCCGAGCAGCTGGACGCCGTCAGGCAGGCGGCTCTGCGGTCCGTGGGCGGCGACGAGCATGAACTCGCTCGGCGGATCGGCATCGCGCTGAGCCTCGCCGAGTTCCAAGAGGCGATCGCCCGCTCCGTGAAGCCCCCCGGTCGGGTCTGAACTCCGACCAGGCCGGCCGGGGACGGCGGCCCCGCACCCTTCGGAGGGGAGGTGCGGGGCCGCTTCAATTTCGGGCCTAATACCGCAGTACTACAAGCGTTGTAGTACTACAAGGCTTGTAGTACTACAACGATTGGCGTAAACGACTTGCCGCCATCTTCGGATCAAGCGCAGGAAATACTGCTAGCTTCGGGACGGTTCGTAAGCGCAGCACGTGCCTTTCCTCTCAGTCGATGACCATGGGATCGACTGAAGGCCGGAGTCATCCCCCCATCAGGGGCATACCGGCCGGGAAAGGAATCTCGTGGCGAAACACGCGAAACGAATCGTCAGGCCGAACCGCCTTGGTTGGCGATGGATCCCCGTCGCGGGGGTCGTCGTGGCGGTAGTGGCCTGGCTGCTCAGGCGTCGCAGATCCAGCCAGCTCAACCGCTAGCCGAATCCGCGACACCAGGCGAGGCGAGGCCCCGGAAATCGTTACCAGGCGGTTCCGGGGCTTCGTGCTGTACAGGGGTCTTTAAACGCCGTGATGAAGGGCACTTCATAAGACGCCCAGCCCCACAGTAGACGATCCACCCGGGCTGTAGGGCCTCCATTGCAATCACCGACCGCAGATCGGTCACGTCGCGCTTTCGGGAGCGGGACGTCGCGAATAGCGACCTTCAGCCCACCCAGATGATGTCGACCACCCGAACCACCTCGACCGCATCGAGGATGAGGAACGTGACGAACCCGCGGCCCTCGCCGAAGTCGGCGCGCCGTACCTGTTCGTCGCCGGTGGCCATGCTGGTGAGCGGGTCGTAAGGGTCGTCGCACACGTCGGCCATGGCTGCGGCGAGCGCTCCGAGGGCGTCGACGGGGAAGCCGCCGAGCTGGCTGAGGGCACGCTCGGACAGGTCAGGGCGGTAGGTCACCGGCGGCGGGCCACCTCGGCCTCGAGCGCCTCCATCAGCGGCACGCCCGGCCCGGTCTTCGCCTGCTGGATCGCTTCGTAGTAGCCGGGCCTGGTTGTGGCGATGACGACCAGGTGCCAGCGGTGCAGCAGCCGGTTGAGGTCCTTGTAGCGGGCGACGTCGTCCCGGGCCGCCTCGGCGGCTGCCCGGTACTGGCGCAGGAACTCCGGCCGTTCCCGGGCAGGCAGGTCGCGCAGGATCACCTGAGGGTCCTGCGGGTCCTTCTCGACGGGCTGAGCGCTCATGAAGCCACCGTACCCGCGGGAGGGCCGTTAAGGGACGACAGGAACACCTGACCCGCCCTTCGCCATCTCCGCAGCATGCTCCCGGAGTACCTGCTCCATGTGGAGGGCGCGAGCAGCCAGGACGCCGAGCTTGTCCGCCTCGCCGATGAGCCACTCCGCGCTGGCCACGTTGTCAGGGAACTCCTCGTAGTCCTCACCGTGGCGTCCGATCGGGTACTCCTCATCGCGGCCGACCTGCGCCAGGCGCGCCCGGAGCGCGTCACGTTCCTGCGCGGCGACGAGGGTCGGCCAGGCGTCGCGGACGATGAGCGCCGTCTCCCACGCCGAGGGCCATTCCACGTATTCGACCTCGCTCTCCCACTGGCGGTCGAAGTGCTCGCGAGCCACACCGGACAGGGCGGCGCGGTAGGCGGCGAACTCTTCGATTTCCGCGGCGTCGGGAGGCCAGTACTCCCGGTTCACAAACGGATCCCCCTGGGCTTCGGCCACGGCCAGACGAGGAGCCCGCTCGGTGAGCCACGCCAGGTAGTCGACACGGCGGTGGGTGGCGCACGGCCCCAAGGCGTGTTCGATGTCGCAGTTGCAGGTCATGCGCTCTCCTGGACGGGGGCTCGATGGGTTCGGGCGAGGTTGGCCGCGAGGATCACGACTTCGTCGCGGTGGGCGTCGCCGCCGAGTTTGCCGTACGCAGCGGTCATCCACTGGCCGAAGTCGCCATATCGGGCAAGTTCGGCGCGGGCCTCGGCGGCTTCCGCAGGCTCGGCCTGCTCGGGTATGGCCAACCGGGCATTGGGCGTGCTGTGGCCGATTCGGCCGCGAGCGTGGGCGATGGCCTTCTCGCGGTCCGTCAGTTCCTCGTCTCGCTCCTCGGGCGGGGTGGCGGAGGTGCGGCGCTGGGCGAGCACGGCGGAGGCGGGCGGCGGGATCGGCGTCTCGCGCGGTACGGCCGCGCGCTCTCCGGCCCGGACGCGGGCGAGGAAGCCGGGGAGGTCTCCGTTCCTGGCGACGGCCCGGACGAACGGGGCGAGGCTGACGATGGGGTCGTTCTTCCGCCTGGCGTCGGTTTCCATCAAGGAAATGATCTCTCTCGCCTCTTCCTCCGTGATCCCGATCTTCTTCTCGGCGAAGGCGTCGACGATCGTCCGGGCGGCCGCGACGAGAGAGGGGTTGTTCAAGGGGTTGTTCAAGGGTTGTTTGGCTCCCTTGGAAGGGAGGGGTCCCAGGTCATCCATGGGAGGGGTGGAAGGGGCTTGGACGGGAGGAGTCCCACCCGAGGGGGAGGTCCCATCCATGGGAGGGGTCTCCTGGATCACCTTCTTGACCCCGCTCTTATTGCGAGACTCCTTGACCGGCTTTGGTCCGCTCAAGTGCATCGGCACGTCGTAGACCACCGGCCGTTGCCCTGGAGGGAGGTGCTCGACGAGACCTGGGTCGCCCAGGAGCAGCAACCCCAGCTCGCGCAGCCTGACGACGTCACGCTGCGCCTGCTTCGGCGACTTACCAACCTTCGTCGCGATCGTGCTGATCGATTGGTAAGAACCCCGGCCGTGCTCGTCGCAGCGGGCGGCGATCACAGTCAGGGTGAAGGCGAGATCGGCGGGAACGGGTGCGTCGTGGATCACCCACGCGACAGCGCGGGCGCTCACCCAGTCGTGATTCATCGGACGCCGTCGCCTCTGCAGGCAAGGGCGTGTGCGAGGGCAGCCTGTATCGTGCCCATGGGTCTTCCTCCTGGTTGTGCAGGCGGTGGATCAAGGGCTCGTTCCGGTGTTGGCGCACCGGGCGGGCCCGACTTGTCTTAGCCAGCCGGGCTGGCTTGATGTTCAGATGAGAGTGGCGTCGAGGTACTCCTGGACTGGCTCGAAGAAGGGGAAAGGCACCCGCTGCTCAACGGCGGTTCGGTCACACCACTCCACTTCGGCCACCTCGTCTGCGTCTGCGGTGTGAGCGGTGCCGTCGATCGCGTCACACAGGACGTAGATCATGTGGCGGCCGGTCGCTGGGTGGACCCGCTCGCCAAGGGTCTTGACTGCAGCCACCGTCAGCCCTGTCTCCTCCACTGTCTCCCGCACGGCGGCCTGCTCCCCAGACTCCCCCGGTTCGACGACGCCAGCCGGGAACTGCCAAGAGAGCTCTCCCTCGGCGATCGCGCGGCGGATGAGGAGGACGCGGCCGTCGACCACGATGATGGCGGCAGCGACCGCTGGTCGCTCGTCAGGGCCGTTCACTCGGTGCCTCCTCGATGGCCTGTAGGACGGGCGGGTAGAGCTGCTCTGCGGGGATGAACCGGGTGATCTCGGCACGTGGCACCCAGATCACGGACATGTTTTCGTCGGCGTCCCGGTTCTCCGCTTCTCCGGCGAGGTAGTCGCACAGCCAGTAGGTGCACTGGACACCGGTCACTGGGTGGAGGCGTTCACCAAGCGGCGCCCGGACACTGCAGTGGACGCCGGTCTCGGCGAGGGTCTCGCGAACCGCCACAAGATCAGCTGCACCACCCGGCTTGACCACACCTGCGGGAAACTGCCAGGTGATCCCCGAAGTCTCGGTGTCGCGCCGACAAACGAGCAGCACACGATCACCCCTGGTGACAATGGAGATGGCGACGGTGAGCGCCCGCCCGAGAACAGTTCCGCCCGCTGGCGAAATCTGGCCGAGGTGGTGGGCGAAGCGAGCGCGAGCGCCAGCTGGGGCACGTTCATGGGCGGTGTCGAGAGCGCGCTGTAGCTCTGTCCGGAGCACCACTTCAGGACGCGCATGCCAAGAGGCAACGGTCCTGCGGGCGACGCCGAGGTGAGCGGCGTACTCGTCGTGGGTCATCCGCAGGGCGGCTTGAAGCGCGGCAGCATGACGACCGGTCCACCGATCTACGACGTCCACGAATAGCACCCCCTCACGGCCCTGATGGTGATGAGTGCACCGCCAGTGCATCACGGCTGGTCACACTGCACTAGCCGTGCACCATCGGCGCATCGTTCCGGCACAGCCGTCCCGCTTCGCTTGGATCATGTCCACTACGAACTGCGCGGCAGTGCCCTTACGGGGTCTCGGCGTCCTTGCTGCGTCGCTGCACGCGTTCTTGTCGCCGGCGCTTGGCGATGTACTCCATCAGCGCCGTCTTCACCACACTGGTCGCGGTGGTGCCGTCCAGGTCGGCGATGTACTCCACCTGCTCCCAGATCTCATCGCCGAGGCGAATGCTTCGTCTCGGCGTGTGCCCCGTGGCGGGTCGCGGCATGGGTGTGCTCCCGATCGTGTGTGTACACGGGATCATACGCACCTCACTCAGTCGGCTGATTTATGTGTCATGACACTAACAGCCAAGAAGAGCTTGCGAAAGCAGCTACTGCCATGCGAATCTGTCTGCACAGAAACCCGTGAGGTTGCCGCAAGGCTCGCCTCTAGGGGGCCTCTTCTGTGTGCACAAACCAAAACGGGCCCGCCCGGCGTTCCAGCGCCGGACGAGCCCTAAGCCCACCCACCTGCCCTACAGGAAGGAAGACCCGTGCACGAGCGTACCGCGCTCATCTCCGCTTCCCAGCCCCACCAGCCGTGGTGCAACAACCACTACACCGACCCCCGCCACGCCGAGGACAGCTACTGCCGCCGGGGGAGTGGCACCGGCCTCTACCTGTCCGACACCGACGACGGCCCCCGCCTCTTCGCCCACGACGCGACGGCCGACCTCGACCAGCTGCCCCTCGACCAGGTCGAGGCCCGCCTCCGCGCCGGACTGGAGCTCGTCACCGCGTACCGGACGGCGGTCGCCGCGTGATGAAGCCCTCCGACACGCTGCCCGTAGCCCTCGCCGCCGAAGCCGCCTACTCCTGGTGCAACGAGCACCGCACCGCCTCCGCGAACTGCGCCGTCCTGCCCCACTCGTCCCGCGAGGCGAAGGGCGGCAACCAGTGAGCGCCGCCGAGGACCTCGACGTCAACACCATGAACCGCACCGAGCTGGTCAAGCACGTGAAGAACTGCGACGACTGCGGCGCCGACGACCCGGCCATGTGTAAGGCCGCCCGAACCTCCTCCATCAGCGATCTCCGCGACTACGTCGCGACGGCCCACGACCCGCGCTGGAAGGCCATCGCCGGGAGGACGAAGTGACGCCCGCCGAGCGGCTTGCCGCCGCCCTGGTCGCCCTCAACCAGCTGGACAGCGCCATGATCCAGACCGACGACGACAAGGACAAGAAGGAAGGCAAGGGCAAGGGAGGCAAGACCCGTGCGTAGCCGCATGACCCCCGAACAGCTCGCCAAGGTCAAGAACGCCTCCACCCGCGCCAACCGTCTCACCAAGCTCGCCGAGGCCGCCGAAGGACTCGGAGTGACCAAGGTCCAGCGGGAGCAGGCGGCCAAGGAGCTGGAGCGCGAAGTCGGACGCAGCCTGGCCAAAACCTACCGCGAGTCCGCCCTTCGCCGGGCCGGTGCTCCCGCCAAGGGCCTGAGCCGCTTCTTCGGCGGCTGACCGCCCGCTGCGGGTGCTCGCCCAGCCCCCCTTCAGCTGGGCGGGTGCCCGGAGCAAGGCGCTCCACCGAACCGAAGGAGACCCCCATGGCCACCCCCGTGACCTACCGCACCAAAGGCGGCGCCACCGTCACCTGGACACCCGCCTCAGCCCTGACCATCCCGGTCGGCGTGAAAGGCCGCTACGTGCAGCAGATCACCGCCTCGAAGTGGTCCTGCCGGGGATGCGGCGCCTACGAAGGCGGCGAAGCCACCCAGGTCTCCGGATCTGGGTCAACGAAATGGGACCCGACCGGGCCGGGGCAGTCCGAGGCCGCCCGCCACGCCAACCAGTGCACCTGGCGCTGAGGTTGCGGATCGCGCCCAGCAGGGCTGGGCGGGAGTCCGGAGCAGAGCGCTCCACCAGAAAGGAGACCCACATGTCCATCGTGAAATACCGCAGCAAGGGCGGCGCCACCGTCATCTGGATGCCAGGAGAATCCACGACCTTCCGGACGGGCGACGGAGGGTCCATGCGACAGGTCATCACCTCCCGATGGTCATGCGGCGGATGCCGTCAGGAGGAAGGCGGAAAACTCTCCTGCATCTCCATGGGGGAGACGCCTCCGACCGGCCCCGAGCGTCGTGATGCCCAGCAGCACGCTGACTGGTGCGCCGCCCTCCCGTAACGCTGACCCAGCCCCGCATGCCCGGAGCGGCAACTCCACCACTCACGAAGGAGACACACATGGCCAAGACGAAGAAGTACCGCAACCTCGGCGGCGGCACCGTCGCCTGGGTCCTCAACTACACCGCCGACACCCCCGACGACGGCAGCTTCGCCTGCCCCTGCGGAACCGACCAGCCCGGAACCCCCACTGACGCCCAGGACCACGCCGGCCAGTGCCGGGCCTTCTAGGCGCTGAGGTTGCGGATCGCGCCCACCCGACGTGGGCGCGCTTCCGGAGCAGAGCGCTCCCCGACCGAGAGGAAACCGACATGAGCGAGAACGCCCCCGAGAGCCACGTCGTCAAGTGCGCGAACTGCCACGGCAAGGGCCGTGACCCGCAGTACCCAATCACCCGGAAGTGCGACGTGTGCAAGGGCGTCGGCAGCGTCCTCCTCAAGTAGCGGCGCTGCGGATCGCGCCCGCCCCGTGCGGGCGCGTGTCCGGAGCGCCAGCTCCACCACCGGCGCCACGGCGCCCCACCTGAAGGAGAACCCCATGAACAAGACCGAGCTGATCGCCGCCGTCGCCGAGCTGCCGAAGACCGTCGTCGCCAAGGTCCTCGGCGCCACCTTCGACATCGTCCCGCTCGCGGTCGCCGCCGGAGACCCCGTCACCATCCCCGGCTTCGGCACCTTCGAGACCGTCGAGCGGTCCGAGCGCACCGGCCGCAACCCGCAGACCGGCGCCACGATCCAGATCCCCGCCTCCAAGGCGCCGAAGTTCCGCCCCGGCTCGACCTTCAAGGGCCTGGTCGCCGACAGCAAGTCGCCCGTCAACGCCTGAGCCGGAGGGAACACCCGACATGAAGGACACCATCGCTTACGCCAGCCTGGGCGGCGCCACCGTCACCTGGACGAAGCACGTCGGCGGAGTCAAGTACGGCTCCTACACCTGCGACGGCTGTGGCGAGTCGCAGGACGACGTGCAGCACCGGCAGGCCGAGACCCACGCCCTTAGCTGCCGAGCCCTCCCATAGCAGCTGGTCCCGGGCCGCGATTCCGCCGCGGCCCGGGACCCCTGATCGATCCCGCGCCCCGTACAGGAGCAGAACCTCATGAACCTTATCCCCGACCTCATCGGTCGCCTCGGCATTCCCGCCGTCGCGCTGTGGATCACCGCCGGGCTGCTGGCCGCCGTCCTGGCCCTGTACGGCCTGCGGCAACTCAAGCGCGCGGTGGCCAGCCACCCGCTCGAGGAAACCCTGACCGTCACCGTCGCCGCCATCGCCACCAGCGTCAGCGCCCAGGGCATGTGGAAGTTCGCCGGCGACGTCCTCCACCTCGACGGCCCGCTGAGGATCCTGCTGTTCGCGTTCATCGAACTGGCCGTCGTCACCTCCGCCGTGCGGGCCAAGCGCAGCATGCGGGAGAAGTACTCCGCCGGCATCGACGGCGTCGCCGTGTGGGTCCTCACCGGCCTGACCGCGGTCCTGTCGGCCATGGACGCCGCCAGCCTCGCCGAGTTCATCTTCCGCCTGGCCGCCCCGCTGGTCGCCGCGTGGCTGTGGGAGCGCGGCATGGCGGTCGAGAGGCGTCGCATCACCGGCCTGGCCGGTGTCAACTGGCGCCTCACCCCCGAGCGGGTGCTGGTGCGGCTCGGCCTGGCCGAGGCGCGCGACCGAACCGCCAGCGAGGTTGACGCCCACCGGCGCCTCACCCGCGTCGCCTTGGCCGCCAAGCGGGCCCGCGCCCTGCGCGAGACCGGGGCCTCCGACCGGAAGATGCGCGGCGCGCTCGCCAAGCTCGACAAGGCCCTCGACCGGGCTGTCGAGCACACTGGCCTGGCACGCGACCACGTGATGCAGGCCGCGCTGCTCGACCAGATCACCACCCTGTACGGCGGAGCCAGTCTGATCGAGCTGCCCGACGCCGCCCCCTGGAAGACCCTCGACCATCCCGCCATCACCGGTGCCGCCCGCGACAGCGACGCCGCACGGCTCGCCGACGAACTCCGTGACTGGACCGCGTCGGTCGAGCGTCGGCGCGACACCGACCCAGAGGTGCACGCCGCGATCACTTCCATGGCCGCCTACATCACCGGCGGACGTGTCGTCCCGACGTCGCCCGAAGTGACCGCCTGGATGACCAAACTCCCGGCCCCGGAACAGCCCGACGATGTCACGCCGCCGGTCACGGATGCGGTCACCGCCGACGACCAGACCAGCGACCACGACCGTGACCACGACGGCGACGCCGACACCCCCTCTGAGCAGGACAATCAGCGTGCTGAGGAGTGGATCCGCCGTCGGTGCCGCGGTCAGAACGGCGTCGGCCGACGCCCGACGCAGCGCGAGACGGCCGATGCGCACGGTAGGAGCATCGGCTGGGCCCGCACCCGTATCGCCGCCGTGCAGGAGCGGATGACCGCCCAGGGCTACGACTTCCAGCCGGACGGGACGGTCCTTTCCCCGCGGCGCGCGGTCGCTGAAACCGCCGACGCCGAGACCGTCGTAGAGACCATGAACGGAGTGAAGAAGTGACCGCCGCCGCGACCGTCTTCGCCGCCACCTTCGCCGCCCTCTACGCGGCGCACAGCGTCGGCGACCACTGGATTCAGACGCACCACCAGGCGTGCGGCAAGGGCGCCCCCGGCCGGGCCGGACAGATCGCCTGCGCCAAGCACGTGCTCACCCTCACCACCACCAAGGCCGCCGCCCTGGCCGCCATGCAGATCGTCACCGGCCTGCACCTGCCCCTGACCGCCGTCTACGTCGCCCTGGCGGTGGACGCGATCAGCCACTACTGGGCCGACCGGCGCACGACCCTCGCCGCGCTGGCCGACCGAGTCGGCAAGGGCGACTTCTACCGCATGGGCGCCCCGCGCCCCGGCCACGACGACGCCCCGCACCTGGGCACCGGCGCCTACGCCCTCGACCAGTCCTGGCACATCGCGTGGCTGTTCATCTCCGCGCTGATCGTCGCCTGGGGTGCGTCGTGACCGCCCTCCTCGCGCTCCTGGCTGTGCTGACGGTGCGACCGACCAGCACGGACGCCCGCACCCTCGCCCAACTGGTCGCCGCCGTCCGCGCCGCCGGATGGGCCAGGGTGACCGGCCGCGCCCTCCAGATCACCGTGGTCGCCCTGCTCCTGGTCATGGCCGTCGCCGCCCGAATGCGCTGGCACACCGCGGCGGCCATCGGATCGCTCGCAGTCCTCCTGGCCGCCTCGGTGGCCACCCTCGGTACCGCTCAGCTCCCGGGAGGCGTGTCATGACCGAGGTACAGCACCTGCGGATCGTCCGCGACGCAGCCGACGCCCCCACGCTGCCGCTCGGCAACGAGACCGAGCCTGCCCAGTCCGGCACGGAGCTGGCCGCTCAGATCTTCGACGGTGAAATCGTCGACGACGGCGAGCCCCAGGCGCAGGCCGAGGCGGGACTACCAGCCCTCCGAACCATCCGCCTACCCCTGCCCCTGCCGGTGCCGTCCGAGCGCACCGTCACCATCGCCCGCGGCGCCCTGGCCGCCGCCGTCACCACCGCCCAGGGCAGCCACTCCTGGACCGTCCGGGCCTGGGACTCCCTCACCCTCGGCGTGTACCGCCGCCAGATCCGCAGCGCGGAGGCGGCCGGGGACCGTGAGGCACTGGCCGAGTGGCAGGAGCGCCACCACCAGGCCATCACGCGCCGCCGCGACCGCCTCGCGGGCCTGCCCGTCCTGGCGTGGTCGATGACCAAGTTCGCCGGAGGTGTCCTCGCTGGCGGGGTGGTGCTCACCGTCGGCGCCTCCACCCTGGTGTGGGCCGTCGGCGCCGCCGAGTGGATGACGATTCCACGTGCCATCGCCACCGCCATCCGGTGGGGGGTCAGCACCGTCGAGGTGCTGCTCGGTCCGGCCCTGGTCGCCGCGCCGGTCGCGATCGGATGGGCCGCCTGGCGCGAAGGACGACGCCGCAGCGAAGTCCCCGCCTGGGTAGCCGGCGACTCGGACGACACACCCACTGGTCGCGATGTCATCCCTGACGAGAGCGCGATCCTCGCCGCACTACGCCACCTAGAGCTCGCTCCGCTGAACAAGGCGTTCAAGAGCGGCTGGAGGCCAAGGTTCGTGCTACCGACCGAGCGAGACGGCAAGGGCTACCACACCCAGCTGGAGCTGCCCCGAGGCGTCAACGTCGAGATGATCAACAACAAGAAGAAGCTGCTCGCGCACAACCTGGTGCGCTTCCCCGTCGAGGTCTGGCCCACCGAACCCCGCGACAAGCCCGGCGTGCTGGACCTGTGGGTGGCCGACCAGGGGGCGCTCTCCGGGCCGGTTGACCCTTGGCCGTTGCTGCACAAGGGAAGCGCCGACTACTTCCGCGGCGTCCCGGTCGCCGTCGACATCCGTGGCCGGACCATCATCGGACGGCTGTCCGAGGCCAACTACGCCGCCGCCGGAATGATGGGCTCCGGCAAGTCCACGCTGTTCATCACCCTGCTGCTCGGCGCCCTGCTGGACCCGCTCGTTACCGCCGAAGTGTTCGTCATGGCCGACAACGCCGACTACGAACCGATGCAGCCGCGCCTTCGCACGCTGCGGACCGGCCAGGGAGACGACGTCGTCGAGGCGTGCATGGCGGCGCTGCGCAGGACGTACAACGAGCTGAGCGTGCGCGGCAAGGCGTTGCGGGAGCACGACGCGCGAGCCGTCACCCGCGAACTCGCCGAGAAGGACGAGCGGCTGCGCCCTCGGATCCTCGTGATCGACGAGTGCCAGGCCCTGTTCATGCACGAGGAGTTCGGTGAGGAGGCCGCCGAGATCGCGGTGAAGCTGGAGAGCGCGGCCCGTAAGTACGCCGTGACGTTGATGTACGCCACGCCGGAGCCGTCCACGGACTCGCTGCCGCGCCGGTTGATCTCCATCACCTCCAACAAGGCGTGCTTCGCGATCGGCGACCAGCTCAGCAATGACGCCATCTTGGGCACCGGCTCCTACAAGGCGGGTATCTCCGCTGTCGGCCTGGTGCCCAAGACGGATGAAGGGCCCGGCGACGTCGGCACGTTCATGGGGCGGGGGTTCACGCCCCGGCCGGGCCTGCTGCGCGGCTACTACGTCTCGCAGAGCGACGCCCGCGCGGTCGTGGAGCGGGCGATGAAGCTGCGCGAACAGGCCGGAATCACCTCGGGAACGCCCGAGCGGCGGGATCTGCTGGAGGACCTGGCCGCCGTGCTGGGTGGCCAGACCATCAAGGCCGCGGACGTGCCCGCGCTGCTGCGTGAGCACGCGCCGCAGTGGGCGCCGTACCGCTCTCTGACCGGCAAGCAGCTGGTCGCGGATCTGGCCGATCTGGGGGTCAAGGTGCCCTCGACCGGCAACCGGTGGGAGATCGACGCGGCACTGATCCGCGAGGCCCTGAACCGGCGCCAGGCCGACGAGGAGCAGGACGAGAGTTAGCTCGGCTCGCCCCATCGAAAGGCGCTCCTGGGGGCTCTCAGGGCGCCTCGTGTACCCCGATCTAACTGGCTAACTGACCTAACTTTCCGCAGGTCAGACTGTGAATTACCCCGCCGATGGCGCTGAGTGAAAAACCTAACTCGGTTTTGGCGATCTAACTCGCTATCGATCTTCGCAGCGGGGGTTGCGGGCCCCCTCCCGGCACGTCCGGGAGGGGCCCCGGAGCAGCCGCTCCCCACACCAAACCACCAGGAGAAGAGATCGTCATGGGCCTATCCAGCAGTAAGAGGGCAACTCACGTCATCACCGGTCCGCCGAGCGAGGTCGACAAGGCGCTCGGGACGACCGGCAAGGCCGCCGTCTACGGACGCAAGGACCTGAAGAGACGCCTCAAGGCCGCCTCCGAGCTCGGCGTGCCGGTTCAGGTCCGCAAGCTCAAGCGCGACGAGCGCTGAGGCCGCGGATGCCGCCCGGCCAGCACGGCCGGGCGACTTCCGGAGCAGCAGCTCCACCACCGGCGCCCCGGCGCCCCCACCAAGGAGACCGGCATGACGGAGAGCGCAGCGATGTGCCCGACCACCCGAATCACACCTGAGCAGCGAAGCCAGGCCGAAGACGCAGTCAGCAGGCTGACTCCGAGGGAGCGGTGGACCCTGCTCGTGGAAACGTACGCGACCGTGGCCGCATACAGCGAGGACGCCGAGCGTCTGCAGCAGCTGGCCCGCGACGTGACGAGCACCGTCCACCTACGTACCCGAGTCCCGGGCTACCGGGAGGCAGTGGACGCGTCGGGCCGCCCGCGATGACGATCCTGACCGGCACGGTCACCGACTCCGCCCTGCAGCCCCTTCCCTCGACGGGGAAGGAACCAACGTGGAAGCGGAACCTCCGCGCCGAGATGGCGATGCTCGGCCCGTCGGTGCAGCAGCTCGTGTGGGCGTGGCTGCTGCGGCAGCGCTCGGAGCACACCGCCGCGGCGTACGGGCGGGACCTGCGGGAGTGGCTGGCCTGGTGCGCCGAGCACGACCTCGACCCGCTCACCGTCCGGCGCGCCCACGGTGACGCTTACGGCCGGCACCTGGAACACGAGCGTGGCCTGTCCGGCCGGTCGGCGGCGCGCAAGTTGGCCGCGATGTCGTCCTGGTACACCTACCTCGTCGAGGAGGAAGTCCTCGACTCCAACCGGGTCAGGTTGGCCAACCGGCCGGAGATCAACCGCGGCGAGTCGTCCACGCGCTCCCTGACCGAGTCCGAGGCACGGGCCATGATGACGGCGGCGGTGCACGACCACGGCCGGCAGCGGGCGCGGACGGCGGCGATCATCGCGCTGATGCTCACCGTCGGGCCGCGGGTCGCCGAGGTTGTGGCGCTCACGATGGCCTCGCTGGGATATGAGCGGGGGATGCGGACGGTGCGGATCGTCGGCAAGGGCGGCAAGGTCCGGCTGCGGCATCTGCCGGAGCTGGCCGGGCAGCTGCTCGACGCCTACCTCGCGACGCGAGGCTCGACGCCGGGGCCGGTGTTCGTGACGGCGTCCGGCCGGGCGATGCTCACCGACGCGGTCGAGGACCTCGTGAAGCGGATCGCGAAGCAGGCAGGTCTGAATCATCCGGAAACCGTCACTCCGCACTCGTTGCGGCACACGTTCGCCACTTTGGCCCAGGAGCGTGGTGCATCCCGAGATGAGATCCAAGACGCGCTCGGTCACGCTTCGGCGGAGACGACACGTGTGTACCTGCATGCGGTGAAGCGCCTTGAAAACGACCCTTCGGCCCGGGTCGCGAGTGTCCTCGGCTCGACCACCTGATAACCGCGATTATCGGGCCGCCTTCGTGATCTTGGAGGCGGCCTGTCGCCGGGCCGCCGTACGCTCACCCCACCCCCTCACCCAGGAGGACCACCGATGCACGACCCGAACACACACGCCCCCACCGCCCGGGTGGCCGTGCGAGGCGCCCTGCAGGCGGCGCTCGGCCTGGAGTACCACGACGAACGGCTGGACCCCGCTACCGGCCGCGTCCTCGACGAGCTGCTGGAGAACGGCTACACGGTCGTCCGCCCGGCTCGCATCGAGTCCTCCCGGGTGGAGGACCTGCTGATCGCCGTCCGGCCGGTGTGGGACAGCACCGAAGGTGGGGACGACGCCCGGCTGCGTGCGGTCGTGACCGAGCTGGTGCCGCTCATCGCCTACCGGCTCGGCCACCACGCTGGTACCGTCACCGGCCACCGCCAGGGCCGACGCTCCCGCTGACGATGCGCGGTACTCGGCACACCACGGCGCCCCCGTCCTCCGTAGAGGTGGGGGTGTTCTGCTGCCTGCTGACGTGGATCGACCACGCCGAGGTGGAGCCCCAGCTTTTCGTCAAGGATTCCTTGACGACCCCAGAGCGTCAAGGAATCCTTGACGTATGACAGATCAGTCTTCCGGCCTGGGATACACGTGGGCCAGCATGGCCCGCGCCCAGGCCCTGTCCCTCGCCGTCGACGCCGCAGCGATCGGCGAAGCCCTGGCCCGCCCCACCGGCGACGGACCCGGCTCCCTGGCCGCCCTCGCCCACACCCTGACCCACCGCAGTACCGCGGCCCTGCGCCAGGCCGTCATCGCTGAGCGCCTGAGCGGAACCTCCTGGTCCACGATCGGCGCCGCGCTCGGCGGGATCTCCAAGCAGGCCGCCTCCGAGCGCTACCAGC
>NZ_JBHSBC010000003.1:206975-313736 GCF_042650425.1 Streptosporangium jomthongense | reverse complement strand
ACGGCGGAGGCGTTGCGCGAGGCTGCCAACAGATGTCCTTCCGAGGGCTCGCGGCGGACTGACTACACGCACGCCAGACGACCATGCATCGGAGCACCAAAAGAAGCGGGTCGTCAAAGGGCAGCGCAAAGGGGCAGTGTAGCCGAACGGCATACACCTGTCCAGTTCACCCTCGCTGCGCTCTCCACGTTGGTCGCAGCATCGCCCGTCAGAGCCGAAACGTCAAGCCCGTGAGCCGACATTTCAGCCAAGGAACAGCCGAGCCGCTGGGAGTTTTCCCATCGTGTGACCTGCGCAACCACCAGCCCCAAGACGATACCCGCGCCTCGGGGAGGCTAACGCCTCGCCCTACGAAGCTTCGAGCGCCAGACGCACACACGACCGACGATCGACGCTGCGATGAACGATGTACCCAGCCACAAACCAGCTCTAAACGCAGACTTTGATAACAATTGAATGAAGCGCCACGCCAACCTAGTGGGGCGGCGGGTTTCCCAGCAGGGTGGACAGCTCGGAGACGAGCCAGTGGGAGTCCTGCCTGACCATGACCAACCGGGCCCTGTTCTGCCTGATCTGGCGCCGGGGCTGCCTGTCCCCCGGCATGGTCCGCACGGTGCTCATGTTCACGAACAGCAGGACCTCGACCCGGTCGGCGCGCGCCGACTCGACCCCGGCCCCGGCCACCGTCGCCTGCTGGACGGCGCGCTCCTTCCTGGCCGTCGGCACCAGGCTCGTGGTGAGCTGCCGGTAGTACTGGCTGAGGTTTCCCGTGGTGTATCCCCGAGCCCGTGCGAAATCCTGTTCGATAGTACGGTAGTCGTACGACAGCATGTCGGCGGCGACGGAGCGGGCGGTCGCGAGCGCCTCCCGTCCGGCGGCCTCGTCCGAACGCAGTCGGCTCAGATCCGCGAACATGATCCACACCACCGCGGCGAGCGAGAGCGCGACGGCGGTCATCACCCCGACCAGGAGGAGGGAGACGCGGGTCACAGGACCAGCTCCGTCTTCGAGACGAGCCAGGCGGTCCCGATCTTGGTCACTTCCATGTTCCACTGGTAGAACCGCTCCTGCGGGGGCTGTTTGCTACCCTCCCAGCGAATGACGGCGTCCCCGACGACCATCACTCTGGCGACGTTCCCCTTCATCGAGACGAGCCCGGAGGCACGGAGCGCGCCCGTCTGGAGAACCTTGTTCCTGAGCGTCGTCTCTTTGAGCGTCGTGACGTTCCTGGCGTACTCCGCCTTCGCCGCGCCGGTTGACGTGTCCAAGATGCGTTTGATGTCGGAGTCCACGGTCCGGTGACCGACCGAGAGCAGATCCAGGGCGTGTGATCCCGCCGCCCGTATCGCGGCCTCCCGGTCGTCGGCCTCCGCCTGGGCCTGCGCAAGCGCCGAGCGCAGCCAGAACGCCGCGCCGAGCAACGCCACGATCAACAGGGCCAGCACCAACCCGGCGACTCTCAGCGGGCGAGCCCGCCGAGCAGTGTTCACCGCCATGCGCTCTCTCCCATCGCGGGTCCGTCGGAACACGGACCGGTGATCACGTGGCGCCGGCCGTTCAGGCCGAAAGCTCCCCGATCGCCGGATCATAACCCGCCAAACGGATCGTCATGGAGGGCTTTGCCCACCTCCCCAGGAGCCGCCCTCTCATAACAGGAAAAAAATATCCCTGCCAAGGCCGCTGATCTCGTGGCCCTCTCCATCCCGAGCCACCGATCTCGTGGCCCAGGCGCCCAGGCGCCACCGATAAACGACCTTCGGGCTCACGCGGGGAAATGCCGTCCGGTGCCCCGCCGTACGGCCCGGCGAGCTCTTCGGGTCGCATCCCAAACCCATTTCAGAGCATTTAATGGCGATTTAGTGAACAAACCGCCCATAAAGCCATAAATCATGAGAAGTTCGCCGCAGGAGAAGCCGACCGAAGGCATGAGAGCGTCGTACGGACGCCCCTCGCCGAGGCCTTCACCAACCCCAGACGGGCTCTGACACGCCCCTGACGGGCCGGGAAAGCAGAAAGAGCGGGCCACCGGCACCAGGTGGACCCGCTCTTTCTGTTGAGTCTCGTCGAGCTCTCCTACGAGGCCTTCAGGCCAGGTGGGACTACTTGACGGTGACGGTGGCGCCGGCGCCCTCGAGGGCAGCCTTGGCCTTCTCCGCCTGCTCCTTGTTGACCTTGCCGTCGAAGACGGGCTTGGGGGCGCCGTCAACGAGGTCCTTGGCCTCCTTGAGGCCCAGGCTCGTCAGGGCGCGGATCTCCTTGATGACCTGGATCTTCTTGTCGCCGGCAGCCTCGAGGATGACGTCGAACTCGTCCTGCTCCTCGGCCTCCTCGGCCGGAGCGGCGCCACCGGCGGCCGGGGCGGCGGCCACGGCGACGGGGGCGGCGGCCTTGACGTCGAAGGCGTCCTCGAAGAGCTTCACGAAGTCGGCCAGCTCAAGGAGGGTCATCTCCTTGAACGACTCGAGCAGCTCGTCAGCGGTGAGCTTCGCCATGATGATTCCTCCGTATGGATCTAAAAACTGAGAATTCGGGACCGCGGTATATATGCGCTAATCCCCTGAGTCCGCCAGCGCGGACCTACTCGCCCGCCTCTTCGCGCTTGGCGCGCAGAGCCTCGACGAGCTGAGCCATGTTGGTGGGCAGCGCGTTGAAGACGGCGGCGGCGTGGGCCTGCTTCGCCTTCATGGCACCGGCCAGCTTCGCGAGGAGGACCTCGCGCGACTCAAGGTCGGCAAGCTTGCTGATCTCGGCCGGGTTCATCGACTTGCCGTCGACGACACCGCCCTTGATGACCAGGAGGGGATTGGCCTTGGCGAAGTCACGCAGACTCTTGGCGGCCTCGACCACGTCGCCCTCGACGAACGCGATCGCCGACGGACCCGCGAGCAGGTCGTCGAGCTCGCTGATCCCGGCCTGGTTGGCCGCGATCTTGGTCAGCGTGTTCTTCACCACGGCGAACTTCGCATGCTCACCGAGAGAGACGCGCAGCTGCTTGAGCTGAGCGACGGTGAGACCGCGGTATTCGGTCAGAACGGCAGCGTTGGAGCCTTCGAAGCTGCTCCGCAGCTCGGCTACAGCCGTTGCCTTTTCCGCCTTCGCCATGGGCCTCCTTCCAGATGTTGCCACCGGCAAGGGGCCACAGACGCGAACAAGCCCCGGGCGCAGGCGCACGGGGCTCACATGAGGAGGTCAGTCCAAATGGAAACTCACATCACACCTGCGCTGGTCGTCCACGAAGTGGAACCTTGGGTCGTCGAACCATGAGGCCTGACGACAACCGGCGGTCTTCGGCGTTGACAGCATACGCCCTGGCGGGAGGAACGCCAAACCGGGCTCCGCTCGGGAAGGAATCCAGGAAAACACGACGGCCCGCCTCCCCCGGTGCGATGGGAGAGGCGGGCCGTACATGGGTCTCGTGGTCCCCCGGACGGGGTTCCACGAGCCGTTCCCAGCGGGCCCTCAGTGGCCGCTCGGGACGGGGTTCTTCGGCAGGTCGCCCACCTGCTCGGCGGGCGGGGCCGCGATCGTCACGGGCTCGTTGAAGCCCTTGAAGAGCGCGGTCAGGTTGAACGACTCACCGTTCTTCGAGCCGCTGAGCGTGACCTTGCGGGGCAGGCTCTGGCCGTCGGCCCACAGGTCGAACTTCACGTCCTTGACCGACGAGAGTCGCTCCTTGAGCGGCTCCTGCTTGGCCGGGTCGAGCACCTGGGCGGCCTCGGCCACCGGGAAGGTGCCGCTGTAGTGGGTCGTCTCGGTCCCGCCGACCGTCTCGGTGCCCACGGCCTTGACGTCCTTGGACGCGGTGAGCAGCTTGACCGTCGCGGCGAGATCGAACTGCCTGGCCTGCTCCAGGAAGCTCCTTACGCCCTTCTGGCCCTCGGCGTCGATGTCGGAGATCGAGGCCTTGAGCCAGGGCTTGTTCGCCCCCGCGAACCTGGCGAGCAGCTGCGACTTCAGGTAGACCGTGTCACCGGTGAAGATCGCCCTGGCTCCGCCGGGGACGTTCTGCCCGTCGAAGTTGATCGTGTCCAGCGTGATGTCGGTCGCCAGCTGAGGCTGGCTCTGGTAGACCACGCTGCCCTGGATCTTGCCCGCGCCCCTGTCGCCGCCTGTGGCGTCAAGGACGAGGTCCGCGGAGTACGAGGTGACCTCCCCGGCCCTCTGCGCGCTCTGCTGAACCGCCTCGGCGGCGGCCAGTTTGACGTTTCCGAGGGTTCCGGTGCTCTGCGCACCGCATCCCGTGACCGCGATCAGAGCGGCCGCTCCCAGTGTCAGTGCGGGAGCCAATCGGCGCATTGGTCTTCACTCCTTCGTGTCCCCCGATGGACTTGTTTATGACCATACGCCGGGCAATCCCGACACGCTTCCTCCATAGGAACGAAGAAAGGCCTCAACCGAATGGCCATTCGGTTGAGGCCTTTCCGAGAAGGCGTCTGCTAGCGGACGTCTCAGGCGTCGAGCTCGGCGGTCAGCGCCCGCGTCACGTTCGGGTCGACCGGGATGCCGGGGCCCATGGACGTGGAGAAGGTGACCTTCTTCAGGTAACGGCCCTTGGCGGCGGATGGCTTCAGACGCAGCACCTCTTCGAGGGCGGCGGCGTAGTTCTCGACCAGCTGACGCTCGCCGAAGGACACCTTGCCGATGATGAAGTGCAGGTTCGCGTGCCGGTCGACACGGAACTCGATCTTGCCGCCCTTGATGTCGGTGACGGCCTTGCCGACGGCCGGGGTGACGGTGCCGGTCTTGGGGTTGGGCATGAGGCCACGGGGACCGAGCACGCGGCCGAGACGGCCGACCTTGCCCATGAGGTCGGGGGTCGCGACGACGGCGTCGAAGTCGAGACGGCCCTTGGCGACCTCGTCGATCAGCTCGTCGGCACCGACGATGTCGGCGCCCGCGGCGCGGGCCTCCTCGGCACGGTCACCGGTCGCGAAGACCAGGACCCGGGCGGTCTTACCGGTGCCGTGCGGGAGGTTGACGGTGCCGCGCACCATCTGGTCGGCCTTACGGGGGTCGACGCCCAGTCGCAGCGCGACCTCGACGGTCGCGTCGAACTTGGTGACGCTGGTCCCCTTGGCGAGCTTCGCCGCCGCGGCCGGGCTGTAGAGGTTCTCGCCGTCGACCTGTGCGGCCGCCGCGCGGAATGCCTTGCTGCGCTTCACTTGCTCACTCCTGTGAATCCGAGTGTCCGTGGTGCGGGCCAGCGCCTGGCCCTTCCACTCACTTCGATGTCCTGGTGACGGACACGACCACCGTCGCGTTCCGCCGTTTTCCGATCCGTCGCCGGATCACCGGCTCGGGACCGAGTCGCCTGTCGTCAGTCGGCGATCGTGATGCCCATCGACCGGGCGGTGCCGGCGATGATCTTCTCGGCCGCCTCGATGTCGTTGGCGTTGAGGTCCTGCATCTTGGTCTCGGCGATCTGGCGCAGCTGCTCCTTGGTGAGCTTGCCGACCTTGTCCTTCTGCGGGACGGCCGAGCCCTTCGCCACACCGGCGGCCTTCTTGATCAGCTCAGGCGCCGGGGGCGTCTTCGTGACGAAGGTGAAGGAGCGGTCCTCGAAGATGGTGATCTCAACGGGGATGATGTTGCCGCGCTGGGCTTCGGTGGCAGCGTTGTACTGCTTGACGAAGTCCATGATGTTGACGCCGTGCGGACCGAGGGCGGTACCGACCGGCGGAGCGGGCGTGGCCTGGCCAGCGGGGAGCTGGACCTTGACCAGTGCCGCGATCTTCTTCTTAGGAGGCATGGTTCTTCTCCGGGTCCTAATCGGGGTGATGCGGCTCCCACGCAGACACGGGGAGCATGTCGGAAGGCCGTGCTTCGCGAGACACGGCCACCGAACGTCTTAGTTTATGTGATCGGTCAGATCTTCGAGACCTGGTTGAACGAGAGCTCAACCGGGGTCTCGCGACCGAAGATCGACACGAGGACCTTGAGCTTCTGCGACTCGGCGCTGATCTCGCTGACCGTGGCGGGCAGGGTCGCGAAGGGGCCGTCCATGACCGTGACGGACTCGCCGACCTCGAAGTCGACGGTCGCGGCCGTGGCCTTGACGGTCGACTTCTTGACCTCTTCCGAGGGCTCGGGAGCCAGCAGCTTGGCCACCTCGTCCAGGCTCAGCGGGCTGGGCTTGTTCGACAGACCGACGAAGCCGGTCACACCGGGCGTGTTGCGCACCGCGGACCAGGACTCGTCGGTGAGCTCCATCCGGACCAGCACGTAGCCGGGCAGCACCCGCTCCTTGACCAGCTGACGCTTGCCGCTCTTCACCTCGGTCACGTGGTGCGTCGGCACCTCGACCTGGAAGATGTAGTCCTCCATGTTGAGGGACTGCGTACGGGTCTCGATGTTCGACTTCACGCGGTTCTCGTAACCGGCGTAGGAGTGGATGACGTACCACTCGCCGTACTGGCCGCGCAGATGGCGCTTGAACTCCTCGACCGGGTCGACATCGGGCAGGACGTCGCCGTCCTCGTCGACCTCACCGGTCTGCCCGGCCTCTTCTGCCTCGTCCTCGTCGACGTCGGCCGTGACCTCGTCGGTCTCGGTGTCGGCGTCGAGCGAGTCCTCCGCGACGTCGACGACCTGCTCCGGCTCGTCAGTCCGCTCTTCGCGGGACTCGCCGGCCGGCTGTGGAGACTCGGACACGGTGGCTCATTCTCTTTCGTCGATGGGCTGATGAAATTACGGGGGGCGATCCGCCGGGGTCCGGCCTCAGGCTCCGCCGAAGATCCGCAGCACACCTTCGGTGAGCAACGCGTCGAGTCCGGACACGACCCCGACCATGATCAGAACGAAGACCATGACAATCGTGGTGTACGAGAGAAGCTCTTTGCGCGTAGGCCAGATGACCTTGCGTAGTTCAGCGATGATCTGCCGATAGAAGAGGGCGGGAGAAGTGCGCTTGGCCTTCTTCTCACCGCTCGGCTTGTCTGCGGTTTCGCCGCGCGTGTCGATCGCCACAGTCCTCACCTGCTTCGTCGAGTCCAACGCATGTCTGCGGCGCGCTAGACGCCCTGATGCGCGGACCGCTCCTCGCAGGGCACGAGGGACTCGAACCCCCAACCGCCGGTTTTGGAGACCGGTGCGCTACCAATTGCGCTAGTGCCCTAAGACATGAACCACCATACATCGGTTGGACCGAAGTTTGTCCGTGGCTCACGGGTCCCGACCGCCGAGTTCGTGCACACGGCGGTTAGGAACATGCGGGAGTCTACGTGGGAATGGCCCCCACGTCGAACCGGCAGGTGATCGACCCCTCGCCTCCCCCTGATCTCCCACGTCACAGCCCTTCCCCTTCCGTACGGCCCGCCGTACGGAAAAACCGGCGGGAGGCGGGGGGCACCTCACAGATCTGTAACCATGGAAGGCATGACCCGTCCTCGCATCTCAGCGCGCATCTCCGCGATCTCCGAGTCCGCCACACTCGCCGTGGACGCCAAGGCCAAGGCCATGAAGGCGGCGGGCCGCCCGGTCATCGGCTTCGGCGCGGGCGAGCCGGACTTCCCGACTCCCGACTACATCGTCGAGGCCGCCGTCGAGGCCTGCCGCAACCCCAGGTTCCACAAGTACACCCCGGCCGGGGGCCTGCCCGAGCTGAAGCAGGCCATCGCGGACAAGACGCTGCGCGACTCCGGCTACCAGGTCGACGCGGCCCAGGTGCTGATCACCAACGGTGGCAAGCAGGCCGTCTACGAGGCCTTCGCCACGCTCCTCGACCCGGGTGACGAGGTTCTGGTCGTCGCCCCCTACTGGACGACCTATCCCGAGGCCATCAAGCTCGCGGGCGGTGTCCAGGTGGACGTGGTGACCGACGAGACCACCGGTTACCTCGCGAGCGTCGAGCAGTTCGAGGCGGCCCGCACCGAGCGCACCAAGGCCCTGCTGTTCGTCTCCCCGTCCAACCCGACGGGCGCGGTCTACTCGCCCGAGCAGGTCGAGGCGATCGGCCGCTGGGCGGCCGAGCACGGGCTGTGGGTGGTCACCGACGAGATCTACGAGCACCTCACCTACGGCGGCGCGACGTTCGCGAGCATCGCGACCGTCGTCCCCGAGCTGGGTGACCGGGTCGTCGTGCTGAACGGCGTCGCCAAGACCTACGCCATGACCGGCTGGCGGGTCGGCTGGCTGATCGGCCCGAAGGACGTCGTCAAGGCCGCGACCAACCTGCAGTCGCACGCCACCTCCAACGTCTCGAACGTGGCCCAGGCCGCCGCCCTGGCCGCCGTGTCCGGCGACCTGTCGGCCGTGGCGAAGATGCGCGAGGCCTTCGACCGCCGCCGCCAGACCATGGTCCGCATGCTCAACGAGATCCCGGGCGTGCTCTGCCCCGAGCCCAGGGGCGCCTTCTACGCCTACCCGTCGGTCAAGGAGCTGCTGGGCAAGGACTTCGGTGGCAGGCGTCCCGAGACGTCCGCCCAGCTGGCCGAGCTCATCCTTGAGGAGGCCGAGGTCGCCCTCGTCCCCGGCGAGGCCTTCGGCACCCCCGGCTACTTCCGGCTCTCCTACGCGCTCGGCGACGAGGACCTCGTCGAGGGCGTGAGCCGGGTGGCCAAGTTCCTCGGCCAGGTCGGCTGAGGCCCACCTGAGACCCGTCTGAGGTCCACCGCCGGGCGGCGCGTGTACGGCGCCGCCCGGCGGCCCGCCCTCCGGCTCCGTGGGAGCGGGTTCGGCGTGTGGCACCGTGCGGTGCCCGGCATACGGCACCATATGGAAATGCCACGCCCGCTCACCGACCTGCCAAAGGCCCACCTCCACCTGCACTTCACCGGCTCGATGCGGCACACGACCCTGATCGAGCTCGCCCGTGAGCAGGGTCTGCACCTGCCGGACGCGCTTGAGCAGGACTGGCCGCCCCGGCTGCGGGCGACCGACGAGCGGGGCTGGTTCCGTTTCCAGCGGCTCTACGACATCGCACGGGCGGTGCTGCGGCGGGAGTCCGACGTCTACCGGCTGCTGCGGGAGGCCGCGGAGGACGAGGTCGCCGAGGGGTCTCGCTGGCTGGAGATCCAGGTCGACCCCTCGGGATACGCCCACCGGTTCGGCGGTCTCACCCCCACCCTTGAGCTGATGCTCGACGCGGCGCGCCAAGCCTCGGCGCACGCGGGCATCGGAGTGGCGCTCGTGGTCGCCGCCAACCGCACGAAGCACCCCCTGGACGCCAAGACGCTCGCCAGGCTCGCCACGCACCACATGGACCAGGGCGTCGTCGGTTTCGGGCTGTCCAACGACGAGCGCAGGGGCCGGGCCCGTGACTTCGACGGGGCCTTCAGGCTGGCCAGGCGGGCCGGATTGCTGGCCGTACCGCACGGTGGGGAGCTGATGGGGGCGGCCAGTGTGGCCGAGTGCCTCGACGAGCTCGGCGCCGACCGGGTCGGGCACGGCGTGCGGGCGGCCGAGTCGCCACGGCTGATGGAGCGGCTGGCTGACCGGCAGGTCACGTGTGAGGTCTGCCCGACCTCCAACGTCGGCCTCGGGGTTGCCGAACGGCCGCAGGACGTGCCGCTGCGGCGGCTGTTCGAGGCGGGGGTGCCCATCGCGCTCGGCGCCGACGACCCGCTGCTGTTCGGCGCCAGGCTGCTGCCCCAGTACGAGCTGGCCAGGCAGGTGTACGGCTTCCGCGACGCGGAGCTGGCCGAGCTGGCCCGGCAGTCGATCAGGGCCTCCGCCGCCCCCGAGAGCGTCCGCAAGGAGATCCTCAGGGAGATCGACGAGTGGCTGTCCTCCCCCGACCCCGAGGGTGTCTAGGGCTCTTTGAGGGCCAGGCTGGTGGCGGCGTCGAGGGGCAGGCCCTCGACGGGGAGGACCTCCGGGACGGCGATCGAGGCCAGCAGCGGCGGGCGCAGGTGCTCGCCGCCGAGCGCCGTCCAGGCGTCGCGGGCCGCGGCCAGCAGCTCCAGGCCCTCCTGTGACCGTCGTTCGGCGACGGCGAGCGCGCCGAGCAGTTCGACCCCGGCGGCCTGCGCCGTACGGTCGTCGAACAGGCGGGCGGTGCGCAGGGCCTCGCGGGCGTGCTCCCCGGCGGCGGTGAGGTCTCCGCGCAGATAGTCGGCGTGGGCGCGCAGGTGGCACAGGTGGGAGCGGGTCCACAGGTCCTCGTAGGTCTCGCAGAGGTCGAGTCCCTCGACGAGGACGCCGACGGCCGCCTCGACGTCGCCCAGCGTCAGCAGGCAGGCGGCCACCACGGCGTAGCCGGGCAGCAGGCCGGGGAAGGCGCGTCCCGCCGAGTGGTGGCGGTCGCGGGCGGCCCTGATGCCGAGCACGGCGCGGGTCGCCTGCCCCCGCTGGGCGGCGACCTGGGCGGCCAGCTGGGTCACGTAGGCGCCCGCGTGGCCGCCGGGGTCGGCCTCGCGGCACTCGGAGAGCCGTTCCTCGGCTCCGAGCAGGTCTCCCTGGAGGCTGGCGACCCAGGCGCAGACCCACAGCGCCCTGGTCCGCGCCGGTCCACGCCGAGGGTCCGTGGCCAGGGCGCGGTCGAGATAGTCGCGCCCCTCGGCGTGCATCCCGCAGCACACCCACAGGATCCACAGCGCTCCGGCCAGTTCGAGACCGGTCCCCGCCTCAAGGCCCGTCTCCAGTGCCTGGGCGAGGTTGGCCGCCTCGACGCGGAGCCTGTGGTGCCAGCGCACCTGGCGGCGTGGCCACTCGCGTTCGGCGTTGCGGGCCAGGGCCAGGTAGAAGTCGTGGTGGCGCAGCCGTACCTCCTCCTGCTGGCCGAGCAGGGCCAGCCAGCCCGCGCCGAACTCGCGGGTGGCGCCGGGCATCAGGAAGCGGACTCCGGCGTGGGTCTCCCTGCGCAGCAGCACGGACTTGTCGACCAGGCCGGTGACCACGTCGATCATGTCCTGGGCGCGCAGCGTCTCGTCCCGGCAGACGTAGGTCGCAGCCTCCAGGTCGAACTCGCCGGGGAAGACCGAGACGCGCGCCCAGAACAGTCGTTCCCGCTCGGTGCACAGCTGGTGGCTCCACCCGATGCAGGTGGCCAGCGCCCGGTGCCTTGAGGGGCCCTGCCGCTCCTCGTCGACGAGCAGGGCCAGGTGCTCGCCCAGGTTCGCGACGAAGTCCGCGACGGGCATCGTGCGCAGCCGTACGGCGGCCAGTTCGATCGCCAGCGGCAGACCGTCCAGCCTGTCGCACACCTCGGTGAGGCTCTCGCGCGTCCCGGCGGGCCAGGTGTCGCCGAGACCGGTGAGCAGGGCGTAGGCGTCCGGGGCGGGGAGGCCGGCCAGCACCCGCAGGTGCTCGCCGGGGACGGCCAGCGACTGGCGGCTGATCGCCAGGATGCGGAGTTCGGGGTCGGTGGCGAGCAGTTCGCCGACCAGGGAGGCGACCTCGTCGACCAGCGCCTCGCAGGTGTCGAGCACGAGCAGGGACCCGGCCGAGACGGCCAGGGCCTCGGTGACGGCGGGGGCCAGCGCCTGTGGCCCGCCGACCTCGGCGACCTCCGCGACGTCGACGACCGCGGGCTCGGGGACGAGTGTCCTGGCGAGTTCGAGGCCGAGCCTGGTCTTGCCGACACCGCCCGCCCCCGACAGGGTGACGAGCCGTACCCGCTCGAAAAGGGCTGTGATCTCCGCGACCTCGCCCTGCCTACCGACGAATGCACTCATTCCGCAGTCTCCTCGCGGCGTGGGCATTCATGCTAAAGGTGACCGAAGCCGTCTGTGTCCCGGATGCGGGCGACAGTGGTGTCGATGTCCATGGCCATTCCCCTGGCGAACGCGCGTTCGTAGGCGAGGTCGCCGAGCAACGCCCTGGCCCGGCGTTCCGTGCGCGCCCTGGACGTCGCGTACGGCGAGGCGTCGGGGGTGGGAAGGCCCGCGGTCGTCCACATCCGGGCGGCCGCGCCGAGCAGGCGGGCGGCTCTGCGCCCGTCACCGCGCGCCACGGCGGTCGCGGCGAGCTGGTCGGTGGCCGCGGCCACGCCGAGCGGGTCGCGCAGGCACCACTTGGCGTCGAGCGCCGCGCGGGCGTAGGCCTCGGCCGCCTCGATCTCTCCCCTGCCGAGTTCGGCGAGCGAGCGCACGTGGTCGCCGTGGGAACGGGCCCACAGTTCACCCCGTTCGGCGCACCTGGCCCACTGGCGCACGAGGACCTCGACGGCCGGGCCGAACTCCCCCCTGAGGCTGTGCGCCATCGCCAGCGTCGTCTCGGCGACGGGGAGACCGATGTGGGCGGCCCGTTCCGGGGCGGCCTGCTCGAACAGCCCGGCGGCCTGGGCGGCCAGGCGCGCGGCCCCGTCGAGGTCGCCGAGGGCGAGCGCGGTCGCCGCCGCCCCCTGCCTGGCGCATCCGGCGGCGGCGAGGTCGCCCTCGGCCGTGGCCGCCGCGTACGCCTCGGCGGCCCTGCGTCTGGCCTCCGAGGTGTCGCCCGCGGCCAGCGCCGCCCATGAGCACACCCACAGGGCCTTGGTGCGGGCCGGGCCGGGGGTGATCTCCCGGTTGAGCAGCCGGTCCAGGTGCCGGTGCCCGAGGCCGGCCCTGCCGAGGCAGCACCAGACGAACCAGAGCGAGGTGGCCAGGTCGAAGCCCTCGTCGCGGGCCAGCGCGGCCTCCAGGTCCGGCATCGCCCGCCTGGCCCAGGCCGCCCAGCGGGCCTGGCTCGGGCCGTACCACTCGGCCTCCGCCCTGCGCGCCCCGGCCAGGAAGTGGTCGTGGTGGCGGGCGAGAACGGTCTCCTCCTCGCCCAGCAGCCGCAGCCACTGCCTTCCGTAGTCGCGGATCGTGCCGAGCATCCGGTAGCGCGGGCCACCGGCGACGTCGGCGACCAGGATCGACCGGTCGGCGAGCCCGGACAGCGCGAGCGTGGCCAGTCGTCCGTCGGCGCACACTGCCCATGCGTCGTCGGCGTCGAACCAGCCCTCGAAGACCGAGAGGCGGGCCCACAGCAGGCGTTCCCCCGGGCCGCACAGCTCGTGGCTGAGGCCGACCGCGGTGCGCATGCTCCGGTGCCGCCCGAGCGGGGCGCGGCTGCCGCCCTCCAGCAGGGCGAAGCGGTCGCCGAGCCGCTCGGTGAGCTGTGGCACGGACAGCGCCCGCAGCCGCCGTACGGCCAGCTCGATGGCGAGCGGGATGCCGTCGAGGCCGCGGCAGAGCCGGGCCACCTCGTGGGGGTCGAGGGCGGCGCCGGGCACCAGGGCCCTGGCCCGCTCGGTGAACAGCCGGACGGCGTCGCAGGTCGCGGCCTCGGCCCCCTCGGGTACGGCGAACGGCTCGACGGGCATCAGCCGTTCCCCGGCGAGCCCCAGAGGACCGCGGCCGGTGGCCAGCACCCGGATGTGCGGCGCCCGCGCCAGGACCTGGCGCAGCAGTTCCGCGCACGCCTCTGCGAGGTGGTCGCAGTCGTCGAGGACCAGCAGCAGCCGCCGGTCGGCGAGGAAGTCGGCGAGGACCTCCGCCTGGGGCCGCACGGCCTGCTCCGGCAGGCCGAGCGCGGCGGCGACGGCGTGGCCGACCAGGGCGCCGTTCTGCTCGGCGGACAGCGCGACGACCCACACCCCGTCGGGGAAGTCCCCGCGGAGCGTGGTCGCGGCCCTGAGCGCGAGCCTGGACTTGCCGACCCCGGCGACCCCGGTGAGGGTCACCAGAGGAGAGTGGCCGATCAGTGCGGCGAGTTCGCCGAGCTCCGCCTCCCGTCCTACGAGGTCACCCGTCTCCGCCGGCACGTTGTCCCGGCGCGTGCGCGTCTCCTCCACCGATTCCTCGCCCCTCCGCGTTAGATGGCCAGCCAACCATGGGAGCGCGGCCATCCCGGTCTGACGGAGGACCCGCGGTTGTCCGTTCTTCTCCCGGGGCGCATATCTCACGCCGATGCGCAGGTCAGCGGCCTCTTGTCGAAGTCCTCCGGGGTGGGATTCCTCCTCCGGACCCCTCCTCGTTTCGTCGGTGTCCGGTGTCTCCCCGGCCGTCACGAAGGGGTTCCCAGGGACGTCATGGGGGCGTTTCCGGAGTCGCCGCGGGGGAAGCGACACTAGACTCTTGCTGTTTCCCGGCCGTGGACGCCCTCCAAGTCGTGGGCGACGCGGCTCCCCGATGAGTGAGCTGGACGGAACCGCATGTCTGGGTATGACCGCGTAGTGCAACCGGCGGCCGGTGACGAGGCCCTGGAGAACCACCTGGGTGGGGACGAGGCCAGGAACTACCGGCAGTACGAGCTCGACATGGTCGCCCCGCACGTGGGGAAGTCCATGCTGGAGATCGGTTCGGGCCTCGGGCACTTCGCCGAGTCGTTCCTGCCCCGCCTGGACAGGCTGGTGGTCAGTGACTTCGACCCCTACTGCGTCGAGCAGCTCAACAAGCGCTTCGCCGAGCGCGACGACGTGGACGTGCTGCAGTTCGGCCTGCCGACCGACATCCCGATCGGTGAGAAGGTCGACACGGTCGTGATGATGAACGTCCTCGAACACATCGAGGAGGACGTCGAGGCGCTGCGCTCCCTGGCGAAGGTCACCGCGCCCGGCGGCCGGATCGTCATCTGGGTGCCGGGCTACATGCAGCTCTACGGAGACTTCGACCGCAAGGTCGGCCACGTCACCCGCTACACCCCCGCGACCCTGCGCAGCACGGTCTCCAAGGCGGGCCTGGACATCGACGTGCTCAAGCCGATCAACTTCCTGGGCGGCATCGCCTGGTGGGTGGCGGTCCGCCGGGGCGGTGTCGGCTACCCCGACCCGCGTCTGGTCAAGATCTACGACCGTACGGTCGTCCCGGCGACCCGGTTCATCGAGCGTTTCGTGCGTCCGCCGTTCGGTCAGACCGTCTTCTGCGTGGCCCGCGTCCCCCGGTAGAAAAACCCGTTGCACCGTACGGCGGGCCCGCCGTACGGTGGTCCGCATGTGGATCAACTCCTAGAAAGCAGGCGTTGACCGGCCGTCGCCGGTCCGCCCGCGCTCAGCTCTCTGGCCCCGTTCGTCTGACGCGGCAGCTGAGGTTCCGGCACGGCACAGACCGCGTCGTCATGATCTTCCAAGGAGTCCATATGCGAATTCGCGTTGCCAAAAAGCAGCAGACCGTCACGCCTCGTATCCCGCTGCCCGAGCGGGCCCCGGCGCCCAGGCGGGTGCCGATGCCGCCCGTTCCCGCCCGGCACACCCGGCAGCCGCGCCGGATTCCCGGCCGGGGTGGTCGCTGACGGCCGGCCGGAGGCGGTGTCCACCCCGTTCCGGGTGGGCACCGCCGGGTCTCAGCCGTCGAGGCGTTCGATGACGGTGACGTTGGCCTGGCCGCCGCCCTCGCACATCGTCTGCAGGCCGTACCGGCCGCCGGTCCGCTCCAGCTCGTGCAGGAGTTTGGTCATCAGGATCGCCCCGGTCGCCCCGAGGGGGTGACCCAGGGCGATCGCGCCGCCGTTGGGGTTGACCCGCTCCGGGTCGGCGCCGATCTCCTTGAGCCAGGCCAGCGGCACCGGGGCGAAGGCCTCGTTGACCTCGAAGACGTCGATGTCGTCCACCGTGAGCCCGGCCCTGGCCAGGGCCTTCCTGGTCGCCGGGATGGGCGCGGTCAGCATGTGGACCGGGTCGTCGCCGGTGAGCGTCAGGGTGACGACGCGGGCCCTGGGGGTCAGGCCGTGCTCGCGGAGCGCCCGTTCCGAGGCGACCAGCAGGGCGCCGGAGCCGTCGGAGATCTGCGAGGAGGTCGCCGCGGTGATCCGGCCGCCCTCCCGCAGGGTCTTGAGGCCCGCCATCTTCTCCCGGGTGGTGTCGGCGCGGGGGCCCTCGTCGTTCTCGACGCCCGCGACGGGGACGATCTGGTCGCGGAAGCGGCCCTCCGCGACGGCTTCGAGCGCGCGCCGGTGGCTCTCGCAGGCGAAGCGCTCCAGTTCCTCGCGGCTCAGGTCCCACTTCTCGCACATCAGCTCGGCCCCGCGGAACTGGGAGATCTCCTGCCTGCCGTACCGCTCGGCCCAGCCCTCGCCGAACGGCGAGGGCAGGCCCTTCTCCAGGGCGGCGGTGACGGGGGAGCCCATCGGTACGACGCTCATGGACTCGACCCCGGCGGCGACCACGAGGTCCTGGGTGCCGGAGAGCACGCCCTGGGCGGCGAAGTGCAGCGCCTGCTGGGAGGAGCCGCACTGCCGGTCGACGGTCACCCCGGCCACGCCCTCCGGCAGCCCGGCCGACAGCCAGGCGGTGCGCGCGATGTCCATGCTCTGCGGGCCGAACTGCATGACGCAGCCCATGATCACGTCTTCGATCGCGGACGGATCGACGCCGGTGCGCTCGACGAGCGCCCTGAGCGTGTGGGCCGCCAGGTCCGCGGGGTGGACGGTGGACAGCCCTCCTTGCTTCCTGCCGACCGGGGTGCGGACCGCCCCGACGATGTACGCCTCTGCCACGGTGCCTCCTGCTCACAGAACCGAGCATTGTTCGGTTACCAGCAGGTTACCTCGGTCGGCGTGACGGTGGTCAGGACCGCTTGAGGACGACGTAGCCATCCCTGTCGAACACCTTGGTGTAGCCCGTGCGCAACGCCTCGTCCACCCGCTGCTGCTGCACCTCGGGACCCCCGAAGGGGAAGGTCCAGCGCGTCACGTCGGCCACGATCCACGGCGCGCCGTACGCCTGCGGACCCCACAGCAGCACCGTCGTCCTGGCGCTGAGCGCGGGACCGACGTTGTTGGCCGCCTCGACCACCACCCCGTCGGGGACCGTGGCCACGGCCTCGCGCGCCGCCGCGACGGACGGCTCCTCGGTGAAGAAGGACGACTCGACGAGGTTGCCCAGGGCGAAGCGCGGCACCAGGGTGAGCCCGATCACGCAGACCGCGAAGGCCCAGTGCCCGGCCAGCGCCCGCGACCGCTCGGGGAAGCGCCCGCGCAGCCGTCCGGAGAGCCGGTGGACACCGTCCACGGCGGCGCAGACGAGGATGGCCGCGAGGAAGGCGTTGTACTGGAAGTCGGTCCCCCACCACTGCGGCCGGTCGGCCAGGAACCGTTCGACCAGCAGCGGGACGGCGACCAGGACCAGCGGGGACAGCAGCGCGGTCAGCAGCATCGGCCACAGCAGGAAGGCCATGGTGTCCACCTTGACCTCGGGGCTGACCATCTGCCACAGCGTGCCGAACGGGTCACGGACGATGGACAGCGCCACCTCGCCGAGGGTCGCGCCGCGACTGCCGTACGCCCAGTGGAAGCCCTCGCCGCCCGAGCCGATCATCGGCATCACCACGCCGCGGATGAGCAGCAGCGCGCCGCCGCCCATCAGGACGAGGGCCGTCCCCTCAAGCCTGCGTCTGATGAGGAACAGGTAGACCCCGAACCCGGCGACCAGCAGGCCCATGTCCTCCTTGACCAGCAGGATGCCGATGGCGGCGAGGACGGCGTAGCGGGTCCTGCCCGCGTCCGCCCGCTCGATCATGATCGCGCTGAGCAGCGGGACGAACGCCACCTCGTGGAAGTCGAACCCGGCGGCCTGCGCGACCGGCCAGGAGACCAGGTAGGCGACCGCGACCAGGTGCGCGGGGACCGGGCCGAGACGGCGGCTCGTGTAGTGCCAGACGGGGACGGCGGCCAGCGAGAGCAGCGCCGCCTGCGCGACGATGAGGGTCCGCGGGTCGTCGTACACCCAGTACAGCGGGGCCAGGACGGCCAGGATCGGCGAGAAGTGGTCGGCCGGCTGGACGAAGTCCATGCCCTGGTTGTAGAACATGCCGACCGAGGGGGCGACCGGCGGCCCGAAACTCGCGTACCCGCGCACCGCCTGGTCGAAGATGACCAGGTCGAAGATGCTCGCCTTGAACGCCGAGAACTTGACCAGCCCGAGCACGCTGTAGGCCGCGGTGGCCAGGGCGACGAGCGCGCCGAGCGTCAGACCGTGTCGCCGCTCGCGCAGGAACGCCGGGACGTCGCGTGCCTTGTCCGTCCTGTCGACCGGCTCCTCGGCGGTCGCGGTCACCGCGCTCATGCTCTGCGGGTGCTCGTCATCGTCGCGTAGGCGATGACGTTGTCGGTGTAGTGGCCGGTCGTGTGGTTGTAGGTACCGCCACAGGTGATCACATGAAGCCGGGGTATCGGCGAGTCGCCGTATACGCGCTGTGTCGGGAACACCGTCTTGTCCGCCTGTTCGAGTCCGTCTACCGTGAAAACCGCGATGATGCCGTCCTGCCGCCGGACTTCGATCTCGTCGCCGTTCCTGATCTCGGCCAGGCGGCTGAAGACCGCGCTTCCCGAGCGCGTGTCCTTGTGCCCGAGCATGATCGCGGGACCGGCCTCGCCCGCCGTCGGCCCCGAACGGTACCAGCCGACCAGGTTCGGATTGCCGACCGACGGCACCTCGATCGCGCCTTTTTTGTCGAGTCCGACCGAGGTGATCGGCGCGTTGATGTTCAGCCGCTTGATGACCAGGCGTAGCGGGGTCGAGGGCTGCATCGCGGGGGCGGGAGGCAGGCGCGGTTCGGGCGGCGGCGCGGTCGGATCGGCCCTGAAGTAGGGGTCGGCGGGCGCGGTGGCGTTGACCGCGCTGCGGGGCGGCAGCGTCGTGCGCTGCTCGGCCAGGCCGTACTCGTCCGGGGAGACCGCCATCATCAGCAGGCCGACCAGCACCGTGACCACCCCGGCCGCCCCGGCGAGGATGAGCACCGAGCGCAGGATCCTGCCGCCCCCGGCCCGGTCGCCGTACGGCTCCTCGTACTCCGGGTAGGGGTAGTACCCCTGGTCGTACGGCTGTGCGGGGTGCTCCGGCGGCCAGCCTTCCGGTGGCGGGGTGGTCATGCGGCGCCCCGGTCAGCCCCGGGTCGCCGTACGGCGCCGCAGCATCAACCCGCCGATCCCCGCCGCCAAGATCATCGCCGTCCCGCCGAGGACGAACATCCTGGCGTCGGGACCGGCGTCCCCTCCCCCGCCCGTCGAGGCGCCGCCACCGGGGGTCTCGGCGACATGCCCGGACTTCCTGGGCTTGGGGGGCTTGGCGGTCTTGGTCTGGGTGATGGTCACGACCGGCTCGGGAGTGGGCGTGTCGGCCGGAGTGGTCGTCGTCGTCGGGGTGGTGGTCGCGGTCGTGGTCGGCGTGGTGGTGGCCGCGCCGGTCGGCTTGACGGTGACCAGCAGCGCGGCGGCGGTCGCCTCCGCCGGGGTGGCGACCAGGCAGTCGTAGATGAGGGTCTCCGTCCCGGTGCCCGCGGCCGCCTGGTGGCTGACGGAGAAGGCGTCCGGCCGGACCGTGACGACCCCGGCCGCGGTCGGGACCACGGTGACCAGCACGGTGGGCAGCGGGGGCAGCACTCCGTTGACGGCCACGACCCCGGGCGTCGTCGTGGCCAGGACCGAGTGGATGTCCCCCGTGGTTGTCGGCACGGGCCCGGAGATCGACGTGTCCGCCTCGATCACGATCCGGTCCCCCGCGGCGATGGCCACCGGGGCGACCAGGTTCGGCGGCGCGGGGGGCTGACCGGCCTTCCAGGTCACCACGACGGTCGCGCTCGGAGTGGGGGTCGTGAGGGGGCCCGACAGGTCCATCTGCATCTTGTAGGTGCCGGCGGTGCCGGTACCCGAGGCCGCGGTGCACGTGTAGGTGACCGGCTTGGCCACCGCCGTCATCGAGGCGATCGCGGGAACCGCGCCGAGGAGGATGCCCGCGCCGACCACTCCGGCTGCCGTCTTCGCCGCGACGCGACGACGCGTCTTGGACCTCAGCACAGTTACTCTCCGTTTCGGCACAGCTGACCGCTTTGGCGCGGTTGCCCACGATTCCAGGCGATGGTCACAGTCCGGCATAGATCCTATGAACACAAGCAGAGAGATGCACGTGTCTTGGCAAAACGGGCATAAATTCCGTCCTGTCTCATCAAGACAGTGCACGCCAGGAAAAAGACCTCTCAGGCGCGCAGCGCCCGGATCACCACCGTGGTGATCGGCAGTTCGAACTCACCCCGCGCGGTCTCCGGAGTCGAGCGCAGGTAGTCGGCGATCCTGCCCAGCAGCTCGGCGCGGTCTCCCTCGGGAAGCGTCAGCACGTGGAAGTGGGTGGCGATCGTGGCGACCATGGACTCGGCGGTCCTGCGCTGGCTGTGCGGGAACCAGGCCTGCTCGACCGGGCCGAACCACGGCTCTCCGAGTTCGAGCATGTCGGGACGCCACTGCGTGCGGGAGACCGTGCTGCGCGCGACCTCCTTCAGCCCGTTCACCCACGGCACCTGGTCGTCGTCGAGGTTCCACAACCCCGCGACCACCCCGCCGGGCGCCAGGACCCGGGCCATCTCCGGCGCGGCCCGGTCGAGGTCGAACCAGTGCATCGCCTGCCCGACCAGGACCGCGTCGACCGAACTGTCCGGCAGCGGGATCCGCTCCGCGCCGCCCGGCAGGGCCTCGACCCTGGGCAGCCGTACCCGGAACTGGCGGAGCATGGCCGGGTCCGGCTCGACCGCGACGACATCGGTGACGTGCCTCAGCAGCACCTCGGTCAGCTTCCCGGTGCCCGCTCCCAGGTCGAGGACGCGCGGAGGCTGCGAGCCCCTGACGGGTTCGAGCGCCCACAGCACGGCGGCGTCGGGGTAGTCGGGCCGCTCCCGCGCGTAGGCCTCAGCCTGGCCGCCGAACGATGACGCCCTGCGGGCCGCGGACTCGGGGTCGATGCCGGGGAAAGCGCTGGGTCCACCCATGCCATCACGATATAGGTCCATATTTCATGGCTCATCGTGAAAAAAAGGGTTTTCCTGGTAAATCGCCTGGTGAGCACGGGTGAACCCTCGGGTAAAAGGGCCATACCATCACTCCGGGTGACCGTCGATCACCCGGCCAGCGCCCGGCGGTAGGGAGTCAGGGTCGCGAGCCACTCGTCAAGGGAGTCCGCGTCCTGCCACAGGTCGTACAGTTCGTTGTCCCCGGGGCGGGCCGCCCGGTCGAGAAGGTCGGCGGCGAGCCCGCGCAACGCCGCGTCCACCTGGAACGGGTTGCCCTCAAGCCATCTGACCGCCACCGGGTCGGTCAGGGCGACGGACTCGGCACCGGCCAGACGGGCGATCGTGAGACAGGCCATCGCGACCGCGCCCGCCATGTCCGGCCCCTCGACGTAGTCGTCCTGGTCGAGGATCTCCCGCAGCGCCTCCGACAGGGCCGCCGCCGGGTCCGCCGTACCGTCGAGATGCGCCAGCAGGTCGAGTGCCCCGTCGTTGTCGAACGGTCCCAGATCCCAGGCTCCCATGTCGCACCTCTCCTCACCGGCCTCTTCCTCGGTTCGGAGATTAGGCGGCACCTCCGACAAATCACCCAAAGTTCTCCTTCGACCGGATGAGGGGGCGTGGACGGGTCCCCCAGCGTGGAGGAGGAAACGGGCCATCCGCGTCCCTACCTTCGAGACATGGCGGACAGAAACCCGGAACGCACCACGAGACCACGCCCCAGGAGAGGTCGCAGACTGCTGCGGACACTGCTCCGGGCAGCGGCCTTCGCCCTGGTCCTGCTCGTGCTGGCCTCTGGGGTGGGGTTCGCCTACGAGTCGAACGCCTCACGGGCCGACGCGCGGGAGCACCGGGCACCGGGACGGCTGGTCGACGTGGGCGGCCACCGCCTGCACCTGTACTGCACCGGCCGGGGCGCCCCGACCGTCGTGCTCGAAGCGGGACTGGCCGAGTCGAGCGCGAGCTGGGAGGTGATCCAGCGCCGCCTGTCCGCCCGCTCCCGGGTGTGCTCCTACGACCGGGCGGGATACGCCTGGAGCCAGGAGGGACCCTCCCCCCGTACGGCGGAGCGCCTGGCCGGAGAGCTGCACGCGCTGCTGGCCGCCTCCGGGGAGGCCGGGCCGTACGTGCTGGTCGCGCACTCCTTCGGCGGCAACGTCGTACGGGTCTTCGCCGACCGCCGGCGGAGCCTGACCGCCGGGCTCGTGCTGATCGACGTCACCGACGAGACGGCCTTGACGGCGCTGCGGATCTCCCGGCCGCTGATGGCCGTACAGCTCGGCGTCAACCAGTTCGTCGCCCGGGTCGGGTTGCTCAGACTGCGCGGCGACGCCTTCGTGCCTCCGGAGGCGACCCCGACGGCCCGCGCGAACGCCACCGTCGTCTACGGCTCGGGCAGCATGGCGGCGGCCCGCGCCGAGGCGTGGGCGTCGGTGGACAGCGCCGCCCAGGTGGCCGCGACGGTCCGTCCCGGGGCGTGGGGCGACCTGCCGGTCACGGTGATCGTCCCGGCGGGACAGCCGGAGGAGGACACCAGGCACGCCAGGAGCCTGGCGGCGCTGTCGAGCCGGGGTCGCCTGGTGACGGCCTCGACCACCGAGCACTACGTGCAGAACGCCCAGCCCGGCCTCGTCCTCGCCGAGATCGCCAGAGTCGCCGCCGGGTGATCAGCCGGGCAGGTCGACCTCCTCGCGCAGCACGCTGTAGATCACCCCGTCACGCCAGTGACCGTTCCTGAACGAGTAACCGCGCAGCACGCCCTCCCGGGTGAAGCCCGCCTTCTCCAGCGCGCGCTGCTCGGCGAGGTTGGCGTCCTCGGTGACCGCCTCGACCCTGACCACCTGCGTGTGCGCGAACAGGTACTCCACCAGCAGGCGCTGCGCCCGGGTGCCGAAGCCCCGGCCCCTGGCCTCGGGCAGCAGGGCGATCCCCAGGTTCCAGCAGTGTGAGGTCTGCGCGGTCAGGATCCTGCGCCAGGAGACGAAGCCCAGCCGCTCCGCGCCGTTGACGACCAGCAACAGGCCACCCTCGGCGTCGAAGAAGCCGTTCTTCGCCCACTTCCTGCGCCACCTGCCGGGGTCCGACCAGCCGAGCCAGCCGAACAGCCCCGCCGCCTCCGGCTCGACGGAGAAGCGCCCAAGCGTCTCCAGGTCCTCCTCGACGATCGGCCGTAACGCCACCTGATCAACGCTCATGCCGTCACGCTACGAACCGCCGGGCGAACCGTCCAGATGCCCGAAGACCTCCCGCGCCGCCCCGAGGCTGTCCCGCAGCGCCCGCTCAAGCTCGTCGGCCTCCTCGGCCAGCCGCCCGACCTCGGGTACGGCCAGCGCGTCCGCCCCCGACTCGGCGAGCAGCTCCTCGTAGCGCGGCAGTCGTTCGGCGAACGCCCGCAGTTGGTCATGCGCCCGCTGGGCCTGTTCCGCCCGCGCGACATGGGCGGCGTAGCGTTCGATCGCCTCGACCCTGGCGACGACCGCCTTCTCGCTCTCGGCCAGCACCCGTTCCAGGGGCCGCACCGCGGCCGAGACCTCCGGGGTCACCCCACCGGCCATGAGTGTCCTGTGCTCCGCGCGCAACGCGGACAGCTTGGCCAGCAGGCGTGCGATCTCCCACTCCTGCGCGGGCAGGACCACCGTGTTGCGCACGTCGTCGAGAAGACCCTCGGCGTTGACCCGCGAACCGAGGATCGAACCGGCCGCCGTCCTCGTCCTGACGAGCAGTTCTCTCGCCGCGTCGTCGAAATCCTCCTCAAGGAGATAACTCTCCCGGCAGTCTTCGGCGAGGCCGTACAAGACGTGTTCCGGAGAAAGGCGGTCCTCCGCGTCGCCGGCGGCCCGTATCGCGGCGACGACGAGGCCGACCAGCGTGAGGGAAAGCACGATCTCGACCAGAAGACCGGCGCCGACGAAAACCGCGGCGACAAGGGCCAATGCCGTCAGCATTCCCTTGACCGCGAGGGAGGCGGCCGACCGCTTCCTGGGCGGTGGCAGGGGTTTCCAGCCTTTTCGCACCTTTTCGAGCATGAGCGCGTTGTCACCGAGGACGGTCGCCGTCTCCTCAGGAAGGGCGGGGTCGACGATTATCCGGATTCTACGGTTGCCGGCCCGCGTAGTCGCCATGTGCTGGATCCTAACCGTTTCAGAAATGCGATTTCCGTTTTCCCGAAGCGCTTTATACGCGAGGAAAGCAGGTGGCCTCCCCGCTTCGGTCTGCCTACATTTGGTCCATGACGACTTCCCCATTCCAGGTGATCTGCGAGATCGAGCCGCCGACCCGGCCCGACCTGATGCACGTCCGGCACCAGATCGGAACCCTGAGCAAGATCTCCGACACCTTCCTGGTGCCCGACAACCACATCGGCCGTGCCACGGTCTCCAGCGTGGCGGTCGCGCACGAGGTCGAGGCGATGGGAGGCCGTAGCATCGCGTGCCTCAACTCACGCGACCGCAACCTGCTGGGGTTCCGCCGCGACCTGCTGACCGCCGCGGCCTACGGCGTCGACCGCTTCCTGTTCGTCTACGGGGACAAGCCGGCGACGGGCAACCGCACCGGCGACCTGAACGTGCGCGCGATGATCGAGGAGGTCCGTGCCCTGCCGGACGACCCCGCCTTCGCCGGGGTGCGCCCCTTCCAGGTCGGTACGGCCGCCGGCCTTCGCCCGCTGCCCGCCTGGAAGCACGCGGCCGACTTCGTCTTCGTCCAGGTCAGCTTCTCCCTGGAGGCCCTGCTGAGGTGGCGGGAGGCCAACCCCGTCGAGGTCCCCGTCTACGCGGGCGTGATGGTCCTGGCCAGCGAGAACCACGCCCGGCGTCTCTCCGCCGCGATCCCGGACATCGACATCCCCGAGGACCTGGTCCGCACGGTCGCCGCCGACCGCCAGGCCGGGGTCGAGGCCACCTGCGAGCAGGTCCTCAAGATCCGCGAATCCGGCGCCTTCGACGGGGTTCACCTGATCCCGGTCTCCCGCTACCGCCAGGTCGCCGCCCGGCTTGAGGAACTGCTCTGACAGGTTCGTCCCAGAACGCCCGGCCGGTCAGCGGCCGGTCAGCAGTGCGGCGAAACGGTCGACATCGACGTTGCCGCCGCTGATGATCACACCGATCCGCCGTCCCGCCAGGTCTCCCGCGAGCCTGCGGACGGCGGCGAGGCCGAGTGCGCCGGTGGGCTCGACGACGATCTTCATGGTGGCGAAGAAGGTCCGCATGGCCTCGACGAGCTCGGCGTCGGTCGCGGTGACGATGTCGTCGACGTCGCGGCTGATGATCGCGAAGGTGTGGGCGCCGAGATGCTGGGTCTGCGCGCCGTCGGCGATGGTCACCGGGGTGTCGATGTGGACGACGCTCCCCTGGCGCAGGGACCGCAGGCCGTCGTCGCCCGCCTCGGGCTCCACGCCGTACAGCGCGCAGCCCGGCGACAGCTCCTTGGCCACCAGCGCGGTGCCGGACAGCAGCCCGCCCCCGCCGAGCGGCACGAACAGCGCGTCGAGGTCGCCGACCTCCTCCAGCAGCTCCAGGGCGGCGGTGCCCTGCCCCGCGATGACGTCCGGATGGTCGTATGGCGGGATCAACGTGAGCCCGTGCTCCACGGCCAGCGCGCGGCCGATCTCCTCACGGTCCTCGGCGTAGCGGTCGTAGCCGACGACCCGCCCGCCGTACCCCTTGGTCGCGGCGACCTTCGCGGCGGGCGCGTCGTGGGGCATGACGATCGTGGCCGGGATGTCCAGCATCCTGGCGGCCAGCGCCACGGCCTGGGCGTGGTTGCCCGAGGAGTAGGCGACCACGCCCGCGCGCCGCTGCTCCGGGGTGAACCGGGACAGGGCGTTGAACGCGCCACGGAACTTGAAGGCGCCCATGCGCTGAAGGTTCTCGCACTTGAACACCACGTCGGCGCCGACGCTCTCGTTGATCCGGCGCGAGCGCAGCACGGGGGTGCGGTGCGCGTGGGAGGAGATACGGGCGGCGGCGTCCCGGACGTCGTCGTAGGTCGGCAGCTGGAGCATCGGCGGCTTCTCCCCTTCGGGGTTCTTCGACGGTTCGCAACGATCTTCGACACGACCACGGTAACCGCCCCGGCCGTTCGCGTCAGCCCTCCCGCCGGTCCGCCTCCCGGTCGGGCCGCACGGATCCGGGCCCCGTCGACCAGGCTTCCCGGGACGGTCCTCGCAGGTCAGGGCTTGTGGGCCCGGCACCGCGAACCAGACCCCGTAGGGCGGGTTCCGCGGGTCGGGCCTCACGGACCAGACCCTGCGAGCCGGACTTCCCGGACCAGGCCTCGCGGGTCAGGCACCGCGGAGCGGGCTGCACGGACCAGACTGATCGGCTCAGACTTCGCGGGTCAGGCTTTGCAGGCCAGGCCTCTCGGGTCAGGCTTCGCGGGTCAGGCTTTGCGGGTGGCCGACAGGGTCGCGTAGACGATGATGTTGTCGGTGTAGTGGTGGGTCCGGCTGTTGTAGACGCCGCCGCAGGTGATCAGGCGCAGAGTCGCCTCTCCGGTGTTGCCGTAGACCCGCTTCGACGGGAACGACGTCTTGCTGACCTGCTCGACCCCGTCCACGGTGAACTCCACGATGGTCCTGTCCGACCTGGATACCTTGATCTTGTCCCCGCGTTTGATCTCCTTCAGGCGGCTGAAGACGGCCGCCCCACTGCGGGTGTTCACGTGCCCGAGCACCACCGAGGGGCCCTGCTGCCCGGGGACCGGGCCGTTCTTGTACCAACCTGCCAGGTTCGGCTTGCTCAACGGCGGGGTCTGGATCTCCTTCTTGGCGTCGACACCCAGCGCCATCAGCGGAGCCAGCAGCCCGATCTTGGGAATGGCCAGCTTGTTCGGCCGTA
The DNA here is from genome assembly GCF_042650425.1 of Streptosporangium jomthongense. NCBI lineage: Bacteria > Bacillati > Actinomycetota > Actinomycetes > Streptosporangiales > Streptosporangiaceae > Streptosporangium > Streptosporangium jomthongense. Next base: position 287,287 of record NZ_JBHSBC010000003.1, on the reverse strand, counting down.
CCCCCGCGCTCTTGAGCGGCGCGGGGGGCTTGACCACGGGCAGCGGCGGCGCCGCCGTAGGAGCGGCGGCCGTCAACGGCGCGTCGAGCCCGCCGTGCCCCACCTCGGCGGGGGCCGCCGCGACCGGCTCCTGCGGCTGCGGATCCTGCGACTGCCCCGGCTGTACGGCCTGCGTCTCCTGGCCACCCTGGGTGGGGACGTCCTGCACGATCATGCTGTCGGCCGCCCGCGGCACGGGTGGGCCGTACGGCTCGTCGTCGGCGACCGGCGTCAGGTAGGTCAGCAGCCCGGCCATGATCGCGGCGACCCCGCCGAGCGAGCCGACCACCAGCAGGGTGGGCAGCAGGAGGCCGCCGCCCTTCCTGGGCGGACGGCCGCCGCCGTAGTAGGGGCCCTGACCCTGTGAAGGCCCTGGATACATCCGGCGCCTCCTTACCTGTCCCCGCGCATGCGCCTACTGTCCCCTATCGACCCGCTTCGTGTCAGCGGCCCTGGCTGTGCGCCGCACGCCGCCGCCTCAACGCCACTCCGCCGACCACGCTCGCGAGCACCATCGCCGTCCCGCCGCCGATCAGCCCCGCGCCCGAACGATTCTCGTCGGGAGCCTCACCCGTCTGCGCACCACCGCTGGGCGTCACGATCACCTGAGGAGCGGTCGGCGTCGGCCGGGTGGGGGTCACGGTCGCGGTGACGGTGAGGGTGGGCTTGGGAGTGGCGGTGTGGGGCGGCACGGTCGTGTAGTAGGTGCTGGGCACCACGGTCGGAGTCCTGGTGGGGGTGGGGGTCGGAGTCGTGGGGGTAACCGTTGGAGCAGGCGTCTTCTCGACCTTCACCGGCACCGTCTCGGCCTTGGTGGGTTTACAGACAGCATTGAAGTTGTCGACATCTGTATAAAGCTCGGGCTTCGGTTCCTTGAGCACCCTGAAAGCGTCGACGATCAAATACTTTCCAGGGGAGGCGTTCTTCAGCTTGACGGTGTACGTTCCGTACTTCAAACCCTTCACGGACCAAAGAACTTGCTGCGTCCGCTTCACATCGGCCGGAACGTTGGTCTGACCGTCCGCCTCCTTTGAGGCATTGACCTTCGTCGCAGGCTGGACCGGACTTCCAGCCTTGGTGAGGGTGACTTCGACCTCACCCATGTCGTCATCGCGTTCGGTGACGTATTCGACTCCAGTGCCGGTGAACGAGAACTCGGCGGTCGCGCCATCATCAGTGGTCGCGTGCACGTCTTTCCCGATGTCGTCGATTTTGTCGTCGGCCCTGCGAGTCCACTTGTTGCCCACGGAATACTTGATCGCAGGGTTTTCCGCCCCGTTGACACTGTCGTTGAAGACGATCACCTCATCGGAGGGCAGGTACTGCACCGTGAGGCTCCTGGGCGTGACCTTGATCTCGCCTTCCTTCCCGACGATGTAGGAACCCGGCGCCAATGTGGGAAGGGGAAGCGGCGCGCCCTTCTGCAGAGCGTTGGCGACGACGGTCTCTCCCATCGAGTCGAGCGTTCCCGTGCCGCTCCAGTAGTCGGATATCCCCGCGCTGCCCCGGGCGACCACACGCGCCTTCGCGGGCGAGTCCTCCGGAGCCTTGAAAGGGGAATCACCCAGAGTCCACTTGATATCAAGTGACTGCCCGATGTAGACCTTCGTCGGAAAAGCGACCCTGACCTGAATCTTCGTTCCATCCGGAGCCAAATCACTTGCCGGAGGAGTGCAGAAGAAGTCCGAGATATAGGTGTCCGTGTCGGCAACGCTCTGAGAGCTCGTCAGAACGACCAGGGAACCAGCCGCCACCCCTAGGACTGACGCCGCGACTGCCTTGCGGAGTCCTGCTCCCCACCGAACCACTGGTCGCTCCGATCATCGGATCTGGCCATAAAACCGGTCATAAAGTCACAACTCGCTCCGGATCGTACTGCCCAGCCCCAGCATGACGCAGGAAGATGACAAGACCCCCAGCAGACTGTGGCGGACTTGTGATCCGCCCGAATCTCCGGCGGAGGCCGTACAACGCCCGCTACCTGGGTGTACCTATGGGTAACAGAATCGTATTCTGTCCTCGTATCCCAAGGAGGCAAGCCCATGCGACGAGACCTCTTCCAGGAGGAGCACCTGCTCTTCCTGGAGACCGTGCGCGAGTTCATGGCCCGCGAGGTGGTTCCCCACCACGACCGGTGGGAGAAGGACGGCATCGTCCCCCGCGAGGTGTGGAGGAAGGCCGGGGAGATCGGCATGTTCGGCTTCGGAGTGCCCGAGGAGTACGGCGGCGCCGGGATCAAGGACTTCCGCTACAACACCGTGATCGTCGAGGAGGTCATGCGGATCGGCGCCACCGGTCTCGGCTTCTCCCTGCACAACGACGTGATGGCGCCGTACTTCGTCGACCTCACCGACGACGACCAGAAGGCCCGCTGGCTGCCCGGGTTCGCCTCGGGAGAGCTGATCACGGCCGTGGCGATGACCGAGCCCGGCGCGGGCAGCGACCTGCAGGGCATCAGGACCACCGCCAGGCGCGAGGGCGACCACTACGTCGTCAACGGCCAGAAGACCTTCATCACCAACGGCATCAACTCCGACCTCGTCGTCGTGGTCGCCAAGACCGACCCGGAGGCGGGCGCCAAGGGCGTCTCGCTGCTGGTCGTCGAACGGGGCATGGAGGGCTTCGGCCGGGGCCGCAACCTGGAGAAGATCGGCATGCACGCCCAGGACACGGCGGAGCTGTTCTTCGACGACGTACGGGTTCCCGCGGCCAACCTGCTCGGTGGGCAGGAGGGTCGGGGCTTCTACCAGCTCATGGCCAACCTGCCGCAGGAGCGCCTGTCGATCGCGGTCATGGCGGTGGCCTCGGCGGAGGCCGTCCTGGCGCAGACCATCGAGTACTGCAGGTCCCGTACGGCATTCGGCCGCAGCATCGGCAGCTTCCAGAACACCCGGTTCGTCCTGGCCGAACTGGACACCGAGCTGGAGATCGCCCGTCACTACGTGGACAGGTGCGTCCTCGCCCTCAACGCCGGGGAGCTGAGCGCGGTGGACGCGGCCAAGGCCAAGTGGTGGACCACGGAGCTGCAGAACAAGGTCATCGACCGCTGCCTGCAGTTGCACGGCGGCTACGGCTACATGATGGACTACCCCGTGGCCAAGGCCTGGATCGACAGCCGGGTGCAGACGATCTACGGCGGCACGACCGAGATCATGAAGGAGATCATCGGCCGCTCGTTCGGCTTCTGACCCCTCGAATGACCCCTCGAATGGCCCCTCGGAGACGCCGCAACGCCCCGGGAACGCCGGGACGCCGCCCTCCCACCACGGAAGGGCGGCCCGGTCCCTCACTCCTTGACGATCTCCTCGATCTTGATCGCGTCGCCCTCCGAGATCAGTACCCTCGCCTCGAACGTGACCCCCGCCTTGAGCGCCTTGAACAGCTCCGCCGACGTGCAGCGGTGCGGAACCGCCCCCTTCTGGCAGACGCTCCCCTGCGTGTCGAGCACGACCGTGTCACCGGTGAGGTGCACCTCGTGCGGCCCGTCGGAAGCGTCGACCACGACCGACTCCTTCCCCAGCGGGCTGAGCCGCCCCGTCACGTCGTCGACCCGCGAAACGCTCCCGCTGCGTGTCGGCGTCGCCGTGGGGGTGACGCTCGGCTCCACCGGAACGTCCGGCACGCTCTCACTGGGTGTCTCGGACGGCACCTGCGACGTGTCGGCGGTGACGGACGCAGTGGGCGACGCGGCGGCCGAGGGGCTCTCCCCCGAGGCTCCCGAGGTCCCCGAGCCTCCCGAGGAGCAGGCCGCCAGGCAGGCGGCGAGCGCGACGGCGAGCACGGAGCCCCGGACGGCCGAAGGAACGCGTGTCACTTTCACCCATCTACTCACGGACAGCACCATTCCACGAGAAACGGTGTCGTGGTTAATCGCCACAAGATCCTCACGGTCGACGCATACTGGTCACCGTAGGCTCCCCCTGAGGCGGTGTTGATGGACAGCGGACTGATCCTGCTGGTCTTCCTGGCGTTCCTGTTCGCCTGGGGGCTCAACCGGGTACGGCGCGCGATGCGGCTCGGCACGGTCGCCTACGCCGGCATCATGATCGTCTTCATCTTGGTGATGCTCGCCCTCTGGGGCCAGACCTTCCGCTAGCCCACCGAGCCGCCGACCCGACGAGGCCGGCCCCGCACGCCGTACGGAACGGGGCCGACGGTCCCGTCGTCAGCTCCGTGACCCCTCAAGCACCACCCGCGCGACCAGGGCCGGATCGTCGTTCATCGCCAGGTGCCCGCAACCCCGCAGCAGCCGCACCCGCTGCCCCGACCACCTGGCGGCCCGTACGGCCTGCCGACGGGGGAACAGCCGATCGCGGTCGCCCCAGGCGATGGTCACCGGCGTCTTCGGCGGCGCCGGAGGCATCAGCCAGACGAACGAGTCGAGGGTGTCGTCGAACCCCGGCGCCTCCCGCAGCGCCCGCCTGGCCGAGGAGAGGTCCTGTGCGGAGAGCCTGGACGGGTGGCCGACGAGCAGCCCGGCGGCCAGCGTGTGACCCAGCGGGTTCGCCGCAAGGGCCTCGCCCCGCTCCGAGTCCAGCGCGAAGGCCAGTGCCCGGAACGTCCTGAGCACCGCCCGCGAGTACACCAGCTCGCTCCGGTTCCAGAATCCGACGGGCGACAGCGCCGTGGCCGTACGGACCGTCCCCCGTGAGGCCAGCTCCAGGGCCACGTATCCGCCGAGGGAGGTGCCCGCGACGTGGGGTTCGCCGAAGCCAAGCCTCGCGCAGAACGTCTCGACCGCGTCGGCGAGGCTCTCCACCGTGTACGGCGAGCCCGGCGGCAGCGGCGGGGAGGCACCGAAGCCGGGAAGGTCGACGGCGATCACGTCCCGCTCGGCCGCGAGCAGGTCGAGCACCGGCAGCCACGCCTGCCAGTGGTGACCGATTCCGTGCAGCAGGACCAGGGGCTCCCCTGTCCCGCGACGTTCGAAGGCCAGATCCATCCCCCGAGTGAAGCACCGATCGTCCCCGGCTTCTATGACGGGGGCGCCATGCCCTGACCGCCTCACCGGCTCAGGACGCGTAACCTGCGGGAAATTTCCGGACAAGCTCACGAAACCTGGCAGTGATCTTGATTCTGGTCAGCGTGACTTGGTGGGGATCTCGAACCAGACGGCCTTACCCTCTCTGGTCGGGCGGGAGCCCCAGCGCTTGGCGAGCTGGTCGACGAGGTAGAGACCCCGGCCACCCTCGTCGTTCTCCCCCGCGCTGCGGATGCGGGGAAGGCGCAGGTCCTGGTCGAACACCTCGACCCAGACGGATTCGCCTCCCCTGCGGAGCCTCAGGGTGAACTCCTTCTCGTTGACGACCTCGTCCTCGAAGCCCGGGATGTCCCACGACTCGTCGAAGGAGAAGGGGGTGGTGGTGTCGATCACCAGGTCACGACGGGGGACGCTGGCGTTCGCCGCGTGCAGCACGACGTTGGTGACCACCTCGGAGACCAGCAGGCAGGCGAGCTCGGCGCGCTCCTCGGGGACGTTCCAGCCGCTGAAGGCCTCCGCCGCCATCCTGCGGGCCTCGCCGACCATGATGGGCTGGGCGGGGAAGGTGCGTTCCTCGACGTCGAGCTCGTCACGGGCGGACCTGACGACCAGGATGGCCATGTCGTCGTCGATCTCGCCGGGGACGGCGTCCGTCGCGGCCTGGGCGATGTTCTCGACCGTGTCGTCGGAGACCTCGATGAGCTTGCCGAAGAGCGCGGCGAGGGTCTCCTCGTCGCTCGGCGGCCTGCCGTCGGCGTCGCGCAGGGGACGGCGGTCGACCAGGCCGTCGGTGTAGAGCAGCAGCGCGGCCCCCGCGGGCAGCGTGCGGGTCTCCTCCTTGTAGACCAGGTCGGCGTTGATGCCACGGGCGCGGACGCCCAGGGGCTTGCCGACCTCCTCGATCTCCAGCTCGCTGCAGGTGCCGTCGACCAGGAGCAGCGGCGGGGCGTGCCCGGCGTTGGCGAAGGACAGCTGGCGCGACCAGGCGTCGTAGACGAGGTACTGGCAGGTGACGATGGGCGGGACGCTGATGTCGGCACCGCTGTCGTCCCACTCGGGGGTGGCGATGCTGTGGGTCCAGTCGTCGAGCCTGGCGAGGATCTCCGCGGGTGGCTTGTCGTCCTGGGCGAAGGCCCGCAGCGCGGCCCTGAGCTGGCCCATGACGGCGGCGGCCTTGGCTCCCCTGCCCTCGACGTCGCCGATGACGATGCCGACCCGGCCCGCCGACAGCGGGATGACGTCGTACCAGTCGCCGCCGACCTGGGTCTGGATGCCCTGGCCGTGCGAGGCGAGCGGCGCCGCGGGGCAGTAACGGACCGCGATCTCCAGGCCGTCGAGCTCGGGCAGCGGCGCGGGGGGCAGCAGGTTCTTCTGGAAGGACTCGGCGGTGTGCCGCTCCTCCTCGAACAGCAGCGCGTTGTCCACGGCGAGCGCGACCCGGGTCGCGACGGCACCGACGAAGTCACGGTCGAAGGCGTCGTAGTGCGGGCTGCGCCGGTCGGTCAGGTTGGACAGGCCGAGGTACATCAGCCCGAGGACCTCACCGCGCACGCACAGCGGCGCCACGATGGCCGAGGTCATCCCGATCTCGGCGGCGAGGCGGGTGCTGGCCTCTCCGGGGCTGGGGTAGTTGGTCTGGGAGAAGTCCTCGACGAGGATCGTCTCCTGGCGCCGCAGCGCGATCTCGGCGTAGTGCCCGGTCGGGTAGTTGATGTCGGCGCCGATGGGGGCCCAGGTGTTGGGCGGCGGGCTCCAGCCCGGGACGTGGCTGGAGACCTTCCTGGTCAGCCTGCCGTTGTCCATGAGTTCGATGAAGCAGTGGTCGGCGAACTGCGGGACGAGCATCTCGGCGACGCGGTTGAGCGTCTCCTCGACGTACAGCGAGCCCGCGAGGCGCTCGCCGATCCGTTCGAGCAGGCCGTAGCGGTCCTTCTCGCGTTCGTTGCTGCGCATCGCCTCCCTGGCGGTGATGACGATGCCGGTGACCGAGCCCGACTGGTGCCGCAGCGGCACGGCCTGGGCCCGGACGTAGATGATCGTGCCGTCGCCGCGCTTGACGTCGAAGGTGCCCTCCCACACCCCGCCCTTGAGCACGTGCTTGGCGAGCTCGACGGCGAGGGGGTGGTCCTTCTCCATGATGCCCAGGGAACGTGACTGGTCGCGGGCCGCCGGGCCCGGCCTGCCGAACAGCCGTTCCGCGAAGGGGTTCCAGTAGACGACGTTGCTGAAGCGGTCGGTGACGACCACCGCCATCTCGGCATGGTCGAGGACCGAATGCGCCGAAAGGTGGTCGGCGGTGTCCTGTGAGAGATCCCCCCACCGTTTCATCCAGCGACCACCCCTTGGGGACGGCTTTGCGCAAAGCGAACCACGGTTGCTCCTGCTGCGGTCTCGGCAGGGGAGTGGAGGGTCTCCCGGGGGGATTTCAACCAAGCAGATGGATCTTGGTCATCGGGTGGAGACGAAGACATGCGCGGCGATGTCTCGCGGGAGGTCCGCCAGAGTATTCTCCGCCTTGTCGTCACCTGTCACCCGCACACCGTCGTCGCTTGCCGCGAGCGTTACCTCGCGTCCGGGTTGTATCCCAACTTGCTTGAGTTTAAGCATCACAGCCGGATCACTTTGCACTTGTTCGCTAATTCGGCGGACGACAACGGGTATATCCCTGGGTCCGGCCAGCGCCGCCATCGACGGCAGTGACTGCCAGGCCGCGCCGTCCTGGGCCGCGACGCCCAACTCCTCAAGGCCCGGGATGGGGTTGCCGTGCGGGTCCTCCTTCGGGTGGTTCAGCAGCGTGACCAACCTGGCCTCGACGGACTCGGACATGACGTGCTCCCAGCGGCAGGCCTCGACGTGCACCTCCTCCCATGGCAGGCCGATCACCTGGGTGAGCAGGCACTCGGCGAGGCGGTGCTTGCGCATGACGCGCGTGGCGAGCGTGCGTCCCAGGTCGGTCATCGTCAGGTGCCGGTCTCCCTCAACCCTGACCAGGCCATCGCGCTCCATCCGGGCCACCGTCTGGCTGACGGTGGGACCGCTCTGCTGAAGCCGCTCGGCGATGCGCGCACGGAGAGGGGTGATTCCCTCCTCCTCCAACTCGAAGATCGTGCGGAGGTACATCTCCGTGGTGTCGATCAGGCCGTGTGCGGTCAAGGCTCCTCCCGTCCTTATCTCGTTCCAAGGCCGGTCGCGGCGTCCTCCCCTGGGGACAGCGACAGACCTGAAGTCCTCGGACTCTGACCCTATTGCGAGATCCGCCCACAGCGGCCAACGATGGCAACATCGGGGGCAGGTAAATCCTTCCCAACCTGCCCAAACACTCTGATCACTTGGACCCCGCGGCGGCGGAACGGTAACGCCTGAACGCCGGTACGGCCAGCCCGACCGCGAGCACCACCACGGCGCACGCGATCCCCCCGCCGACCCAGGAGGCCGTGGCGCCGAACCACACGGCCGTCGCGCCCGCCCTGAGGTCGCCGAGCCTGGGGCCTCCGGCGACCACGACCGTGAACACGCCCTGCATGCGCCCGCGCATGTCGTCGGGCGCGTGGGTCTGCAGGATCGTCTGCCGCCAGACGGCCGAGACCAGGTCGGCGGCGCCGCCCAGGGCCAGCAGGGCGATCATCAGCCACAGCTGGCCGACCAGTCCCGCCAGGGCGACGCTGACGCCCCAGGCGGCGATCACGAACGTCAGGGCGAGCCCCTGGCGGCTGATCCGGCCGACCCAGCCGGACAGCAGGCCGCCGAGGACCGCGCCGATCGAGATGCTCGCCGAGAGCCAGCCGAACGCGAGCGGGTCACCGCCGAAGCGTTCGGCGACGATCTCGGGGAACAGCGCCCTGGGCAGCGCGAACGCCATGGCGATGATGTCCACGACGAACGACATCATCACCACGGGGTGGCCGGAGATGTAGCGCAGGCCGTCCACGACGGAGCGCAGGCCGGGACTGGTCACCGCGCCGACCGGTTCGAGGCGCGGCAGCCGTACGGCGGCGTAGAAGCCGGCGCCGAACAGCAGGGCGTCGATCAGGTAGGCGACGGCGACGCCGCTCTGGGCGAGCACGAAGCCCGCGATCAGCGGGCCGATCACGGTCCCGAGGTTGCCGACCAGGAAGTTGAGGGTGTTGGCGGCGGGGACGAGCTCGGTGGAGACGAGCCTGGGGATGATCGCCCCCCGGGTCGGGCCGGTGATGGCGAACCCGGTGGCGTGGACGGCGACGGTGGCCAGCAGCAGGCCGATGCTCGACACCTGCAGGAGCGCCTGGGCGAGCAGGGCCAGCGTCGCGCTCCAGGCGATCAGGGAGCCGACCAGCAGCAGTTTGCGCCGGTCGACGGCGTCGGCGACGGCCCCGCCCCACAGGCCGAAGGCGACCAGCGGGATCAGGTTGGTCGGGCCGAGCATGCCGACCCAGAAGGAGGAGCCGGTCATGCCGTAGATCTGGGCGCTGACCGCTACCGAGGTGAGCTGGAAGCCGATGAACGAGACGCCCTGACCCATCCAGAGCCGCCGGTAGGCCGGGACCCGCAGTGGACGGGTGTCCACCGCGAGTCTCCTGACGAGATTCCTGACCGCCACGTATCCCCCTCAGCCCTTAGGACATATGGGGATATATCAGTAATGGCCAGGTAACAAGTCACGGGGCCAGGCGTTCGACGGTCCACGAGGCGCCCGTACGGCGGTAGCGGAGACGGTCGTGCATGCGGTCGAGCTGACCCTGCCAGAACTCCACCTCCGACGGCACGACCCGGAAACCGCCCCAGAAGTCGGGCACCGGCGGGTCCTCCGGCCAGCGCTCGGCCAGCTCCGCGTAGCGCTCGTCGAGCTCCCGCCTGGACTGCACGACGGCCGACTGCCGCGAGGCCCACGCCCCGATGCGCGAGCCGTAGGGACGGGACCTGAAGTAGGCGGCCGACTCCTCCCGCGGCAGCCGTACCACGTGGCCCTCGATCCTCACCTGGCGGCGGATGGAGTGCCAGGGGAACAGCAGGCTGGCCCTGGGGTTCTCGGTGAGGTCGCGGCCCTTGCGTGACTCGTAGTTGGTGTAGAAGACGAATCCGTCCTCGTCGTAGCCCTTCAGCAGGACGGTCCTTGCCGTCGGCCTGCCGCCGGCCGAGCTGGTCGCGACGACCATCGCGTTCGGCTCGGGAAGCTCGGCCGCCACGGCGTCGTCGAACCATCGGGCGAACTGGCTGACGGGGTCGGGGGCGAGATCTTCCTCAAGCAGAGGGAGACCTTCGTAGGTGCGGCGAAGCCCGGCAAGCGAAGGCGGGCGCGAGGTGGCATCCACGGGACGGTATTCTCCCGTGCTTGACGGAGAGCATGCGCACCGCCCCCACCTGGGACGATCGCGTTCCGGCGGGTCCGGCGGCACACCACCGCGCCCTAGGGGGTTGAATATGACCCGCCGGTATCTCGACATCAAGGCTTTGACTTCAAGAAAGGGAGGCGGCCGAGAATGTCCGACTTCAAACCCGGGCTCGAAGGCGTGGTGGCCTTCGAGACGGAGATCGCGGAACCGGACAAAGAAGGGGGCGCCCTTCGTTACCGGGGCGTCGACATCGAGGAGCTTGTCGGTCGCGTTTCCTTTGGACACGTGTGGGGCCTGCTCGTCGACAACACGTTCCAGCCGGGCCTCGCCCCGGCCGAGCCGTACCCCATCCCTGTCCACTCCGGTGACATCCGCGTCGACGTACAGAGCGCGCTGGCCATGCTGGCCCCCGCGTACGGCTTCAACCAGGTGCTCGACATCGACGCCGAGCAGGTACGCGCCGACCTGGCGCGCGCCAGTGTGACCGCCCTCAGCTTCGTCGCTCAGTCGGCGCGCGGCCTCGGCCTGCCGATGGTCCCGCAGAGCGAGGTCGACAAGGCCGAGAGCATCGTCGAGCGGTTCATGATCCGCTGGCGGGGCGAGGCCGACCCCAAGCACGTCAAGGCGATCGACGCCTACTGGACGTCCGCCGCCGAGCACGGCATGAACGCCTCCACCTTCACCGCCCGGGTGATCGCCTCGACCGGTGCCGACGTCGCGGCGGCGCTGAGCGGAGCGGTCGGCGCCATGTCCGGCCCGCTGCACGGGGGCGCCCCCGCCCGCGTGCTGCACATGATCGAGGGCGTCGAGAAGCTGGGCGACGCCAAGAAGTGGGTCCAGCAGGAGCTGGACAACGGCCAGCGGCTCATGGGCTTCGGCCACCGGGTCTACCGGGCCGAGGACCCCCGAGCCCGCGTGCTGCGCCGTACGGCCAAGGAGCTCAACGCGCCCCGCTACGAGGTCGCCGCGGCGCTTGAGCAGGCCGCCCTCGAAGAACTGCACGCCCGTAAGCCCGACCGGGTGCTCGCCACCAACGTCGAGTACTGGGCCGCGGTCATCCTGGACTTCGCCGAGGTCCCCGCCAACATGTTCACCTCCATGTTCACCTGCGCACGCACCGCGGGCTGGGCGGCTCACATCCTGGAGCAGAAGCGCACGGGCAGGCTGGTCCGCCCCAGCGCCAAGTACGTGGGCCCACCGCAGCGTTCGATCAACGACGTCCCCGGCGCCGCCGAGGTCCTCGCCTCCTTCTGACCCCCCGATCAGTCTCGTACGGCTGTCGCGCGACGCACTCTCGCGCGGCAGCCGTCTCGTGTTTATCGGGTGATTTCAGTCTCATTCCGGACACCACGCACGTCTCGAAATACGGACCCCGAGCGGGAGCGCGCGGCGGGCTCAGTACGCTGTTCAGGTGGCTGACATCGTGATTCCCTCTGACATCAAGCCCGCCGACGGCCGTTTCGGCTGCGGGCCCTCGAAGGTACGACCTGAGCAGCTGGCGGCTCTGGCCGCCTCCGGTTCCACCCTGATGGGCACCTCCCACCGGCAGAAGCCCGTCAAGTCGCTCGTCGGGCGCGTGCGTGCGGGCCTGCGGGAGCTGTTCTCCCTCCCCGAGGGGTACGAGGTCGTCCTCGGCAACGGCGGCACCACCGCGTTCTGGGACATCGCCGCCTTCGGGCTCGTCCGTGAGAGGTCGCAGCACCTGCACTTCGGCGAGTTCTCCTCCAAGTTCGCCTCCGTCGTGGCGAAGGCCCCGTGGCTGGGCGACCCGACCGTGATCAAGTCCGAGGTGGGCAGCCACCCCGAGGCCCGTCTCGAAGAGGGCGTGGACGTCTACGCGCTCACCCACAACGAGACCTCGACCGGCGTCGCGATGCCGATCAAGCGGGTCGGCGAGGAGGGCTCGCTGGTCCTGGTCGACGCCACCTCCGGCGCGGGCGGCCTGCCCGTCGAGGCGAGCGAGTTCGACGTCTACTACTTCGCCCCGCAGAAGAGCTTCGCCTCCGACGGCGGTCTGTGGCTCGCCCTGATGTCCCCGGCCGCGCTGGCCAGGGTCGAGGAGATCTCCGGCAGCGGCCGGTACGTCCCCGAGTTCTTCAGCCTGCCGACGGCGATCGACAACTCCGTCAAGGACCAGACCTACAACACCCCGGCGGTGGCCACGCTGTTCCTGCTGGCCGACCAGCTTGAGTGGATGAACGGCAACGGCGGCCTGGCCTGGACCACCGCCCGCACCGCCGACTCGGCCCAGCGGCTCTACACGTGGGCGGAGAAGACCTCCTACACCTCGCCGTTCGCCGCTCCCGAGTTCCGCTCGAACGTGGTGGGCACCATCGACTTCTCCGCCGAGGTCGACGCCGCCGAGGTCGCCAAGGTCCTGCGCGCCAACGGCATCGTGGACACCGAGCCCTACCGCAAGCTCGGCCGCAACCAGCTGCGCATCGCGATGTTCCCGGCCATCGACCCCGACGACGTCGAGGCGCTGACCAAGTGCATCGACCACGTGGTCGAGCGGCTCTAGCCCTTCTCTGAGCCTGGCCGGTGGGGGAAGGGCGACGTCCTTCCCCCACCGGAGGCCCTGGTGACCACGCGGACACCCGTGGGGCCCGGAGGCCGGGCCCTTTTCGGGGCGCGCCGGGAAACGGGCTCCCAGCGCCCTCTCAGCTCCGTCCCGGGCCCTCAGGTTCCGGCGGCTCGGGAATCCTGTGGAAGCGGCCGGAGACCGGATCCGGCGGGCGACAGCGTCACGCTGACCTCCAGGCCTCCGCCTGAGCGGGCGCGGGCGACGACCACGCCGCGGTGGGCGGCGACGATGGAACGGACGATCGACAGCCCCAGACCGGCTCCCTCCCTGGGGCCGGACCTCGCCTCGCCGAACCGGACGAAAGGCTCGAACAGCTCGTCGACCTTGTCCGGGGGGATGTCCTGGCCGGTGTTGCCGACCGTCAGGTCGCCCGACGCCGTGACGCTCACCTCGACCACACCGCCGGGACGGTTGTAGCGGACCGCGTTCTGCACCAGGTTCATGAGGAGCTGCGTGATGAGGACCCGGTCGCCGGAGATCTCGACCGGCGCGGCCCTCAGCTCCGTGCGCACACCGGCCGCGGCGGCGACGTCGGTGTACTGGGCCAGGACCTCCCCCGCGACCTCGTGGAGCGGGATGGGCTCCCTGCGTGCCAGGCCCCGGTCGCTCTGCGCCATGAGCAGCAGTCCCTCGATCAGCCGCTCGCTGCGTTCGTTGATGGTCAGCAGTTCCCGTCTGGCCCGGGCCGCCTTCTCCGACATCGGCCCGGCCAGCCCCAGCTGGAGCACCGTGCGCTGGACGGCCAGCGGGGTCCTCAGCTCGTGGGAGGCGTTGGCGACGAAACGACGCTGACTGTCGGCGGCCTGTTCGATCCTGGCGAGCATGTCGTCGAAGGTGTCGGCGAGCCTCTTGAGCTCGTCGTCCGGTCCCCTGAGTTCGATGCGCTCGTGCAGGTTGTCCAGGCAGAGGCGCCGCGCGGTCTCCGCGATCTGGTTGAGCGGCCTGAGCATCCTGCCCGCCAGCCACCAGCCGATGAGCGCGGCCATGACGACCAGTACGGCCAGGCAGGCGGCGGACGTGGTGAACAGCTGGTGCAGCAGTTCGTGGCGGGCCTGCGCCAGCCGCCTGTCGACGGCCTCGGTCGTGTAGGACCTGGCCATGGAGACGATGACGTCCACCGACTCGCCCGGCGACCTCGCGGTCGGCTTGTTGGTGAAGGAGATCACCTTGACCTTGGAGTCGACGCTCCGTGCCAGCAGGAAGTAGACGACGAGGACGACGACCGTCCCCGCGGCGAGGATGAGCCCGCCCTGTACCGCGGCGAGCCTGACCCTGACCGGCAGGCCGCGCCACCGCGCGGGCGCCCGGCGCGAGGCCGCCACGGCTCAGATCCGGTATCCGATGCCCAGCACGGTCTCGATCACCGGCGGGCCTCCCAGCTTGGCCCTGAGCTTGGCCATCACGACGCGGACGGCGCTGGTGAAGGGGTCGGCGTTCTCGTCCCACGCCCGTTCGAGCAGCTCCTCGGCGCTGACGACCCGTCCCTGAGCCGACATCAGCACCTCCAGGACGGCGAACTCCTTGGGGGACAGCGCCAGCGGGACCCCGTCACGGGAGGCCCGCAGCCGTGAGGTGTCCAGCGTGAGACCGCCGCACCGCAGCACCGGGGGCAGCGCCGTACCGGTCCGCCTGCCGAGCGCCGACACCCTGGCGAGCAGCTCGGAGTAGTCGAACGGCTTGGGCAGGTAGTCGTCGGCGCCCAGGCTGAAACCCTGGAGCCGGTCGCGGACACCGCCCGCCGCGGTGAGCATCAGCACCCTGGTCCTGCCGCCCTCCCTGGTGAGCTCCTCGCACACCTGGTCACCGGAGACCCCCGGAAGGCCCCGGTCGAGGATCACCACGTCGTAGTCGGAACGGGCGAGCCTTCTCAGCGCGTCGGTCCCGTCGTAGGCGACGTCGACCGTCATGTTCTCTCCGCGCAGCCCGTCGGCGACGTAGTCGGCCAGCACACGCTCGTCCTCGACCATCAGCACGCGCATGGCACGCCTCTCCTCAGGTGGGTGTGTCGCCACAGTAGGACGACGTGGATAAAGCCGATGTTTCCAATGACGGAAACGTCAGCCGAACACCCCCGTCTGTAGACCTGTGGAGCACGGCGCCGCCGTTCACAGCCGCGCCGTACCACGGAAGACGGAAGGTCGAAAAACCATGAGAACTCCCCGGCTCGGCGGAGCCGTGACGATCGCCGCCGCACTGGTCCTGACGGGCTGCGGCACCACAGACTCCGGCCGGAACGCGCAGACCGGTACGAGCACGCCGAACGCCCAGGACCAGGGGGTCGCCTACGCGCGATGCATGCGGGAGAACGGGGTGAAGATGCCCGACCCCGACCCCGACCCCGACCGGCCCGGGGCCGTCACCATCCCCAAACCGGGGAACACCGCCGCCCTGCAGGCCGCGATGAAGGCGTGCCGGCAGTACCTGCCCGTCAAGGCACAGGAGAAGATGGGCGGTTCCGAGGACATGGACCGGATGGTCGCGATCGCCCGGTGCCTGCGGGGCAAGGGCGTCGACGCGCCGGATCCCCAGCCAGGTCAGGGGCTCACCATCCGCGACCGGCTCAACGACCCCGAGGTGCAGCAGGCGCTGCTGGCCTGCCGGAAGTCGTCCTCCGGCGGCGCGGGATGAGGGACCCCTCCTCCGACGGCTCCCCCGGCGACGGCACCGCGCCCGGACCCGCCGCCAAGCGGCACCCCCGGCGCCGTCGCCGCCTGCTGTGGGCCGCCGCCGGTCTCGCGGTCGCCGTGGCCGCGACCGTCGTGGTCGTGACGCGGCCGCCGTCCCGCGCCCCGGCGCCGCGGGAGGCGGCCGTGACCACCGCCCCGGTGGTCCGCACCGACCTCGCCGACCACGAGGAGATCGACGGGACGCTGGGCTACTCCGGCACCTACCTCGTCTCGGCCAGTGGAGGCACCCTCACCTGGCTGCCCCCCACCGGACGGACCGTACGCCGGGGGCAGCGGGTGTACGGCGTGAACGGGCACTCCGTACCGCTCTTCTACGGAGCGACACCGCTGTGGCGCCCGCTGCGGCAGGGGGTGCGCGACGGGCAGGACATCGCCGTCCTGGAGAGAAACCTGGTGGCGCTGGGCTACGGGCAGGACGTCACGGTCGACAGGCACTTCGGCTACGCCACCTGGCGTGCCGTCCGGCGCTGGCAGCGTCACCTCGGCGTCGAACAGACCGGGGTGGTCAACCCCGGCGACGCCGTCGTCGCCCCGGAGGCCCTGCGGATCGCCGCCGTGCCCGGCGTCTCGGGCGGCACCGCCGGCGGGGTCGTCGTCAGGGCCACCGGAACCCGGCAGGTCGTCAACGTCGACCTCCCGGTGAACCGGCGGCAGCTGGCCGTCAGGAACGCCAAGGTGAGCGTCGACCTGCCGGGCGGGCGGACCGTGCCGGGACACGTCCGGCGGGTGAGCGCGGTGGCCACCTCCCCGTCGGGCTCCGCCCAGGACCGACAGCCCGGTCAGGCCACCGGCGAGGCGACCGTCCCCGTCGAGGTGGTCCTCACCGGGCGTAAGGCCACCGGCGGGCTGGACGGCGCCCCGGTGACCGTGAGCTTCACCAGCCGGGTGGACCGGAACGTGCTCGCCGTACCCGTGGCCGCGCTGCTCGCCCGGAGCAAGGACTCCTACGCGGTCCGCGTCGTCGACGCGTCCGGCGCCGGACACGACGTCCCGGTACGGCTCGGCTCCTTCGCCCTCGGGCTGGTCGAGGTCAGCGGCCCCGGGATCACCGAGGGCGCACGCGTCGAGGTGCCGTCGTCATGACCGCCGTGATCACCGCTGAGAAGGTGTCCAAGACCTACCCGGGCGGGGTGGCGGCGGTGCGCGAGGTGTCGCTGTCGGTGCGTCGCGGGGAGCTGCTGGCCGTCGTCGGCCCTTCGGGTTCCGGCAAGTCGAGCCTGCTGCACATCCTGGGGGCGCTCGAACTGCCCGACAGCGGAACCGTCCGGATGTTCGGGCACGACCTGGCGACCCTCCGCGACCGGCAGATCTCCGCGGTCAGGGCGAGCTGGATCGGCTTCGTCTTCCAGCGGTTCTTCCTCACACCGCACCTCAGCGCGGTCGACAACGTGGCCACCGGACTGCTCTACCAGGGCGTGTCCGCCGGGACCCGCGCCCGGCGCGCCACCGCTGCCCTTGAGCGCGTCGGCCTGGGCCACCGGCTCGGCCACCGGCCGCACGAGCTCTCCGGCGGCGAACGGCAGCGGGTCGCGGTCGCCCGCGTCCTCGTCGCCGGTCCCGCGGTCGTCTTCGCCGACGAACCGACCGGCAACCTCGACTCCGCCTCGGGCGCGGGCGTGCTGAGCCTGCTCCGCGAACTGCACGCCGACGGCACCACGATCGTCATCGTCACCCACGACCAGGAGATCGCCCGCAGCCTGCCGCGCCGGGTGGAGATCCTCGACGGCCGGATCAACTACGACGGGAAGGGCTCATGAGCTCCGTACCGCTTCCTCCTTCGGCTCGGCTCTCCGCCGCCGTCGTCTTGCGGGTGTCGCTGGTGGGGTTGCGCGGACGGCCGTTGCGGGCGGCCCTCTCCGCGCTCGGCATCGCCATCGGCGTCGCCGCCATGGTCGCCGTGCTGGGCGTCGGCGCGGCCAGCAGACAGCAGTTGCTGGACCAGATCCGGACGCTGGGGACCGACATGCTCACCGTCCACCCCGGCCAGAGCCTGTTCGGGGAGAACGCCAGGCTGCCGGTGGAGTCGGTGGGCATGGTCGCCCGCGTCCCCTCGGTCCGGTCGGTCACCGCGGTCGGCGCCGTGGAGAACGGCACGGTGCGCCGTACCGACAAGATCCCGGAAGCGGACACCGGCGGGATCTCGGTGGCCGCGACCAGGCTCAACCTGCTCACCACGCTGGGGGGATCCGTACGCTCGGGAGTCTTCCTCAACTCCGCGACCGAGATGTATCCGGCCACGGTGCTGGGCTCGGTCGCCGCAGGCAGGCTCGGGGTAGGACAACCCGGCGCCCAGGTCTATCTCGCCGGGCACTGGTTCACCGTCATCGGCGTCCTGGACTCCCTGCCGCTCAACCCCGAGATCGACCGGTCGGCCCTGGTCGGCTGGCCGGTCGCCGAGGGACTCCTGGGGTTCGACGGCCACCCGACCACCCTGTACGAGCGCTCCGACGAGGAGGCCGTCACGGCGGTCAGGGAGGTGCTCGCCTCCGCGGTGAACCCGCGCGACCCCGAGGAGGTCCAGGTCAGCCGCCCCTCGGACGCCCTGACCGCCCAGCTCGCCGCCGCCTCGACCTTCAACTCGCTGTTTCTCGGCCTGGGCGCGGTCGCCCTGCTGGTCGGCGGCGTCGGGGTGGCCAACACCATGGTCATCTCCGTGCTCGAACGCCGCCAGGAGATCGGGCTCCGCCGCGCCCTCGGCGCCAACCGGGGTCAGATCCGGTTGCAGTTCCTGGCCGAGTCGGTCGTGCTGTCCCTCCTCGGCGGTCTGTCCGGCGTCCTGCTCGGCGTCCTCGTCACGCTGGGTTACGCGGCGTCCCGTGGCTGGCCGCTGGTCCTGCCCGTCCAGGCCCTGGCGGGCGGGGTCGTCGCCTCGACGCTGATCGGCGCGGTCGCGGGCCTCTATCCGGCGCGCAGGGCGGCCCGGCTCACCCCGACCCAGGCGCTCGCCACCGGATGACCCGGCTTGAGACCAGTGCCCGGGAAAGGGGCCCCCGGTCAGAACTCGTCGGCGCCGGTGACCTGGGCGACGACGAAGACGTGCCGGGAGGCGGCGCAGATCGTCTCCAGCACGTGGACCGGGGTGTCGTCGTCTCCGTAGCTCGCGCGCAGCACCTGCACGATCCACTCGCCGGGGTCGAGTTCCAGGGTCACGGCCTCGAAGCCGCTCGGCGGGCGGGCCACCAGGTGCTCCTCGGCGTGGCCGAAGCGGTGGCCGAGGGCCTCGATGCCCGCCTGGAGCGTGGGCCGTACGAAGTCGGGGTCGCACAGCGGGGTGCCGCCGAACAGGTCGAGCCTGAAGTAGCTCGTGGCGATCCGCACCGGGACGTCACCGGCCAGCAGCAGCTTCCTGCGGGCCAGGACGTCGGTGCCCGGCTCGACGCGCAGCGCCGCCGCGACGTCACCGGAGGCCGGCTCCTCAGCGACGCCCAGCATGCGGCGGCCCGGGGTGATCCCCTGCGCGGCGGCCTCGGTCATGAAGAGCGAGGCCGAGCCGCGTACGGCGGGCTGGGTCGGCAGCGAGCGCCGCACCACCACGCGGGGCGTCCTGTGGCCCGTGGCGCCGCTTTCCCGGCTCGGGTCCGCTGTCTCCTGAGATCCCACTGAAAGCTCCTCCACGGCGTTCCTGGCACCGGCTGAGGCCGTCCCCCGACCCTAGTGGAGTGTCAGTAGGCGGGCAGCGTCCGCCGTCTGCGGCGCAGTGCCCAGGCCGCCAGGACGCCGCCGACCAGCCCGAACAGGTGCCCCTGCCAGGAGATGCCCGCCTCCCCCGGCAGCACGCCCCAGATGATCGAGTAGTACGCCACGGCGACGCCGACCGCGATGACGATGTCGAGGACGCTCCGGTCGAACAGGCCCCTGGCCACCACGAAGCCGAAGTAGCCGAAGACGAGCCCGCTCGCCCCGACCGTGACCACGTACGGCGAGCTGGTGAACCAGACGCCGAGGCCGCTGACCACGATGATGATCAGGCTGGCGAGCAGGAACCTGCCGATCCCGCGCAGCGCGGCGAGGAAGCCGAGGATCAGCAGGGGCAGCGAGTTGGCCATGAGGTGGCCGAAGCCCGCGTGCAGGAACGGCGCCAGGAGGATGCCGCCCAGCCCCTCGACGTCCCACGACCTGATGCCGTAGGCGTCGAACTCTCCGGGCAGGACGTAGTCGGCGACCTCGATCGCCCACATGCCGCCGACCAGGAGGATGACGAGGATCGCGGCTCCGGCCGCGCCCGCCGCCAGCTCACCCGCCCCGCGTCTGAGCCGCTCACCGGCCGGGCGTTCCGCCGGGGGAAATCGGTCGTCCATGCACTCTCCTGGCCTTCGGGAGCGGTCGCCACGCCCTTCCACCGTACGCACTCCAGGCGGGAAGTGCGCCGGGCGCGACCCGTACGGCCGTGCCCGGCGTCTCGAACGGGACTACTCGCCCTTCCAGACCGGGGCGCGCTTCTCGGCGAAGGCCGCCGCGCCCTCCTGCGCGTCCTTCGACGCGAACACCGGGTCGATGATCTCCGCCTGCCTGGCGAACATCTCCCCCGCGCTCCAGTCGGCGGACTCGACGATCACCCGCTTGGTCGCGGCGAGCGACAGCGGGGCGTTGGCCGCGATCCGCCCGGCCAGCTCGACCGCCCTGGTCAGCGCCTCGCCCTCGGGCGTGACGTGGTTGACCAGGCCGACCTCGCTCAACCGTGCGGCGGAGAAGTGGTCGCCGGTCAGGGCGATCTCCATCGCGACGTGGTAGGGGATGCGCCGCGGCAGCCGCATCACGCCCCCGGCCGCCGCGACCAGGCCACGCTTGGGCTCGGGCAGGCCGAAGACGGCCTTCTCCGAGGCCACGATGATGTCGCAGGCCAGCGCGAGCTCGAAGCCTCCGGCCAGGGCGTAGCCCTCGACGGCGGCGACGATCGGCTTCCTCGGCGGCGCCTCGACGATGCCGCCGAAGCCCCTGCCCTCAAGGAAGGGCAGATCTCCCTTGAGGAAGCCCTTCAGGTCCATGCCCGCGCAGAAGGTGCCGCCCGCCCCGGTCAGCACGTAGACCGAGACGTCCGCGCGTTCCTCGAACTCGTCGAGCACCGCGGCGATCCCCCTGGCGACCGCGCCGTTGATCGCGTTCCTGGCCTGGGGGCGGTTGATCGTGATGACCGCGACGCCGTCGCCGACCTCGGCGAGTACCTCATCAGACACCGGTTGACTCCTCTGGGCCGGGAACTACTTGGGCTGGAAACGGATGCCGCCGTCGAACCGGACGGTCTCGGCGTTCATGTAGTCGTTCTCGATCAGGGAGCGCACCAGGTGGGCGAACTCCTCCGGCCTGCCCATGCGCTTGGGGAAGACGACGGGGGCCACGAGCCTGGCCTTGAACTCCTCGGCGTTGTCGTTGAAGGCGTAGATCGGGGTGTCGATGATGCCGGGGCAGATCGTGTTGACGCGGATGCCGACGGGCGACAGGTCGCGCGCGGCGGGCAGGGTCATGCCGACGATGCCGCCCTTGGAGGCCGAGTAGGCCACCTGGCCCGTCTGGCCTTCGAGGGCCGCGACGGAGGCGGTGTTGACGATCACGCCGCGCTGGCCGTCCTCGTCGACCGGGTCGGTCTTGGCGATGGCGGCGGCGCCGATGCGCAGGAGGTTGAAGGTGCCGATCAGGTTGACCTCGATGACCTTGCGGTAGGAGGCCAGGTCGTGCGGTGAGCCGTCCCGGTTGACCGTACGGCCCGCCCAGCCGATGCCCGCGCTGTTGACCACGACGCGCAGCGGCCTGCCGGTCGCGACCGCCGCGTCGACCGCCGCCTGCACCTGCTGCTCGTCGGAGACGTCGGTCTTGACGAAGACTCCGCCGATCTCCTCGGCGACGAGCTTGCCGCGCTCCTCGTTGAGGTCGGCGACGACCACGGTGGCGCCGTGCGCGGCGAGATGACGGGCCGTGGCCTCACCGAGGCCGCTGGCACCGCCCGAGATGACTGCTGCTGCTCCGTTCAGGTCCATGAGCGGACTCTAACGCGGATACCGAATGAAGTTCTATCAGGGGTGCCCGTTGGATCTCAGCCCTCGCCGACCGCGGTGACCACGTCGGGATAGACCTTGATGCGGCGGTCGAGGCCGGTGGTGCGCAGAATCCTGGCCACCGGCGCCTGCGGGGCCGCGAGGCTGACGCCGCCCCCCTCGCCCGTGGCCAGCCGCCAGGCCTCGATGAGCACGGACAGGCCGCTTGAGTCCATGAACGACAGCGCGGTGAGGTCGAGGATCAGCCGGGACCCGTCGAGCTTGATCGCATCGCGAACCTCGTCTCGCAGAAAGGGGGCGGTGAACAGATCGAGTTCGCCCTCGACGGCCACCACCACGGCGTCACCGACGGCGCGGCGAGCCAGCCGTAGCTTCATCAGTCCTCCTCGCCCATGAGGCAGACCCACTTTACTTCGCCATCACCGTATGTGAGGTCCCGCGACTCTATGATCATTCGCACCGGGCGGAGGAAGAACCGCAAACGCCACACATCACCCTCACCCCGTTCCGCTTCCCCGTCAATGGAGCCACGGCCCAGCCACGGCGCCCCCGCCGATTTATACCGGAAAAATCACGAATAACGTGGGACAAAGATCATATAAACCGCTATCACAGCGAATCGATACACATGTCGACGATCATGGAGAATGCTCCGCTCGCGGGAGGGCGAAGCCGTACGGCAGTTCGAGACGGTGGGCGGCGAGCAGGTCGGAGTCGGCGAGGATCTTCGCGGTCGGCCCGTCGGCGGCGATCACGCCGCCGGACAGGACGAGCGCCCGTTCACACAGCTCCAGGGCGTACGGCAGGTCGTGGGTGACCATCAGCACGGTCACGTCCAGCCCCCTGAGGATCTCGGCCAGCTCGCGCCTTGAGGCCGGGTCCAGGTTCGACGACGGCTCGTCCAGCACCAGGATCTCCGGCTCCATCGCGAGCACGGTCGCCACCGCGACCCGGCGGCGCTGACCGAAGGACAGGTGGTGCGGCGGCCTGTCGATCGCCTCCAGCATGCCGACGCGGTCGAGGGCCTCCTCGACCCGGCGCCGTAGCTCCGGCCCCCTGAGGCCGAGATTGGCCGGGCCGAAGGCGACGTCCTCCCGCACCGTCGGCATGAACAGCTGGTCGTCGGGGTCCTGGAAGACGAGCCCGACCCGCCTGCGGATCTCCTTGAGCGACTCCTTGCCGACCGGCAGCCCGGCGACCGTCACCGTGCCGTGCCCCGGGGTCAGGATGCCGTTGAGGTGCATCACCAGCGTGGTCTTGCCCGCGCCGTTCGGGCCGAGCAACGCGACCCGCTCCCCGCGCGCGATCTCGAAGTCGACGCCGAACAACGCCTGGGTGCCGTCCGGATAGGCGTACGCCAGGCGGCGCACCTCCAGCGAGGCGGTCATCACAGGCCTCCGTTCACGAGTGTCGTGCCGAGCAGCGCCACGAGCGCCGCGCCCGGCAACATACCCGCAGTGAGCCACTGACGCGAGGAGGCGGACAGGTCCTGGATGACCGGCATCGAACCGGTGTAGCCCCGGCTGAGCATCGCCAGGTGCACCCGTTCCCCGCGCTCGTAGGAGCGGATGAACAGCGCCCCCGCCGATTTGGCGACCGCCGGGATGTGCCGGACGTCCCTGGCCGTGAAGCCCCGCGACTCCCTGGCCACCCGCATCCGGCGCATCTCGTCCACGATCACGTCCATGTAGCGGAGCATGAACATGGCGATCTGCACCAGCAGCGGCGGCAGCCGCAGCCGCTGGGCGCCGAGCAGCATCAGTCTCGGTTCGGTCGTCGCCGCCAGCAGCACGCTGGCGACCACCCCGAGCGTGGCCTTGGCCAGGATGTTCCAGGCCGCCCAGAGCCCCTCGACGCTGAGTGTGACCCCCAGGAACGGCACCCGTTCGCCGAACCCGATGAACGGCAGCGCCACCGCGAACACCACGAACGGCAGCTCGATCACCATCCGCCGCAGCACGAAGCCCGGCGGGACCCGGGCGGCGGACGCGGCCACGCCGAGCAGGACCGCGTAGATCCCGAAGGCCCACAGCCACTCACGCGGGGTCGCCACGACCACCAGCGCGAAGGCCGCGACCGCCGCCAGCTTGCACTGGGGTGGCAGCCGGTGGACGAGGGTGTCCCCCGGCCGGTAGAGCTGGTGGCTGTGGCCCGCCCCCACTACGCGGTGACCTCGTCCTTCGCCGAGTCGTCGCGGGTCTCGCCCTGATTGCGGCGCCGTACCGCGAAGAACAGGCCGCCGCCGACGGCGAGGGTCACCCCGACGCCGACCAGGCCGGCGACACCGACCGGGATGCCGCCGACCTCGCCGTAGTCGGCCAGCGGCTGGTCACCGAGGGCGTGGTCCCCGGCCTGTCCGATGAAGCCCTTGTCCTCGGCGACCCGCTCAAGGCCGTCGGGCGAGGAGGAGGCGTAGAAGCTGACGATCCCCGCCAGCAGCGCCGCGACCAGGACGCCCGCGGGCAGGAACCAGCCGATGCGGCGCGGGGCCGCCGCCCTGGGGGCCGTGTCCACCGTGGTGGCCGCGCCGTCGGCGCCCCTGAGCACCAGGGGCGCGGCCAGCCCGCGCGCGCCGTAGACCAGGTCGGGCCTGACCGCGAGCACGGTGCTGACGGTGACCGCGGTGATCAGGCCCTCGCCGATGCCGATGAGCACGTGCACGCCGCCCATGGCCATGGCGACCGTGCCGACCTCGATGGGCGCGGTGCCGCCGATCCAGAACAGCAGCGCGAAGGAGATCGCCGAGACCGGCACCGAGACCAGCGCCGCGACGAAGGCGCCCGCGACCACCGTGCCCCTCCCGCGCGCCCTGCTCGTGACCAGGCGGAAGACGGCCCAGCCCGCCAGGACGGCGACGATGCCCATGAGGGTGATGTTCACCCCGAGCGCGGTCAGACCGCCGTCGGCGAAGAAGAAGCCCTGTACCAGCAGGACGACGGCCACGCACAACACCGCCGTGTACGGCCCGACGAGTATCGCCGCGAGCGTGCCGCCGAGCAGGTGCCCGCTGGTGCCCGCCGCGACCGGGAAGTTGAGCATCTGGACGGCGAAGATGAAGGCGGCGACCAGACCCGCCATGGGCGCGGTCTTGTCGTCGAGCTCCTTACGAGCCCCCCGCAGACAGATCCCCACGCCGGCGGCCGCGACGGCCCCGGCCGAAATCGACACGGCTGCGTTGAAGAAGCCATCGGGTACGTGCACGGCAAGCCTCCGGGGATGCGAAATCCTCCTTACTTTAAGCCATGGGCTTGCACTTGCAAGAGAGTGGCATTAGCGGAGGACGCGGCGGGCGAACGACCTCGGGGTGAACGTCCGCACGACCGCGCTCAGCCGCCCCTTGCCCGTGGTCGCGTAGGGCCTGACGCTGCGTCTGACCAGCCCGCGCCACCAGGTGCGCGGCGGCGCGACGATCTCGGCGGGCGCCTCGACCCTGAACCGCGCGGGCGGTCCGCCCAGGTCGAGTTCCAGGTAGGCGTCCCAGGTGCCGGGTCCCAGTCTGCCGAGTGCCTGCCGCATGGCGAACGTCCCCCCCTCCTCGACCTCGACCGGCTCGCGCCACTCCTTCCCCGACCACCGCTCCCGCCACACCAGGTGCCGTACGGCCCGCGTCCCCGGCGCCGCCGAGCCGACGCTGACCCGCCCGTCGAGCGCCAGCCGGTTCCCGGCCGTCCAGCGGGTCCCGGTCAGCCGGACGCGGCCCGGCACCCGCACCACGTGTCCGCCGACGTCGAGGCTGAGGTTGCCGTGCGACCTGGTGAAGTACGGCAGGGCGACGACACCGCCGATCATCCGGGGGGCGGGCCGGGTGACCGGCTCGTCCCGGTCGGCGCCGAGCCGTACCAGACGGGTGACGCCCTCGCACTCGACGTTCAGATAGACGTCCCAGACCCCGGAGGACAGCGTGGTGACGTCCACGACGGCGCTGAAGCCCTCGTGGTCGCCGCCGACCGGGAACACCCGCTCGACCGGACGCCCCCGGTCACCCTCCACAGCGCCGCCGCGCAGCCGCAGCACCAGGTCGAGGCCGCCCGCGACGAGGTCGGGGCCCCCGTCCCGTTCGAGGGCGTCCAGCGCGACCCGGCCCGTGACGACCAGCCCGTCCCGCGGGTCCCAGTCCAGGCCGGTCAGCCGCCTGCGAACCACGGCCGACTCGATGTGCGCGAGCCGTACCAGGCGGTCGACGTCCTGGAGGGCGGCGACGCGGCCCCGGTCGATGGGGTTGAGGCGTTCGCGGACGCCGTCGGTCAGCCACCGCTCGCACATGTCGGCGACCTCGGCGGCGATCTGCCTGCGCGTCTCCTCCCCGGCGTCGAGGAAGGGCCTGCCGAGGTTGCTCAGCGCGTCCATCCTGAAGTGCCGCCCGAGCAGGTGGTCGCGCAGCGCCCCGGGACGCACGTGGCCGACCATCAACTCGACCGACTTCTTGATCATCCGAATCCAGGCGACCGGGTCGCGGCTGCCCGGCTGCTGCATGATGCTGCTGCCGTCCGGCCTGGCGACCAGGTGGTAGCAGTCGTAGTCGGCGACGACGGAGATCACCTCAGCGTGGCAGTAGGCGTGGGTGGTGAAGAACACGTCCTCCCCGACCAGCAGCGTCTCGTCGAAGCGGATGCCGTACCGCTCGATCATCTCCCTGCGGAAGAGCTTGAAGCAGCTCAGGCTGTTGTAGACGCGGCTCTCCTCCAGCGTGACCCGCTCGGCGTTCTCCCGGAACATCGAGACGGGGGCCCTGCGGTCGTGCCCGACGATCTTTCCGAGCACCATGTCCGAGCCGTTGCGCTCGGCCATCGCGAGCATCCGTTCGAGCGCCTCGGGGCCGAGGTAGTCGTCGGCGTCGCAGAAGAACACGTACTTGCCCCTGGCCAGGGCCAGGCCGACGTTGCGGGGACGGCCCGCGCCGCCGGAGCGCTCCATGCGGACGACCCGCACGACCCCCCGGTGGTGGGCGGCGTAGAGGTCGAGCAGTTCGGCGCCGCCGTCGGTCGAGCCGTCGTCGACGACGATGATCTCCCTGTTGACCCGCTGTACCAGCAGCGAGGTCAGGCACCTGTCGAGATAGGGGCGGCAGTTGTGGACCGGGACGATGACGCTGACGTCGATGTCGGGGTGCTGCGTCTCCTCCCGCGCGGCCCAGCGCCCGGGCCCCGCGGCCTCTTCTCCGGCCGCCCGCTCACCGCTTCCCGCACGGACCGCTCGAATGATCGTCCCCGTCACCGCTGTGCCCCCCGTCGGTTACTCAACGTCACGCAGCGTTCCAGTATGTGACGATGGGCCGCGCGTGTGGGGCGGATCCGGTTTCTTGGCCCTCTCCGCCTTCGCCCGGCCTCACCGTGCCTGGTGAAAACCCCCTTTTTCTTACGGCTTCGCACGGCTTGGCGTTTCGCGCGCCTTGTCGCCTTGTCGCCCTTTGGTACCTCCGGCCCGTCACCCTGTGTCGTCGCGCCGGAGCCTCCCGAGTTCCTCGACCGCCGCCAGCGCCGTCCGCCACGGCTTGGAACCGTTCCAGGCCTCGTTCGCCGGGTCGAGGAGCACGCGCACCCCCTCGGCGCGCAGCGTCTCGACACCGCGCAGGAACGGCAGGCGGGAGGCGAGGGCCGCGTTGACGAAGGGCACGACGACCACCGGGATGCCCAGGCCGGGGGCCTCGGCGAGCAGGCCGAGCGCGTAGGTGTCGGCGATCCCCTGGGCGAACTTGTTGACGGTGTTGTAGGTGGCCGGGGCCACGACGATCGCGTCGGCCCTGGGCGGCTTGGGCTCGTCCGGCCTGCGGTAGCGGCTCTTGACGGGACGCCCGGTCAGCTCCTCGAAGGCGGCGACGTCGAAGAAGCCCAGCGCCGAGGGGGTGGCGACGACCTGGACCTCCCATCCCTCATCGAGGGCCGCCGCGACCAGGTCCTGTGCCGTGGGGGCCGCTCCGGCCGCGCAGACGATCACATAGAGGACGCCCTTGGGCGCCGGGGGACGGTTCATGGAACAAGTCTCGGACACCCGGAAACAGCCTTGGAGCCGGGACGGCTATCGACATCTCACCCAAAATCACGAAAAATCCTTATGTTTCCGTGTGACTTGCCCGGGAATTTCCATGCCGTTCCGTTATGAGAAGAAACCCGTGTGACCCGTGGGACGTCTTTTCCAGCAGGAGGGCACATGGCAGCACTCGACGATCTTGTGGACGCGGACCTCCTTCTGGAGCTGCTCCTCGTCGAGGCGTTGCACGTCGAGGCCGAGCGCCTCGCGGCCGGCCGAAGGACCGGCCCCGACTCCGGCGAGGGGAGCCGGGGCCTCGGGTCCACGCCGCGCCGCCCGCGGGGTCAGTGAAGGTGGATCATCCCCCGGGCGGCCATCTCCTCGATGTACCTCGCCCAGTCACGTGTGATCTTGTTCTCGAAGTCGGCGTGCACCGCCTCACGCTCCCGCGCGGTCAGGTGTTCCCGCTCCCCTCCGGGGTAGGTCACCGTCGCCCCCTCCGGTGAGCCGTCCAGCAGGAACAGGTAGCCGCGCCTGCTGACCTCCAGGAACATGCCGAACGTCGGCAGCTCCTGGATCTCGCGCAGCGCCGCCTCCCAGTCCACCTCGACCCCCTGCCAGCTGTTGTCCCGTTCGGCCAGCCACCGGGTGAGGTCGCTGAACCAGACACCTCTGCGGCCGGGGTTCTCCTTGACGTGGAAGTGGGCCACCGCGAAGACCCCTTCCGCGTTCTCCGAGACCTGGCTCCTGGGGACGAGCGGCGGCGCGACGACGTAGGCGGCCTCCGCGGTCGCGGCGTCCTGCCGGGAGTCGGGCCAGGGCAACGCGAAGATGAGCCAGTACGCGGGTTCCTGGAGCTTTCTCAGTTCCTGCGAGGTTGGAGAGGTCATATGCGGTTTCTCCTTTGGGGGCTGAGATCACCGTACTGATCGAACCCCCAGTAACCCGGAGAACCACCAAAAAACCATCGTGTTAACGGGCGAGGGCCGCCAATTCCCTCAGGACAACCGGCCAAGCCTCGCTTTCCGGGTCAATAACCACAAAATGCCCGGCGCCGGGAATCCGCACCAGCGAGGCCTCGGGGTGGGCGGCGACGTAGGACTCGGAGACCTCGACGGGCACGCGCTCGTCGTCGGTGCCGTGCACGAGCGTCACCCGCCCGGCGCCGGGGCGCAGCCGTACCGGATCGAGGTCGGGGCGCTCGTCCGGCGGACGGCCGAGGAAGTCGGCGACCGCGCCCTCGTCGAGGTCGAGCCGGTGCGCGAGCCGCAGGTCGGCCACCGGGGCCAGGGCGAGGACCGCGGCCTCCCCCGGGCTCGCGAGCAGGGCCAGGTGGCCGCCTGCCGAGTGACCGGCGACCACCATGGGACCGGACGCGGGACCGAGCGCGGCGAGCGCGGCACGGACGTCCTCGACCGCCGCGTCCGGACGGCCCGGCTCGCGGCGGTACTCGACCGCGGCGACGTTCCAGCCCGCCTCGCGCAGCGCGTTCGCCATCGGACGCAGGTGGACCCGGTCGTACTCGGGACGCCAGAACCCGCCGTGGACCAGCGCGACCGTCGGGCCCTGCCCGTGCCACAGGTCGCTCACCTGGTCGGGGGCCGGGCCGTACGCGACGGTCTCGTCAGGACCGGGCGCGTGCCTCCCGAGGACCGACCTGTCCTCGCTCACGACGACCTCACGACGGCCTCATGACGGCCTCACGACCTGCGCCTGAGCCCGGCCAGGCCCGCGACGACCGCCCCGGCCAGTACGGCCGCCGCCCCGGCGAGCAGCCGCTGCTGGGCGCGCACCCGGCGCCTGACCTGGGCGTAGGGCACCGTGGAGAAGGAGACGAGCTCGTACCGGGACACGTAGCGGCCGGGCAGCGCCCGCTCCAGCCGGTGCTCGACCCCCTTGACCAGCCGGAACACCGGAGAGGCGACCTTGTCGCGCATCTCGATGAAGTTGTCCAGGGCCATCTCGGCGATCGCGTCGGCGTTCTCCTTGCGCCGCCGTTCGAACAGCGGCAGGGCGCTGGACCAGGAACCGCCGGTCTCGTCGAGACACTGGTCGAGCACGACCACGTCCTCGAAGCCGCAGTTGGCTCCCTGGCCGTAGAACGGCACGATCGCGTGCGCCGCGTCACCGATCAGGCCGACCCTGCCGTCCGACTGCCAGGGCGCGCAGCGGACCGTGCCGAGCAGGCCGACCGGGTTGTGCGTGTAGTCGTCGACCAGGGTCGGCGCCAGCGGCACCACGTCCGGGTAGTTGGCGCGGAAGTGGCGTTCGACGGCCGCCGGGCTGCTCAGCGAGGCGAAGCTCCCGGTGCCGCCGGTCGGCCAGAACATCGTGCAGGTGAAGGACCGGTCGGGGTTGGGCAGCGCGATCATCATGGACGTGCCGCGCGGCCAGATGTGCAGCGCGCCCGGGTCCAGCGCGAACTCCCCGTCGACCGCGGGGATCGTCAGCTCCTTGTAGCCGTAGTCGAGGAAGTCCAGGCTCTCCTCGATGTCCCGGTGCGCGAGCAGCTGCCCCCGTACGGCGGAGCCCGCCCCGTCCGCGCCGAGCACGACGTCGGCGACCGTCTCGACCGGCCCGTCAGCCGTCTCGAAGGTCATCGCCCCGGTCGCCGGGTCGAGCCCGGTCAGCCGGTGGCCGAAGAAGACCTTCACCCCGGGGGCGGCCTCCGCGGCGTCCAGCAGCGTGTTGTTGAGCGCTCCCCGGCTGATCGAGTTGATCGCCATCTCGCCGTCGTGGCTGTAGGGCTGGAAGTCGAGCGGGCCGCTCACCGGGTGGATCATCCGGCCGCGCATCGGCAGCGCGTCGGCCATGACCCGCTCCTCAAGGCCGATCCTGCGCAGGGCGTCCCGGCCGCGCTCGGAGATGGCCAGGTTGATCGACCGGCCGCGCTCCGGCTTACCGGTACGCGGGTCGGGGCGGCGCTCGTAGACGGTCACGTCGAGGCCACGACGGGCCAGATAACAGGCGAGCAGGCAGCCGGTGAGCCCGGCGCCGACGACGGCAACGGTCACGACTCCTCCTGGACACAGTCGGCCAGCGCGACGGCGGCGCGCCAGCAGTCGTGGTAGGTCGAGTAGAGCGGGGTCGGCGCCATCCGGACGATGTCCGGCTCACGGGCGTCGGTGACGACCCCGTGCTCCCGGCGCAGCCGCCAGGCCAGCTCCGCGGCGCTGCCGCTCCCGATCCGCAGGGAGAGCTGGCAGCCCCGGCGCCCCGGCTCCCGCGGGGTGACCACGCTGAGCGGCCGGGAGGGGACGACCACGTCGAGCAGACTCTCCAGGTATCCGGTGAGCCGCACGCTCCGGGCCCGCAGCTCGGCCATCCCGACCTGGTCGAACAGTTCGAGCGAGGTGCGCACCGGGCCCATGGCGTAGATCGGCGGGTTGGAGATCTGCCAGGCGTCGGCGGTCGCGGGCGGCCGGGAGACCGGGGCCATCTGGAAGCGGGTCTCCTGCTCGGTGCTCCACCAGCCCTCGAAGCGCGGCAGCGTGGGGTCGCCCAGGTGCCGCTGGTGGACGAAGACGCCGCCGAGGGCGCCGGGCCCGGAGTTGAGGTACTTGTAGGAGCACCAGGCGGCGAAGTCCGGCCCCCACTCGTGCAGGCTCAGCGGAACGTTCCCTGCGGCGTGCGCCAGGTCCCAGCCCACGACCGCCCCGGCCGCGTGCCCGGCCGTGGTGATCGCGGGGATGTCCATCAGCTCGCCGGTCAGGTAGTTCACCCCGCCGAGCATCACCAGCGCGACCGTCTCGCCCTCCCTGGCCAGGAAGTCGAGGACCTGCCGCCCGTCGCGGAGCCGTACCACCGTGGTCTCCGGGTCGAGGCCGTGGAAACGGGCCTGGCTGCGCACCGCGTAGCTGTCCGAGGGGAAGGCCGTGTCCTCGATGACGATCTTGGTGCGCCGCCCCTCGGGCCGGTAGAACGACACCATCAGCAGGTGCAGGTTGACCGTCAGCGAGTTCATCACCACGGTCTCCTCGGGCAGCGCGCCGACCAGACGGGCGGCGGGCTCGGTGAGCAGTTCGTGGTAGGGCAGCCAGGGGCGTTCGGCCTCCATGTGACCCTCGACGCCGAGTCTCGCCCAGGCCTCCAGGTCGGCGAGCAGCTCCGTCCTGGTCGCCCTCGGCTGCAGGCCGAGTGAGTTGCCCGCCAGGTAGGCGCTCTCCGGGTAGTCCCCGCCCTCCGCCGGCGGGACGAGGAAGAGGTCCCGGTTGCCGGGATCCTCCGCGTCGCGCCGCAGCGCCTCCTCCTGCATCTCCTGGATCGACAGGCCGGTTCTCAACGAGTGGGTCATACGTCTCTCTCTTCACACGTGGGCTGCGAACCGGCCGCGGCGAGGTGCGGGCCGCTGGTTCCCCCATGATGACGGCGTACAGCGGGGCAAAGGAATGCCATATCAACGGGTGTATCTGGATATAGGTGCTGATTGGTGCTTACATTGCGGCTTTCACCTTCCGAATGGAAGGGCACCGTACGAGATGGCATCCTGATGCGGTGATCCGCCCAAGGCCGTCCCTCCCTCCGCCCCCTCCCACGGCCTCCTCCGGGATCACCCCCGCGACCGTCTCCGGAACCGATCTCCCGACGGCCTCCAGGGTCTCGCCCGTGGCTCCCTCGCCCCTCACCGAGCTGTGCGACCCCCGCCTCGCCGGGGCCGGTGTACGGCTGCTCCTCAAACGTGATGATCTCATCCACCCCGATCTTCCGGGCAACAAGTGGCGCAAGCTCCGATACAACCTGACACGGGCCGCCGAACTGGGGCACGACACGCTGCTGACCTTCGGGGGCGCCTACTCCAACCACCTGCGGGCCGTCGCCGCGGCCGGTGCCCGCTTCGGGTTCCGGACCGTCGGGGTCGTGCGCGGGGAGGAGCACCTGCCGCTCAACGAGGTCCTGGCCTTCGCCGTCGGGCGCGGGATGCGGCTGACCTACCTCGACCGCACCACCTACCGGGCCAAGCACACCGCCCCCGTGATCGAGACGCTGCGGGAACGGTTCGGCCGGTTCTACCTGCTGCCCGAGGGCGGCAGCAACGCGCAGGCCGTACACGGCTGTGCCGAACTGCCCGGGGAGATCGCCGTGCCGTACGACGTCGTCTGCTGCCCGGTCGGCACCGGCGGCACGCTCGCGGGCATCGCCGCAGGCCTGGAGCCCGGACGGCGGGCGCTCGGCGTCTCGGTGCTGCGCGGCGGAGGGTTCCTCACCGAGGAGGTCACCCGCCTACAGACCGAGGCGTACGGCCACGCCTCCGGCAACTGGTCGATCGCCCTCGACTTCCACTCGGGCGGTTACGCCAGGAGCGACGCCGCCCTCGACGCGTTCGTCACCGACTTCACCGCCCGGCACGGCCTGCGCCTGGACCGGATATACGTGGCCAAGATGATGCGGGCGATCTTCACGATGACCGAGGACGGCGTCTTCCCGCCCGGCACGGTGCTCGTCGCCGTCATCACCGGCCCCATGCCCCCTCCCCCCGGCTGACCCGGCTCAGCTCCGGGCGGCACGTTCGATCGCCACCCCCACCCCGTCGAGCAGGTGGTCCAGGCCGGCGCGGAAGTCGTCGTCAGGACCGGCTCCCGGGTTGGGGGCGAACACCCCGGCCCGCACGGCGCCGGCCAGCGCGGGGAACCGGCCGGGGTCGACCAGCTCGGTGAGCAGGACGGCGTACGCCTCGTCGGCCCCCTCCCCCGGTTCTGCGGCCATGGACGTCAGGAGCTGGGCCGCGCCACGCACGTAGTGCGTCACCAGCATGACCACCGAGATCCGGGTCCGCAGGTCCAGCGGTGTGCCGCCGAGGGTGCGCAGCGCGGCGTCCAGCCAGGCGAGCTGGCCGGGATCGGCAGGCGGGGAGTTCACCAGCTGGACGATCCACGGATGCCGCGCGTAGACGCCGAACAGCTCGACGGCCCACCGGGTGAGTGAGCCGCGCCAGTCGGCCGGTGCCGTGTCGAACTCCGGCGGCGGGCCGGGGGCGGCGTCCAGCATGAACAGCCGCAGGTCGTCCTTGCCCGCCACATGCCGGTACAGCGACATGGGCGCGCAGCCGAGCCGCTCGGCGAGCCGGGCCATGGACAGCGCGGCCAGCCCCTCCTCGTCGGCGAGGGCGACGGCCGCCGCCACGATCCGCTCCAGGCTGAGCGCGGGCGCGCGTCCCCGCCCCTTTGGCTTGGCCCGCCCCCACAACACGTTCAGCGCGTGCGGCAGCTCGTTTCCGGTGTCGTCCCGCATTCCAGGAGCCTATCAGTTTGCGTATGACATACGCCTTGCGTATGACATACGCCTTGCGTAGGTCATACGCCTTACGTATAAAGTACGCAATAAGCGTATGTCATACGCATCCCACTCAACCCCCTTGGAGTCGTCATGCACACGACGATCGACAGCCCCCAACCGGCACCGGCCCGCCGCCGTCCGTGGTGGAGACGCCCCTGGACGGCGCCCCTCGGTCTGGTCATGGCCGGGTTCCTCGCGTTCTCGCTGCCGCCGTACCTGACCGGCGACCCGTCGCAGTCCCGGGTGCCGCAGCCGGAGGGGTTCGGCCTGCACTACCCGCTGCTCGTGGCGCACGTGCTGTTCGCCACGATCGCCATGGTCACCGCGTTCTTCCAGGTGTGGCCGTGGTTTCGCAGGCGGCACCCGGTGTGGCACCGGCGCGCCGGACGGGCCTACGTGTTCGCCGGAGTGTTACCGGCCGGGCTGACCGGCCTGGTCATCGGGGCGCGCTCCCCGTTCGGGCTGTTCCTCGCGGTCAGCGACGTGATCCTCGCCCTGCTGTGGCTCGCCTTCACCGTGGCGGGCTGGCGCGCCGCCCGCGCCCGCCGGTACGCCGGTCACCGGCGCTGGATGCTGCGCAGCACCGTGCTGACCTACTCCATCATCACCAACCGGGTGTGGACCGCGATTCTGATCATCGTCCTGCCCCCGCTGCAGGACACCGTCTTCCACGGCGACCCCGACCTGATGGCGTGGACGATCTCCGGCCTGTCCGGCTGGCTCGGCTGGACGGTCCCGCTGCTGATCGTGGAGTGGTATCTGGAGCGCGAGGTGGCCCGCCGTGGCCGCCGCACCGCACTCGCGACCTGACCCCGAACCCCGGAACCACCGCAGCCGGTTCCGGGGCGTTCGCCTCACGACTACCCCGAACCCCAAAACCGCATATTTCCCGCTATTCGCGGGCATGCCATCCGGCGTCGAGTACGCCTCCATCCGACCACGACACGAGGACGACGGACATGCGGCTCACCCTCGCCACCGACCCCGCCTCCCCGGACCGCCCCAACGAGGACTTCGTCGGGGTCACCTCCGGCGCGGTGGTTCTCCTGGACGGGGCGGGCGTCCCGAGCGGCATGGAGTCCGGCTGCTCACACGGGGTCGCCTGGTACGCCCGCACGCTCGGCTCCACCCTGCTGGCCGAGGTGACCCAGAGCGCCGCTCCCCTGGCCGAACTGCTCACCAGGTCGATCAAGACCGTCGTCTCGCTGCACGACTTCACCTGCGACCTGTCCCACCCCGGCACCCCCTCGGCCACGGTCGCGATGCTGCGCCGTACGGACGACGCCCTGGAATGGCTGGTGCTGGCCGACTCCGTGATCATCATCGACACCGGTACGGCGGAGCCGACCGTGCTCAGCGACGACCGGCTCGAACGGACCGGCGTGCTCCACCGGACCGAACTGGACGCCCTGACGAACGGAACCCCCGAACACTCCGAGGCGCTACGCCGCTACATCGAGATCATGCGCGGCCACCGCAACCGTGAGGGCGGCTTCTGGGTCGCCTCGGCCGACCCCCTCGCCGCCGCACGCTCCCTGACCGGATCCGTCCCCGCCGAACGGGTACGGTCCGCGGCCCTGCTCAGCGACGGCGCCTCCCGCCTGACCGACCTCTTCGGCCTGGCCACCTGGCGACAGCTCCTCGACCTCCTCACCCGCGACGGCCCGCAAGGACTGATCGCCCAGGTCCGCGCCGCCGAACACGACGACCCGTACGGCTCGCACCGGCCCCGCCACAAAACCCACGACGACGCCACCGCCGCCCTCTGGACGTTCCGGTGAGCCCTCCCCTTCGGCCGAATCGCGGCTCTCCCGGTGTCCTCGGCCCTTCGCCCACGACGGCCCGCGGCCAGGCCGTTCCGACACGGTGGCGGTGATCCCATGTCCGTGCGAAGTGCCTGCCCGACCGGGGACACTGGAACGGTGTCTGAGACCTCCCGTCCCGCGCCGCCCGTGACCAACGTCTCGATCGTGGTCCTGACGTTGGCGCACCAGGTCGAGGCGGAGCTGAACAGGGCTCTGGCGCCGTTGGATCTGACGGTGAGCAGGCTGGGGCTGCTGGCGCACATCAAGGCCGTGCCCGGGGTGTCGTTCAGCGACCTGGCACGCATGTCGGGGATCACCGTGCAGAGCGTGCACACGGCGGTGAAGACGCTGGAACGAGCGGGACTGGTGCGCGACAGCAGTGCCCGCGCCGGCTCCGCGTCGGTCATCGAGGTGACAGCCGAGGGCGCGCGCCTGCTACGAGCGGCACAGGAAGCGGCAGACCAGGTGGACGAGCACCTGTTCGGCCCGGACTCCGATCCGACGCGCCGACGGGTGGGCGAGGCCATCCGGGCCGCCTTCCGTACCGCCGGCTGATCCCTCCTCGGCGGCCTGACCGCCGTACGTCTGCGAACCCCATCTTTCAGGCTGACTGAAGCATGGTCTAGGCTTCAGCCAACCTGAAGGTCGAAGGGAGACATCCGTGCTGGAAGACGTTCTGCTGGTGGTACATGTCCTGGCCGCCATCGTGTTCGTCGGCGGCTCCGCCGTCGCGACGAGCCTGTTCCCCCGCTACGCGCCTCTCGCCGCGGACGTTCCCCCAGACGCCCCATCCGACCAGGGAGAACGCAGTCCCGCTGTCGCGACCGCGATGCACCGCATCACCCGGGGCTACGCCGTGGCCGGTCTCGCCGTTCCCGTGGCCGGTCTCGTCCTCGCGGCCGTGCAGGGCCGGACGGGAGAGATCTGGATCACCCTGTCGATGGTCCTCACCGCAGGAGCGGCGGGCCTGCTGGTCACCCAGATCGTCCCGCGCCAACGTGCGGCACTCGACACCCCCGGCCCGGCAGCACCACTGCGCAGGCTGTCCATGCTCGCCGGGCTGTACAACCTGATCTGGGCGGTCGTCGTGATCATGATGATCGTCCGCCCCGGATCCGAAGCATGAGCCGTGCGCCTCTCGGCATCCCGCGTCGGGCAGGAAGGAGCGATCCTGACGAGTCCCTCCCCAGGCCAGGCGTGACCGGAGCCTCCGCCCCCGAGCCCGCCCGATACGCCGAAGGCTCCGGAAGTGGAACCGGTGTGGTTCCCGCCGACCGGGCCTGGCCGTCCCGCACGCTGACCGAACGGCGGCTACGGCACGCGTCACCGACTCCCGGCTACTGGATGGAGACGCTGCCGATGAACTCCCACGTGTTGCGCTGCTCGGGCCCGAGAGCGCCGAGTATCCGGCTGTTGCACCTGTCTCCTCTGTAGAGGATGGCCGCCGTGTTGGTGCGGTTGGTCGCCGAGAGCCGCCCCATGACGGTGTAGCAGCCGCTGGGGTTGTGGTGGCGACGGCCGTTGATCCACAGCGTGCCCTTCGCCGCCCAGGCCGAGCCGGACGGAACCACGACCACGGCCGTGGCGGCGACGACGGTGGCCAGGGCGGTGGTGAACAGAGGGCGGGTCAGGCGCACGAGATGGTCCTTCCATGAGGTGGATGACCTCACGGAACATAACCAGCCATGACCAAAAGTAGTCGATCGATCGCCCAGTGTTTCGGTAAGGGCGCCGCCACCTCCGCCCACACGATCCTTCAGGCCACCCCCGCCTCCTCCACTCGGCCCGGTCCACAACCGGTGTGGGCGGGCCCCTTCATCGGCGCGGACGAGTAACCCCGCGCATCCCCATCACGACGGTTTCGGGAAAAAGAAAGAGCCTCGGATACCTGGGGCCTACAAGGGAACCGAACCCTGACTGAGGTTACAAAGTCTTGGTACGCGGCCTGCCGAGGTCACGTATGACCCCGGCTTGGGTAGCGTGATCATTACAAGGCAGGTTCTCTGTCGGAGACAGAAAAGGCTGAACATGCAGGGCGGGCAGGCACCCTTATGGCGGGTAGGCCTTCGTGGCCTCTTGCAAGGAGCCGTGGGAGGTTTCCTCGCAAGCCTCCTCGCTCTTTGGTTCCACAACCACGACCTTTGGCCCCTGGACACGGTCTTCAACTGGCAGAGCATCATCGGCTACACGGTGCTGTTGGGTTGGATCAGCGGCTTCGGCGCGGTCCTCACC
This sequence comes from Streptosporangium jomthongense, assembly GCF_042650425.1. Classification (NCBI taxonomy): domain Bacteria; kingdom Bacillati; phylum Actinomycetota; class Actinomycetes; order Streptosporangiales; family Streptosporangiaceae; genus Streptosporangium; species Streptosporangium jomthongense. The sequence goes on along the minus strand of NZ_JBHSBC010000003.1, from coordinate 249,420 downwards.
GAGCGCAGACGTCGAAAGGCCGTGGCCAAGGAGACAGGCGAAGCAGCAACTAAGTCAAACACGTGACACGGCGGTGAAGGACGAGCCGATCCACAGAATCCGTACCAGGTCAAAGGCGCCGGACACTCCGGAACGACAGGTGATCCCCTCGCCAAGACCGTCGGGATCCTGGACCATGTTCACGATCCTCCTGTATTGGACCGGTCGTCGCATGGGCGCTTCCCTCCGGCTTCGGAGCTCGCCGAGCCGTACGAGAACAGGTGAGACGGAAAACGAAGATCGAGAGCTAGGGGCACGTAGGTGACACACGGCCGAGGGAAGAACCAGAAATGACAAAGGCCCAGGTCAGGGACATGTCCCTGACCTGGGCCTTTGCTTCATGAGCCGACGAGGGGAATCGAACCCCTGACCTACAGTTTACAAGACTGTTGCTCTGCCGATTGAGCTACGTCGGCATGGTCAACTGATGAGTGTAGTCGGCCCGCACCGTGGACGTCACCGACGGAGCCCCCGAAACGCCGATTTCCGTACAGCCGGGCCGCCGCGAGACTGCGACGGCCAAGAGACAGCCGGAGCGGTACAGGACGGGCGGACGCCACCCCCGCCGGGAAAGGTCAGCGGCGGCGGTGGCGGGCCACCTCGTACAGGGCGATGCCCGCGGCGACACCCGCGTTGAGCGACTCGGCGGCGGCGTGCATGGGGATGCGCACCACCAGGTCGCAGGACTCGGCGACCAGGCGGGACAGGCCCTTGCCCTCCGAGCCGACCACGACGACCAGGGGACCGTCGAGGAGGTTGGCCTTCTCCAGGTCAACGCTGCCCTCGCCGTCGAGGCCGACGACGAACAGGCCCGCCTCGCGGTACTCCCGCAGGGCGGAGGTCAGGTTGGAGGCCCGGGCGACGGTCAGGGTGGCCAGCGTGCCCGCCGAGGTCTTCCAGGCCCCTCCGGTGACCCCGGCCGAGCGGCGGGAGGGAACCAGCAGGCCGTGGGCGCCGAAGGCGGTGGCCGAACGGGCGATGGCGCCGAGGTTACGCGGGTCGGTGACACCGTCGAGCGCGACGATCAGCGGCACCTCCCCGGCCTCCTGGGCGATGCGCACGAGGTCGTCGGGGTGGGCGTACTCGTACGGCGGGATCTGCAGGGCGACGCCCTGGTGGATGCCGCCTTCGGTGAGCCGGTCCAGCTTCTCCCTGCCGACCTCAAGCAGCGCGATGCCCCGCTCGGCGGCGAGCCGTACGGCCTCCTTGACGCGGTCGTCGTTGTCGATGCGCAGGGCGACATACATGGCGGAGGCGGGCACACCAGCGCGTAGCGCCTCCAGGACGGGGTTGCGCCCGCCGATGTACTCGGGGGCGTCCTCGCTGCGCCTGGCACGCGTCTGCGGGCGCTGGGAGGTGGTCCTGCCGGTGCGCTCCTCCCGCTCGACCCGCTCGGCCCTGGCCTTGTCCTTGTGCCAGTGCCTCATGTGCGCCGGCGGGGTCGCCCCCTTGCCCTCAAGGCTTCGGCGCTTGTTACCGCCCGTGCCCTTGGTCGGACTCTTCTTCTTCGCGGGTCGTCCGGACCCTCTACCGCCAGCAGCCATGGTGTCTAGGGTATGGCCTGCGCCTACCGGGAAAGTTCCCAGCGCGGTCCCTGGGGGGTGTCCTCGACGAGGATGCCCGCCTGGGCCAACTGGTCACGGATGCCGTCGGCCGCCACGAAGTCCTTACGGGCCCTGGCCGCCTGACGCTGCTCAAGGGCCACCCTGACCAGCGCGTCCACGGTCGTACGCAGGCCGGAGTCGTCGCCGGAGGAGCGCCACTGCTCGGAGCGCGGGTCGAGACCGAGCACGTCGAGCATGTTCTGCGTCTCGGCCAGGAGCCTGGCCACCTGCTCCTTGTTGCCCTGGGCCAGGGCGACGTTGCCCTCCTTGACCACCTCGTGCACGACCGCCAGCGCCTGCGGGGTGCCCAGGTCGTCGTCGAGCGCGTCGGCGAACGCCTGGGGCAGCGGCGCGTGGGCGTCCACGTCGTGGATCACCTCGGCCGCCCTGGTGACGAACCCCTCGATGCGCTGGTAGGCGGCGGCGGCCTCGGCCAGAGCCTCCTCGGAGTATTCGATCGCGGAGCGGTAGTGCGGGGCGGCCAGGTAGTAACGCAGCTCGACCGGGCGGACCTTCTTGGTCACCTCGGGGATCAGCAGGGAGTTGCCGAGCGACTTGCTCATCTTCTCCGCGCCGATCTTGAGCATCCCGTTGTGCATCCAGTAGCGGGCGAAGCCGTCCCCGGCCGCCTGCGACTGGGTCAGCTCGTTCTCGTGGTGCGGGAAGATCAGGTCGACGCCGCCGCCGTGGATGTCGAAGGTCGGGCCGAGATACTTGGTCGCCATGGCGGAGCACTCCAGGTGCCAGCCGGGACGGCCGCGCCCCCAGGGGGTCGGCCAGGTCGGCTCGCCGGGCTTCTCGCCCTTCCACAGCGCGAAGTCGCGCGGGTCGCGCTTGGCGGAGTCGGTGTCGGTGTCACCGGCCGCCCACATGTTCTCCAGGCGCTGGTTGGACAGCGAGCCGTACCGGTCGGCGTAGGAGACGACGTCGAAGTAGACGTCTCCGTTCGAGGCGTAGGCGTGGCCGGCGGCGATGAGCCGCTCCATCAGCTCGATCATCTCCGGCACGTGGCCGGTCGCCCTGGGCTCGACGGTCGGCGGCAGGCAGCCCAGCACCTGGTAGGCCCAGGTGAAGGCGCGCTGGTTGCGCTCGGCGACGACGAACCACGGCACGCCCTCGGCCGCCGCGACCCTGATGATCTTGTCATCGATGTCGGTGACGTTGCGGCAGAACGTGACGTCGTACCCCGACCGGATCATCCACCGGCGCAGCACGTCGAAGTTGACGCCGGAGCGGATGTGCCCGATGTGCGGAGGAGCCTGCACGGTGGCACCACACAGGTAGATCGACGCCCGGCCGGATTCGACCGGAACGAACTCGCGGACCGTACGTGCGCTGGTGTCGTATAGGTGCAGGCTCACGGAGGAAAGGCTAACGCCTTACCTCACCTCACAAGCCGTGTTACGAGACGTTGGGGCTTAGCGACGGCACTTTTTATGGCAACGAGGGCGAATGTCGCCCCACGCATTCCCCGGTCACCCGTGCAGATGCACCTTTTCCGGGATCACTCGGACGATCAGCCGCTGCGTGTCAGGACGAGATTCCTCCCAGGCCTTGCCGGTGTATTTGTGCGCCAGCTCCTGGATGAGAGAGCCCGTCGGGTCCTCCGTCACCGTGACCCTCCCGCGCACCTCCGCGTAGCGGTAGGGGTTGGCGTGGTCGATCACCACGACGGCGGTCCTGGGGTCGCGGGCGAAGTTACGGTCCTTGCGCCGCCCCCTGACCGTGGAGAACACGATGTCGTCACCGTCGGTCTTCACCCAGATCACGCTGGCCTGCGGGCTGCCGTCCTCGTTCAGACTCGTCACGGTGGCGAAGTTCGCCGCGTCGAAGAGCGCCCGCACGCCATCGGATAGTTCGGACAACTTTCCTCCTTGTCGTGCTTCGATGCACAGATCATGCCAGGTGTCGATTCTGTAGGCTCGGAGCGCCATGGACGTGAAATCCCCCGCGGCGGCAGGCCCCGCCTCCCGCCCGTCCTCGATCCCGCCCGCCCAGCCGAGCAGGACCGCCGTCGCGCTGCGCCGTACCGGGATCGCCCTGGTCGGTGTCGGTGTCGCCGCGCTCGCCGCGGCGGCGTGTGTGCTCTCCTTCGAGGACCTGCGGGCCCTCGCGATCACCGGTGAGGCCCCCGCGGACCTCGCCTACCTCTATCCCGCCGCCTTCGACGCGCTGCTGGCCGTCGCGCTGATCGCCCTGCCCCTGCTGCGGGGTGCGCGCTGGCCGATCCGGCTGCAGGCGGGCGCGGTCCTGGTCCTGCTCTTCGCGGGCGCGGTTGCGGCCGAGACGGCCACCGCCGTACGGGCCACGGTCGACGTACGGCGTGCCGCGGTGGTCGTGGCCGTCTTCCCCTGGGTGGCGCTGTTGCTCGCCCTGTGGCTCTGGCTGCTGCTGATCAACCACGCGGCGGCCAGACGGGCGGCGGCGAACGCCGTGGACACGACGCCGGAGAGCGGTGCCGGCGACATCGTGCCCTTCCCCGACGGAGACCTGCCGACCGCCGAGTACCCCGTCCCACTCGCCCGGCCGGAGCATCGGGACCACCCGGGGTGGCACGAGGAGCCGGTGCACCACCGGCCTTCCGAGGTGGTGCTCGACCCGCAGGCCGCTCCCCCTCTTGATCCGGCGCCGCACCACACCCCGTCCGCCGCGCCTCCCGCCTCCGACCCGGTCGTCGGCCCGACGGCCGCCCCGGAGACTCCCGAGGTCCCCACCGCGCCGGAGACCCCCGATTCGGTTCCCGCCCCCCGCGCGGAGGCCGACCCGGACAGGCCGCTCCGCTGGGGCGATCTGGTACGGCCTCACCCCGGCGACCAGCTCGTCCACCCGCCGCGCTCCGCCGTACAGGAGGAGCCCGGAGGGCGGGTCAGCGAGCGGGTCGAGACCTGGGAGGCCGAGCACCCCGGCCAGGCCCCGGAGAAGGCTTCCGAGAAGGCTCCGGAGGAGACCACAGGAAAGGCCACGGGGAAGGCCACAGAGGAGGACGAGCGGCCCGGCGACGAGGATCCGGGCGAGGACACCCAGCCGATGGCCGCGGCGACCGACGAACCGGATGAGCCCGGCGGCGCCAGGAGGCGGCGTGCGACCGTCGTCGATGACGACGACCTGGACACCACGATGCCCGACCTGGAGGTCGTGCCCGGCGATGAGAGCGCCGCGCCGCCCTCCGGGCGGATGCGCAGCACCCCCGTCCCGCCGCAGGAATAGCTTCGGGAACAGGCGAATCGGGCCGGCTCCGGGGCCTTGGAGGAGCCGGCCCGGTCTGGGGGCCGCGTTGACGCGGACGGTGTCGTCCCCGCGCGGGTCAGACCCTGGATCGCCTCATGCTCGCGACCAGGCCGACGCCTACGGCGGCGAGGACGACCTGCATGACGAGTTCGATCCAGTCGATCCCGTTCGTGGTCGCCACCCCGAGCACCTGGGCGATGGCTGTGCCGATCAGCGCGGCGACGATGCCGACCACGACGGTCAGGACCCATCCGATCGGCTGTCTACCGGGAAGCAGGAGACGACCCAGGGCGCCGACGACGGCGCCGATGACGATGGCCCCGAGAATGGATGCGATGGTCATATCGTGAACCTCCCAGTGAGGTGACCTTCACGCTCACGGGAGATCGGCTACCCCCTACGTCACGGATATTCCTGGGAACGGCAAAATTCCGGCTCAGTGCGTCTTCCTCGCCTGCATCTGAACCACCAGCAGCACTCCGATCACCGCGAGCGCGAGCTGGATGATGTGCTCCCACCAGTTGATGCCCCTGGTGTGGGTCAGTCCGAGCGCCGCCGCGATGGCGGTGCCGATGAGTGCCGCGACGATACCCACGATGAGCGTCAGACCTATCGACAGGTTCTGCCGCCCGGGAACTATCAGACGGGCGAGGGCACCGATGATGGCACCAATGACGATCGCGGCGATGATCGAGCCAATCATGTCCGGCTCCCCCCGATGACGAGACATGGTTAATAAGGGGTTACCCAGGACATTCGCCGATCATTCCGGAAAAGAAGGTGGCCCGTACCGCGCCAGTAAACGGGCCACCTCGAATGCGGCGACGGGTCTTCACGCGCCACCCGCCGGAACGCTTTCGCGCTCCGTATCAGGAGACGCCCGGCTCCGGAGAGTGGTTGACCACTATCGCGGTCGCGATGGCCGCGACGCCCTCGCCACGCCCCGTCAGCCCGAGACCGTCGGTGGTGGTGGCGCTGACGCTCACCGGTGCCCCCACGGCGGCGCTGAGCGCCCTCTCAGCCTCCGTACGGCGTGGCGCCAGCTTGGGACGGTTCCCCACGATCTGGACGGCCACGTTGCCGATCTCGAAGCCCGCCGCGCGCACCTGCCTCGCGGTCTCCTGAAGGAGGACGACGCCGGAGGCGCCCGCCCAGCGAGGATCCGCGGTGCCGAAGAGACCGCCGATGTCGCCCAGGCCCGCGGCCGACAGCAACGCGTCGCAGGCTGCGTGAGCCGCGGCGTCGCCGTCCGAGTGCCCGGCCAGACCGGTTTCGCCCGGCCAGTGAAGTCCCGCGAGGTGCAACTCGCGGCCCGATGCGAACGGGTGGACGTCGACCCCGACGCCCACCCGTGGAAATGTTGTGTTCAGGAGTTGAGAACCTCGTCGAGCAGGGCCTCGGCCTTGTCTTCGTTGGTCTTCTCGGCGAGCGCGAGCTCGCTTACCAGGATCTGCCTCGCCTTGGCGAGCATACGCTTCTCTCCTGCGGAGAGCCCGCGCTCCTTGTCACGCCGCCACAGGTCGCGAACGACCTCGGCCACCTTGTTGACGTCACCGGACGCCAACTTCTCCAGGTTGGCCTTGTAGCGGCGGGACCAGTTGGTGGGCTCTTCGGTGTGAGGCATGCGAAGCACGTCGAAGACGCGCTCAAGGCCCTCCTGGCCGACGACATCGCGAACACCGACGAGTTCGGCGTTGTCAGCCGGCACCTGGACGGTAAGGTCGCCCTTGTCGACCTTGAGAACCAGGTAGGTCCTTTCCTCACCCTTGATGGTTCGGGTCGTGATGGCCTCGATCCGAGCAGCCCCGTGGTGGGGGTAGACGACAGTGTCGCCGACCTGGAAAGTCATGTGACAAGTACCCCTTCCGCTGTACTCAAGAGTACCACGTATCCACAGCCTCCCGGAACAGTGAAATCACCATAACTGCAGGTCAAAGCCGCATATTAAGGCTTGACAAGTGTTCGACTCTGTGAATCAGCGCTGCGAAAGGCCTCCGCGACCTGCGGACCACACCTCCCCACGATGGGGCGGGTCGGCGGAAAACCTGGCGAAGTCCACGGATAGGGTTGGCTCTGCCATAGCCTCGTGTTTGACAAGGAGTACCCGCACCGTGACCCGCAACAGCCGTCACTGGGCGATCGCCGCCGCCGCGTTCCTCGCTGCCGCCCCGGTCCTGGCCGGCTGCGGTGCCGGGTCGGACGCGATCACCAGCATGCCCTACACCCCGACCGAGGCCCTCAGCGTCCAGGTCAAGGGCATCGCCGTCTCCCAGGCGTTCTTCCTGGGCCCCGACTCCGGCTCGAAGCTGGCCGAGGGCGGCGCCACGCCGCTCTACCTGTCGCTGCTGAACACCACCAAGGAGGCCGACCAGCTCATGGGCCTCGGCGTCGACCCCGCCTTCGGCACCGCCAAGGTCGTCTCCCCGGTGAACCTGCCCGTCCAGCAGCGCGTCAACGTCGGCAAGCCGACCCCGACGATCATGATCGAGGGCCTCAAGAAGCCGCTCAGCGGCGGCGAGAGCATCCCGGTGCAGCTGCAGTTCGCCAGAGCGGGCGTCATCACCCTGACGGTCCCGGTCATCACCCGCAGCCGCGAGTTCGCCGACCTGCCGCAGGCGCCCGCCTCGACCGCCGGCGCGAGCCCCTCAGCCAGTGCGAGCCCCTCGCCGAGCACGAGTCCCTCGGCCGGCGCGACCGACGCCGCGCCCGCGGACCCCAGCGATCCTGCCGAGCCCACGGCTCCGGCCACCAGCGCGCCCTGACTCTTTGCGACGCCTTCGGCGTCGCGGGGCTGTGTCTCTTTGCGCCGCCTTCGGCGTCGCGGGTTCGGGCGCTTCGAGCCAACGCTTTCCCTCGTCACTCCGTCGCTTCGCTCCTGCGTTCCTCAGTCCAAGCGTCGGCGCGCCCGAACCTGTCTCTTTGCTCCGCCTGACGGCGTCGTGGGCTTGGGCGCCTCGGGTCGGTGCTTTCCCTCGTCGCTGCGCTCCTGCGTTCCTCAGTCCAAGCACCGACGCGCCCGAACCGGGTTTCCCTGCTCCGCCTTCGGCGTCGCGTGCTTGGGCGCCGTCGGCGCCCAAGCTGAAACTCCTCACGCCGAGGGCCGGTGAAGCACAAGAGCGAAACTCTTCTGTTTGGCGCCGGTAAAGCACGGGGTGGAAAACACTCAGCGTTCGAGGCCTGGGAATATAACGATAAATCCGGAAAGGGGCACAACCCGTTTGGGTTGTGCCCCTTTCCGGATTTTTGGTTAATCCTCGGCGGGGTCGAACTTATAGCCGAGGCCCCGTACGGTGAGGATGCAGCGGGGGTTGGAGGGGTCGGCCTCCACCTTGGCGCGCAGGCGCTTCACGTGTACGTCCAGGGTCTTGGTGTCACCGACGTAGTCGGCGCCCCAGACGCGGTCGATGAGCTGGCCTCTGGTGAGCACCCGGCCCGCGTTGCGCAGCAGGACCTCCAGCAGCTCGAACTCCTTCAGCGGGAGCTGCACCTGGTCGCCGCGGACGGCGACGATGTGGCGGTCCACGTCCATCCTGACGGGACCGGCCGACAGGACGGCCGATTCGAGCTCCTCGACGTCGCCCTGGCGGCGCAGTACCGCGCGGATGCGGGCGACCAGTTCCCTTGAGGAGAACGGCTTGGTCACGTAGTCGTCGGCGCCGAGTTCCAGCCCGACGACCTTGTCGATCTCACTGTCCTTGGCGGTGAGCATGATCACCGGGACGTTGGAACGCTGACGGAGGGAACGGCAGACCTCCGTACCGGGCAGTCCCGGCAGCATCAGGTCGAGCAGCACCAGGTCCGCGCCGTTGCGGTCGAAGGTGTCCAGCGCCTCGGGGCCCGTGGCCGCGACCGCGACCTCGAAGCCCTCCTTGCGCAGCATGTACGACAGGGCGTCCGAGAAGGACTCCTCGTCCTCGACAACAAGCACGCGAGTCACTGCGCGGCCTCCAAGGGGATGGTGGTGTTACCGGGTACGGCAGCCGCCGCGCCGCCGAAGGCGGGCAGGCGAAGTGTGAAGGTGGAGCCCGACCCTTCCTTGCTCCACACCGTCACCGTGCCGTTGTGGGCGGCGGCGACGTGTTTGACGATGGCCAGGCCCAGGCCCGTGCCTCCGGTCGCGCGTGACCGGGCGGCGTCCACGCGGAAGAACCGCTCGAAGATCCGCTCCTGGGCGCTCTCCGGGATGCCGATGCCCTGGTCGCTGACGCTTATCTCGATCGAGTCGCTGTGCGGCCCGGCGGTCCGCGCGCTGACCACGACGCGGGTGTGCTCGGGGCTGTAGGCGACGGCGTTGTCGATGAGGTTGCGCAGCGCGGTGACGAGGAGGTCGTCGTCGCCCCATATGCGCAGCCCCTCCGCGCCTCCCGCGACGAGGGTGATGTCCTTGGCCGCGGCCGTGGTGTTGCAGCGGTCGATGGCCTCGTGCACGACCTCGTCCACGGGGACGGGGCCCGGGGTGGGGATGGGTTCGGCCCCCTGGATGCGGGACAGGGTGATGAGGTCCTGAACGAGGTAGGTGAGCCGGGCGGCCTCGTGCTGCATGCGCCCGGCGAACCGGGTGACGGCCTCGGGGTCGTCCGCGGCGTCCTGGATGGTCTCCGCGAGCAGCGAGAGCGCGCCGACCGGCGTCTTGAGCTCGTGGCTGACGTTGGCGACGAAGTCACGCCGTACGGCCTCGACCCTGCGGTGCTCGGTCTGGTCCTCGGCCAGCACCAGCACCTGCCCGTGCGACCCGAGCGGGGCCACCCGTACGGCGAAGCTCGTCGAGTCCTGGCCGAACTTGTGGCCGGCGACCTCGATCTCGCTCTCGCGGATCTCGCCGTCCCTGCGCACCTGCCTGGCCAGCGCGAGCAGTTCGGCCGCCATCAGGTTCTCGCCCCTCACCAGGCCGAACGCCCGCGCGGCGGAACTGGCCCGCAGCACCCGGTCCTCCTTGTCGAGCACGACCGCCGACGACGGCAGGACAGCCAGCACCGAGGCGACGCCCTGCGGCAGCGTGGCGGGCTCGGGTGAGTCCGACGCCGTGGGAGCTCCCCGTCCCACGTTCTGACGGACGACCATCACGGCCAGCGCCCCCACGACGAACCCGGCCAGGGCGGCCAGACTCGCCATCAGTTCACTCACATGCTCCTCCTGTCCGCTTCAACGTCCTTGATGGTAGGCGGGGCTTTCCCCATTGGGGCAGCTCATGGGGGCATGACCAAGGCCTTTCCCGCAAAGTTCACTTTACGGTCGAGGTTCGTTCACTGTTACACACATACGGTGAGGGCCATGCGCGACGCCTACCATGATGAGCTCGACGCCCTCACGGGCCGGCTGGTGGAGATGACCCGACTCGTGAGGTCGGCGATCTCCCGGGCCACCACCGCACTCCTGGACTCCGATCTTCAACTCGCCGAGAGCGTGATCTCCCAAGACGAGGAGGTCGACCGGATCTTCTCCGAGATCGAGGCTTCGATCTTCGGCCTGATGGCCACCCAGCAACCGGTGGCCGTCGACCTGCGGGTGGTCATCGCGGCGCTGCGTATGGGTACCGACCTCGAACGGATGGGCGACCTGGCCGAGCACGTGGCCAAGGTGGCGCGGCTGCGGCACCCCGAGTCGGCGATCCCGGCGGAGGTTCGCGCCACGATCGTTGAGATGGGCCAGATCGCCGAGCGCCTGGTCACCAAGGCCGGCAGTTGCATCGCCTCCCGCGATGTGGACGCCGCCCTTGAGCTTGAGGACGACGACGACGCGATGGACAAACTGCACCGCAGGCTGTTCAAGGTCCTGATGGCCCCCGACTGGAAACACGGCGTCGAGCCCGCCATCGACGTGACGTTGATCGGGCGTTACTACGAGCGTTACGCCGACCACGCGGTGCGCGTCGCCCGCGACGTGGTGTACCTGGTGACCGGCACCCGGTCGCCCGACGCCGCCGACCTCGCAGACCTCGCCTAGACCCCGTTCAGGCCCGTCCAAGGCCGCAGGCAACGCGAAAGGGGCCCGCCGACCGGCGGGCCCCTTCGACGTGTCCGAGGTTGTCCGGGGGTTACCTGCCCTGGTTGGCCACGGCCTCGATCGCCGCCTTCGCGGCATCGGGGTCGAGGTAGCGGCCTCCCCTGGTCACCGGGGTGAAGTTCTCGTCCAGGTCGTAGACGAGCGGGATGCCGGTGGGGATGTTGAGTCCCGCGATCTCGTCGTCGCCGATCTTGTCCAGGTGCTTGACCAGCGCCCTGAGCGAGTTGCCGTGCGCCACGACGAGGACGGTCCTTCCCGAGGCCAGGTCGGGCACGATCGCGTCGTACCAGTACGGCAGCATGCGCTCGACGACGTCCTTGAGGCACTCGGTCTTCGGCAGCAGTTCACCGGGAAGCAGCGCGTACCGGGCGTCGCCCGCCTGGGAGAACTCGTCGTCGTCGGCGATCGGGGGCGGCGGGGTGTCGTAGGAGCGGCGCCAGAGCATGAACTGCTCGTCGCCGAACTCGGCGCGGGTCTGTGCCTTGTCCTTGCCCTGCAGCGCGCCGTAGTGACGCTCGTTGAGCCGCCAGGACCTGACGACCGGCAGCCACAGCAGGTCGGCGGCGCCGAGCGCGAAGTTGGCCGTCTGGATCGCGCGGGTCAGCACCGAGGTGTGGACCACGTCCGGCCGCACCCCCGCGTCGTTCAGCAGCCGCCCGCCGCGCCGTGCCTCCTCCTCGCCCTTGGCGGAGAGCCCGGCGTCCACCCATCCGGTGAACAGGCCCTTAGCGTTCCACTCACTCTCACCATGCCGAAGCAGCACCAATGTCGCCATGCGGCCAAGCTTAGTGGGGCCCCTCGGCGCCTCCCCGGGGACGCTCAACAGGCGAGACACCTGGCACGGCCCCGGTACGGCGGGTCAGCGGGCGGGGTCGGCGAACCTGGCGAAGGCCTGGAGGTTGGCGAGCGACTCGCCGCGTTTGGCCCGCCACTCCCACTCCCTGCGGATGGAGGAGGCGAAGCCGAGTTCGAGCGCCCGGTCGAAGCCCTCGTCGGCGTAGGTGAGCACGCAGCCGAGCACCCGGTCGATCTCCTCGTCGGAGACCGCGGCCAGCGGGACGCGGCCGACGAGGTAGACGTCGCCGACCGGGTCCAGGGCGAAGTGCACGCCGTACGTCGAGCCGTTCTTAGTCAGCAGCCAGCGGTAGAACTCGGCGTGGTTCTCGTCGGGCTGACGGCAGAAGAACGCCTCCACGTGCAGGACGTGGTCGCCGACGATGAGCCAGGTCATGGTCGCGAGTTTGTGCTGGCCTGGGAGCCGTACCAGGAAGGCGCCCGGCCTGGGCTCCTCGAAGGACGCCTCGGCGGCCCGCAGCGCCGCCTCGATCACCTCACGCATGCGCCCACCCTACGAGCCCGCCGCGACCGGCACCTCGCTCAGGTGCGTCATGGCCCGCGCGTAGACGTCGGCGAGCCTTGAGGCGGTCGCCGACCAGCCGAAGGAGGCCGCCTGGGTCACCGCCCCCGCGGCCAGGGCGTCGCGCCAGGCGGGCTGGTGCACGAACCGGCTGAGCACCCTGGCCCAGTCGTGCGGGTCGTGCCCCTCGACGAGCACCCCGGAGACCCCGTCCCGTACGGCGGTGCGCAACCCGCCGACCGAGGCGGCGGCGACCGGTGTCCCGCACGCCTGGGACTCCAGGGCGACGAGCCCGAAGGACTCGCTGTGCGAGGGGACCACGGTCACGTCGGCGGCGCGGTACCAGTCGGCCAGTTCGTGCTGCGGAGCGGGCGGCACGATCCTGACCACGTCGGAGATGCCCAGCGAGGCGGCCACCTCGGTCAGGTAGGACGGCCGGGCGAGCCCGTTGCCGCTGGGGCCGCCGACGCAGGCGACGACCAGCCGCGACCTAAGGGCCGGGTCCTCGGCGAGCATCAGGGCGGCGGCGCGCAGCAGCACGTCGGGGGCCTTGAGCGGCTGCACCCTGCCGACGAAGAGCAGCACGTGCGCGTCGTCCGGCAGCCCGAGGCGGTGCCTGGCCGCGCTCTGGGAGGCGGGCTGGAAGACGGTGAGGTTCACCCCGGGGCTGACGACCTCGACGCGGCCGGGGGCGGCGCCGTACAGCTCGACCAGTTCCCTGGCCTCGGTGGGGGTGTTGGCGACCAGGCGGTCGGCGATGTCCACGACCTGCTGCTCACCGGCGACCCGGATCTGGGGTTCCGGGTTGTCGTCGTCGGCGAGCAGGAGGTTCTTCACCTTGGCCATGGTGTGCATGGTGTGCACCAGGGGGACGCCCCAGCGCTCCTTGGCCAGCCAGCCCACCTGCCCGGACAGCCAGTAGTGGGAGTGGATGACGTCGTAGCGGCCCGGCTCGTACATCGCCTCGGTGCGCAGCACGCCGGACAGGAAGCCGCAGAGCTGGCCGGGCAGGTCGCCCTTGTCCAGTTCCTCGTACGGCCCCGCCGTGATGTGACGGACCGATACCCCCGGGACGATCTCGGCGACCGGAGGCAGGTCACGCGCGGTCTGCCTGGTGAAGATCTCCACTTCGACGCCCAGTCCCGCCAGGCGTTTGGCCACTTCGACGACGTAGACGTTCATGCCGCCCGCGTCCCCGGTCCCCGGCTGGTCAAGCGGGGACGTGTGCATGCTGATCGTCGCGACCCGGCTGACCCGTCGTCTACCCCGCCGCATCACCGGCACCACCTCCGAGAGGGATATAACCACCCAATAGTTCGCGTCATTCCCGCCCCCCGGGGGCTTGGGAGGCGGTGCCGTCGTGGCCCGGTGTCCTGGCAGGATGGGGGGTCATGGACAGGACAGCAGTGGTTACGGGCGCCAGCAGCGGGATCGGCGAGGCGACCGCCCGCCGGCTGGCCGCCGAGGGATTCGACGTGGTGGCCGCGGCGCGGCGCCGGGACCGGCTCGACAAACTGGCCGCCGAGGTGCCCGGCGTCCGCGCCGTGACCCTCGACGTCACCTCCCAGGAGTCGGTAGACGCCCTGGCGGCCTCGTTGGAGCGCTGTGACGTGCTGGTCAACAACGCGGGCGGGGCGATCGGCCTTGAGACCGTGGCGAACGGCGACGTGGCCGACTGGCAGCGGATGTACGACACGAACGTGCTCGGCTCGCTGCGGCTCACCAAGGCCCTGCTGCCCCGGCTGGTCGCCTCTGGCGACGGCGTGCTGGTCATGTTGACCTCGGTCGCCGGGCTGGTCTCCTACGAGGGCGGTGGCGGCTACAACGCGGCCAAGCACGCGCAGACCGCGATGACCGAGGTGCTCAGGCTCGAACTGTGCGGCGAACCGGTCAGGGTCGTCGAGGTCGCCCCCGGCATGGTGCACACCGAGGAGTTCTCCCTCAACCGCTTCCGCGGTGACTCCGCCGCGGCGGACCGCGTCTACCAGGGCGTTCCCGACCCGCTGACGGCCGACGACGTGGCCGACGCCATCGCCTGGTGCGTGACCAGGCCCGCGCACGTGAACGTGGACCGCCTGGTCATCCGTCCCCGCGCGCAGGCCGCCCAGCACAAGATCCACCGCGTCTGAGCCGTGCCGAAGCCGATCGGGGAGATCACCAGGGGCACGACGGGCCACAACCGGCTCAGACGGGCCGACCGCTGGGTGGTCGCCGTGCACGGCCGCCTGCTGCGCTCGGTGGAACGTCCCCTGGTGGTCGACCTGGGCTACGGCGCCTCGCACACCACGACCCTCGAACTGTTCTCGCGGCTGCGGAGGGTCTGTCCCTCGGTCGAGGTCGTCGGCGTCGAGATCGACCCGGGCAGGGTCGCGGCGGCCAGGCCGTACGGGCGGGAGGGGTTGTCCTTCGTGCTCGGCGGCTTCGAGCTGCCTGTGGGCAGGCCGCCGACCCTGGTCAGGGCCTTCAACGTGCTCAGACAGTACGGCGAGGCCGAGGCGTGGGAGTACTGGGCGATGCTCCGCCGGCGGATCGCCCCCGACGGGGTGATCGTCGAGGGCACCTGCTCGGAGGTCGGCCACCGGGCCGTGTGGGCCGGTCTCGACGCCACGGGCCCCAGGACGCTGACCTTCTCGGCCCGGTTCGGCGGGTTCGAACGCCCCTCCGACCTGGCCGAGCGGCTGCCCAAGACGCTGATCCACCGCAACGTCCCCGGCGAGCCGATCCACGCCTTCCTGCGTGATTTCGACCACGCCTGGGCGGTCAACGCCCCCCTGGGGGCCTACGGCTTCCGCCAGCGGTGGATCGCCACGGCACGGACGCTGGCGCGGACCTGGCCGGTCGCGACGCGCCCTCCGCTGGGCGGCCGGGCCCGCTGGCGGCTCGGCGAACTCACTCTCCCCTGGTCCGCCGTGGACCGCTGACCCCGCGCGCCCGGGGCCCCGAAGCGGCGGTTAGGGTCGTCGGCATGTCCCCTCGTTTCGTGACAGATCCCGAACTGACCGGGGAGCTCGTCGACGAACTGATCGAGTGCTGGACCGAGGTGAGCAACGCGGGCGGGGCGGTCGGCTTCGTGCCGCCGGTCACCGCCGCCGAGGTCCGCGAGCTGGCCCTGTCGACCTTCGCCCGCTGCGGCGCGGACGGCCCCGACCATCTTCTCGCCGGTTTCGACGAGGACGGGCGGGTGGCGTGCTGGCTGGTCCTGGCCGACGCCGGATCCCGGCTGCGCGCGCACTGGCGCTGGGTGCTGCGCGTGATGGTCCACCCCAAGCACCAGGGCCGCGGGTACGGCGCGCTGCTCATGCGCGCGGCCGAGGAGGCGGCCCGTGGTCTGGAGGCCGAGGCGCTGCACCTGACGGTGCGCGGCGGCACCGGGACCGAGTCCTTCTACGCGCGGTTCGGCTACACGGAGGTCGGCCGGGTCCCCGGCGCCATCCGGCTGTCCGACGGTGACGACCGCGACGAGATCTACATGGTTCTTCAGCTGTGACGGAAATCACTCGACAACCCGTAGTACTACCCCTCGTGGTGCGGGAGTTAGGCTTGGTTGTGTGAAGGGTCTGGGCGAGCTTGAACGCAGCATCATGGACATCATCTGGGCGCAGTCATCCCCCGTGACGGCGCGGGAGGTAGGGCGTCTGATCGCCGATCGCGACCTCGCGCCGACCACGGTGATGACCGTGCTCGACCGGCTGACCCGCAAAGGGTTCCTGCAGCGGACCCGGGACGGGCGGGCCTGGCGCTACGAACCGGCCGAGAGCCGTGACGCGTACGTCGCTGAGCTTATGCTTGAGGCGTTGGACCTGACCGGAGACCGGTCCGCCGCCCTCACCCGGTTCGCCCAGGCCGTCTCGGGCAGCGAGGCCGAGATCCTGCTCAAAGCGTTGACGGAGCTGGAGGACGAGTGATCACCGCGGCAGCCCTGGCGACCCTCGCCCTGGTCTGCGCGGTCGGAGCCTGGCGGTTCACGCGGGCACGGTGGACCTACCGCGCCCCGCACGTGGCCATCGTCCTGTGGCAGGCACTCGGGGTCACCTGGGGTCTGGCCGGGACGGGAGCGCTTCTCTCCTACGCCCTCGAACCCTACGGGCAGGGCGTGCTCCAGGGGCTGGGCGCCTTCGTCGTCTCGGCGACGAACGGGGGCTACGGCCCCGCCGAGTCCTTCACGCTGCCGAGAATCCTCGCCCTCATCGCCGGTCTGACCGCGCTGACCATCCTGGTCGTCGTGCTGCTCACCGCGGGCGCGCAGACGCTCCGCGCCCGGCGCAGGCACCGCACGCTGCTGGCCCTGGTCGCCCGTGAGGACCCCGAGGTCCCCGGGGTCAGGGTCGTCGACCACCCGGGCCCGGCCGCCTACTGCGTCCCCGGACTGCGCTCCGAGGTCGTGGTCAGCGAGGGGACACTCAGGCTGCTGTCCCCCGCCGAGCTGACCGCGGTGCTCGCCCACGAGGCCGCGCACGTCCGCGAGCGCCACGACCTGGTGCTGCTGCCGTTCGCCGCGCTGCACAGGGCGCTGCCCTGGTCACGGGTCGTCGGCAGGGTGCAGAGCGAGGTCGGCCTGCTGGTCGAGATGGCCGCCGACGACGTCGCCCGCCGCTACTGCTCGCCACGCCGTCTGGCCACCGCCCTGCTCCGTTTCGGTACGGCGGGCGCCGCCCCGACCCCGCAGGGCGCCCTCGGCGTCTCGGAGACGGCGGGATCCGCGGTGATGGCCCGGGTCGAACGCCTGGTCAGCCCCGGCCCCGACCTTCCCAGGCAGATCCGTTACGCCATCGTCGCCTTCTCCGTCACCCTGACGGCCTCGGCTCCGTTGCTCTGGCTGATCCCCCACTGACGCTTGCAACTGTTAGCCATCGCGTTTGCAATTGCAAGCATCGGGGGTAGACTGCCGGCATGGCACTACCGAAGGTCGGCTCGATCGGCGAGTACATCCGGGAGCAGCGCACCCACGCGAAGATCTCGCTGCGCCAGCTCGCGGCGGCGGCGGGGGTCTCCAACCCCTATCTCAGCCAGATCGAGCGAGGACTGCGCAAACCGAGTGCGGAGATCCTCAACCAGATCGCCAAGGGACTGCACATCTCCTCGCAGGCCCTGTACGTCCAGGCCGGTCTCATCGAGGAGCGCGAGCCGGACAGCGACGTGCTTGCCGCGATCAGGGCAGACCATCTCATCACCGAACGTCAGCGCCAGGTGCTGATCGACATCTACGAGTCGTTCCGCCGGGAGAACCGGGTCGGGGCCCCGGATGAGGAAGCGCAGACCTCCCAGAACGCGCCTTCCGCACCGGAGCCCCAAGGGGGCGACGCGCATCCGCTGCCCGAGGGGTATCTCGCCGCGTTGAAGCCCTACGCGGCCCCCGTGGACAGCCAGAACGTCACACCGGAATCCAAGGAAGGTTAACATCCATGACTCTTGCCACCGAAGTGAAGAAACTGGCCGAGACCAAGCCGTTCTACGCCGTCGCGGGCGCGGGCGACTACGCGGTCGAGAAGCTCCGAGAACTGCCCGAGCACCTGCAGCGCATCCAGGGCCGCCAGGAGGACATCCGCGAGGCCGCCAGGGAGGCCGCCAAGGACCTGCCGGAGAAGGCGAGGGAGCTGGCCGACAGGGCCGAGGTCTACGCCAGGGAGTTCCCCGGCCGGGCCCGCGGCTACGCCGACCAGGTCAGCGACAGGGCCGCCAGGCTGTACGAGGAGTTCGCCTCCCGGGGCCGCAAGGTCGTCTCCAAGGCGAGCGGCGAGGCCTCCCGCGAGCTTGAGCAGGTCTCCACGGCCGCCAAGCCCGCCAGGAGGAGCAGGAACGGCTCGTCGGCGAAGTCCTGACCTCGGGGTCTTCCCGGAACCCCACGAGGGGCCGCCCCGGCGCACCGGGGCGGCCCCTCGGTTCCGGGTGCGGGGTCTCTCGGTGCGGGCCTGCGGGTGCGGGGCCGTACGAAAGGCCCCGGGCCGTTTCCGGGTGCGGGGCCGTACGAGGTCTCCGGGTGTGCGGGGCCGTGCGAAAAGGCCTCGGCCGGTTCGCCCGGAAGGAGGCCCGCCGCGGGAAGACTTCCGGCATTAGGGTGGTTGCTGTCAGCAGGGCGAGCACGGTGGAGTGACGACGATGATTTCCGTAGGGCTGGACCTCATCTTCTGGGTTCTCAGCATCATCGCCTTCGGCATGTCCGCCTGGGCGCTGTTCCACGCGACGCGCACCCCCGTCCGCGCGTTCGCCGTGACCGGCAAGCAGTCCAAGAGGTTCTGGCTGATCGTCCTGGGGCTGGCGGCGCTGTTCTCCTTCGCCTCCGCCGTCGGTTACTTCGGGATCGGCCTCGGGCAGCTCAACATCTTCGCCATCGCGTCGGTCGTCGCCTCCGGGATCTACCTGGCCGACGTGAAGCCCGCGGTGAGCGAGATCGGCAAGGGCGGCAACCAGGGCCCCTACGGCCCCTGGTGAAACCTGTTGCCCCCGGTCGTACGGACCGGGTAGACAACCTCGGGTGACGTTGTTCGCAAGGAAACCCACCCTGTACGGCAGCCGCGTGACCCTCAGGCCGGTCGGCCCCGAGCACGCCGACGGCCTCTGGGGGCTGGTCAACGACCCGGAGACCACCCGCCTCACCGGTTCGCACGGCGTCATGGACCGCGCGGCGATCGACCTGTGGTGCCGCACGCGCGCAGACCAGGACGACCGTCTCGACCTGGCGATCTGCGCCGTGGACGACGACGCCTACGTGGGCGAGGTCGTGCTCAACGACCTGGACACGCACAACCTCTCGTGCAACCTGCGCATCGCCCTGTCCGGCCCCCGGGTGTACGGCAGGGGCTACGGCACCGAGGCGATCCGGCTGGTGCTCGACCACGCCTTCGCCACCACCGACCTGCACCGGATCGAGCTTGAGGTCTTCGCCTTCAACGATCGCGCCGCCCACGTCTACCGCAAGGTCGGCTTCGTCGAGGAGGGCGTGCGCCGTGACGCCCTCCTGTGGGACGGCCGGTGGCACGACGCCGTCGTGATGTCCGTCCTGGCCCCCGACCGGCCCGCCACCGGGATGTGACCCGGCCAGGCGGGTAGGGGGTGAGAGTGCCCGGTCTGATGCGGGGGGCATCGGCCGGGCACCCAGGAAGACCACTTCCTCCAGACCCACACGGATCGGGTGAGAATCAGGGAGACGTCGTGGGCTGTTCTGGAGGTTTGGGTTGGGTGACATCGAGCGGCTTTCCAGCACCGTGGTGCACGAGACGCGTTACATGCGGTTGCGTCATGACGAGATCCGGCGTGCCGACGGGTCTCTGGGGGTGTACTCCTACGTCGACAAGCCGGACTTCGCACTGGTCATCCCGATGGAGAACGACGGCTTCCACCTGGTGGAGCAGTACCGCTATCCGATCGGGCGAAGGTCGTGGGAGTTCCCGCAGGGCACGATGCCCGACCTGGCGACCGCCGACCCCGAGCACCTCGCCCGGGAGGAGCTGCGCCAGGAGACGGGCCTGACGGCGGCCTCCATGCGCCACCTCGGGCATCTGCACTGCGCGCCCGGGATGACCGTCCAGGGCTACGACGTGTTCGTGGCGACCGGGTTGCGGCAGGGGCAGGCCGAGCGGGAGGTCGAGGAGCAGGACCTGCGGCAGCGGTGGTTCCCCCGGCGGGAGGTGGAGAGCATGATCCGTGAGGGAGTGATCGTGGAGAGTTGCAGCCTCGCCGCCTACAGCCTGCTGCTGCTCAACCAGGGCTGAGGGTCACGAACCAGGCGAGATTGGATCTCCCATCTTCCATCGGAGGGTGATGGATCCTATTCTGACCGTTATCGGGGTTCGTGAAGCCTTCTGTCGCCTCTCACGGCCCCTGGCGTGTTCCGTCCGCGCCCCGGCACCACCTCCGCAAGGCGACCCGGCCTTCCGGCGGCCCCGGGGCCGTCGGCGACTCCCCCATCGAGGTAGGTCATGAGAACACGACGCGCGAGGCTCGCCACGCTCCTGCCGGTCTTCCTGGTGCTGGTCACCCTTCCCGCGACGCCCGCACGCGCCGCCGCCTCCCCGGCCTTCCCGGCCTCCCCGGCTCCCACGGCCGCCTCCGCCCTGCCGTACCGATGAGTCCGGGACCTTCGGCCCTGGCGGGAGGTGGTTAGCAGTTGCTAACTTCGTGGTGTGACAGGGGTCGAGGTGTTCCTGGTGGACGACCGGGATCCGCCGTCGAAGCGGCGGATGCTGGTCGAGGCGCTGCGGTTGTTCGTCGAGCGGGGCGTGGACGGCACGACCGTGCGCGACATCGCCGCGGCCAGCGGTTACAGCAATCCCGCGCTGTTCAAGTTCTTCGCCTCGAAGGAGGAACTCGCACTGCACCTGTTCGCCAGGTGCTACACCCGGCTCGGTGAGCGGGCCGCGCCGGCCACCGCGCCGGGGCGGCCGTTCGGTGAGCGGCTCGACGCGCTGATGCGGGCCTTCGGCGAACTTCTCGACGAGGAGCCCGAGGTCCTGCTCTTCACACAGGACAACCTCCGGCTCTACCTGCCCAGGCTCTCCGCCGAGGAGCGCGGGCCGTCCCTGCTCGGTCTGCTGCGCGGGCTGATCGGCGACGGGGTCGCCTCGGGCGAGGTCACCGCGGAGATCCCGGTCGATCTGCTGGTGGCCGCGCTCTCCGGCACCGTGGCGCAGTACGCCAGGATGCGCCACTTCGACGAACTGCCCAGGGGGGCGGCGCTGGCCGCCCTGCGTCCCCTGGTCACCCGCATGCTCACCCCGTAGAACCCGGCCCCGGCTCCCGGGGCCTTTTTCACACCCGTCGAGTTAGCAAATGCTAACCAGATCATCCCTGGAGGGATCATGAAACTGCTCGTTCTCGGCGCCGGAGGCTTCATCGGGCGCACCGCGGTCCGCGAGGCCGTCATCGCGGGCTGGGAGGTCGTCGGCCTGGTCAGGAACGACGAGGCCGCCCAGCGCGTACGGCGGGCGGGCGGCACACCCCGCCACTTCTCCGTCGGTGACCCCGCCACCTGGGCCGAGACCGCCAGGGGGGCGCACGCCGTCCTCGACCTCATCCAGCCGAGCCTGCCGGGGCGGCTGACGAGGCGGGCCATCGACCGGGTCGCCGCCGTCCGCAGGGAGACCACCGAGGGGGTGCTGCGGACGCTGCTCTCCCTGCCCGCCGGGGAACGGCCCCTGCTGGTCTCGGTCAGCGGGATGGACGACCTCGCCCCCGGGCCCGGCCGTACGGTCTCGCACCTGTCGCCTCCGCGCTCCGTCCCGGTGGGGTTCGCCCACGTGGGGCTGCCGGTGCGGCGGATGGTCGAGGCGTCGGGAACGCCCGCCGTACACGTCTGCCTGGGGAACATGGTGTACGGCCCCGGCAAGGGGTTCGGCGACATGATCGTGCCCGGCCTGGCCAGGGGCCGGATGCCGGTTCCCGGGACGGGGCGCAACCGGCTGCCGATCATCCACGTGGAGGACGCCGCTCGGGCGCTGGTGCACGTGGCGGGGCTGCCCGGCGTCGCGGGACGGAGCTTCGTGGCGACCGACGGCACGGTCACGACGCTGGGCGAGCTGTTCGACGAGACGGCCGGGATGCTCGGCGCGGCCAGGCCCCGCAGGCTGCCCAGGTGGCTGACGGCGGCGTTCGCGGGCGGGGTCGCCGTGCGGACGCTCACGCTCGACGTCGTCGCCGACGTCTCGGCGCTGACGGAGACGGGCTTCGAGCCGCGTTACCCGTCCTACCGGGAGGGGGTGGCCGCGACGCTGGCCGAACTCAGCCGTCCGGCTCGGCGCCGTGCTCGCGCAGTGCCGTGACCAGCCAGTTCGCCAGCCTCCTGTGCCCCAGGAAGGTGGGGTGGACACCGTCGGGCAGGATCGCCCCCCGCCCCCAGGGGTGATCGAGCGGGTCGAGGAAGACGGTCGCCTCCTCGTCGGCGGCGACCGCGATCGCGTCCCTGACCGCGGGGACCCAGCGGGGCTCCCGGCCCATCCAGATGGGGCCGATCACCACGACCCTGGTCCGTGGCCAGCGGGTCCTGGCCGTCACGAGCAGGCGTCTGGCGGCGCCGTACACCCTGCCGGGGGTGGTGTGGTCGTTGTGCCCGCCGGAGAGGATCAGCAGGTCGGGGGCGGGACGCCAGGAGAGTTCGGCGTCGAAGGACTGCTGGAACGTCCTGCGCACCCGGCCGGGGTTGACGAAGCCCGTCCCCGCGGCGCCCGCCGTGACGAGCTGCCAGCCGAGCGTACGGGCGGCCCGCGCCGCGTAGCTCTCCCAGCGGGGGACCGGTCCCGACCCGGCGGTGAAGCTGTCGCCGAGCACCATGACCACCGGGGCCCTGACCGGGCTGTCCTTCTGCGGGTTCTCCTGCGCGGTGGGTGGGTTGAGGACCGGGATCGGCCCGGCCGCGTCCCCGCTGGCGCATCCCGAAATAAGACAGAAAATCACCACAGAAGCTGCGAGCACGGATGCTCGGGAACGTCGGCGCACAGGCCCGCGCATGCCACTCCGGGGAGATTCGGACTGCCGATATGAGAGTCGATCCCCCAGACGAGCACGGCGAAATCACCGTCCGGGGAGATCGTCTTGAGCAGGTCGGCATTCTATCCGTGTGGGAAGGGACGACCCGGAGATCGTCCCAAGCCCCCGGCGTCGGCTCACGGTCGGCTCACGGTCAGCTCACGTAGGAGGCGGGCACGCTCCAGGTGTTGCAGTAGGCGAGCCTGGAGTACTTCCAGCCCTGGTTGAGCCAGCCCGCGTAGTGGTCGCCGTTGCCGTGGTCACGCTTGCCCAGACCGTTCTGGTCGTCGCCCCGGCCGTAGTCCGTACGCAGCAGCGACTGCCAGCGGTCGGCGGTGACGGCCAGGGGAGTCCGGACGGCGCGGACGAAGATCCCGGACAGGCACTGGGCCTGGAGCTCCGCGCGGCGGGAGTGCGCGTCCTGGGCGCTCTTCGAGCGGTTGGCGACCTCCCACCACCAGGCTCCGCCGATGCCCGCCATGGACTGCACGTGATGACCGTATTCGTGGGCGAGAACGGCCAGGTAGGGGACGTGGTTCTCCGCCGGGTCGACGTCGCCGCTCTGCCTGATGACGTGGGTCAGGCCGATGTACATGCCGCGGTTGGACGGGCAGTAGTAGGCGGCGGCCCCGGACGACGGGTAGGTGCCGCACGGCCCCCGCCCCGGACGGTTCCAGTAGACCCGGCGCGGGGCCAGGAAGGTCGCCCGGGCCTGGGCGAACTTGCCCGCCCACGCCCGGTCCAGGCAGCCGGTGACGGCGTTGAGATAGCTGTACATGGCGGCGGGCTGGGTCGAGGGCCGCGGAGCGCGGCAGGCGACCGATCCCATGACGCCGGCACCGTACAGGGGGTTGCGCTTGAGCCTGGCGGTGGTGTCCGAACGCCGCATGTTACGCAGGTCGAAGCTCGTGCCCGACTGGGCGGAGGCCAGGGTGATCGCGGTGCCGCCCGCGCCGTTCTCGTCGCCGAGCTTGATCGGCGACGGAGGCTTCACCTCGGGCGGGGCCACCTCGGTGCCGCCGGACGGCATGGACCTGCCGCCTCCGGTCGCCACGGGACCCGTCTCCGGCCCGGCCGGAACCCCTGTCTCGTTCCCCTTGACCAGACCGGCGATCACGACGACCACCGCGAAGGTCAGGGCGAGGACCCCGAAAACACCAAAGGCCAGAGGGCTTGACCTCCGCGGACGCATGCGACCACCTCTCCGAACTGCTGATCTCCGGGCGGCAATCTAGCGGATTTCGGCACATAAACGTGATTGTCCGAAAAACCTGAAAGGGTCACTGCAGTCATGTGTGGGTGGTTATCGGTAGGCTCCCGGGCCATGTCGGCATCCCTATTGCACCGAACGGCCGCGAACGTGTGCCGGGCGGTCGGAAGCGTGGCCACGATCGCCACCTGCGCGTTGGCCCTCAGCGCCTCCCCCGCCCTCGCGGCCGGTACGGCGCACACGTCACCGGGTAAGGCCGCCACTTCGGCAGGCAAGATCAAGAGTGACGCGCTCGAAATCGAACTGCGACAGGACGGCGTACTGCACGTCAAGGAGACGGTCACGTTCGACGGCACCGCGCCGACGAGGAAGCTGGTCGACCGGACGCGCTACGACGACGGCAACGACCGGCTCTACCAGGTCGTCAACCTCAAGGGCGACGCCACCCTGACCGGTTCCACGATCACGTTGAAGGGCTCGGGAACCGCCAAGTTCGAATACGACGTCAAGGGGACCATCACCCCGCTCGGCGACGTCCAGGAGCTGCGCTGGTACGCCGCGGGCGGCTGGTCGGCGCCCGTCGAGCTGGCCAAGGCCAAGGTGACCGGCCCCGCGCAGCTGCAGAGCCTGTCCTGCTTCGCCGGGGCGCTGACCTCGGCGATCGGCTGCACCACCGCCTCACCGGACCACACCGGGGTCGAGGCCGAGTTCGAGCAGCAGGGCCTGGGGGTCGACGAGGTCCTCACGGTGGTCATCGGCTACCCGAGCGGCGTGACCAAGGGCGAGCCCATCCTGGAGCGCCGCTTCGAGCTGTCCAACGCCTTCACCCTGAACACGGTCACCGGCGGCGCCCTGGCCGGCCTGCTGGTCCTGCTGCTGGGCGGCGTCGGCCTGCTGTACTGGACCCGGGGCCGTGACGCCCGGGTGGTCGGCCACGAGTCGGGCGCGGTCAGCGGGGTCAGCAACGGCCACTTCTCCCCGCCCGACGGCGTACGGCCCGGCCAGATCGGCACGCTCATCGACGAGCAGGCCGACGTGATCGACGTGACCGCCACGATCGTCGACCTCGCGGTGCGGGGCTACCTCAGGATCGACGAGCAGCCCAGGCAGACCTACGACACACCCGACTGGGTCCTGGTGCGGATGCCCAACGCCGACCTCAAGGCGCTGCAGTCCTACGAGCGCGCCCTCTACGACGCGATCTTCGACGGCCGCGACGCGATCCCGCTCTCGCACCTGAAGGGCTCCTTCACCTCCAAGCTCAGCAAGGTCCGCGACGCCCTCTACCGGGACGTGGTCGCGCAGGGCTGGTTCGCCCGGCGCCCGGACACCGTGCGAACCCGCTGGACGACCCTCGGCGTGCTGCTCACCGTCGCCGGCGTCCTCGGCACCGTCGCGCTGGCCTGGTTCACCACGTACGGCCTGCTCGGCCTGGCCGTGATCATCGCCGGGGCCGCGCTGGCCGTCGGCGGACAGTACATGCCCGCCAAGACCGCGAAGGGCGCCGCAGCCCTGGCTCACACGCTGGGCTTCCGTGAGTATCTGGCCTCCGGCGACGCCGGTGGCGACATCCCTCCCGCCCAGCGGGTCGAGCTGTTCTCCCGTTATCTGCCCTATGCCGTGATCTTCGACAGCGTGGACCGCTGGGCCCGTGTCGTCTCCTCGATCACCGGCAACGGCAGGCAGGCCGACCACCTGTACTGGTACCAGGGCCCCGCCGAGTGGGACCTGTCGAAGTTCGCCGACTCGATGCGGACCTTCACCATGACGACGTCGGGAGCCATCTCCTCGACCCGGCAGTTCCGCTCCCTGTAGACACCTCGCGCGCTTCCCGTCTCCCCTGCTCCGGGGAGGCGGGAAAACCGTTTGTGCCGCTCACCCGGGCTCTCCTAGGGTGAGCCGCATGTGTCGTATTCCTTCGTACTACATCCGTATGCGCCGCGGCCCGATCCAGGGCCGCTAGAGAATCTCACTTCTCCGCGCGTGCCCCGGATCTTCCGAGACCACTTCATCTCGGACCCGAAGGGGCAAGACTGTGGCGCGTTCTTTCGCACACGGAGATCATTCACACACCCAGAAGAAGGTCGCGAACAGGGGCGGCAGGACCGCCCGCGACCAGGCCAGGCGCACCCTCTCGCAGAACCTCATGGTGGACCGCCAGGCCGTACGGCTCGTCGCCGAGGCGGCGGGGGCGCACGGGCTGGTCGTCGAGCCGGGGGCGGGCGAGGGCGTCCTGACCCTGGCGCTGGCCGAGACCTGCGACCAGGTCGTCGCCTACGAGATCGACCCGCTGCTGGCGGGCAGGCTGACCGTCCGCACCCGCGACGACGCCCGCGTCCGGGTCGTCAGGGGGGACTTCCTGACCGCCCGCGCGCCGCGTGAGCCGTTCGCGGTCGTCGGGAACATCCCGTACTCGATCACCTCGAAGATCGTCGACTGGTGTCTGGGGGCACCCGGGCTGACCTCGGCGACGCTCGTCGCCCAGCTTGAGTACGTCCGCAAGCGCACCGGCGACTTCGGCCGCTGGAGCGCGCTGACCGTGCGGACCTGGCCGTGGTTCCGCTGGGAGATGCTCGGGCACATCGGCCGGGAGGCGTTCCGGCCGGTGCCCTCGGTCGACTCGGCGATCCTGCGGATCGAACGCCGGGCCGAGACGCCCGACCTGCCGGGTTACGAGGCCTTCGTCGACTACGGCTTCACCGGCCTGGGCGGTTCCCTGGACGCGACCATGCGGCTGCGTCACCCGGCCGCCCTGGTCGGGGCCGCCTTCGCCGCAGCGGGCGTCCCGGAGGGGACGGTCGTCGCGCACGTCCACCCCGACCGGTGGCGTGTCCTGTACGACCGTCTCGGTCGCCTCTGAGACACCGGTCCGGCCGGGATCCCCTGCGACGGGGTCCCGGCCGGAGAGGGACTACCGGCTGCACAGCACCCGGTCGACGACCTCGCCCGCGACCTTCTCCTGGCGCTCGGAACGCTCGTCGCCGAACTGCGTGGTCAGCGAGATCGTGACGCTGCGCCTGCCGTCCGCGCTGACGCCCGTCCTCGTCTTGTACCCGTAGTCGTCGCCGCCGTGATGCCAGTAGACCCCGCCGCAGGACAGCGGACGGGAGCTGAGGCCCAGGCCGTAGCGGGCCCCCGGCCAGGTCTGCTGCCACAGCGGGGCCACGACGGTCTTCCGCATCTGCGCGAGCTGCTCGGCGGGCAGCAGCCTGCCGCCGAGCAGCGCCATGAAGAAGCGGTTGACGTCCCTGGTCGTGGACAGCAGGCCACCGGCGGCGTCCCCGTCGAAGTGCCGGGTGGCGTCGACCGGCTTGCGGGGCGGCAGCACCAGGTAGCCCTTGGCGTGCGGGTTCGGCACGTCGAGGGAACGGCCCGACCACAGCGTACGGCTGAGCCCCAGCGGCCTGCTGATGCGCCGGTCGACCTCCTCGTGCCAGGGACGCCCGGTCACCTTCTCGATGATCATGCTGATCAGCACGTATCCGGTGTTGGAGTACATCCACTTCTTGCCCGGCTCGAAGTTCGGCGCGTGCTTGACGGCCTCTGCCACGATCTGCTCGCTGGTGAACGGCTCGTCGCGGTGCTTGAGGAACTCCTCGACGGAGGTGTGGGCCGGGTAGCCCTCGTGGATGCCGCTGGTGTGCTGCAGGAGCTGCCTGACCGTGATCTTGTTGCCGTCGTTGCCGTTGCCCTTGACCACGCCGGGCAGTCTGCTCTCCACGGTGTCGTCCAGGGAGAGCTTGCCCTCCGCGACGAGCTGGAGGGCCACCGTGGCCACGAACGACTTGGTGGTGCTGGCGATCCTGACGTAGCCGTTCGCCGGGACCGGGCGCCTGCTCCCGAGTGCGGCGACCCCGCTCGTCGCGACCAGCTGACGGCCGTCGGAGGTGGTCACGCGCGCCTGGACGCCGCTGGTGCCGATCGCGCGCAGGGCGTCCACGTCACGTTGCAGGTCGGCCTTGCCGTACGTCGAGACCCGCGCCGGAGCGTCCGCAGGGCTCGCCGCGGCGGCCGGGGAGGCCAGGGAGGCCACAGTCGTGGTGGCCAGGGCCGCGACCACGGCCAGCAGCGCCGCACGTCGTACAGGGGCACCGAAGGGACGCATAAATCCTCCTAAAAGGTGACAGACCGGGATGTTCCGGCGCACATTTCAACCCTAGAAATCGGAGTCCGCCGGGACATCGGCCATTGGCCCGGCTCCGCGATGCCCCCTGGGGAGGAATCCGCCCCGGACGGCGCAACTTTGGTTGTCTCCGGCTCCGTGCAGGTCACGGCCGCGCCTACCCTTGGGCGGAGGAGACGGGGGCGGTGCGACGGTGCGGGATCACATCGACGGGATGAGACGGTGGCTCGCTGCCAGGCCCCGGATCGCCGACGTCCTGTTCGCCCTGGCGCTGACGGTCGCGGCGCTGATGCTCAGGCTGAGCGAGGGCGTTCCCGACGACCCGGCGACCGCCGTCCTGGTGACGGCCCTGCTGCTCACGCAGGCCGTACCGCTGGCCTGGCGCAGGACGCACCCGTGGCCGGTCATGGTGGCGGTGAGCGTCACCTACGTGGTCTACGAGCTGGTCGACCCCATGGTCGCGCTCAGGGACGGCCTGTACGTCATGTTCGCCGCCTACGCCGTGGCCCGCTACGCCCGGCCACCGGCGAGCGTCGTGGCCGTCGTCGTGGCCGGGGTGACGGTGGTGGCCCCCGACCTGCTGCGTTCGCCACTCGGCCTGCCGTTCCCCACCGAGTTCCGGCCCACCCTCTTCGAGATGATCATGATCGCCGGTCTGTCGCTGGCGCCGTGGCTGCTGGGCGTCTCCCAGCGGCACATCCACGCCGACGCCGCCCGGCTGCGTGACCTGACCGCCCGGCTGCGCGCCGAGCAGGAGGTCAGCGCCCGGCGGGCGGTCACGGCCGAGCGGGCCAGGATCGCCCGTGACCTGCACGACCTGGTCGCCCACCACGTCAGCGCGATCGCCATGCAGGCGCGGGCGACCGCGGAGGTGATGACGGAGGACCCCCATCTGGCCCGGCGGGGGGTGACCGGGATCGGCACGGCCGCCGACGCCGCCCTGGTCGAGATGCGCCGGCTGCTCGGGCTGCTCGCCGACGACGCCCCAGCCGGTCCCGGCGACCCGGAGCCGTCGCTGCGCCACCTCGACCGGCTCGCCACCACCGCCCGCGCCGCCGGGTGCCGGGTCGAGGTCAGCACGGGACCGGGCCCCGAGATCCCGGCGGCGGTGCAGGTCTCCGCCTACCGGGTCGTCCAGGAGGCGCTCACCAACGTCCTGCGGCACGCGGGCGCGACCGACGTCAGGATCGCCGTACGGCGGGCCGCCGAGCGGCTCGTCGTCACGGTGGAGAACGGCCCCGCCGCGCCGGGCCACCGGCCCCTCGCCGGTTCCGGGCTGGGGCTGGTCGGCATGCGTGAGCGGGCCGCGCTGTTCGGCGGCAGCCTGCGGGCCGGTCCCCGCGACCAGGACGGCGGCTGGCTGGTCGAGGCCGTCTTCCGCTACGGGGAGGCCGGGTGAACCCCGTCCGTGTGCTGATCGCCGACGACCAGGAGCTGGTGCGCGCCGCGCTGCGGATCATGCTCGACCGGCGCGCCGACCTGCTTGTCGTCGGGGAGGCCGCGGACGGCGAGGAGGCCGTCGCCCTCGCCCTCGACCTGCGCCCGGACGTGGTGCTGATGGACGTGCGCATGCCCGGTATGACCGGCGTCGAGGCGACCCGGCACATCGTCGGGCGGTGGCCGCACGAACAGCCGCACCCCCGGGTGCTGGTACTGACCACCTTCGACCTCGACGAGTACGTGCACGCCTGCCTGCGGGCCGGGGCCGCCGGGTTCATCCTGAAGAACGTCTCCCCCGACCAGCTCGCCGACGCCATCCGGGTGGTCTCCTCGGGAGAGGCCATGCTCGCGCCGAGCGTGACCAGCCGTCTCATCGGCGCCTTCACCGCGCTGCCGCCCGCGCTGGTCGAACCGTCCCCCTCCCTCCGCGCCGGGGCGCTCGGCGAACTGACCCGGCGTGAGCTCGAAGTGCTCGTGCTGGTCGCCAGGGGCCTGTCGAACGCCAGGATCGCCCGTGACCTCGGGCTCTCCGAGACGGGGGTGAAGAGCCGCGTCAACCGCATCCTCACCCGGCTCGGCCTGGAGAACCGGGTACAGGCGGCGATCGCCGCCCGCGAGGCGGGCCTGCTCGGCGAGTGACCAGGCCTGGGACCTGGGAGGACGTGAGGTTGCAGTGCGGGTGGAGAGCATGTCCCCTTTGATCATCCGTGCAGGAGTTCGGGGGACGGCAAGGAGGGGGCTGTCAGGAGCGTCGTGGTCCGCGGTGCAAAAAGGTCGTCGTGCGCGACCGCCGGTCGTTCGGCCGGGAGGTCCGGGGCCGGCAGGCCGTGGAGGTCACCGGCCCCGGACCTCCCGGCCGGAGGTCGTCACACCTCGGTCAGCAGACGTAGCTCTTCACGGACGATCGCCCGGATGCCTCGCGGGGTGAAGTTGTGGGGGCAGGTCACCGTCTGCAACGTCAGACCGTCCATGAACGTGTGAAGCCGCACGGCCTGTTGTTCCAGGACGGCGTCGGCGAGCTCCTGCCCGATATCGGGCAACGGTGTGTCGTGGCAGGAGGCGACCGCAAGACGGCAGATGTGACGTTCGCCCGCCCAGGCGGTGCCACGCGACTCCGCCAAAGACTCCTCGACGCGTGAGCGCACCAGGCACGCCAGCCACACGTCGGCTTCGACGCGGCGGTTGTCATCCAGCGGAAGAAGTTCTTCGAGCATGAGCTGAGCGCGCTCCAGCCCTGGCAGGTCCGCGTGCAGGTGTCCGGCGACACGTGCGGTGACGCTTCTGCCGATCGCGTACGCGGCGAAGACGAGCAGGCCACGCTGGTTGTCGAAATAGTGGCGCAGCCCGCCGACCGAGACGCCCGCCGCCTCGGCGACCTTGCGGACCGTGGCGCCCTCGATGCCTTCCCTGCTGATGACCTCCCATACGGCGCGGACGAGCTCGTCGCGCCGCTGCTCGTGGTCGACGATCTTCGGCATGTTCCCATAATCGCACGGTTGTACGGTTTACTATAAAGTACAAGTGTGCTGAATAAGGTGCCGCAGCGAATGCCGTACCACCGCACGCCGAGCCTGGGCGTGCTGATCGCCGGACTGGCCGTGATCCTCGGATCAGCGTTGTGGCTGGCGCTGACCACCGTCGGCGAGATCCGCTACACGGCCGACCACGCCGGCACCAGGCCCATGTGGCACGTATGGATCCCCGCCCTCGTCGGACTGGCACTCACCCGGCTGACGCCTTTGCCATCCCGGGCGGCCCCGGTGGACGGAGCACCGGCACCGCGAGAGCTTCACCGGCAGGCGGGCGCCCTCCTGGCGTCGGCCGTACTGTTCGCGGCGGCGCTGCGAATCGTGACGGACAACGGTTACGACGCCGAGCCGGCACACACCATCTTGAAGCTCGTTCTGCTGCTGGCCGTACCGGTGCTGGTATTCCGGTTGACACGCCACGGCGCCACCCGTCGAGAACCGGTGCGCGGGCGGATCGAGGCCTGGCGCCGCTACGGGCCGGTGGTGCCGGTGGCGGCCTGGCTCGTCCTCCACCACGCCGGACCGTTCGCCCGGCCGCCCGGCGACAACGCCTGGGCGGCGGACTCCGGCCCCGCCGCACTGTTGATCACCATGATCGTGGGCTTCGCCGTCAACGCCCTGCTCGAAGAGGTCTTCTACCGGCGTTGGCTCCAGACCCGATGGGAGCACGTCATCGGCCGCTGGCCCGCCATCGTGTTGACGAGTCTGTCCTTCGCTGCCTGGCACATCGGCATCCACGGTACCGGCCACCTTCTCACCGACCTCACCTCGGTCTTCGTTCACCAGGGGGTACTGGGCCTGTTCCTCGGCTACCTGTGGAGCCGGTACCGGCTGATGTGGCCCATCCTCACTGTTCACGGCGCGATCAACGCCGCCCCCGTCCTGCTGGACATGCTGTAGCGCCTGCCGCGTCCTGGCCCGAGACCGAACCCCAACCGCGGTTCGACGCCTCCGCCGAGCACGGGTACGGCCCGCTGTCCGAGGGGATCGGGTAGTGTTACCCGCCCCAGTGGTGAACGCGTCGAGGAGGTGAGTCCGATTCCCACACCAGGTCGGGCGCTCTCCCTCGCGACCGCTCGGTCCATCTGACGCAGGTGGCCCAGGGAGCGCCCGTCGGCATCCCGAAAGGCTCCTAGTGCTGCGTTCCTCAAAGCAGGTAGATGAACTTGCGGCGTAGGGTTCGAGGCTGTGGTGGTGAGCGTCCCCAGACCCACGGCTGGGCGTGGGCGTTGAGCTGGGCGGTGGCGACGGCGACCGCGTAAGCGATCTCGGTGGCGTCGGCGAAGGTCTGCCCGGCGAACGCGGCCTTGCGTAGCAATCGCCACCAGCCTTCGGCCAGGTTGAGCCAGCACGCCTTGATCGGGATGAACACCTGGCGGATCCGTGGGTGGCGCAGCAGCCATTGGCGGACCTTCCAGCTGGAGTGGCTGGACAGGTTGTCGGTGATGACGACGATCGGGCCGCGCCGGTTGGCTTTCGCGACGCTGGCCAGCAGCCGGATCCAGCCGTCACTGTTGCGTGAGGGCGCGCAGAAGGTGAGCTCGATGCCGTCGCGGATGCGCAGCGCGCCGTACACCCAGGTCTTGTCGGCGCCGCGGGAGTATTCCAGCGGCGCCTTGATCCGGTGCCCGCCGGGAGACCAGCCAGGCGCGGGCGGGAAGGTGCGCGGGGTCACCGGCCCCAGCTCGTCGGCGCAGATCACCGTGGTCGACGGCGGCGGGTCGGTATAGAGGCCGATGACCTCGGCCCTTTTGGGGCGAAGCCGGGATCGGTCGATGTGCTCCAGGAGCGGGTGTGCCGCCAGCGCACGTGTTCCTGGAGCAGGATCCGGCGGACCTGGCTACGCGCGATCGTGATGCCCGCGGCGCAGGCGGCGGCGGTCAGGCTGTCCAGTGTCCACTCGGCCGCGCCGCTCTCGTCGTCCGCGACCAGGTCGCCGGCCTCGTCGCGGACCAGCCGGCCCGGCGGATCGGAGCGGGCCAGCGCGATGACGCGTCCGCGTTCGACCTCGCTGATCCGCGGCTTGCGGCCGACTCCGGGCCGGTCGCCGAGCCCGTCCAGGCCCTCGGCGTTGAAGCGCACGATCCGCTCGCGCACCGTCTGCATGTGACAGCCCAGCCTGGCCGCGATCGCGCTGGTGCGCAGACCCTGCCAGCTGAACACGATCATCTGCGCGCGCCGGATCCAATCGGCCGGGGCATGCCGGGCTCCGGCCAGTTTGCGGATCTTGCGTTCCTCGTCGGTGTCCAACGGCGGACGCGCGAACAACAGCTTTGGCATGACAATTCCCCTGAGACCATCATCACCCCAGGTCAACGGGGATCCCCACCTCCATTCAGGAACGCAGCACTAGTGTCTCCTGCTGCCTCCCTTTCCACCGTCGCCGCCACCCTGCGGGCGGCGGGCTGTGTCTTCGCCGAGGACGAGGCCGAACTCCTCGTCTCGGCCGCGCGCGCCCCTGAGGAACTGGCCCTCATGGTCGAACGACGCGCCCACGGGCTGCCCCTCGAACACGTCCTCGGCTGGGCCGAGTTCTGCGGCCTGCGGATAGACGTCGATCCCGGGGTCTTCGTCCCGCGGCGCCGTACCGAGTTCCTTGTCCGGCAGGCGATCGGCCTGGCCCGGGGCGGACCGGCCGTCGTGGTCGACCTGTGCTGCGGCTCGGGCGCGCTGGGCGCCGCACTGGCCACCGCGCTGGGCACTGCGCCGACCACTGTGTCGGGCACTGTGTCGGGCACTGCGCCGGGTACGGCCCTCGGCGTGGCCGTGGAACTGCACGCGGTGGACATCGATCCCGCCGCGGTGCGGTGCGCCCGCCGCAACCTCGCCGCCGTCGGCGGGCGGGTCCACGAGGGCGATCTGTACGACCCGCTGCCGGCCGGGCTCCGGGGCAGGGTCGGCCTGCTGGTGGCCAGCCCGCCGTACGTGCCGACCGAGGCGATCAGGCTGTTGCCCGCCGAGGCCCGTGTCCACGAGCCGATGGTGGCGCTCGACGGCGGCGTGGACGGCCTCGACGTGGTGCGGCGGGTGGCGCGGACGGCGCCCCGGTGGCTGGCGCCCGGCGGCCACCTCCTGGTGGAGACGAGCCTGCGGCAGGCTCCCGGGACCGTCGAGACCATGGAACGGGCGGGATTGGCGGCGAGAGTGGCCGACTGCGAGGAACTGGGGGCGAACGTCGTCATCGGTACGATGCCCGGCGCACCGGTCGCGGGGCCTAAAGTCTGAGTCGGCACGGCGGAAGGGATGTTCGATCATGCTTGAGGGACTCTCCCAGCACTGCGCGCAGGCGCTCGCCACCCATGGCTGCGCCTCGGTCTCCGTCGCGGTCGCCCATCGCGACCGCGTGGTCTTCGCCGAGGCGTACGGCCTGGCGGATGTGGCACGCGGGGTGGCGGCCACCCCGGATACCGTCTACTCGATCGCCTCGGTGACCAAGCCGATCACGGCGACCGCGGTCTGCGTCGCCGCCGACCGGGGGCTGCTGAACCTCGACGACCCGGTCGAGAAGTATCTCTCCGGCTTCCGCCTGCCCAGATACCGCGACTACAGCGAGCCGACCCTGCGCCAGGTCCTCCAGCACCGGGCCGGGTTCGGCGGGCACTACGACTTCGCCTACGCCGGACTGCCCGCGATCCGGCACGGCGTCGAGCACTACTCGACGCTGTACCGCGAGCCCGGGTCCCGGTTCGAGTACTCCAACCTCGGATACGGCGTCCTCGACGCGGTCCTGGAGAAGGCGACCGGCCGTAGCGCCGCCGACTTCACCGCCGAGCAGGTCTTCGCCCCGCTCGGGCTGAACGCTTGCCAGATCGGCCTCTCCTACGAGGGCGAACGGCCTCGGGCGCTGCGTTACTCGGCCGACGGCAGGCCGTACCCCGACTACGACACCACCCACCACGGCGCCTCCCTCGGCTGGGCGAGCGCCTCCGACCTGGCGATGTTCGGACTGCTGCAGGCGGGCGGCCCCGGGGTGCTGAAGCCGGAGACGGCCGCGGCCACCCGCACCGCGCTGCCGATCACCGCGGAGCAGGGTTACGGCCTTGGCTGGTTCGTCTCACGCGGCGGGCCGCACCAGGTGGTCGCGCACAGCGGCGGCATGGGCGGTGTCTCGGCGATGCTCGCGGTCGTGCCCGAGCTCGAACTCTCGATCTGCGTGCTCGCCAACCAGACCGGGGGCGAGGTCCGCACCTCGGTCGTCAACCGCGTCATGGCGGAACTGGTGCCGGACCACCCGTCCGCGTCCCTGCCGCCGAGCTTCCTGCCCGAACGGGCGGTCGCGGTCCCGCAGGGACTCTGGGAGGGGCACGTGCGCACCGAGGAGGGGTCCGTGCCGCTGCTGCTGCGGGTGCTGCCCGACTCCGGCGCCGAGGTCAGGCTCGACGGCGGGCCGATGGTCCCGGCGGACGTGGTCGCGGCCTCCGACGACTGGGACCTGCGGGTCAGCGCGCCGCTGCAGCTGCCGACCGAGGACGCGCGGGTGAACAGCCCCCGGCTTGTCCTCGAACTCAACGCGCGCCACGGCCATCTCGTCGGCGCGGCGCGGGCGATGAAGAACGGCGAGGGCGACGGCTGGCTCGGCAACTGCCTCAGCCACTGGTGCGAGGCCACCGAGGCCTGAGCCCGGCCGGTTCCCGGACCTGGCCCCGGCCCGGGTCAAGGACCGTCAAGAAAGAACCACCCCCCGGGTGAAGCGGACAAACAACGGGAAGGAGCATGATTCCCGGACCATTCAACCCTTGTGAGCACTTATGAGGATCTTGGCTCGCCCGCACCAGCTCCCCGTACGGCTCGCCACCGGCGCCTACGTCCTGAACGCCGGGCTGTCCATGGCCGCCGGGGACGAGGGCAGCGCCGCCGCCGTCCACGGGATGGCCGCCAACGCCTACCCGTTCCTGAAGAAGATGAGCCCCAGGACGTTCGTCTGGCTGCTGTCGAAGACCGAAATCGCCGTGGGCGCTGCCCTGCTGGTCCCGGTGGTGCCCTCACTGGTCGCGGGCGCGGCGCTGACCGCCTTCGCCGGCGGGCTGGTCGGCCTCTACCTGCGCACCCCGAGCCTGCGCCAGGAGGGCAGCCTGCGCCCCTCCCAGGAGGGCATCGGCGTCGCCAAGGACGTCTGGCTGCTGGGCATCGGGACGAGCCTGGTCGCCGAGGAGCTCTGCCGTCCCTGACCGTACGGCTTCGCCGGCCCTCAGCCGCGTCCTCCAGCTCCCGTCAGGCCCCGTCCCCCACTCCCGCGCGCCCCGCTCCACGTGCGCGGCCCTCGGTCCGCGCGGGTCTCAGCGGCGCAGCCGTACCTCGCCGACCGGGCGGCCACCGCCGAGCAGCACGCCGACGGCCAGTTCCTCAAGCACCTCGGCCTCGAAACCCAGCGCCCGAAGGGCCTCGACGGTGACGGGCATCCTGGCCCGGTAGCCGCCGTCCTCGATCTTGACGGCCCCGGCCCTGCCGTCCGCGAAGGCGAAGGCGTCGAACGCCTCGGCGCCCGACTTGAGCATCAGCCCGGGAAGCGCCCGCATCAGCCGGGCCTCCGGCTTGGTCGTGCCCGAGGTCCACTCGGGGTGCGCGCGGAAGGCGTCGGCGATCCGGCGCTCGGGCGTGCCCTCCTCGGCCAGCACGAGGGAGCGGAAGGCCCTGGTCACACCGACCATCGACACGAAGAACAGCGGCGCGCCGCAGCCGTCGACCCCGGTGGCCGCGACCCGCTCCCCGGTGAGTTCCTCGACCGTGTCACGCAGCGCCTTCTGCAGCGGGTGCGCCGGGCTCAGGTAGGTCTCCAGCGGCCAGTCGTTGGCCGCGCAGGTGGCGAGCATCGCCGAGTGCTTGCCCGAGCAGTTCATGTAGAGCGGTGAGGGAGCGCCTCCGGAACGCAGCACCCGCTCGCGGGAGGCGGCGTCCTCCGGCAGGTCCGCCGGGCAGCGCAGCGCGCTCTCGTCGAGTCCCGCCCCGGCCAGGACGCGGCGGGCCCCCTCGACGTGGAAGGGCTCCCCCGTGTGACTGGCGCACGCCAGGGCGAGCAGTTCGCCGTCGAGCCCGAGCCCGGCGCGCACCATGCCGAGCCCCTGCAGCGGCTTCAGCGAGGAACGCGGGGAAACCAGGACGTCGACAGCCCCGTGCACCCGCACCGGCGAACCGGCCGCGTCGACGGCCAGCATGCGGGCCCGGTGGGTGGACTCCACGAACCCGGAACGGACGACCTCCACGACCAGCGACTCAGCAGACACCTCAGCTCCCTTCGCGTGGATTCTACGGAGGGCGGAAACACCGGTTTCCGGCGCGGTCGCAACAACCGGGATGATGGACGCATGCGTGCGGTGGTGCAGCGGGTGAGTTCCGCGTCGGTGACGGTTGACGGCGAGACGGTCGGCGCGATCGACGAGCCCGGACTGCTGGTGCTGGTCGGGGTGACCCACGACGACACCCGGCGGCAGGCGGCCAAACTCGCCGCCAAGCTCTGGGGCCTGCGCGTCCTGTCGGGCGAGAAGTCCTGTTCCGACGTCGGCGCCCCGCTGCTGGTGATCAGCCAGTTCACCCTGTACGGCGACGCCCGCAAGGGCCGCCGTCCGACCTGGCACGCGGCGGCCCCGGGACCGGTGGCGGAACCCCTGGTCGAGGCCGTCTGCGCCGAGCTCCGCGCGTTGGGCGCGCACGTCGAGACGGGCGTCTTCGGCGCCGACATGAAGGTCTCCCTGACCAACGACGGCCCGATCACCCTGATCCTGGAGGTCTGATTCCCGGACCAATACCACGATCACCGACCGCGATGATCCGCTAGGGTAACCGCTTGTCCGCGATGAATCCGTTCATCCGTGATGAAACACCCGAAAAGTCGCACCCTTGGGGAGGGTCATGCGCATCTTCGCGTCCATCGCCGTCGCGTCCGTCGCCACCGCCGCCCTGGTCACCACCGCCGGATCGGCGGCCAACGCCCAGGTCGGCACCCAGACCGGCGCCCAGGCCACGCCCGCGTTCAGCGCCTACCACGGCGTCACCGGCCAGCAGCAGACCGAACGCTTCAACACGCTGCGCGGCCAGGGCTACCGGCCGATCACCTTCACGGTCGACGACGCGTCCGCACCGCGTTACGGCGCCGTCTGGGTCAAGCGGTCCGGCCCGGCCTGGGCGATGATCCAGGGCATGTCGGCGAGCGGTTACCAGAAGAGGTTCGACAGCTACCTCTCCCAGGGGTACCGCCCGACCTCGGTGAGCGCCACCGGCTCGGGGAACGACGCCGTCTTCGCCGCGATCTTCGAGAAGGTCCCGGGCAAGTTCTTCGCCAAGCACAACCTCACCACCGGCCAGTTCACGGCCGCCAACGCCGACGCCGCCAAGCGGGGCTACGTGCTCACCGCGGCCAACGCCTACGGCACCGCCGACGACCCGCGCTACGCCGCCGTCTGGACGCAGGGCTCGCAGTCCTGGTCCGTCACCGTCGGCAAGTCCTTCGACGAGCACCACGCGGAGTTCCTCGCCAGGACCAAGAAGGGCGAACGGCCCTCGCTGGTCACCGTCGGCCCCGACGAGTCCTACACGAGCGTCTGGGTCAAGGACTCCGGCTCCGCCTGGTACGAGTACACGGGCATGACCCCCAGCGGTTACCAGAAGCGCTTCGACGAGCTGAAGGGCAAGGGCTTCCTGCCCACTCTGCTCGACACCGAGGGCGGCGCCTACACCGCCATCTGGACCAAGGGCTGATTCCCGCCGGGCCCGCGCGCCGTACCCCGTCGAGGGCGCGGCGCGCGGGTCCGCTCAGCGGATGCGGCGGCGCAGCGCCGGGTCGATCTGGACGTTGCGGCCCGCGTCGGGCGGTACGACGACCTCCTGGGAGGCCGCGACCCCGCCCGCCTCAAGGGGGACCTCGACCGGGACGGTCCGCTTGACCACGGCCAGCGCGATCGGGCCGAGCTCGTGGTGACGGGCCGAACTGCCCACGAAGCCGACCTCCTCGCCCCCGTTGAGAACGGGAGTGCCGTGCCCGGGCAGGATGTCGGCGCTGCCGTCGAGGTGCAGGAAGACCAGACGGCGGGGCGGGTGCCCGAGGTTGTGGACCCGGGCGACGGTCTCCTGACCCTTGTAGCAGCCCTTGCTCAGGTGCAGGGCCGTACCGATCCAGCCGACCTCGTGGGGGATGGTCTTGTGGTCGGTCTCGAAGCCGAGCCGGGGGCTGTGCTCCTCGATGCGCAGCGCCTCGTAGGCCCACAGCCCGGCCGGGCGCATGCCGCCGAGACGCTCGGCCAGCAGGTCACGCGGCAGGAGCAGGTCGTCGCCGATGACGATCGTCCCCTCCGGCGGGGTGACGCGGCTGGCGTCGGCGACGGAGACCACGGCGTATTCGGCCGTGACGTCGGCCACCTCGACCCTGAGCATGAAGCGCATCTTGTCGAGGAAGGCGACGAGGCCGGCCCCGGTGCCCGGCTCGACGTGCCCCCACACGGCCTCGCCGTCGTCGACGAGCGTGAGGTGGTGCTCGACCCTGCCCTGGGCGTCCAGGAACAGCGTCTGGGTCGGTTGACCGGGTTTGAGGTCGTCGAGTTTCTGCGAGCTCAGGCTGTTGAGCCAGCTCAGCCTGTCGGGGCCGGAGATCCGGACGACCTCACGGTTGCTCCGGTCGACCATCGCCTCTCCGGCGAGGAGGGCGCGCTGCTCGGCGAACGGGTCGCCGTAGTGTCCGGCAACGCCGGCGTCGGGGGCCTCGGCCGCGACCGCGCCCGGGGTGTCCAGCAGAGGGCTTCGCATGGCTCCAAGCCTACGAGGCCTCAGCGGCACTTCCTGCAGCGGCCGAAGACCGTGAGATGGTGCACGTTGACGGCGAAGCCGAACTCCTCGTCCAGCTTGGTCACGAAGTCGTCGACCAGCTCGGGGCGGATCTCGTTGAGCTCCCCGCAGTCGTGGCAGACCAGGTGGACGTGGTCGGCGTCCTCGGCCAGGTGGTAGGTCGGCGCGCCGTGCCCGAGATGGTTGTGGGTGACCATGCCGAGCTCTTCGAGGAGTTCAAGCGTGCGGTAGACGGTTGAGATGTTGACCCCGCGGGCGGTCTCCCGCACCTTGCCGCAGATCTCCTCCGGGGTGGCGTGCTCAAGGGCCTTGACCGCCTCAAGCACCAGCTGGCGCTGCGGGGTGATCCGGTAACCGTGCGCCCGCAGTTGCTCATGCCATGACGTCTCGGCCATGCACAGAGTCTACGAGCAGACCAGTCCTACTGGGGTCGCCACAAACACCAACAAATCGCCCACTACGCACGGTTTCCCGCAGGTTAGGCTGCCCCGGTCCCCTCCTCCGAGGACCTGGTCCCCGGCACCCGCTGGAGCACCCCGGCCCACTGGGCGCTGCTCGACTGCCCCGACACCGTACGGCTCGACCGTCCGACGGCCAGGAACCGGCCCCGGAACCGGATCGACGAGGCGATGGAGGACGCGGCCCAGGCCCGCGCGCTCGTCCCGACGGCCTTCGACGGCGGTGCGGATCCCTCAGCCCTGACGGAGCGCGTCCTCGGCTGGACGCGGAGGGACGGCCGCTGAGGAGCCCCTCACCAGGCGCCTGCCCAGCCGCTGCGCGGGCGCCTCGACGAAACGCCAGGTCAGCGCGCTGATCCCGAGCAGCGCCCCGACCAGGCCGACCAGCGCGACCAACCGAGCCCCGAGCGGTACGGCCAGTGGCTCCGGCCAGGTCATCTGAACCACCTTCAACAGCAGCGGATGGAGCAGATAGACCGAGTAGCTGACCAGCCCGAGCCAGGGCAGCACCCGGGGCAGCTCACGGTCGCGCAGCGCCATCCCCACGGCGAAGGTCAGCCAGGCCGCGACCAGCGCCAGCCACAGGCCGGGCGTGTCCCTCGTCAGCCAGATCCCGGCCGCCGGAACCAGGAGCACCCAACCGGCCCGCGCCCAGGTGATCTCGCCCTGTTCCGCCCGGTACAGCACGGTGCCGGAGAACATCGTGGCCAGGATCAGCAGCCCCTGCCAGGTGCCGGGATACTCCTGGTTGACCGCCAGCAGCACCAGCACGGTGCCCCCGGCCGCGACGGCGCCCGCCCGCCGCACCGCGAGGGGCCCCATGAGCGTCATGGCCGTTCCGACCA
Organism: Streptosporangium jomthongense; assembly: GCF_042650425.1. Lineage (NCBI taxonomy): Bacteria > Bacillati > Actinomycetota > Actinomycetes > Streptosporangiales > Streptosporangiaceae > Streptosporangium > Streptosporangium jomthongense. Next base: position 208,354 of record NZ_JBHSBC010000003.1, on the reverse strand, counting down.
CCACCAGCGCGACCACCGTCAGTGTGACCGTCAGCATCCGCGTCCCGTCGCCGTACGAGAGCAGCTTGGTCGGCAGCACGCCCGCCCCCAGCACGGCCGCCACGGCGAACCCGAGCGCGGCCGTACGGCTCGCCCGGTTCACCCCGAGGGTGTACATCGAACCCAGCAGCAGGTAGAAGGCCATCTCGTAGGAGAGCGTCCACATCACGTTGACCGTGTTCGGCATGTACAGCAGGTCCTGCAGCATCGTCAGATGGCCCAGCGTCAGCGACAGGGGACGGCTCCCCCACCAGGGGTGCAGGCCGTCCCATCCCGCGGCGATCAGCAGCGCCACCCCCACCGCGCAGACGCCCAGCATCGGGTAGAGCCGGAAGGCCCGGGAGATCCAGAAGGCCCGCAGGTCACCCCGCCGCTCCAGCGAAGCCGGCACGATGTAGCCGCTCACCAGGAAGAACACCATGACCCCGTACCACCCGGGCTCGAAGGTCTCCTTGAAAGGAAAGCGGATCTCGGGCAGCAGCGGCGACAGCACGTGTTCGAAGACCACCGCCAGGGCCGCGAACCCTCGTATGGCGTCAAGCCAGGCCAGCCGGCCTCGCCGTCCTGCTTGATCGGTAATCACCTGGTTCATGCTAACGATCGGCCGACGGACGTCCGGTTGGACGGGCAACCGTCACCGCCCCGGAGGGGACCGGTCTCACGGCACGGGAGAGACCTGGCGGGACCCCGGCCCCCGGGTCCGGGCCCACGGGCTCCGAGGTCCCGTGAACACCAGGGGCCGCCGCCCCACGGACGGCGGCCCTTCGAACATGTCCGGTGGTGGTCGCCCCTACCGCCGGACGATCAGGAGGCCGAGGGAGACGAACTCGGCGACGCGGCGGTCCTCGGGGTCCTTCCCGGCGCCCTGGTGACCTTGCAGTCGTAGGCGGCGATCGTGTAGCCGTCCAGCAGCGTGCAGGTCGTCCAGACGGGACCGACCTTGTAGGCGTAGACCTCGGGCAGGCCGCCGCCCTGACCGGCGGGGCCCTGCGGCCCGGCCGGACCCTCGGGGCCCTGAGGCCCGGTCGAGCCCTCGGGACCCTGGGGTCCGGTCTTGCCCGTCTCGCCTCGCGGCCCCTGCTGACCTGCGGCGCCCCGCTCGCCCTGGGGGCCCCGCTGACCGGTGGCGCCCCGCTCGCCCTGGGGACCCTGCGGGCCGGCGACTCCCCGCTCACCCTGGGGGCCCTGCGGGCCACGCGGGCCGGCCGGTCCCTGGGAGGCGATGCCCTGCTGGGCCTCCTGGAGGGTCAGCACCCGCTCGGTCTTCGGGTTGCACCTCGTGAGCGCGCGGACGACCTTCGTGGTCTTGTTGACGCAGAAGGTCGTCGGAGCGGCGGCCG